>DAOLZQ010000062.1:0-15544 GCA_035426385.1 Saprospiraceae bacterium
AGCGACCCAAAGACCAAGTGTAGCGACCCAAAGACTAAAGCGCAGCGACCCAAAGACCAAGTGTAGCGACCCAAAGACCAAAGCGAAGCGACCCAAAGACCAAGTGTAGCGACCCAAAGACTAAAGCGCAGCGACCCAAAGACTAAAGCGAAGCGAGCTAAAGACTAAAGCGAAGCGAACCAAAGCGCAGCGACCCAACGACCAAAGCGAAGCGACCCAAAGACCAATGCGTGAGGGGCCGAAAGGGCCACGGTGCTGAGGGCGGCAATAACCATATATATTCTATGGAGTAATGTCAATATTCAACTCAGTATACAAAGTAGAGGAACCTATTATATTAGCCCTTAGCACGGAGCAAAGCGAACCCCTGCAGGTACCGGCCCCGCTACTAAGCGGGGACACGCCCTAAAGACTAAAAAAAGGTGACAAGTGACAAATTACTTGTAAAATGTTCTACCTGCTAGAAACTAAATACCCAAAATGCTAAAGGACCAGTGCGCTTCAAAACACCAGATTTTGCCTAACTACCCAATTTCTTGAAAATTTTCATAACACTATCTTTGTAAATCTAAAAATAGTGTTACCTTTGCGGTCTGAATTTTTTTCAGATGGCTTCGTAGCTTAATTGGATAGAGCATCTGACTACGAATCAGAAGGTTGCAGGTTCGAATCCTGCCGAGGTCACGATTAGCAATCTGGTAATTTTAAATATAAAGATACAATGTCAAGAGTCTGTCAACTCACTGGAAAAAGGCCTATGGTAGGCAACAACGTCTCACATTCAAATGCTAAGACGAAGCGCCGCTTTCTGCCCAATCTACAGAAAAAGAAATTTTATATACCTGAAGAAGATACTTGGGTTACGCTCAAGATATCTACAAGTGCCATCAGAAATATCAATAAGATGGGTATTTCAGCCTATCTGAAGAAGCTTGGTAATACGCCCGGTAACATCAACATTTATTATTAATAATATAATCGCAGTAGTATCCAATGGCAAAGAAAAGTAAAGGCAACAGGATTCAGATCATCTTGGAGTGCACCGAGCATAAAGCAACCGGTCTTCCGGGTACTTCACGCTACGTGACTGAAAAAAATCGGAAAAATACTCCCGAACGGATTGAACTAAAGAAGTTCAATGCAGTGTTAAAGAAGATGACTGTTCATAAAGAAATAAAATAAAAAATGGCTAAGAAAGTTTCCAAAAACGCAAGACTTGCTCAGAGGGCTGCGAACGTAGGCTCGGGTAGGGATTTTGTAAAAGTGATCAAAAGTGTCAAAGATCCTGTCAAGGGCACTTACTCCTATAAGGAAGTGATGATCCACAAGGATAAAGTAAAAGATTTTTTGGGTAATTAATTTACCCAAATAACATGGATAAAAAGAAAGGCTTTTCCTGCAAGGGTAAAGCCTTTTTTGCTATGTGTACTATTTAAGCGTGACTTAGTATGTGATGCAAAACCGATTCATTAAACATAAAGTAAGTTATATCATTTCTTATCTAACCAATTATATACAAAGTGAGTTTTTTCAACAAATTTTTCAATAAAGAGCGTCAACAGGACCTGGAGCAAGGCGTAGAAAAGACAAAAGAGAATTTTTTCTCTAAGATGTCCAAAGTAATTGCCGGGAAGGACACTGTAGATGAACAGGTACTTGACGACCTGGAACAGCTGCTCATCTCCTCTGATGTAGGATTGGATACTACTGTTAAGATTATCGAACGCATAGAAGCTCGCGTCTCTAAAGATAAGTACCTCAATTCATCCGAACTGGATCAGATACTGCGAGCTGAAATCATCGGCTTGCTTGCCGAAAATAATATTGCCGAGCTGGAGGATTTTGATATTCCCGACATTCGCCCATATGTCATTTTTGTAGTGGGTGTCAATGGCGTAGGAAAGACTACTACCATAGGCAAATTAGCACATGCCTTTAAGAAGAAGGGCTACAAAGTGGTATTGGGAGCCGGTGACACCTTTCGTGCTGCAGCAGTAGACCAGTTGAAGATCTGGGCCGACCGCGTGGGTTGCGAGTTTTACAGTAAGGGTATGCAGGCAGATCCTGCCGCAGTAGCTTATGAGAGCGTGGACTATGCCATCAAGAATTTCTGCGACGTGTGTATAATAGATACTGCCGGAAGACTTCACAATAAGATAAACCTGATGAATGAATTGGGAAAGATGAAGAAATCAGCCACCAAGCGCCTGGAGGGAGCTCCGCATGAAGTGCTCTTGGTCCTGGATGCGACTACCGGCCAGAATGCCATCGAACAAGCTAAGGTATTTACTGAAGTAGCTGATGTCTCCGCTATTGCACTGACTAAACTGGATGGCACCGCAAAAGGTGGCGTGGCTATCGGTATCTCAGATCAGTTTAAGATCCCCATCAAATATATTGGAGTAGGTGAGGGAATAGAGCAGTTGCAGATCTTTAATAAACAAGCTTTTGTGGATAGTATTTTTCGAAAACCTGCAGCTCCAGCATACTAATTGTTCCAATACAATGAGTTATGTAAGAAAAATAATTTATTTTTGGAGATTGATAAATCAAGCTCGATGCCCAGATTTTTAAATTCAGCGGTCAAAGCCTACTTGAGATTTGCATACAGCAGATTGGTCATTGATCAGGAGCATCCCGAGCGCACCCAACAAAAAGTCTTCGAGCGCCTACTTGCCAATACTCGGAATACCAAGTATGGGCGACAACATAGTCTACATAAAGTAAAGACGCTCAGTGAGTTCAGAAGTGCTCTGCCTCTGGTTTGTTACGATGATATCAAGCCATACATTCACCGCATGATGATGGGCGAGGCGGATGTTTTGGTGGGAGGAACAGTCAGAAACTTCTCCAAATCATCGGGTACCACCAGTGAGGTGAGCAAATTTATTCCTGTGCCACGCCAGAATATGAGTATCAATCACATCAAAGGAGGTTGGGATAGTCTGGCATTATTCTATCACAAAATGCCCTCAGCAGAAATATTTCATCGGAAAAGCTTGTTAATAGCCGGCACCGTAAAGAAATTTACTGAGAATCACCGCACGTCGATAGGGGATATCTCGGCTTTAATGGCCGCAAATATGCCGGCTATCGGAAGGCCCTTTTTTGCACCGGATGTACAGACCGCTCTGCTTGCAGACTGGCATCAAAAGATAGATAAGACTACCAAAGCGGTTGCCTATGAAGATCTGGTAATGATCGGAGGTGTTCCCACCTGGTTGATCGTACTATTCAAAAGTATACTGGACTATACGGGCAAGTCAAATATGCTCGAAGTATGGCCTCATCTGCAAGGTTATTTTCACGGTGGTGTGGGATTTGACCCATATAAAGCTCAGTTTCAGAAGTATATACCATCGGCTGATTTTCTTTATCATGAAATATACAATTCAAGTGAAGGCTATTTTGCAGCCCAGGATCATCTGGCTGAAGCTGGAATGATGCTACTTATCAATAATGGAATCGTCTTCGAATTTATTGAGTCTTCACAATGGGATAAGCCAAATCCAGAGGTTCTATCATTGCTGGAGGTGAAGCCCGCTGTCCCCTATGCGCTAGTAATCAGTTCAAATAACGGACTCATGCGCTATCGGGTGGGTGATGTGATTGAATTTAGTTCAGTCAGGCCTTATCACATGAAGGTGACCGGACGTACCAGCCATTACATCAATGTTTTTGGTGAAGAGGTGATGGTAAAGAATACTGATAGGGCAATTGGTCAGGCCTGTGAAGTCTTCGGTGCCACAATATCTGATTATACAGTAGCACCTGTGTTCATGTCAGATCGTGAACGAGGTGGACATGAGTGGCTGATAGAGTTTGATCGAAAGCCGGCAGATATACCCACTTTTGCTGCACGGTTAGATCAGTTTTTGAGGGAGGCTAATTCCGACTATGATGCTAAGCGTACCGATGACCTAGCGCTCCTTCCATTAAAATTGGTTTCCATTCCCAAAGGTTCATTTCATAAATGGTTGGAAAAGAAAGATAAGATTGGTGCTCAGTATAAAGTACCGCGCTTATCTAATGATAGAAAGATTTTGGAAGAAATTTTGGATCTTAGTTTTGTAAAGTCTTTTTCTTGAAGAAATCTCACCTTTTCTGTTTAGAGACAATACTACAGCGCAATTCCGATACTAATGGATGAACTCAATGATGAATTAAAAGCAGCACTCCGCGGCACTGACTTAGAGCAGATGAATCAACTCGAGAAGGAGACCATCCTCAATCAGATTGCCGCCATCGTGGCTGATATGCTTGAAACCCAACCCGACCTGTTATTTAGCTATCTCTATCGGCTGGATGTAGATGAGCATAAAATAAGTAAAGTAGTCAATCAAGGTCCCGGAGGTGATATCTCATTAGGATTGGCCACACTTATCCTACAGCGCCAGCTCACTCGTATCCAAACTCAAAAGGAGTACGGTAAAAGATAGCCACCCATGAGCACACTGCGAAAAGATGATGGCATAATACTGCGCACGCTAAAGTATGGCGAAACATCTCTCATAGCTGATGTCTTTACACTTGATGAAGGAATGAAATCATTTATTCTGCAAGGTGCACGTAGTCAAAAAAGCGCTTATAGTCCCACTTCTATCCAAGTAATGGCTATTGTCCACTTGGATTATTATGCAAATGAGAGATCGGGGTTAAATCGGATGAAAGAACTGAGATTGGCAAGGAGTTACGACTTAATACCCCTTGAATTCCCCAGGCGGGCGATTGGTTTATTCCTCTGTGAATTAACAAGGAAATCATTGATAAAGTACCAGGTAAATAGAGAATTATACAACCTGTTAGATCATACACTTCGACATCTGGATCAGGCTAAGCACTTCGCCGATCTTCATATCTGGTACCTCCTACGTATAGCTCAATTGATGGGTTTCGGAATTCAGTGGGGCTCAAACGATACTGATGATAAGTATTTTGATTTATTGGAGGGAAATTTTACCTCAGAGAAGCCCATCCATGATTATTTCATCGCTCCGACTCATTGTCTCCTTTTGACTCAGATTCAAGAGTTTTATATATTCGATGAAAATGCTGTCATGCCAAAAACAAGCGATCGCAAAATCCTGCTTGAGAAATTATTGCAGTATTTTAAATTACACCATACGGGCTTTCAGGATCTGACTAGTTATTCAGTGCTGTTGGAAGTGTTTAAATAGAATTTTTTCTTTAATTATCTTTTTAATGTCTTATATATTTAGTTTGAATATATTTGATTTTTTAAATACTAAAAATCTAGATGTATGAGTGTAATTAAAGAATTTAAGGAATTTGCTATCAAAGGAAATCTTATTGATATGGCAATAGGTGTGGTCATTGGAACAGCTTTTGGCAAGGTTGTTTCTGCTTTCATTGATGGAATGGTAATGCCTCTTATTGGTATGATCTCCGGTGGAATCGATCTTAGTGATGCAAAAATTGTACTGAAGGACGGTATTCCGGCTACTGCAGGATCAGCAGCTGTTCCTGAAGTAGCGGTTAATTATGGTAATTTTATATCTGAGACTATTACTTTCTTAGTAGTTGCATTAGTGGTTTTCGCAGTAGTAAAGATGTTTAACAAGATGCGAAAAGCTCAGGAAGAAGCAGCAGCTGCTGCACCTGCACCTTCGTCTACAGATGTTTTGTTAGCTGAAATCAGAGACGAACTCCGCAGAAGAAACTAAATTAGATCAACCTACCAGACTTGATTGAGCCAGATTTTGAAGCTCTTTTAGTTTAATCAGGCATTCTATTGGCGTCATTGCCTCGGGATTAAGTTGTAATAGCAATTCCCTGATGGCGCCAATAGATGGGTCTGATGTCTCGAAAATGGATAGCTGGTAATTGTGTGCAGGTAATTGTGTTAGAATAGCTTTGATTTTATCGGGGTGGTTCCCATTTCCAGCCATTGATTGTTCCTCCAGCCGCTTCATTATATCCTGTGCCCTATTAGTTACAGATAGTGGAAGACCCGCCATTTTTGCGACATGAATTCCAAAGCTATGTTCACTGGAGCCCGGCACCAATTGGTATAGGAAAACAATCTTTGATTTCAGTTCTTTAATCGCCACTTTAAAATTTTTCACTCGCTCAAGTTTATTTTCCAATTCATTGAGCTCATGATAGTGAGTTGCGAATAGTGTTTTTGGCCTGCCGGCAAGATTGTCATGTATATATTCCGCCAGTGCCCAGGCGATACTGATTCCATCATATGTCGAAGTCCCTCTGCCGATTTCATCTAGCAATATCAAGCTGTTGTGACTGATGTTATTGATGATGGAGGCAGTTTCATTCATTTCTACCATAAAAGTTGATTCACCTCCCAGTATATTGTCGGAAGCACCCACACGGGTAAAAAGCTTGTCTATGAGCCCCAGTTTGACTGCTTTGGCTGGTACGTAAGAACCCATCTGACTCATTAGTGCTATGAGGCCGGTTTGTCTTAAAATAGCAGATTTACCCGCCATATTTGGTCCGGTGATGATTAATACTTGACTTTCATCCGGATCAAGGAAGAGATCGTTAGGTATGTATTGACGATCATGTCCGTATAAAACTTCTATTATAGGGTGTCTGCCTTGTATTATCTCCAGGCAATCGCCTTCCTCCAGGATAGGCTTAGTGTAATTGTACTGTACAGCCTGTGTGGCAAATGATAATAAACAATCCAGCTTGGAGAGTTGATCACAGTTGGCTTGCAAAGTAGAAATGTGCTCATTGATGCTAATGATAAGCTCAAGGAATATTTTTTCTTCCAACTCTTGAATCTTACTTTCAGCTTCAAGTACTTTCAGCTCCAATTCTTTTAATTCAGGAGTTATGTATCGCTCTCCATTCGCTAGTGTCTGTTTGCGAATCCAATGCTCCGGTGGCTCGATGTGCCTATGTCGTGCGGTTACCTCAAAGTAATATCCAAATACATTATTGAACCCCAGCTTGAGGTTTGGAATATGACTTAGTTTCGATTCATTGGCCAGTATTTGAGCCATCATCTCACGGTTGTTTGCTATGATATATCGATATTCATCCAGTTCCTCATGATTCCCCGGTAGTATGAAATTTCCCTTAGAGACAATAGCTGGTGCATCCTCACTTATGGTCTTTCTGATGAGACGACTGAGACTGATACATGGATTGATAGATTCACTGATGCGATTCAAATGCTCCTTTCCGGTACTGACCAGTCTCGCTCTCAGTTCTTCTGAAGCTTCTATAGCACGACTCAGCATGAGTATCTCTCTGGGTTGGATCTTACCCATAGCACTTTTAGTGACTAGCCTCTCCAGATCTCCGATACGGCGTAACTCTGTCCCAATATCGCGAGAGAGATCAGGATCTTCGATGAAAAAGCCGACTATTTCTTGCCTGGATAGGATTTTCTCTCGACTGAGTAAGGGCATCAGGATCCATTTTTTCAATCTTCTGGAGCCCATGGGTGTGTAGCACTTATCCAATACTTCCAGGAGTGATTTAGACTCGCTCTGCTGATCGGGAACCAACTCCAGGTTGCGAATAGTAAATTTATCCAGCCACATGTATTCTTCACGCGGAATCCGTGATATCTTATTAATATGGCTAATTGCCTTATTTTCATTTAGCTCCAGGTAATACAGGATGGCACCAGCCGCTGTAATCGCTGCATTGAGCGAGTCGATACCAAAGCCCTTGAGCGAGGCGACCTTAAAGTGTTGCAATAATTTTTCTGCGCCGGTAGTAGAGTGGTAGACCCAATCATCCAGTGAGAAAGTACTGCACTTGCTTTGGAATTGAGCTTGAAAAAGCTTTTTGTCTTTTTTTGCAAAGATTATTTCCGCCGGCAGAAAGCGCTGTAACAGACTATCGATCACTTGTGGTTCACCTTCGCTGACTATAAACTCTCCGGTACTTAGATCTAAAAATGAAATCCCATACCAGTTTTCATTTTCCCGGTGCAAGCTGGCCAAATAATTATTTTTTCCTTGTTGCAGCAGTGTTTCATCGATGGTGAGACCTGGCGTCACTACATTGGTCACTCCGCGACGAACTAATTTTTTGCCTTTTACCGGCTTTTCCAACTGATCACAGATAGCTACTCTGTATCCGGCTCGGACCAGACGCGGTAGATAGACATCCAGCGAATGATAGGGAAATCCGGCCAATTCGACATTTACCCCTCCATTATTTCGGGCGGTAAGTATGATATTCAGAATGCCGGCTACACTTACTGCATCTTCTCCAAATGATTCATAGAAATCACCTACTCTGAAAAGCACTAAGGCATCGGGGTACTTTGCCTTCACATCATAGTATTGTGACATGAGAGGCGTAAGTTCTTGCTCGCTTTTTTTTAGTTTAGAAACTGCTTTTTTCAAATAGGTGTTTTTAACCCACTAAGTTAAGGATAACAATCATAAATTTGCAAATATTACCCAATTTGTAAGCTATAAAACTCATAATCTCGAATATTAATTATTCATTTATGTTTTGTAAAATGGTGAAATTGTCCAACATTTACAGTTAATTATTTATCTAATGGCAATAATGACATATTTTGAAAATTTAGATCAAAGTGAGGTTACTCAATTGGAGGATGCTTTCACCTGGATCTACTTACTTTTGGCTACAACCACTGAGAAGGCAGGAAGTCTTGAACAGCAGGAAGCTTTACATACCGTCAAGGTAAGGGGATATGAAGAGAATCACCTTTTCTATCAGTTTTACGACCAAGTACATGCTAAAATGGAAGTGAATATTCAATCGTGGATGGATAGAATGGGTGTGAAACATAATGCGGCAGAAAATTATGAGCGATTGTTAACTCAACTCAATCCTATTTTGGCGAAGTTGAAACCCCCTGTAGCCCGTCGAATGTACAAAGATTACCTCAGTTATGCCTACCGTATTGCCAATGCTTCCGGTGGATTCTTGGGTTTTGGACGGATATCAAAGGCAGAGCATGACTTAATCGGCTTACCGATGATCACACCTATTGCTCCGGTGGAGGATGAAGAGGAATAATTAATACATCAGATTGGCAAACACACTTTACCTGCTTCGGCATGGACAGACTGCACTAAATGCAAGCAATATTATCCAGGGTCAGCAGATTGATGCACCCCTCAATGACGTTGGAGAGCAGCAAGCTAAACTGTTTTGGAATAAATACAAGGATGCCGAGATAGATTTGGTGGTGTATTCCAATTTGCTGCGCACCAAGCAAACTATAGATCGATTTCTGACCAAGCCTTTACCCGGCTTGGAATATGCCGGTAGTCGTGAGATCAGTTGGGGTAATATAGAAGGGAAGGTGAATGAAGGTCATGTCTTTGAAGAATACACCCGAGTAACTCAGGCTTGGCTGGCCGGCAACTTTGAGGCGAAAAGCCCCAATGGTGAGAGTGTGATAGAAGTAGCTGTTCGTTGTTCCACCTTTCTCGATATTATTACTAAAATTCCTCAAGAAAGGGTATTGGTATGTACACATGGACGTATTATTCGTATTTTGGTCTGCTTGCTCATGGGCTGGGATTTTACTCATATGGATGAAGCTCCACATAGCAATACGGGTTTATATTTACTCGAAAAAATAGGAGAGGTTTGGTCAATAGTCTTGGCTAATGATCAATCCCACTTAACCAGCGGAAATGAATAAAATAAAAGTATCTGCAGTTAGTTACCTCAATACTAAGCCACTGCTCTATGGGCTGTTCAATCATCCTGTAAATGATCAGATCACGCTTCAGCTTGATGTACCTTCCGAATGTGCACGCAAGTTGGCGATGGATGAGGTGGACCTGGCTCTCATGCCTGTGGGCGCACTGTCAGATTTTAAAGACTGGCACCTCATTTCTGACTATTGTATTGGCGCGGATGGTAAAGTCAGAACGGTATGTGTTTATAGTCAGGTTCCAATAGAAGAAATTACCGATGTTTATCTGGACACTGATTCTCGAACGTCAGTGTTGCTATGTAGATATTTATTCGAGCACTTTTGGAAAAAAGCAGTGAATTTTAATCAAAATAAAGGAGAGGAAGTGAGAGTAGAAGGCACTCATGCTGCTTTACTAATAGGTGACAAGGCGTTAGATCAGGAACAGCACACAGCATATATATATGATTTGGCCAAAAGTTGGAAAGATATGCATGGTTTGCCTTTTGCGTTTGCCGTTTGGGTAAGCAAAAAGGCGTTGCCGCCCTTATTTATTCAGCAGTTTAATGAAGCTCTCCAACAAGGAATAGACCATATCGACCAATTAGTGCAACTGATAGCAAACACTCGACCCCATTTTGATGTTTTCACTTATTACAAGGACAATATCAGTTTTAAGCTGGATGCAGCTAAGAAACAGTCGTTGGCCCTTTTTCTAGAGGTAATCAAGCCTTATCAACAGCTAAAATAATTAAATGCAACCTATCCATACTCTAGGTGAGCTTAAAGCCACCGGTTATGTATACAGATCTGTCAAAGAAGAATTAAGGCAGAATCTAATCAATAAGTTGAAGCAAAAAGAACCTGTTTTTGAAGGTATTTTTGGATTTGATGATACAGTATTGCCGGACTTACAACGCGCTTTACTGTCTCAGCACAACATACTATTACTAGGCTTACGAGGTCAAGCTAAAACACGGATAGCCAGACTTACTCTGAGCCTACTAGATGAATTTATACCCATCATCAAAGATAGTGAACTCAATGAGGATCCCCTAAAGCCACTCACAGGTCAGTCAAAAATAATGCTCGCTGATATGGGTGATGATCTACCCATCACTTGGATGCCAAGAGCCCTAAGATTTGTTGAAAAATTGGCCACTCCGGATGTGAGTATGGCAGACCTGATCGGTGATATTGACCCAGTCAAGGCTGCTAACAACAAGTGGAGTTTTGCTGATGAGCGCTCGATTCATTATGGCCTTGTGCCTCGCTCTAATAGGTGTATTTTTATTCTTAATGAGTTGCCCGACTTACAGCCCAGGATTCAGGTTTCATTGCTAAATATCCTCCAGGAAGGCGATCTTCAGATCAGGGGTTATAAACTTCGTCTACCCTTGGATATACAGTTTGTATTCACTGCCAATCCTGAAGATTATACCAATAGGGGCAATATAATTACTCCCTTGAAAGACCGTATCGATAGTCAAATATTAACTCACTATCCGGATCAAATAGAAGTAGCACGTCTAATTACCAACCAAGAAGCAAATATTTTACCTGAAGTAAGAGAGCATATTTATCTCTCTGAGTATGCGCACAATATACTAGAGCGAATCTCATTTGTAGCCCGTGAAAGTGATTTCATAGATAGCGCCAGTGGTGTTTCCGCCAGGCTGAGCATCTCCGGAATGGAAAATCTATACTCATCTGCAGAGCTGCGTATGCTTGCTGCCGGAAGTACTGAGACCGGGATTAGGATCATCGATTTTATCGGTGTCATTCCATCTATCACTGGTAAAATAGAATTGCTCTTTGAGGGTGAACAGGAAGGGCCATATAATATAGCACTGGGACTGATCGGCGAAGCAGTAAAAGATGAATTTCTATCCTTATTTCCTGATCCCGATAATAAGGTGCACAAGAATCATAAGGACCCTTATCAGGTTATAAAAAATTGGTTCTCAAAGGGCAATGTCATAGAAATCTGGTACAATGAAACAGATGACTCTTTGTATGAAAAACTATCATCTATAGATGGACTGAAAGACATGGTACTTGATAAGATTCGAAACAAAAAGGAAGCGATTCTCCTTATGGAAATGGTCTTATTTGCCCTTGCAGAAATGAATATTATCTCTCGTGAGATGCTGGATAATAAAGTTAAATTCAGTGACTCACTAGCAGATATTTTTGGAGACATTTTGAATTCAGATGATGACTCCGATGATGATGATCTAAACGACTTATAATATGTATATCAACGTTAATGCTAAAAATCCCGATGACAGACAAGTCAAGCAGGTAGCTGAAATGCTGCGCCAGGGAGCACTTATTATTTACCCCACGGATAGTGTATACGCTGTAGGATGTGATCCCGAGAGTAAAGAAGGGGTAGAGAAGCTTTACAATATCAAGAACAGTGATCCGCGCAACAGGCAGATGACCTTTATGTGTGATTCGATCTCGATGGCCGCTGCCTATGCCGGCTCTATCAGCAACAGTAGCTTTCGATTTATAAAGGATCATACACCGGGGCCATACACGTTTATTATGAATGCCACGAATAAATTGCCACGTGTTCTGGGTACAAAAAATAAAACATTTGGTTTTCGGATACCTGATCATGCTTTCTGCCTAAAATTGATCCAAGAGTTGGGAAGGCCCGTTCTGTCAAGCTCATTGAAAAAACTGGAGAGTGAAATGGAAGAAGAATTCTATACAAATCCTGAGCACATCTATTCGGATTATTCTCTGCTGGTCGATGCCATCGTTGAGGGAGGAATGGGTATGCGTACCAGTAGCACTATTGTAGATCTTACAGGTGAAGAGCCCGAGGTCATCCGTGAAGGACTAGGAGTGATTGAGACAGAATAGTAGCAGCCAATTTTAAATCTTTATCGTTATAGTTTAATTCAGCTATTGTGTTAATTACGTATTCCTTGCCAAACCGACGAAAATGGAAAGTTGAAGGAATAAAACTTTAGAAAAGTATGTTTAAACTATTTTCGAGTTAGATTCGTATGTACATAAATTGTGAGGACATATTTGCTGTGTATAACTAATGAGTATAAGGTATGAAAATACTTCAGCTTTGTAAGAAGTTTCCTTTTCCACTTAAAGATGGTGAATCCATAGCTGTCAACTATTTGAGTAAATCTTTGGTAGAACTGGGATGCGAGGTGACACTGCTTACCATGAATACCAGTAAGCACTATTTTCAGTTTGATCATATTCCTGAGGAATTGAATCACTATAATGCGATTTATCACGTAGATGTTAATAACGACGTGACTGTAAAAGGCGCGCTGCTTAATCTGGCCTCAGGCGATTCATATCACGTCTCCAGGTATCGGGATCATGCTTATGCGCAGAAACTCATCGAATTGCTCGAGACGGAAGATTTTGATGTCATTCATTTGGAAACACTTTATGTGACACCCTTCATCTCTACAATTCGAAAACACAGCAGTGCATTGATCGTGCTGCGCTCACACAATGTTGAATTTGAAATATGGCAAAGGGTAGCCGATAATACTCGATTTTTCTTGAAAAAATGGTACCTCAATTTACTCAATCGTCGGTTGAAAAAATATGAAGTACAGCAACTCTCCAAAATTGATGTTCTGCTGGCGATTACACAGCGTGATCTCAAAACTTTCCGAAGTTTGGGCTATCTGCAGTCAGCCAAGATCATACCTATTGGGCTGGACACCAGGGATTATCTGGCGATGGACAAAGATGTCTTCTCATCACCCTCGATCAGTTTTATAGGCTCTCTGGACTGGATTCCCAATGTGGAGGGATTGGAATGGTTTCTGGATGATATCTGGCCCCGCTTACTGACGAAGCACCCAACGCTAACCTTCCACGTGGCCGGTCGCAATATGCCGGAATACTTCCGAAAAATGCATAGACAGAACGTCACCTTTCATGGTGAAGTTGAGGACGCTAAATCATTTATCAACTCCTTTCCCGTCATGGTAGTACCCTTACTGTCCGGCAGTGGTATGCGAGTAAAGATACTTGAAGGTATGTTTCTAGGTAGATTGGTTATCACTACATCATTAGGCCTGGAAGGAATTGACGCCAAAGACCGTAATCAAATATTGGTCGCTGAAACGGTGGATGAGTTTATCAATAAAATCGACTTTTGTTTCGATCATCCACTCCTTATTCAGCATATATGTCATCGGGCACAGGTCTTCGCAGCAAAACATTATGATAATCTGGAAATCGGTAAAGAATTATTCAGTTATTATAAGTTGAAACTAGATAAAGTGGAGGTCAATAAGACTGACTGAGTAGACAGTCTAGCTCTAGCTTTAGGTCAATAGTTGGTTTTATATTGCTTCCTTAATTCTAAATATCCTCATACCAATTATATCAAGCCTCTAGGATCCGATTTGATTATTTTGGATAGGATTTTCAACCAACTCTTCTATCTTTGACTCTTAAAAAATAGATGTCAGATACTTATGAAATAAAGCTCAAAGTAGAGCTCGATGATAAGAAAGTTCCCACTGCTTTATCTTGGGAAGCAAGCGCTCAGACTGAAGGTGCTCAGGATATTAAGGCCTTTATGCTTGCATTGTTTGATACAAACTCACGCGACACTCTGAAGATAGATCTTTGGACACAGGATATGCAAATTATGGAAATGGATCGTTTTTTCTACCAGACACTTCGTAGCATGTGCGATACTTACCGTACCGCCACCAAAAATGAAGCCCTGGCAGGTGATATGGATCAGTTTATACAGCATTTTGGCGCCCAAACGGGTATTATCCCAGGTGAAGTTTAGTTACACTTCTTCATTGTAGATGTTTGCCATAGGATGGTCAGTTAGTACTTGATTGGGTATTTCGATTACTGTGGTAGTACCTTGACCAGGCTGTGATTCAATAGTAAGATTTCCCTTCAGATATCGAACTCTGTACTCTATATTCTTGATACCCATCCCTGTAGATAATCCCGGAATATAATTAAACCCTCTACCATCATCTTCTACAGTAATGACCATTTTGTCTTCTAGGTAGTTGATTTGCAGTAAGATTTCGTCAGCCTGGGCGTGTTTAATACAATTATTTATTAACTCTTGGATCACTCTATATATAAATAATTCTACATCTCTATTGCCCAGTTTGTGCAGCCCATATACTTGGTAGATGACTTGTGGTCCAGCGGGAGTGGTAAACTTGTCCACTAATTCTTCGAGTGCGACATTCAGTCCATAATTCGAGAGAGTGATGGGCATCATATCCCGACTTATCTTACGCACTTCCTCACATGCATCATCCAGGAGTTCTTTAGTCTTCTGTAACCCTAGTTCGGCGCCTTGCTGCTCCGATCGAGTAATAGCACTCATGTGCAACTTGATGGTGGATAGTGTAGCACCGAGACTGTCATGCAGATCTTTCCCTATACGATTCCGCTCTGCTTCCTGGCCTTTTAACATAGCCTCCATAGCGATGATTTGATTGTCTTGCTGTGCTTGTTTTAATGTTTGAGAATGTAAAAGGCTTTTCTGTTCATTGATGATTTGATTATTTTTGATCTGATTCGTATAGTTACGATAGATGACATATAGTAACATTCCAAATAAGACCAATCCGACCATTAGGAATATAATAGTAGCACGTTGTTTCTCAGCGTTGAAGGTCTTGATGGCATTTTGGGTTTCCAAGAATTTGATCTTACTGTCTTTTTTCTCAGAATTAAATTTTTCAGCTATTTCCTTACTGGACTTAACTATCTCCATATTATTCTGCTTATTAACTGCAGAAGTATATTCTTCAAGATATGTAAGCGCACCGGTTGGATCACTAGTATTCAGCGATGCTTTGGTAAGTAAATGGTAAATTTCTGGTAATTGCTCCGGCAGACCTGCTTCAATACTGAGTTGTTCGGCTCTCT
>DAOLZQ010000063.1:0-15450 GCA_035426385.1 Saprospiraceae bacterium
TTTTACCATTGATATCTATAAAAATCTTCCTACCCGGTACGGCATCACTGGTCTTTATATACCCCATTCCAATCGGATAGCCCAATGAAGGTGACATTGTGCCTGAGGTTACTTCACCCAGCGTATTACCCTCGCTATCCAGTATCGCATAGCCATGCCTGGGCACGCGTTTTTCATTCATTTTGAATGCAGTAAGTTTTTTCGTTACACCAGCACTTTTTTGTGCTGCCAGAATATCACTCGCGATGAAATGTCCCTTTTTTAGTTTAGTGATCCAACCTAGTCCAGCTTCAAGCGGAGTGGTCTCATCATTGATGTCATTACCGTATAGGCAGAAGCCCATCTCGAGTCGAAGCGTATCACGTGCGCCTAAGCCTGCAGGTATCAATCCTTCCGACTTTCCTTGGGTCATGATCGCATTCCACAGTTCAAGTGCATCCTTATTGTCGCAATACAGTTCATATCCGCCTGAGCCGGTGTATCCGGTAGCAGATATGAGCACATTAGAAATGCCGGCCACAGTGCCCTTCGCAAAGTTGTAATAATCAATGGTGCCCACAGGTACAGTGGTTAATGCGGATAAAATAGAAGTGGCTGCAGGCCCTTGCAGCGCCAATAGAGCGGTTTGATCTGAAATATTTGTCAGTTTTACATCGTCATTGGCATATGAACTGATCCAATCCCAATCTTTCTGGATATTTCCGGCATTTACCACCAGCATAAACGCCTTCTCGCCTTCCGTGCATTGATCTTCATACAGGCGATACACCAGCAGATCGTCAACAATACCACCCGTTGTATTAGGCAGACAGGAATATTGTATTTCTCCCGGTTTGAGTGCACTGACATCATTAGAGGTTACTTTATCTACTAATTCCTGTGCTTTTTTTCCCTTAACTATAAACTCACCCATATGACTTACATCAAATAAACCGGCTTTATTTCGTACAGCCAGATGTTCGTCAATAATTCCCGAATAAGATATGGGCATATTATATCCGGCAAACTCAGCCATTTTAGCGTTTAGTTCTATGTGAGTGGCGGTTAGTGGCGTTTCTTTCATTTTATAGTTATTTTTTTAATTATGTCTCCTCTTTTTATGTGCTTTACTACATCTTCTCCCGAAATGACTTCAGCGAAAATGGTGTAGCGGCCATCTAAATGGGGTGTGGGCGCTGAGGTGATAAAGAATTGGCAGTTTTCTGTGTTTGGCCCTGCTGAAGCCATACCTACCATTCCTGGTTTGTTGTAATAGACCATAGGTAATTCAGATCGAATGAGATAATCCAGAGAGCCGAATCCATCGCCCCTGTTACATCCGCTTTGTATGACAAAATTGGGTACCACGCGGTGAAAAATCTTACCATTGTAGTAATTCCTTTTTACTAGTTCGATCCAGTTGGCTACACTTAGTGGTGCCACTGAAGGTAATAATCGCAAATCTATCTTGCCGCGATTAGTTATGATCTGGCATTGGGTAGAATCAGTGATGTTGTTCAGTACTGCCCAGTCAAGCATGCGAAATCCCTTATCTGGCAATGGTCTGGGAGGCAGTCCATTCCAGAAGGAGAGTGTCTTGGCTACTTCATTATACGCTTCTGCTCCTTCAGGTAATTTTATCTTCTTCAAGGCAATTTTGAAAATAGAATCACCCGGTAAGAATGTCTTAAAGTCTAACTCCGGTCTTCTAAGTGTGACTGCTGCAGTAGATGTAACTCCTACGTCGCCCGAGAGTAACCCCTCGATAAGATAGCTGAAGATTTGCTTTTTGTATGGTATATAATTTGACCTATATATCTTGGCAAAGTAAGGATTGGCTAATATATCACCATACGATTCCATACCTGCGACTTGTATGATTTTATCAGGCGCATTCTTGGTTACATCCCGGATAAATGAAAAATTAGTAACATCTCCACCAAGATATTTGATAATATCTGCTTTTCTATACACGTCCGGTAATCTCAACAATGAATCTTTGAGTATTGCATTTACACCTTGCTTCAACTGATAGTTTATCGGCGTGTAAGGGAGGTATTTGTTTACAGCACCAAGTAATTCCAGTTGGCACGCTCGATTGGTCTCCGGACTTAAGAATTTATCGAAGTATCGCTTAGCATCCAGTTCTGAACCATGATTAAACAAGTACAATCCAGCCGCTTGTGCTATCTGATCGTCCTTGTCCTTAATGTAAGTAATGGCAAGTGTGTCTCCATCTTTATAGGACAATTGATTTACTCCATTGATAAGTGCATAGCGGAGTTGAGGATTAGAACTGGATTTTAGTTGTCCATTAATGAAATTGACTACCAGAGTGGGATTCCCTTTTGAAATTGCATTGATGAGTGGTATTCTTATGTCTGTTTTGTTGCTCACATTATATAGTGAGATGAGCGAATCTGTGAGTGACTTGAGCTCTGTTGCGGGTAGTTTTGAAAAGTAGTGAGCGGCGTATAACCGAGAATTATCTGAATATTGCTTATTGTATAGGTAGTTAAACATTTGACTATTACCCGCTTTGGAATACATATTCCTCAGCGCATATCGAAATACACCTTTTGCCAACCCGGAAGTAAGCAATGAGTCTGTATGTGTATATGATTTTACCGACGTCATCAGTTGGAGGCTATTCCTGCTACCACACTTACCTAGTGCTTCCAGTATGGTGGCATTGAATAAACCACTGTTGTTCAGACTGTCGAATTTTACAAATGCATCTATCAGATAGTGCTCTGCCTTTACACTTCTCAATTGTCCCAAGACATACGCGGCGGTAGTCCGTACTTTTTCCTCAGAATCCTTGAGCAGAGGTGCGATCGAATCTATCAGAGTAGAATCACTTGAAGAGGCAAATGAATTGAGCGTGATAAATCGAATTGTTGGGTTGGCGTCATGAAGAAGTTCGAATAAGGTATCATTGGCGTGTTTGTATCCCGCCTCGAAAGCTTGCTGGACGTCTTTGCTCGTCAGATTCATGTTGAATCCAATTACATTCTTGGGATTATTAGGTACACACGCTGAAAAGAGAGCAATGAATAAAACCAGTACGAAAAAACTACTTTTGAACATCCAAAAATGTTAATTATCTATATGGGTCAATGGTATTGAAATGAAGGATCGCTTTATTCGTTTCAGGTACAAATGTAAGATTATTTTGGGCAAAATCGGCCTTTCACGACCAACTGCTCAAGATCTGATACACGATGAGACTTGCAAGATAGGCAAATCCGCTGTAAGCGAATAATTGGATCATGGGCCATTTCCAGCTACCGGTTTCCTTTTTGACCACTGCCAATGTACTCAGACATTGGAGTGCAAATATATAAAAGACGATCAGTGATGCTGAGGTCGCCAAATTAAATACCTTCTTGCCCGTGTTGGGATTGACCTGCTTAGCCAGCATTGCTGACAGGTTTTCAGGAGAATCATCTTGCTGAGCACTATAGATAGTCGCAATAGTACCGACGAATACCTCACGTGCTGCAAAAGAGGTGATGAGTGCTATTCCTATCTTCCAGTCGAATCCCAATGGCTTGATCACCGGTTCTATCCACTGGCCCATGAGACCTGCATAGGAATTCTCAAGTCTTATGGCTTCTACATTGGCAAGCTGTTCACCCGGCTTTGGATTTTCAAGTCTTATTTTTTGAGCTGCTTCTGCCTGCGCCATTCTGTCTCCGGGTCCATAAGATGCCAGTGCCCATAGTACTACTGATATCATCAGAATGATCTTACCAGCTTCAGAAATAAAAGACCTTATCTTCTCATACACATTGTGATATATATTTTTTAAAATAGGGAGCTTATAATCCGGTAACTCAAGCATCATCTGACTGGGCTCGTCTGATTTTACCATTTTTTTAAGTAAAAAAGCCACAAAGAGGGCAAAAAGCGTACTAATTACATAGATAGAAAAGAAGGCCAACCCTCTTTTATTAATAAAGCCCCACATAAAGCCGGCAGGTATGACATAGGCAATAAGAAGAGAATATACAGGCAGACGTGCACTGCAACTGATGAGAGGTGTAGCCATAATGGTAATCAGTCTCTCCTTGGCATTACCGATAGTTCGTGTACTCAGTATTGCAGGGACCGCACAGGCGCCCCCTGAGATCAGTGCTACTATACTGCGGCCATTCAATCCGAATTTTCGCATTAGAAAATTAAACAAAAAGACCACCCGTGTCATGTAGCCTGTCTCTTCCAGTATGCTTATGAATATAAATAGCAGCGCTATCTGAGGCACGAAGACGATTATTCCACTTAGTCCCGGTATGATGCCATTTGCGATGAGATTAGTAACCCATCCTGGCGGTAATAACTGATGAACCCAGCCTACGACGTAGGTAAATGAAGTCTCCAGCATATCAATGGGCTTTTCAGCGAGATTAAATATAGACTGGAAGATGAGCCACAGAATGATGATAAATACAATTATCCCCCAGAAGGGATGTAGCAGTACTTTATCCAGTTTCTGAGTAAGCTCATTGGAAGGTGTTGGAGATTTGCGCAGTTCAGGCGCCAGCATCAGAGGTTCCAACTTTTCAAACCGAAACATGGTATCCCACACCTGCAGTCCCAAAGCCGACTTATGGAGCGTACTATTATTAACTATATCTACTAGTTCCCTATATTCAGGAGCTTCAGGCCCGGTATTTAATTCAGACCACTCAGCCCGTCTCAAAAGTTCATCTTTTGGGAAGAAAGATTTGGAACTAAGGCCGGTCTCCGGGTTTTCAAGTACGCTGTTGATTAATGTCTTGAGTGCCACTAATCCCTGTCCTGTCTTCGAACTGATCTCAAGTGTAGGTAAATCAAAAAACTCATTGATTAGCTTGACTTTTGGCGCAAAGTTGAGATCACGGTCCGCCATATTGAGCGCGATAATGAGCGGAATTTTTAAGTCTATTAATTGAGTGAGAAATAACAGATGTCGTTCTAAATGTTCTATATCCACCAGATAAATAGCCAAATCCGGATAGGCCTTTTCCTCAGGCTGGAGCAAGACAGAAGTTACTATTTTCTCATCCAGTGAAATCGCATGAAGACTATATGAGCCCGGAAAATCAATCAGATCAGCTTTAATATTCTTACCTAGCGATAGCTTGCCGACTTTCTTCTCCACCGTAACACCGCCAAAATTCCCGGTCTTTTGTTTCAATCCGGTCAGCGCATTGAATAGCGATGATTTTCCACTATTGGGGTTGCCAAAGAGGCCTATTTTCTTGTGAGTGAGCATCCCTAGACCAGCCGTATTATTAATTGATGATGATGACAGCAGCTTCCTGTGGGCTGAGAGCAATATTGAGTGATCCTATACTCAAATACAATAATTGATCAAAATAACTTCTGCGTATGACACGCACTCGTGCATGCGGAAAGACACCCATACTGATAAGTTTAGGAGCTATTTTTTCATTCTCTATAGTCAGAATGATTGCCTCTTCACCTATTTTAAGTGTACTTAACTTTCTCATTGTATTGACATCGACGGGCAAATGTACAGAAAGTATCTCTTTAGACATAATCTAAATAAGAAGTCATCTATTGGCAATTGTATTCTCAAAACACATCATTTATCAATAAAGAAATATCTAAAGTTAATCCCAAAATTCATTTTTGAAATGTTAACCGCATTAGGGCCAAAAGCCCTCAAGTAAGAAAAGCTGGGTTCGATGGCAAATCGGAAAGTCGCAGGTATAGAGTAGCCAATTTCTCCTAAGACATTCGGAACATATTGATAATACAGATCCACCTCGCTGCCGGCTGCTACAAAGGCGCGTTGCCAGAAGTAATATTTGAGGTACACTGCAAGAGTCCTGTTATTACTGATGGTGACCTTGCTCGGTGTCGTTAACTTTGAATAATCCAGTTGAAGTCTGGCGCCCAATCCCAAATTTTTTGCAAAGTAATACTCCAGTGATGGTCTTACTTTTATTCCCAAATCAGCTTCCTCACTCAAGGTCGTGAAGAGATCGATTCCCAGACCGGTGGAAAAGGTATGTCTTGGTATTTCCTGTGCATTCACTTTTATAGCGGTGATAGCTATAGTGACTGTAATTACAACTCTCCATAACAGTGTCGACATGAAACGTGAATTTATCACCTAAAAGTAGTAGAATTAATTTTTCCTGAACAACTAATATGCTTTTGACGGCTATTCTCGTCATAAGCTGCTATTTTCGCACCTTCAATTATCAAAAGAAAGAACCGATATGTCAGCACATATAGAAGATTTTAAGCGAATAGTAGGCTTTGCCAAGGAATATGGTTTCATCTATCCCTCGAGTGAAATATACGATGGGCTTAGTGCTGTATATGACTATGGACCTCTTGGTATTGAATTAAAGAATAATATTCGCAAGTACTGGTGGCAGTCTATGGTGCAGCTTCATGACAATATAGTAGGCATTGATTCTGCGATTTTTATGCATCCCCAGATTTGGAAAGCAAGTGGACACGTAGATGCTTTTAATGATCCGCTGATTGATAATAAGGACAGCAAGAAGCGCTTTCGGGCAGATCAGTTGGTAGAGAACTATATGGACAAGCTGGAGGATAAGGCTAATAAGGAAATCGAAAAGGCAGCCAAGAGATTTGGTGAATCATTTGATGCTGCACTGTATCGCACGACCAACCCTCGGGTAGTGCAAATATGGGAAGAACACGAATCTGTTCGGACAAGACTGGCTGATGCTATGAGTACTGGGGATATGCCGGCACTAAAGCAACTGATCGAAGACCTGCAGATAGTTGACCCCGACAGTGGGAGTAAAAACTGGACTGATGTAAGACAGTTTAATCTGATGTTCTCCACACAACTGGGTAATATTGCAGGTGAAGAAGGCAAGTTATACCTTCGACCGGAGACAGCTCAGGGTATTTTCGTCAATTTTGTCAATGTACAAAAGACTTCAAGACAAAAAATCCCATTTGGTATTGCTCAGACCGGTAAGGCATTTCGCAATGAAATCGTCGCTCGACAATTTATTTTCAGAATGCGGGAATTTGAGCAGATGGAGATGCAATTTTTCGTCACACCCGGGACCGAAATGCAATGGTATGAACACTGGAAGAAGTTTCGACTTTCATGGCATCTGGCACTCGGTACACCAGCAGAGAAACTGAGGTACCACGATCATGATAACTTGTCTCATTATGCAAATGCTGCTGTGGATATACAGTTTGAATTTCCATTTGGTTTCAAAGAACTGGAAGGAATTCACAGCCGGACCGACTTTGATTTAAAAAGCCATCAAGAACTGTCGGGTAAGAAACTGGCCTATTTTGATCAGGAGCGAGATGAGTCTTACATTCCTTACGTGGTAGAAACTTCTATTGGTCTAGATAGAATGTTTCTCGCGCTACTCAGCGAGGGCCTGCGTGAAGAGACTGTCCCGGACGCTAAGGGTGCTGATTCTACACGGTTGGTTTTCAAGATAAATCCCGCGCTTGCTCCGGTGAAATGTGCTGTATTACCACTCGTCAAGAATAAAGAAGAGCTTACCTCAAAAGCGAGAGCCATCTATGAGGAATTAAAATGGCAATTCCCTTGCCAGTATGATGATAAAGATGCGATAGGCAGACGCTATAGACGCCAGGATGCTATCGGTACGCCGCTTTGCATCACAGTTGATTTCGAGACACTCGAGGATGATACTGTAACTCTGAGAGACCGAGATACCTTAATCCAGCAACGAGTGCCCATAGATCAACTGGCCACACTCATACATGAAAGGACTAACTTAGAACAGATCTTGAAGAAACTGTCTACTGCCCAATAGGCTGCTGATAGATGGTTTTGCTCAGCCAAATAAATTCACGGATGAAATTATCGATTTGACGCTGAAAAGTGGGATCAACTAGTGTGCCGTCCTCTTCAAACAGTTTATGCACCCTGGGAATTACCAGCATGGTCGCACTGGGGATACCAAAATGAGCTATTGAGAGTAATTGAAGTTGCTGTGCAGCGCGCATGCCTCCCAGCGCACCATCAGAGGCAGTTACGATCCCAATAGGTTTGTGACTGAACTTAGGAAAATGGTTGAGCAGGTTCTTTAAAGCAGGTGTATAACAGCCATTGTATTCAGGAGTCACCAGTATAAAAGCATCCGTGGCATATATAGTGCTAACTAAATCTGTAAGGTGCTCCGGTGCATCTCCTTCATCCTGATATACCTGGATATCAAGCGGTATATCATAATCACGTACATCTATGATGGTGATTTTGTCTTCACTGAGTTCCTTGGCTAACCTGTCTTCGAGATGCTTTACCGCCCGAAAAGTGATACTGGCTCTATTTTGGCTTCCTGAAATTATTGTATAATTCATTACAGTTCGATTTTGGATTAAAAGACCAAGCCCATGATTTCAAAGGCTTGCTTCGCTTCGGCTTGATCTTTATAATTTTTTTCAAGAAAATTTTTCAACAAATACAGATTATTCTGGCTCTTCCAGAGATTCATCGGAATGATATTATCCTTTGCCCACTGGACCAGCGAAATTATGTCACTGAGATAAGTTCCGGTGTTGTCCTTCACAAAAGTGGACAGTAAGTCGGCTATTTTCCTTTCAATCAGGAGTGCTATTCTAGTTTTATCCATGATTTCCAGTTCCCATTGATTAAATTCATGCTCGAGCGCCAAAAGCTTTTTAGCGGAAAAAGAAGAATTCTGTTCAAGCAATTCAATCAGGTTTGCATTCACCTTAAATTGGATTATTTCATAGAATACTTTCGGCACAGGAATATTATTGAGCTTCATCGCTTCTATGAGCGGGTAATTCTTATTGTATAGTGTCTCTGCAAGGCCGTCTGCCTCGATCACGTTGCGGTGGGCTATTGAGTTTAGTAGTTTGATTTTTTCATCTTTAAATAAGCTCTCAAATTTGAACTGATGGTCATCAAAATAATTCAATAAGCATTGATTCAGATCAGGAATTCGGAATTCGAGGATACATCCTTTGATTTGAGTTTTTAACAATTCAAAATCACCTGCATCAATACTTTCCCGCTTATAATATCCTCTGATATTTAATGCACCGTGATTTACCGCCACGAAGGTGTAGTCCATATGCGAGCGCGTGATCCTGGACTGAACAGTGGCATAGCCCATGACCAGAGTAACCTCGCCCTGTATGTATCGCTTGAAAGCGTGATAGGTTACTTTAAAATTGTAAAGAAATGTCTCCTGTGGCGTGCGTTCGAAAAGGGCAAAGATGGAAATGTGCTTGGCTACGTTTAACAGATCAATTTTTTCGGTTAGTACAAAGTGCTGATATACGTGTGCGCCATTCCGCATATGAGGATAATTGCTTGGAGCCTCTTTGAGTCTTTTGGTAAATTCGGCTTCACCATTAAAGCTGAAGTAACCGGCCAAATGAATAGCTCTGGCCGCATATTGTAAAATTTGAATAGTCTCAATGCCACTTATTTCATCAAAGAACCATCCACAACTGGTGTACATCAACATAGCTTGACGCTGCATTTCAAGCAAGCGTAAGCCGTCATTGGTCGTATCTTCAGTAATAGACCCGATAGCATGTTGCTGAAAGAAAGCCTCGACGTTTGTATCTGAGCGGTCTAATATGATCTTTATATAATTATCACGCGCCTCCCAAATGTCTTTAAATATTACCTTTCCTTCTTGTTCAAATAGTTGTACGAGTGCATCGCGAAGCCAGTCCAGTGCCTGTCGTAAAGGTTCGCGATATTTCTGATTCCAGCCTTCGTGGTTGGTTGTTTTGCAACCACAGTCGGAGCGCCACCTCTCTACACCATGTACGCAGCTCCATGAGCTATTTTCTTTGATTTGAGCTTCTTGAGCCTCAGGGAATTTATAAAGAAAATATGCATAATTGGTCACCTGTGTATCCTTATGAGCCGGAAGCTGCTCAAGGCAGCTTGCCAATGCCATCTCACCAAATCTATGATGGTGACCATAGGTCTCGCCATCTGTAGCCAGATGCACCAATGTGCTGTGTTCCGGATTAGTGGTGGCAGATATAATCCTATTCGCGAATTTTGTGCCATTCTCGAGCAGCCCGTTAAAGGCAACCTCCTGAGAAAGTGGGCCATTATAGAAGAAGACGATGATATGCCTTCCACTGGGTAGCGTCACACGGTAGGGTCTTGTAGTATCTAGTGTATGCTCTTCGCTCGGAATCCACGCCTCGCTGCTATTCTTTCGAATGGAAGCGATTTGCCTGGGTGCAAGGATGGTAAATTGAATATCTGCTGCTGCCAGTGCTTCCAGCGTGGGCGTATCTACGGCAGTTTCCGATAGCCACATACCGGCAGGCTTGCGCTTATATCGATGTACAAAGTCAGCAATACCCCATATGACCTGCGTCTGTTTATCCCGTTCATTAGCCAGTGGCATTATCATATGATTGTATACCTGTGCTATTGCATTTCCATGGCCTTCATAGTGTATCTCGCTGAGTCTATCTGCTTCCAGTATCTTTTCATACGACTCAGGCGCAAATTTCTCCATCCAGGAGAGTAGGGTAGGGCCGAAGTTAAAACTGATCTGCTGATAATTGTTGTTTATGGAGGCGATGTGATTGTTGCCATCATAGATGCGAGCTGCCCTGTTGGGGGCATAGCACTCATAGTTGATGCGCTCATTCCAGTCGTGGTAAGGAGCAGCGGTAGGTTGGATTTGAATGACCTCGAGCCAGGGGTTTTCTCTTGGTGGTTGGTAAAAATGACCGTGAATACATACAAACATCCGCGATTATTTCGATTTATAGCTGAAATCCAGATTTTGTGCCAGATAATCCGGTAATTCAGGTAAGTCAGATCGGGGTATCATCATCGTGGATAGATTATATAAATCAGTAAATATCCTATGCTTGATGACTGTCTCGAAGAGATAGTCATGGCCCGAGGAGCCGCCTGTACCCACTTTTCTGCCCAGCATCCGCAGTACCATCTGAGAATGACGGAAGCGCCAGGCGGTCAATAACTCTTCTATGTCGAGCAATCGCTCCAGAAATGCATTCGGCATCGCCAATATGGGTTGATCCCGATACAGTTTTATAAATAAAGCAGCTAAAGTAGCTTTGTAACTGAGTCTAAGTTCGCCCTTGGATATCAGCTCGTTGTGCTTACCTTCATCGAATATGCCCTCAAAGAAGGTGGAGGTATCACCCATCATTTTCAGTCTCATCTGCTTCTCTTCTTCAGAGAGGAATTTATTTTCGGAGATATTGGCTGATTCGCGTGCGACCATTTGATCCACTGCACTTCTATAAGCCGCCAGGAAAGTGAATGAGTCGAATTTTAGAAATGGTGTTCTTTCGAGCCATTTTCCCACCTCGTCATGCAGACTACCGGTGGTTTCTATGAGCTGAAGCTCATCCGTCTGCTCATCTGTAAAGAATTGATGATAGGGCTTATTGTTGTAAGTAATGCGTCGATCAGACTTTAGTCCCAGACTTACTTCTAGCTTGCGAAACTGGAAGGACTGAAAGCCACTGGCCGGAAATAAATAATTTCTGAAATCAAGAAAATCGAGTGGCTTCAACGTTTCCAGCACTGTAATCTGCTGAATACACACTTCGAGAATACTGACTACCCGATCAAAGCGAGCTACCGCGGTACTGATACTGCGCTCATCTACATAATCGTCTTTAAACATCTTCATGACTGACTCTACTTCATGCAAGATCTGTTTAAACCACAGCTCATATACCTGATGAATGATGATAAAAAGCATTTCATCATGTGCAGGTTTACCCAGTGCAACTGATCTTAGCTCCTGAGCGCCAAGAATATCATCAATTCTGAGATAATTGCGGTAGTGAATAGCAGCATAAGGATCTTTCTTCGCGTCGCCCATAACAAGGTTGTTTTAGGCAAATTTAGTTTTTTAGAACTAAATCATTCAAGTATCTGAGTAGTGAAATCCATTTTCTTACGTTCTCGTGAGAAAGAATGCAGCCTAAATGAGAATGAAAACTTTATAAGTGCGGTGAGTTTTTATCACACATTGAACCGAAAATGCATGATATCTCCATCCTTTACCACATACTCCTTACCTTCTACAGCCATCTTGCCAGCCTCTTTGACGGCTGCTTCTGACCCATAAGCGATAAAATCTGCATAAGCGATTACCTCAGCCCGAATAAACCCCTTCTCAAAGTCGGTGTGGATCACACCTGCGGCCTGTGGCGCTTTCGTCCCCTTGGTGATGGTCCAGGCGCGAACTTCTTTTACTCCGGCAGTAAAGTAGGTATATAAGCCCAGTAGCTTGTATGAAGCATTGATGATTTTATTCACACCCGGCTCATCCAGACCCAGTGACTCTAGAAACTCCAGTCGCTCTTCTTTGGTATCCAGCTCTGCTATATCGGCTTCTATAGCCGCAGAAATGAGTACCACTCCGGCGTGTTCCTTTTTTGCCAGCTCCACAATGATGTCAGAAAAATTATTGCCATTCACTGCAGCACCTTCATTGACATTGCAGACGTAGAGCACCGGCTTAGCAGTAAGTAATTGGATATCGTCCAGCAGGCTTTGTTCTTCATCGGATTCTATTGCCATCGATCTGACGTTTTTACCCTGGATGAGGTGATTTTTGATCTTTTCGACAAACTCTGCGGCTGCTTTTGCCTCTTTATCTCCGGTCTTAGCTGCTTTTTGCTGCTTATCGAGCCTTTTTTCGACTGTCTCCAGGTCTTTTAGTTGCAACTCGGTATCGATCACTTCCTTGTCACGAAGCGGATCTACAGAGCCATCCACGTGTACTACATTATCATCTTCGAAGCAGCGTACTACATGGATGATGGTATCCACCTCACGAATATTGGCCAGAAACTGATTGCCCAGCCCTTCGCCCTTACTGGCGCCTTTTATGAGACCTGCTATATCAAGTATCTCGATGGTAGTGGGTTGGACATTCTGAGGATTGACCAGCTTAGTAAGCTCATCCAGACGGATATCCGGCACTATGATCACACCCAGATTGGGATCTTTAGTAGCGAAGGGATAATTCGCAGCAAGCGCTTTTGCAGAAGTAAGTGCATTGAAGAGAGTGGATTTTCCTACATTGGGCAAACCGACAATTCCACATTTTAAAGCCATAATAGTCTATTTTTGAGGCGCAAAGATATATTTTATCACATAATACCGAATTGAATTACCTCGCACATTCCTATTTTTCACCTCCGGACCCGGATATTCTGTGCGGCAACCTGATCGCTGATATGCTCAAAGGTAATGAACGAAAGACGATTGCGACTCAATTTACGCCCGGACTTCGATTGCATTATTTTATCGATTCCTTTACAGATCGACATGAAGGATTAAAAGTGGTCAAGCGGCAACTGCGGACTGATTTTGGGAAGTATGCGCCGGTCGTGGCTGATGTTTATATGGATTTTATCCTGGCCACAGCTTGGGATTCTATCAGTTCGGTTTCTTACCAGATGCATACTGCCTATGTCTATACTTGCTTGCAGGCTGGGTTAGATTTACTTCCGGCCGCTATTCAGCCTAGACTTATGCACATGGTCCAGTCCGATTGGTTGAGTATCTATTTGTATCCTCAGAGTCTGGAAAGAATCTTTACAAACCTGAGAAAGAGAGCCTCACATCCACAATTGTTGCACAATGGACTTGAAATATACGAGCGAGACAATGAAATTTATCTACCCGTGTTTCTGCTATTTTTTAGAGATCTGCAGCAAGCGGTGATGCTTTACCAAAATCAATAGCCAAATCTACTCAGCAAGTTTTCATCATTGCGCCAGTTTTCCTTCACTTTTACGTGCAATTCCAGATATACCCGGTATCCCAGGAAAGTTTCTATCTCTGCTCTGGAGCGGGTCCCCAGTTCCTTAATTTTTTCACCTCCTTTGCCTATGAGAATATTCTTCTGTGAATCTCTGCTGACGAAGATGGTAGCGCCAATGTGGGCGAAGGGAGCCCCATTTTTCTCAGATTCTGTGAAGTGCTCCACTATGACTTCGCACGAATAGGGTATCTCTTGCGCATAACCCTCCAAAATGTATTTTCTGATAATTTCAGCCACAAAAAAGCGCTCCGACTGATCACTCATTTGATCCTTTGGATAATAGGCGGGTCCGGGTGGCAGCATCATTTTCAACTCTTCCAGGAGTGATTGGGTGTCGGACTCATTGAGTGCGCTGATGAGACGGATCTGACTCCAACTGATCGGATGTGGCCAATTCTGAAGTAGGTGAGCCTGAGTGGCTTCCGGTCGCACGTCTCTCTTATTGATGATCAGTATCTTCGGCACTGCGGTGCGTTCTAAAATGGTCGCAAATTCAGCCGACCAGGGCTCAGGATCATCTATATCAGCCAGAAAGAGTATAATATCTGCGTCCTCGAAGGACTGAGTGATATATTTATTCATCTTCTCCTGCATCTTATAGGCGGGCTTGTCTATAATCCCCGGTGTATCTGAAAACACAATTTGGTGCGCTTCATCATTCCAGATACCGAGTATGCGCCTTCTCGTAGTCTGCGATTTGCGGTTGGTGATGCTCAGATTGGTGCCGATGAGCGCGTTCAGCAGTGTGGATTTACCCGCATTGGGTTTGCCTAGTATGTTGACAAAAGCGGACTTATGTTCTATGTGCGGTGTGTTATCTTCCATTTTAGCTTATTTAGCCGGGTAATAATTTAGGTTTATCAACATATTCTTCCACTTGAGAATACAAATCTTGTGGCGTGAAAGACCTCCAATTTATGCTATTCCAGCGTAATCCGTAGAAAAAGTAATGGAATAATCTGAGTCGGTTCATTTCTTCTATGACATGGGGTAGTAATCCGAGACAGACTACCCACCCATCTACCTCCTGCAGGTCATCATACCACTCGGCATAATAGTCGTCGTCTGAATTGTGAAAGTTCAATACATTCTCACCTATGAGAATAAATTTTGATATACCCTCTTGCATGAGGTGATCTGCGATATCTCTCTTGAAAAACATGATGTCATTGTGCAGTGCGTCATTCCACTCACCGATCAATTCGATGATGGCATATCCATCATCATAGTCCACATACAACAGTTTTAAATACAGCGTACTGGAGCCAAAATCATCCCACTGTGGATGTATGAAGTAATTATACACCTTGTTGGTAAAATGGAACTCATTGTAGTCCCGCCGGAAGAATGGCGACCGCTTATCCTCTTCCGATATATAATAATCTCGCCACTGATAATAGGGCTCTAAATCGTGCATTTTAGATTTTTAAAAGCTTTTCCTAAGAACACCGTTCTTTCCTCAATAGTTGATTTTGGTCAGATTGGAGGTGACTTGATCAGCTCATGGAGCTCAATTATCGCTTTGCAATCTCAAGATTAGATTTATTACATTTTTTTTTGGGTAATATTAGAATAAGTTTGATTACAACTGAAGATAGTGTAGGTACATTAATCAGATGTGATGAGTTGCTATCACAAGTGCGCGTTGAAT
>DAOLZQ010000064.1:0-14924 GCA_035426385.1 Saprospiraceae bacterium
TAAAACTGGAGTCCGGTATGGTTATGGTCAGCGTCAGTGTATCACCTACATACATGGTATCACTGGTATTTGAAAATTTTCCCTTTACATAAATGATCGTCCTCTTCTGTTCATATTTCTCCTTGCCGCAGTCGGTCGAAGTGGTGCTGACCCATAGGCAAAGCAGTATCAATATCCGGTATGCTCTCATCGCTCTCATCGCCAATAATTTAAAAAAATGTCCGCTCTGTATGCCATCCTCAAAAGTTATCGAGTATCCAATTTACAATCCATCATTAATCATTTATAATTCAAAATTGCTAACGCGCAAAAGCGCTAAAGCGCCAATATGCAAAAGCGCCAATATGCTAACGCGCAGTGAACTAAAGCGCAGCGAACCAAAGCGCAGCGAGCCATTTATCATTCAAAGTCATCGCTCTATCACCTCAAATGGAAAGTAATTATTTGCATCAATTTCATCAGCATATTTTAAGGCATCGATTGAACAGTTCTGGCAAAATTTCTCTTTACCTTTTAATAGCTCAAAATTTTTATATGACACATCCCATTCGATGATCATGCTACCATAAATACCATTTATCTTAGGGATCTCATCGTAAGCTGATTGAAAGAAATAAATGCCGGGCATTTTTAGTACTTCTTTAGTTTGATGTTTAAAAGGGTACACGTTTACATAGGGCATATCAATATTCCCAATTGTATAAATTGCTTCTCCATAAGGATTGGTTCGGTCAATACCTCCAAGTTGTGTTGTGTCAATTCGTAAAAATGAATATCCAAATGATGAATTTTCAAATGATTCAATTTTATACCAGGTAGTATCAAAGGGAGGGTACTCACTCACCTTAAAGCTGGAGTCCGGTATGGTTATGGTCAGCGTCAGTGTATCACCTACATACATAGTGTCACTGGTATTTGAAAATTTTCCCTTTACATAAATGATCGTCCTCTTCTGTTCATATTTCTCCTTGCCACAGTCGGTCGAAGTGGTGCTGATCCACAGGCAAAGAAATATCAATATTTGGTATGCTCTCATCGCCAGCAATTTAATCTATGTCCATCAATGATTCGTCCATCAGGTGCAACTCCATGATCCACCATTTGAAATAATTGATCAAATGTACCATTCTGAACGCAAATAGGCACTATCCTATTTCCAATGTATTGGCACATAGACCGATCACCGAAGGCTAATAGTATATAAAGCTGTTGAAAAGTAAAGCCCCCTATGTGGTCAAAATCTTCATTTTGTATACTAGGTTCATCGGTGAGGTCAAAGAAGATGCCATAGGCATGATATTCACAATTATTAAATCTTTCACCGTCCTGGTAATTATATATTGAGCCGTCAGCTCTCGTCTCTAAAAACGGATGAAGGAAACCATCAAACATCACTTTATGTGCCCTTTGGGGTATATAATATCTACACGCATGTCGGTCTCCCATGTATTCGGCCCAGCATTCTGCGATCTGAGCGATATCACCATCATGAGTGTTTGGCTCAGGGTAGATACCACAATGATGCTCGTGTGAAGTCTCGGCGGTGACCAATGACGCCCACCACTCTCTACCTACCTGCTTATAGTGAGTGAAGTGACCCAACTCATGAAACAAAGTGTGAAATATCCGAGAAGTATAATGTGGTCTATCACCTGCATCGGACTGAGTATTGAAGATTAAATCCGGCATGAAGCCCATGAAATGACTTTCTAATTTGGAATCAATGTGCGGAAGATCGGGTAAAATACTGCCGAGAAAATCTAATATATCTACTGACCCCAAGGTCGAACCCAACATAGGGCAGGCCATAGCTCCACCCGCACCCGGCCTCCTCCATAATGCCCACGCTGTCAGTTTATCTATCAATAGAAATCCATCCTGAGCCATATAGTTCCGATTGAGACTACTAGCTGTGATAATCATAGCCCACCATCGATACTTGTTGTGCTCATCAAAGCAGATGTCAATTTCGTCCAAGTCTCGTTTGCGATACCAGCCATCATTATACTTTGGACCAAAAATCCACTCTAGGATGGTCATTCCAATATTTCCAATATTGTCAATACTCAAAGGCTTAATGGCTATTTCTTTATTGATGGCTTCAGTGCCAACCAAGGTACCAAAAAGGAACCCGGTCGGAATCTTAAACCATCCTTCGTTATTAGTATAAGAAGTGACCGGAATACCAAATTTTATGGTCCACACTTTTATCCTGATTACAGGAGAGCACCCTTCAGCGAAGTTATTCATCTCACCCGAATTAAACCCACCGCCCATATTACCACCTTGGTCCGGATCTAAATACTTAATATACCCCTCAGGAGCTGCGGGACTAAGTGATGTATTCGTAGATCCGGGAAATCTTACCTCAGGTTATATAGTCAAAGTAAAGGGAACTTGGTTTGGATTTGGATTGGACGGTGTACCAAGATTAGAATTGAATTAGAAATTAAGCGCATAGTAGAAGAATTATGTTATAACGTCACGATACATTTTCCACTTTTAGATTAAATTGCACAGTATATGCAAAACTTAAAATTTTTCTTTCGATGTGAATTTAGCCTGATTATATTTTTATGTATCAATATTCAAGATGGTCACGCACAGACTTTGGGCGTCGGATTTTGTGCCGTATTTACTCACACCCGGCAAAAAGTAAGAATGATACACAGCAAGGACGACTTTCAAAATACTTCCTATACAATTTCTTTCAACTATGAACAGTATTTTTTAAATACAAGAAAATCAATTCAGACTTCTTATATGAAATATCCCGGATATACTTTTATTAAATTTAGAGAGGGTAGTGTAATTGCGTCAGATGGATTTCCGGTGGTGGGAGATGGATTTTCAGGTGTGGATATTCATAAATTAGATCTATGCTATTCATATAATCTTATTCATATAAAACGATTCCTTTTAAAACCTTCAATAGGGTTATCTCTTCAAAAGTCAGTCAGGAACCATAGTACTTTTTGGAATGATCTTTATAAAATAAATGGTCCGGAATATTTTGAGACAGATCCTATTAGGGTCGAGTCACTGAATACCTTTCAGGTTCTCCCCTCCCTTGGGATTAAAACTGGATTTGTATTTTGGAAAAGAGTAGAGTTGGGGTTGGACATACAGGGAGTTTATGGCTTTAAGCCATTTCAAAGAATGTATTTCACCTACAGCTATAAAGGGGTACCTCAGGAGACGGCAATCTTTGAAACCACCGGCACAGGACTATTCACTTCTATCCATGTGGGATTTCGCATTGTGAAGTTGGAATAGGAAGCGGAGTGTCCAGAAAAGCTGTAAGCTATAAGCAGAAAAAGCGAATGCTCTAATATGATATAAATGTGAGATGGTTAGATAGTTATAGGGTTAGATGGTTGGAATGAAATTAATTTTTAACCCCATGAATGAACCATTAATCATCAAAGTTAGAATGGGAGCTGTAATTTGATTTAGAATTCGGAATCCATCATTCATCATTTATAATTCAAAATTGCTAACGCGCAAAAGCGCTAAAGCGCCAATATGCTAAAGCACAGCGAACTAAAGCGCAGCGACCCATTCACTACTAATCATTCACCATTAATAATTAATCATTCACTGCTATCCCGCTACCGGTGAGGCCTCTCGTATCTCAGGAGCAGCTTCATCGGCGTACTGTTCAAAATTTCGATTGAATTTATTCGCCAGTTCATTTGCCTTCTGATCATAGAGCGCTTTATCTGCCCAGGTATTACGCGGATCTAGAATTTCAGGTGGTACATCAGGGCAAGACACCGGAATGTTGAGGCCAAACACTTTGTCTTTATGGTAGGCGACATTGTTGAGCTGACCCTTCAGTGCAGCAGAGATCATGGCACGCGTGTATTTTAATTTCATGCGGGTACCGACTCCGTATGGACCTCCAGTCCAACCGGTATTGATCAGCCACACATTGACCGAATATTTATCCATTTTTTCCCCCAGTAGCGCTGCATATCTGGCAGGGTGTAAGAGTAGGAAAGGAGCGCCGAAGCACGCCGAGAAGGTTCCCTGAGGCTCTATGATTCCCGCCTCAGTCCCGGCGACCTTTGCCGTATAGCCGGAGATAAAATGGTACATCGCCTGGCCGGTAGTGAGCTTGCTGATGGGCGGTAATACGCCGAAGGCATCACAGGTCAGGAAGAAGATATTAGCGGGATGTCCTCCCATTGATCGGGGTGCAGCATTGGCAATATGTTCCATTGGATAGGAGACACGCGTATTCTCAGTGATGCTGACGTCGGCAAAATCTACTGAACGTGTACCCGGAAAGAAGCCTATATTTTCCAGTATAGCGCCATGCTTGATGGCATTGTATATGTCCGGCTCATTCTCCCGACTTAAGTTCACCGTCTTGGCATAGCAACCACCTTCGAAGTTAAATACACCTTTATCCGTCCAGCCATGCTCGTCGTCGCCGATGAGACTGCGCTTGGGGTCTGCGCTCAGCGTAGTCTTACCGGTACCACTCAGTCCGAAAAAAATGGCAGTATCCCCATCCTTACCGATATTGGCCGAGCAGTGCATAGGGAAGACGTGCTCATCGACGGGAAGAATAAAATTCAAAGTGGTAAATATGCCCTTCTTGATCTCGCCTGTATAGCCGGATCCACCGATAAGTACTTTTTTTCTACTAAAATCAATAATTGAAAAATTATGCTGACGAGTATGGTCCACCGCAGGATCGGCATAAAAGCCCGGTGCGCATAGTATAGTCCAAGCGGGCTTGATAGTCTCTAACTCCTCTGCTGAAGGTCTAAGAAACATATTATTAGCAAACATATTGCTCCACGGATATTCAGTCACTGTGCGTACGGTAGTCTTATAGTGCTCATCAGCACACACATAATTGTCGCGGATAAATACATCCTGATCGTCAAAGTATTTCAATATTTTCTGTTCCAGTAAGTCAAAATGAGCAGCTTCGAAGGGTGTATTAAATCCACCCCAATTGACTTCATTGGCAGTGATAGAATCCTTCACGATGAACCTATCTTTTGGTGATCGGCCGGTAAACTCACCAGTGTCGATACATAGTGCACCACTATCTGCTATCTTACCCTGACCCCTTATTATGGTCTCCTCGATTAGTTCTTCGGGTGTGGTATTGTAGTATATTCGTTTAGGCGCATTGAGGCCCAATTCTTTTGCTACTTGATGCCCACGGGGATTATCTGCTGCTGTTTCTTTTTTCATCGGATTAGATTCTTTTAGTATTAAATTTGAGGAGTTGAAATTAACAAAAATTTGACTGCTTTTAAATAATTTACAGTATTATATTTCCACTTACCAAATTAAATAGGGTAATTCCTGAATTTTGTAATGACATATTTAAGCATTAAAAAAGGCGCTTCAAATTATAAATTCGAGGCGCCTCCTTAAAGTTTAGAAAAACCGGATATTATTTACTCGTCTTCTTCGCTTCTGCTTTACTTCCCGTTTTTTTTACTTTGGTTGACTTCGTGACTTTTGAGGTCTTTGTCGTCGTCACTGGTGCTTTTTTCTCTGCCGGCTTCACTTCTGCTTTTGCAGCTTTCGGCGCAGTCTTTGCTGCTGGTTGGGCCTTTTGAGCCGCAGGTTTTTGTTGAGCTTTACCCATCATGGTTCTAGCATTGGCATTGGCCTGTGCAAATGTCATTGCTGTACCAAATAGGATAATCATTGCAGAAAGAACTAATTTTTTCATTGAATAATTTTTTTTAAATGAAATAATGAAGCAAAACTATTCCTACTCCAACACTTCTTTTGTTAAGCTATTGCAAACGTTTAGTTACTTATTTAAAAGGGAAAAAACCAGGGGATGACAAAGCTGGCTACCAACCAAATCAGCAGGTTGAGCGGTGTCCCGAATTTGATGTAATCCATAAACCGATAGTTGCCCGCCGCGTACACCATCGTATTGGTGGTGTAGCTCATAGGCGTCATAAAAGTGAGCGAGCAGGCAAACATAACCGCTATCAATAGTGGTTTATAGCTAACGTTCATCTGCGCAGCCAAAGTAATGACGATGGGAGACATCAGCGCTACAGTCGCTTTGCTGGATAGGATATTGGTAGAAAGCAGCGTCGTCAGGAAGATGAGACTTAGTGTAATATTCGGCGAAAATGAACCGAAGGACTTAAATATGAGATTTGAGATCATCTCTGCTCCACCCGTTTTTTCAAGTGCAGTCCCCATCGAGAGTACGCCAGCTACCATGAAGATGACCTTCCATTCAATCGCTTCATAAGCTTCGCGTGGAGACAATATAGATGTAGTAACGAGAAGCAAGGCGCCTATCATACCGGAGATGAGGATGGGGGCGATACCCAAGGTCGCCGTTATCACCACGCCAATGGCGATGAGCATGGCGGGGATCGCCTTACGGTAGTTGATGGGTTGATGATTGTAATCAGATACAACCACCATCAGTTTGTCTTCAACTATACGGTCAATATCCTCATTCTTTCCGTATACCAGCACCATATCACCCTCTCTGAGTCTCAGATCGGAGAGATTCTGGGTGATGGTCTCATCTCGATGCCTGATGGCGATCACAGAGGCACTATAGACATTGCGAAAATTTTCTTCCTTCAGTGTTTTCCCGGACAGGGTAGAACCGGTAGGAATGAAGAGTTCTGAGAGCCTTACACTGGCTGAATTACCTAGGTCAAGAGTTTGATTTTCTCCCTTGATGCGGTTGTGCTTTTCTGCCCTGAGGAGTGCTAGTTGGTCGGGAGTGATCATGATCTTGATGACATCTCCTTCACGCAGTACCGTATGGCGATCGAAGGGCTGTAGGTTCATTTTATCCCGGGTGATACTGAGTATGTTGGCATTATAGCTGGTAGTCAGCCTGGATTTTATAATGTTTTGATGTATATCTTTATTACCCGAGAGTAATTCCACTTCACAAATGTATTTTTCTGAATCCCTAATAATCTGTTTTTCAGTTGAGATTCGTTTAGGCAGCATCCATGGACCGACGATAAATAAATAAGCCATGCCCACCACCAGGAGGCATAGAGCAGGTAGTGAGAACTCGAACATGCCGAAATTACCGAGGCCGCTTTTGGCTGCAAAGCTACTCACCAGTATATTCGTCGAGGTGCCGATCAGTGTGCAGGTACCACCAAACAAAGCGGCAAAAGAAAGTGGCATCATTATCTTAGAGGGACTAATGCCCGTCTGGCGACATACATTCAGGCCCACCGGTATCATGACAGCTACCACGGCGGAGTCATTGATAAAGGCAGAGAGCACTACAGTCACACTACACAGTAAGATGAGCGCCAGATTGGGCTGCAGTTTGGCTAGTCGTATGACTGAAAGTGCCAGACCATCTATGATACCGGACTTAAATATGCCGGCACTGACTACAAACATACAGCCGAGCGTGATGGTAGCTGGATGGTTAAAGCCAGAGAAGCCCTCTTCGGGTGAGAGTACGCCACTGACGATAAACATCGCCATGATGAGAATGGAAGTGGTGTCTATCCTGAATACTTCCCTCACGAAGAGGAAAATACCAACGCCGATAATGGCAAATGTCAGATAGAACTCCAATGGATATGTTTTTTCAAATGTAAATAGGAAAGCTGATATTTAGCAAACTTTCTCGTCGTCAATATTTATCTCAAATCAACTGAGCGCCTCCAACTGTCTGAGGTAATATTCATTTTCCTCCGGAAGGCCAATGCTGACTCGCAGGCAATGGGGCAGGCCAAATGAAGCCAGTCGTCGAGTGAGTACACCCCGGCGTCGCAGTCCCTCGAAGACGGTCTCTACCCGAACTTCATTTTCCAACTCCAGGGTGATAAAATTGGCATAAGAAGTGATAAAAGGAATACTCAGACGTCGATATTCCTCTGCGAGTAGTTGCATCTGAGCTGAATTATTGTCAATGGTGGCCTGCAAAAAGGCCTCATCCTCTAGTGCAGCCAGACCGGCGATCTGCGCTGCGATATTCGGATCGAAAGGTAGTTTGGTTTTACTCAATACATTGATGAGAAATTCATCACCTATGGCGAAACCCAGTCTTAGCCCCGCTAGTCCATAAGCCTTTGAAAAAGTACGCAATACGAGTACATTCTTGTACCCGTATCTACTGCTATCGGGATAATCTGAGGCCAGCGCACCCGCAAATTCAAAATAGGCTTCATCTACCAGCACAATTATATGCTCCGGCACACGCTCGATAAACTGTTTTAGCTCTGCCTCAGGTATCATCGTGCCGGTGGGATTGTTTGGATTGACTAGGTAAATCATCTGTGTGCGCTCATCGATGGCGTCCAGTATCGCCTCCAGGTCAAACCGGTAGCCGGGCAACATCGGTGTTTCGATCATAGGAACCTGATTCAACCTGGCATACACCTTCGCAGACGCAAAGGCGCCTTCAGAGGTGAGCAGTGTCTGACCCGGACTGAAAAAAGAATTCATGATGTTGTATAGAATACTGTCTGATCCATTTCCTACACACAGTTGAGTTTCAGCTACACCTAGTCTTTTGCTCAGTGCACTTCGTAGTGCGCCCGAGACGGGATCAGGGTAGAGTGAAAATTTTTCCAAATGCGCACTGACTGCAGCCATCGCCAGGGGTGAGGGGCCTCGGTTATTTTCATTCGAACTGAGCACAACCTCTCTTTCTGGGGGTTCGTCAAATAAGTTGGCACCCGGCTTTCCGGGCTTATAGGGTTGAAGGCTGGCTATATGTGGTGGTATGTGGATCATGTAGCGGGAATATTTAACAAAATTTAAAATATATTTTACAGAAAAATTGCCTAAAATTACAAATTATATTTTGTACTATTTGAATTATAGGAAATATTTATTAAGAATTAAACGCGCACGGACAATTCAAATCAAGTGGGCTTAGTTGCCTCTTTTAGGTTTCGAAGGGTATGTATGCGCTGAGTGAGATTTAAGTGTCTGAATAATAAATTGGTCATATTTAGCATTTCTGTATCTAAATCATTATCATCTTTGTAAAACATTATTCCATCTTACTTTTTTTACCATTTGTCCAATTTATAAGTAGCAGGATAATAATTTTGCCGGAATTAAGTTTGATTTGTTTTTACTGTTAAAATTCATGTTATGCAATACAATGAGATCGAAGAACTGAATGAAAAGATCTACCGTGAGAGTGAATTCATCACCCGGCTCACCCAATCTACTGCCAAGGTCATAGTAGGTCAGGAGTATATGATTGAGCGACTGCTCATCGGGCTTCTGTCCAAGGGTCATATACTGCTCGAGGGATTGCCCGGTCTGGCAAAGACACTGGCCATCAAGACGCTGGCATCATTGGTACACGGAAAGTTTCAGCGCATCCAGTTTACCCCGGACCTCTTACCGGCAGATATTGTAGGTACAATGATCTATAATCCAACCCGAAATGAATTTGGAGTGAAAAAAGGGCCCATTTTTGCCAATTTCATTTTGGCAGATGAGATCAACCGCGCACCGGCAAAGGTTCAAAGTGCCTTACTCGAAGCCATGCAGGAGAAGCAGATTACCATCGGTGAGGAAACCTTCAGACTTGAAGAGCCCTTTCTCGTAATGGCTACACAGAATCCCATAGAGCAGGAAGGAACCTATCCACTACCGGAAGCACAGCTCGACCGCTTCATGCTGAAAGTCAATATAGGATACCCTACTCAGGAAGAAGAACGGACGATCATCCGTCGTCACCTCGATGAGTCCATTTCTTCCCATATGGATCCGGTGGCTGAAACAACAGATATACTCAATGCCCGTCAGTTGATGAAGGACATTTATATCGATCCATCTATCGAAGACTATATACTTCAGATCGTCTTTGCTTCGCGCGAACCGGTGAAAGCAGGCCTGCCCGATCTGAAGCCACTCATCGAATACGGTGCCTCCCCACGTGCCAGTATCAATATGGCGCTGGCGGCGAAAGCGATGGCTTTCATTCGCAGGAGAGGATATGTGATTCCGGATGACATACGCTCCATCGCACTGGATGTCATGCGTCACCGCATCGGTATCACCTATGAAGCTGAGGCAGAGTCAGTATCACGTGAATCGATAATCAAACAGATTCTGGACAAAATCAAAGTACCTTAGCCCATTCTAATTAAAAGTCAACTACGGCTGACCAAAAATAAGCTGATATGGAAGTCAATGAACTTCTCAAGAAAGTCCGCAAAATAGAAATTCGCTCTAAGAGAAGATCAAACCAGACCTTCTCCGGAGACTATCATAGTAAGTTCAAGGGCAGAGGGATGTCCTTCGCCGAAGTGCGTGAATATCAGTATAGCGATGACGTGAAGCATATCGATTGGAATGTCACCGCCCGCACCGGCGTACCGTATGTAAAAGTATTTGAAGAAGAGCGCGAGCTCACTGTGATGTTGCTTGTGGACGTAAGTAAGTCTGCTTTTTTCGGTAGCCGCGACCAGATGAAATCAGAACTCATCACCGAGGTGAGTGCCGTACTCGCCTTTTCCGCCGTGCACAACAATGATAATGTCGGGTTGATCTTATTTTCAGATAAAGTGGAGAAATTTATCCCACCGTCAAAGACGAGAGAACAAACGCTGAAAATCATCCGTGAGCTGGTGGATTTCAAACCCACCGGTGCTTCCACCCGGATCAGTGCAGCACTCGACTTTATGAATAAGGTGCTGAAAAGACGCGTTATCTGCTTTCTCATCTCCGATTTTATAGACGATGATTATGCTAAGTCCCTTCGCATAGCCTCACGCAAGCATGAAGTGGTGGCTATCCACGTCACTGACCCCGCTGAAAAGGTATTGCCCAGGGCGGGCATCATCAAGGGTATCGACCCTGAGACAGGTCGCGAGGCCTGGATCGACACTGAGGATGACCGCTACCGTAAGAGCTACACCGACTGGTTTGTAAAGCATCAGCGTTCATTAAAGCAGAGATTGGCACAGTATGACATCAGTCTCATAGAGCTGTCCACAGCAACTTCCTATCTGAAGCCATTGATCACTTTTTTTAAGGAGAGAAAATGACGCGGATACTGATCAGATTTTTATATAGCGTAGCGCTGCTGATATGCCTCAGCACAGTCGCACAGAGCCAGATACAGATGTTGGTGTTGCCGGATACCAACCGTATGCTGCTGGGAGATCAGATCAAGATCAGACTTTCGGTGACTGCCGATACCTCTATATATGAAGTTGTGCCAGTACTCGATAGCATTAAGACCATACCAGGGTTTGAGATAGTGCGTGAAGGAGACTGGACGGAGCGCAGTACCGGCTTATCCAGAATAATGGAAAAGGAATTGCTCTTTACTGCGTTTGAGCCGGGCACATATCAGTTTCCTTCACTGGCATATAATTATCAATACAAGAATGAAGCTAAGACTGGACACTCCAAGCCTTTTGAGCTGACGGTGTTGCCCGTACATACCAATACACCCGATATCGAACCCATCAAGGACATTATTCCCGAACCGCGGAATCTGATGGATTACCTGTGGTGGATTCTGGGTGGTATAGCGTTACTGGCAGTGATTTATTTTTTGATTAGGTACTTTAAGGCAAGGAAGAATGCGCCCATACCCGAGAAGGTTATCCCACGAAAGCCGGCGAAAGAGATAGCATTAGAAGCACTGGAGGGTTTGCGTAAGAGTGAGTTGTGGTCCTCCGAAGATCACAAAGCATATCAATACCGCCTCACTGATATCATGCGGGACTATCTGCATCAAGATTTTAAGATCCCCTATGCAGACACCACTGATGGCATCATCCTGCGACTGAAAAAGAAGAACTGGCCGACCTCTATTCTCACCATCTTAGATGAATCTTTCAATATAGCCGATCTGGTAAAGTTTGCCAATGCAGAGAGCCGAGCTGAGATCAACTTATCTTATATTCAAAAGCTGGAAGATATAGTGAAACATACCTCGCAGCCTGATTTTCAGACCAATACAACCTCGAGATGGCTCTAGAGATCGGTTCCATAGCGTTCCATCAGGCCTGGGTGCTGCTCTTGCTACCGCTTTTGTGGTACTTTATCTATTATATACGCCGGAAGAAAACCCGGCAGTCTGGACTATATATACCTACGCTGCGTTCGGTAATGAGTATCAGAAGTCTCAAAACCACGTTACTTCCCCGACTTCCCTGGTTGAGATATGCAGCACTAAGTTTGCTGCTTATTGCGTTAGCGCGACCTCAGAAAATATTAAAGGAAGAGATCATCAAAAGCGAGGGCATTGACATCTGTATGGTCATAGATCTCTCCAGCAGTATGCTGGCAAAAGACTTCAATCCCAACCGGCTGGAGGCCACCAAGCAGTTGGCGCGAGAATTCGCTGATAAGCGTGAGTCAGACCGCATCAGTGTAGTCACCTTCGCCGGAGAGGCTTTCACTCAGTGTCCGCTTACCTCAGATAAGCGGGTGGTGGATGCGGTACTGGAGAATCTGCAGCCCGGCATACTTGAGGATGGTACCGCCATAGGTATGGGCCTGGCCACCGGTGTCAACCGGCTGAAAGAATCAAAGGTCAAGAGTAAGATCATCATTCTACTGACCGATGGCGTGAATAATGCGGGCTACATAGAGCCAATGACCGCGGCCAAACTGGCGGCGGATATGGGTATCAAGATCTATGTGATCGGAGTAGGTACGCAGGGTCAGGCTCTGGCGCCCATCAGCAGAACTAACGATGGCCAATTTATTTTTGGTTATACTCAGGTAGAAATAGATGAAAATCTGATGACCGAGATTGCAGACCTCACCAAAGGTCAATACTTCAGGGCCACAGATAAGAATTCACTACAGGGTATATACAACCGCATCAATGAACTGGAAAAGACAAAAATTGACAAGACGGTGCTCAAGAAGAATGTGGATTATTTTCACGTCTTTCTTTACGCTGGTCTGCTGTTGATATTGATAGAAATATTTTTGAAAAATACCTGGCTCAGGACACCTGTGCTGGTAGAGTGATATATATGTTGAGTTTAGAGAATCCGAATTATTTATATTTCTTACTGACATTGCCGGTACTTTATCTGGTATTGGGGATGTGGCATACCCGACGTAAGGAGCTGGCGGTCAAGGCAGCAAGCGCGGAGATGTTTCATCGCATCTCGATGCGCAAGCACGATTATTTTCCGATACGCAGGAGACTTATATTAGCAGCTATCGGTCTATGCATCATCGCTGCGGCCAATCCTCGTCTACCCGGTGCAAAGGAAATGGTCAAGCAACAAGCGGCAGATCTCTTCATAGCGCTCGATATCTCCAATAGTATGCTCGCCACTGACATAGCGCCCAATCGACTAGAGCGTACCAAGCGCTTTCTCGTTCGGCTGATCGATGAGATGAAGGGTGAGCGACTGGGTATCATCCTATTTGCAGGATCTGCGTATATCTCGATGCCACTAACCAATGATTTCAACGCTGCTAAGATGATCATCCAGTCTGCCTCCACTGATATGATCAGCACACAGGGTACTGCGCTCGCAGGTGCCATAGAGCTGGCACAGCAAGCCTTTCCACCCGATAAGACCCGTAGCAAGGGACTGATCTTGATCTCAGATGGCGAGGATCAGGAGACCGGCGCCATCGCTCAGGCGGGTGAAGCAAATAAGAAAGGTGTGATCATCACCACCGTGGGCGTCGGGTCTACAGCGGGGAGTCTGATACCGGAAGCTTCAGAAGCAGGCACAGACTTCAAGCGGGATGCCTCCGGTCAGCCGGTCAGATCAAAATTAAATGAGCAGATGCTGGTGGATATTGCCGCCAAGGCAGACGGACATTATTATAATATCGCTCAGGAAGACAAGGCACTCAGCGGCATAAAAAACATGGTTTCAAAGCTGGATAAAGGCGAATTCAAATCGATAGAAACTGAAAACTTTCGTTCATTGTATCAATATTTCTTGTTCCCGGCTTTGGTCTTATTCTTAATTGAAATGCTGTATGGCGTTGGTTTTTTTAAAGAAAAAGAAATAGAAAGAATATGAGAGTATTGCTATTTTTTTTAGTTCAACTATTATTAATGACTCAGTCAGATGCACAGTCGGCACATCGACTATTGCAGACGGGTGATAAGAGTTATCAGGAAAAAAAATATGCGGAAGCTCAGAAATATTATGACGCCTCTGCGGAGAAGAAGCCGTCCTTCCGGGCAGATTATAATAGTGGGAATTCCATCTATGAGCAACAGGATTATAAAGCGGCTGTAGAGAAATACACCCGTGCGACACAACAGCGTACGACTGAAGCCAACAAAGCAAGGGCATTCTATAATCTGGGCAACAGTTATTTTAAAAGTGAAGCGCTGGACAAGTCAGTCGAGGCGTACAAGCAAGCATTGCGCTTGGATCCGCATGATATCGATGCCAAGAAAAATCTGACTAAAGCTCTAGAAAAGAAAAAAGAACAAGAGAAACAAAAGCAAGATAAGCAAGATAAAGATCAAAAAAATCAAGATCAAAATCAGGATCAACAAAAAGATCAGAATAAAAAAGATCAGGATAAGAAAGATGGAAAATCAGACCCCAAGGATGGGAAAGACGGCAATCAAAATCAGCCACCACCTTCCAATGGCCAGGACGAATCCAACCAACCACAAGAAGCAAAGAAAGCACCTGCTCACCTCAGTGCTCAGCAGCAAGAAGAGCTACTGCGCATCATAAATAATGAAGAGATGAAGGTGCGGCGTAAGATGCATCCACAGGAGGAAGGCGCGCCCAGCGGTGGTAAAGATTGGTGATTTCGTTTATTTAGGTTTCAGAATTTTTTTATTTTCAAAGCAAGCATCCCACCAAGAGCATATTTGCTGGAATCTGATGGTTGCCTAAATTTACAGAAAAAATTAAGATGAGTGAGAAATATACGGAAGCTCACCGGCAGGGATGGGTTATTCTTTTCGCAGGCAACGCCCAATAGGTAATTTCATAGCAGATTTT
>DAOLZQ010000065.1:0-14906 GCA_035426385.1 Saprospiraceae bacterium
TATTAGTTGCCTGACTCACCTATTTAGTTTGGTCTCATAAAATATGCCTCCGGTTTTCTTGATTGATTTCCGGAGGCTTTTCTTTGTAAAATTTAAATGGAAGTTGATATTGAATCCTTAAATTTGATTGTCTGAATTCGGAGTAAATTGCATCTCATTACAGATTTTTTTAGAACCATATAATTCAAATACTGCAGAATGCATTTATATTTGAGAATGGAAGAGGTGTTTATTAAAGCCGTCCTCTTATGATTACTTCCTTTCTAAAAACATAAGTTTATGCGATTTACAATTTTATTGTTGATCTGTCTGCTAGGAGTTGTTGGATTACATGCTCAGCGGGGTACTGTATTGGTGTATGGTGATATCAATCTGGATGTATATGGGGGCACATCAAAGCAGAGTATCTTCTCCATTCGGCCGGGTGTGGGCTATCAGTTTACCGATCACATGACAGCGGGTGTTGATTTTTCATATCTGAAATTTAAGATTGGTTCGTCTGATAATATTAAGAAATATAGTGTGGGACCATTTATTCGTTTTTCGATGCCGCTCAATGATTGGTTCGGAGTATATTCACAGCTAGGTGCTGGGTATGTATCTCAACCGAGTGCAAATCTCACCGGATTTTATGGTCAAATATTTCCCGCCTTGTATCTAAAAGTAAAAGATAATTTTGGTCTGAATTTTTCCACGGGTGCACTTAATTTTGAAAAATTGGGTGACAGTTGGGAATTGCACTTCAGATATGGAATCATTCCGACCATAGGTGTATCTGCTAATTTTGGTGGTAAGCTAAATGAGTAATTTTTACTTACGAAGATCAGTCGCTTTAATTTTCATTTTAGTTATTTTCAGCGGCTTTAAAGTCTCGGCACAACCAGGCAGTATCTTACTATACGGTGGAGTTAATGTGGACTATTCCCGCACGCATGAGATTAAAGAAAAAAACTTTAAACTATTAGTTGGTGCGGGATATCAGTTAAATGATTTTTGGACCCTTGGAATAGAGTCATCAGCAGCCAATTATCAATTAGTATCAACAGAAATATTTAAGGATCATTCCTGGAGTATTGGACCTTTTGCACAATATTTTATTCCACTGAATGAGCGCTTTGGATTTTTTGTAGAGGCAGTGCCGGCCTTCAAACAATCAGCCCATCTGGGAAGTGGTTTTATTTTCTCACTGTTCCCCGCATTGTATATGAATGTAGGGCCGGATTGGGGTTTGTATTTAATTCCCGGCGGTGTATTTTATGACCCACACTTCGATGGTCCTGCCTGGAGTATTAATTTTAATTCCATTCCAACTATCGGCGTCTCTAAGAATTTTTCATTTCATAAAAAATGAAAAATGGTGTCCACCCGCAAAGAATACGGCGTGGAGCTTAAAGGGTGGATATTACCTTGAAATTGCTATTTACACTAATTAAATTCAAGTGAGTTATACCGAAACACAGTGTATTTATAATGCGATGTGCTATAAATTATCAGGTCCCCTTGGAGAAGCATGCACCGAAGCTGCTACATTCCCTTATAGAGGAGTGATTTTCTTTAATTTACCCTAGGTAATTTTCCTTTTCGACAGGACAAACGGTATTGACTTCATAGAGCCACTTCCTTCTTAGTGGAATTAATATTTGAGAAAAGGGCTGTAGCCCTGACATCTTCGTATTTCTTCTGTCACGGTTGAGCCGCACGCGTGAAGGGTAGGAGCGAACACGAACGAAGTGAAGTAAAGCGGATGACCTGACTCCACTGAGTAGTGCAGAGTACATTATTTTATTATTAGTACTCTCAGTGGAGGCACGCCCAAGCTATAAAGATCAAAACTGATCTCTCACCTTCTTAGTCCAAACCCAAACACTTAAAAGTTGTTACCTTTAGCAATCGAATAAATAGTCATGCAAAACATACAAAATTATATCTGTGGTGAGTGGGTAAGTGGCTCAGGCAACGGCCAACCTGTAGTACACGCAATCACCGGTGAGGAATTTGGTCGAGTGTCTTCGGAGGGAATTGACCTTCAGGCTGCATTTGATTTTGCCCGCAAAACCGGAAATCCCGCTATTCGCAAACTCACTTTTCAGCAAAGGGCACTGAAGCTGAAAGCATTGGCTCTATATTTAATGGAACGCAAAGAGCACTTTTATGAAGTCAGTTATAAGACCGGGGCGACCCGACAAGATAGTTGGGTGGACATCGAAGGTGGCATAGGGAATCTCTTCGCAAATGCCAGTCTAAGACGCAAGTTGCCCAATCAACCATTTGCGGTGGACGGTGATCATGTCTCGCTATCAAAGGGGGGCAGTTTTACGGCTCAACACATATTGGTACCCAAACTGGGTGTGGCTGTTCACATCAATGCATTCAACTTTCCGGTGTGGGGGATGCTGGAGAAAATAGCGGTAAATCTGTTGGCCGGTGTGCCCGCCATTGTCAAGCCGGCATCATTGACCTCATATCTGACGGAAGCTGTGGTAAGGGACATTATAGAGAGTGGCATATTGCCAGCAGGCGCACTGCAACTGATCAGCGGCTCTGCACACCATATCCTCGATTACGTCGATGAGCAGGATGTGGTCACGTTTACGGGTTCAGCCACTACGGGCAGAAAATTAAAAATACATCCAAAAATAATAGAGCACGCTGTTCCCTTCAATCTGGAGGCTGACTCGCTGAACTGCATCGTACTGGGTCAAGATGCAATGCTCGGCACGCCTGAATTTGATATCTTTATCAAGGAAGTCCGCCGTGAAATGACCACTAAGGCGGGCCAGAAATGTACAGCTGTGAGGAGAATACTAGTTCCTGCGGCATATGAGCATGATGTAGTGACCGCACTTTCAGCTATTTTATCCAAAACTACTCTCGGCGATACCAAAGATGAAAAAGTGCGCATGGGTGCACTTGCCAGCAGCGGTCAGGTAGAGGAAGTACGGAGCAAGATCAATGCTTTGCAAAAGGAAGCTGAGATAGTCTTCGGTGATATGGAAGATTTTGAATTGATAGGCAAAACCAATAAAGCTGCTTTTCTGCCACCTGTCTTACTGCGGGCTACAAATAAGTTTGGCAATGAAATCCACAATACTGAAGCTTTCGGACCGGTAGCTACCATTATTGGCTATAGTGACTTGCAGGAAGCGATACAACTGGCAAATATGGGCAAAGGCTCACTGGTGAGCTCAGTGGTCACTCATGACGACCACCTGGCTACAGACTATGTGATGGGTGCAGCGCCTTATCACGGTCGTATCCTGGTGCTCAATCGCGACTGTGCCAAGGAGAGCACTGGCCATGGTTCGCCAATGCCATTACTTACTCATGGCGGCCCAGGTAGAGCAGGCGGTGGAGAGGAAATGGGCGGACTGCGCGGCATTAAGCATTATATGCAACGATGTGCGGTGCAGGGTTCACCTACTTCACTGACAGAAATCACTCAGGTATATCAACCCGGAGGTACATATAAATATCCAGAGAAGCATCCTTTCAGAATGTTTTTCGAAGAGCTGGTAGTAGGTGATACGCTGATCACTCATGGCCGGACTATTACCGAGGCTGATATCGTCAATTTTGCCAATGTGAGTTGGGATCATTTTTATGCTCATACGGACATCACAACTTTAGATGGCACTATATTCACTGAGCGTGTTGCTCACGGTTATTTCGTACTTTCTGCTGCTGCCGGTCTGTTTGTCGATCCGGGTAAAGGTCCTGTGCTGCTCAATTACGGACTGGAGGAATGCAGATTTATCAAACCGGTCTATGCCGGTATGACACTACATGTCAGACTTACCGTAAAGGAAAAGATCGAGCAAGAGAAGAAAACTCCTGATGATCTGCCAAAAGGAATTATAAAATTCTATGTCGATATCAGGGATGAGACAGAGGAATCTGTAGCACTGGCCACTATATTGACGATGGTAATGAAAAAGGAACTCTAACCTACCAATGCAACAGTCTGCTGATCCACAGCTTGAAGTATCACCTTAGGCAGCAGTCTCGTCAGTTATCTTGGCGTTGTGTGCATTTTTGATCAGAGATCCTGCGCCATTACTTCTTGAGTCTTCGGTCTTGTACATTTGGCTGGTGCCGATTATCTGGCCGTTGCTCGCCTTGAGATTGAAATAGAAAGTGCCGTTGGTGGCCGTTTTCATTTCCAGATTATCACTTTCTTGACTGTGTTTCTTTACTGACTCCACACCATTCATACAACTTGCCTTGGCTTTATAGCCTTCGCTGGTAAGTATGATCTGACCATTATCAGCTTTTAGTACAAACTGAAACTCATCATTTTTCCTTTTAGAAACTACAAATTCTCCCATGATTTTTTTTGATTTAGAATTAAGGACAATAGCTATAAAAAATTAACTTGTGATGGTAATATAAACTCCTGCAACCAATTGAACGGACAAGTTGTATTTTACTAACACAATTACTTAGACGTTAAATTACGAAAATAGATACATTTAAAGCCAAATAAGCCAAATTCATGCAAGAATCAGTGACCATCGACCAGAAAGAATTCTACACTTCCATTACCTTTTTTGACCCTGCGAGTAATAGTTTGCCGGGGGCTACTCTGGAGAACCTAGTAAGCGCGATATCGAAATGTGCTTCACATGCGTCCAATACCATTTTGCTGCAAAGTGCAGGTGAACGGGCTTTTTGTGCCGGTGCCAGTTTCGGTGAACTGACGCAAATTCAGAATGACGAACAGGGTCTGGCATTCTTTTCGGGCTTTGGCAATGTAATCAACGCGATGCGGACTTCGCCTAAGATCATCATCAGCAGAGTTCAGGGAAAGGCCGTGGGTGGTGGTGTAGGCTTGATTTCAGCCAGTGACTTTAGCATTGCTTCTAGATATGCTTCTGTACGACTAAGTGAACTGGCGATTGGTATTGGACCCTTTGTGATCGGTCCGGCTGTGGAACGAAAAATTGGAACTTCTGCTTTCCGGAAGTTGGCTCTTACTCCGGAGGACTGGCAGACTGCCCAGTGGGCACAAGCGCATGGACTGTACGATGAAGTATTTGACGAGATGGAGCAGGTAGATGCCTATATAAATCACTTGGCGGGCAAATGGGCAGCATATTCGCCCGAAGCACTACGAGAATTGAAAAAGGTATTTTGGGAAGGTACCGACCATTGGCCGGATCTATTAAAAGAAAAAGCCGGTATCAGTGGTCGGTTGATCCAGAGTGAATTTACCAAGAATGCCATAGCACAGCGTAATTAGTTCTAATAAATAAATAAATAAATAATATTTTTCATGGCAACCCATCTAAAAGAAGTCGATCACTACATAGAGCAATCGGCTGAATTCGCACGACCAATATTAGTACATCTCAGACAGCTAATCCATTCATGTGAGCCACTGGTAGAAGAAAAAATAAAGTGGGGAATGCCATTCTTTGAGTATAAAGGGACCCTGGCCCATCTGGCTTCTTTCAAGGCTCACTGTGCTTTTGGATTTTGGAAAGCCTCGCTTATGGAAGATTTAGACGAGATACTTCAAAAGAAGGGGCGTGAGTCAATGGGTAATTTGGGTCGCATCACCTCCCAAGCTGACTTGCCTTCAGACGATATTTTGAAGCAATATATTATAGAAGCTATAAGGCTCAATGAGGCTGGTGTAACTAAACCTACACCCAAAAAGAATCAGGTTATTGTGCCTCCTATGCCGGATTATTTTAAAAAAGCACTTGCTGAAAATCCAACTGCAAAAGCGAATTTCGCCGATATGCCACCCTCATATCGTAAGGAATATATTCTCCATCTGGAAGATGCTAAGACAGAGGCGACAAGACAAAGAAGATTGGACAAAACTTTAATACAACTGACGGAGAAGAATTCACTTAATTCCAAATATAAGAAACCTTAAAAACACTGGGTTGGTGGAATATGCCAAATTTAATTCGGACAGTCTAAAAAACTTGCCTGACTTGAAGAATATTCTATCAGATAATATTGGAAAACATGCATACAAAGCGTATTTTTGCAGCGTTTTTCAGGAATGTAGCCTGAGAAGGAAATTTTAAACCAATTTTTATACAATATATATGGCAAATGTAGGTCGGGTAAATCAAATCATCGGTCCTGTAGTGGATGTATCATTTTCAGATGAGGACGCTAAACTTCCAGAGATTCTCAATGCACTGGTCATCAAGCGTGACGGTCAGGCTGACCTCATATTGGAGGTACAGCAGCATTTGGGCGAAGATAGTGTGCGGACAGTTGCTATGGATGCGACTGACGGTTTGCAGCGAGGTGCGGAAGTTATCGACCTTGGTACGACTATTAGTATGCCCGTTGGTCCAGATATTAAAGGCCGCCTCTTCAATGTAGTAGGTGAACCAATAGATGGTCTGGGACCGGTAGATGCTTCAGTGAAGTATTCGATTCACCAGAAGCCACCACTTTTTGAAGACCTGTCCACAGAGTCAGAAGTGCTTTATACCGGTATCAAGGTTATCGACCTTATCGAGCCCTATCAGAAAGGTGGTAAGATCGGTTTATTCGGCGGTGCAGGTGTGGGTAAGACCGTACTAATCCAGGAGTTGATCAATAATATCGCCAAAGGGTATGATGGTATGTCCGTATTCGCGGGTGTGGGTGAGCGTACCCGAGAAGGGAATGACTTGCTACGAGAGATGATCGAAGCCGGTATAGTAAAATATGGTGATGACTTCAAGCACTCAATGGAAGAAGGGGGCTGGGATTTATCCAAAGTGGACAAGAAACTGCTGGAAGACAGCCAAGCAACCTTTGTATTTGGCCAGATGAATGAACCGCCGGGTGCTAGAGCACGTGTAGCACTATCCGGGCTGACCTTTGCGGAGTATTTCCGGGATGGTGATAAGAGTGACCCTAATGGAGGAAAAGACATCCTCTTCTTTATAGACAATATATTCCGATTTACTCAGGCAGGATCTGAGGTATCGGCGCTACTGGGCAGGATGCCTTCAGCAGTAGGATACCAACCCACTCTTGCAACTGAGATGGGTTTCATGCAGGAGCGAATTACCTCAACCAAGCGTGGTTCCATCACCTCAGTTCAGGCTGTTTACGTACCTGCGGATGACCTCACTGACCCGGCTCCGGCGACTACATTTGCCCACCTGGATGCTACGACGGTATTGGACAGAAAGATTGCCGCTCTCGGTATCTATCCTGCGGTAGATCCACTGGGATCGACTTCAAGGATCCTTGATCCGAATATTATCGGCCAGGAGCACTACAATTGCGCTCAGAAGGTAAAAAATATATTGCAGCGATATACTGAGCTTCAGGATATCATTGCAATCCTGGGAATGGAAGAATTGTCAGAAGATGACAAGTTGGTCGTATCCAGAGCCAGAAGGGTTCAACGATTCCTTTCTCAACCATTCCACGTAGCAGAACAGTTCACAGGTATTCCTGGTGTTTTGGTGCCGATCGAAGAGACGATTCGTGGGTTCAACATGATCATGGACGGAGAGGTAGATGAGTATCCTGAAGGCGCTTTCAACCTGGTAGGTTCTATCGATGAAGCTATAGCGAAAGGTAAAAAACTGATCGCAGAAGCAAACGCATAATTTTATCATTCAAAAGGATTTTCTACCCATGCATATTTCAGTCATAACTCCCGAGGAAGAATACTTTCAGGGCAAGATAGAATCAGTGAAAGTGCCCGGCACTTCCGGTGAATTTCAAGTGTTGAAGGGTCATGCTCCTATCGTTTCCTCTCTTGTAGAAGGTAAAGTGGAAATCAGGCAGGAGGGTGGTAAGACAATGAGTTTTCAGATAGTCGGTGGTTTTGTGGAAGTACTGGATGATGCAGTAGCTTTATTGGTCAATGGGATAACGAATTCTTCCAAGCCCCAATAATTTTAAAAATAAATATTAAATTCGCCACTCGAATTCGGCGCGGTAGCTCAGTTGGTTAGAGCGCATGATTCATAATCATGAGGTCGACGGATCATGCCCGTCTCGCGCTACAAGAATTTTTAATTTGCTATCCCTCGGGGTAGCATTTTTTTTTGCTTAGATTTATTTCCCTTACACTTAATAGTGTGAGTCAAAAAGAGTCTCTTTTCAAATAAAAAATTCCACTAATAGTCGCTCAATTTCACTTTTCATCTCATAACTATTGATGTCATAACCTTATCTCTCTTTACTTCGTTAGAGTAAAAAGAGGATCTGCTTTATGAAAATGTATGTTTACTTATTGATAGCCTGCACCTTCATTTTTATTCGATGCAAAGAGCCTAATCCTAAGCCCGCACTGCCTATGCCTAAGGCTGATACAAGCTCAATATCTGAAAGCGAAAATAAGAAACTGGAAGACACAATGCCTGCTGAAGAAGTTATTCTCACCACAATGGAGGTTACACCTCTCGGAGCTCTTCTAGCCGGTAATGAGGGGAAATACCCCAGGGACATAAAATTATTGGAGAATCCACTTCTGAAGCGCAGAATGACACAACTTCTGGGAAAGAATTATGCTGACGTAATTAAAAATTTTGAGGTTCAATCCCCAGTGCTTTCTGAGAAAGGTATTTACAAGACTACCGGCTGTAAGTCGCACAATTGTCCTACCTTCTTTACTACAATTTATTACGATGTAAACACCGATAATCTGAATATAATCATCGATCGTTCCGGTAAACAAATATCCTATCAGGAAAAGGGCTATATCCCGGTGACTGAAAGCCTGAAACAAAAGTAGGTTTGGAATGATAAAGAGCTTTCAGTTTTCAGCTTTTATAGGTGACTCGTGACAGGTGACAGTTGACAAAGACTTTAACTAGAAATGACTAAATATTAGACTGTAATCTGCTATTCAAAAATAGCCAAAACCTAATATTCCAACGTGCTGACACGCAAATGCGCCGCTATAGACTAAAGACTAATGCGCCAACATGCCAAAGCGTAGCGAGCCAACCACCATTAATGATTCATCACCGTACCCTTATCTGCTGTCCGATCTTAATATCATTGTCTTGAATGTTATTAAGAGTGCGGATAGTATCTACACTCGCATTATACCGCTTTGAAATATTATAAAGTGTATCACCCTTTTCTACCTCATGGTAAATTGAACTCGCAGACGCAGTCTGACGTGGAGCCTGTTTATTATTACCCGCAATGACTTCATTATTCTTCGGATTCACGGCGACTATTTCATGCTGATCGTCTGGAGTCGTAATGGTGGGCTTAGATGGCAGGATTGATTTTTGTTTCTTGCTGATCACCGGTTTGTGGATGAATATGCCCCAGCCCCGAAGCGCCAACCGCTCACCTATAGCCGGTTGCTCCGAATTTGTAAGGTGGTTTCTTCTACGCAATGATTCTTCTCTGACAGCATACATTTCAGCTATAGCTCGAGTGTCTTCACCATTTTTTACGTAGTGCCATTTATTTTTACCACGGTATGAATTCCTTTTCGGCTGTAGATATATTTTAGTTTCATAAGGTAGTGCGATGGTGCTCTCTTTGATCTGCGGATTGTAATCTTGTAATCTATGGATCCGAACATCGTACTGTGCTGCCAGATCAATAAGAGTGCTCTTGTCCCTCACAAGGATATATTTTACATCATTAATTGTGCTGACCTTATTGCGGTATTGTTGTTTCTTTTGTTCGCCTGGAGTATAGGCGGGTGGCGTAGGATTAGTCGAATTATCAGCTAGTATATCATTTGGATTCACACTGTCATATTCATATAGCTTATAGTCCTCGATAGTTTTGATGAGTTGTGCTGCATATTTTGGATTGGTGGCATAGCCCGCCTTTTTCAATCCATTAGCCCAGCCCTTGTAGTCTGTTGGATCAAGTGTAAATAGAAATCCATATCTGGAAGTCTTAGCGGGATTGCGAAGAAACTCTGAATGAGCCATATAGCTCTCGATGGCATCACCATAAGATCTAAAACAACTTTTGCAGAGTACACCACAGGTATCAAAATCATCATCTTCTTTACTGTAGGTAGCTCCGTTCCATCCTGAGCCGCACTTTATACCAAAATGATTATTGGCGTGGATGGCCAGGTCACTCTGTCCTGCAGCGCTCTCCAGGATTCCCTGAGCCAACTTGATACTCGCTGGAATGCCGGTACGTTGCATTTCTGTGACAGCGATAGACCTATAGGTCTCTATGTAATTCCGTACCATAGGAGAGGACTGTGCCTGCAACTCAAATGCGGTAGTCAATATGAAAAACAATAATAATCCTTTCTGAAAAATAGCCATCGGATATATTTATGAGGTATAACGAAAGAAAAGGGAAGTGCAAACATAGGTCTTTATCATTTAATATTATAAATAATCGTAATATATTAGTCCCATATTTGAAAAATATTAACAGACAATCAACGATTTTCTGTCAGATTATGAACAATTATTAATTCAATTTGCTTCCTATACACTCTCTGTCGTATGTCGTATAGGGTAGGTTTTTTTGTTTATAACTAATCACAAATAATACATGGATTTATTAAAATTATTACAAAGTCAGATGGGTTCTGGAATACTAGATCAGCTGAGTCAGCAGTCTAATGCCAATCCACAACAAACTGAAACTGCAGTGAGCGGTATGTTATCTGCTTTACTAGGCGGACTTTCTCAGAATGCTTCTACACCTCAGGGCGCAGATCAGCTGGATAAAGCACTATCTCAAGATCACTCTGGTGGTCTGCTGGATAATATCTTAGGCCTCATCAAGGGAGATCAAGTACCTCCGGAGCAAGAGCGGGCAGCTAATGGTGCAGGCATCTTGGGTCACATTTTTGGCGATAAAATCGGCACAGTCGTAGATGGTATCAGTCAGTCCTCAGGTATTGATACAGCACATATCGGCCAGATGCTGATCAAACTAGCGCCTATTGTCATGGGTGTATTGGGAAATCTGAAATCAAGCCAAGGTCTTAATGGTCAACAGATGAGTGGAGTACTTTCACAGACTGTAGAGCAAAATAAATCAGATAATCCATTACTTACAATGGCAGGTAAAATATTAGATCGCGATGGCGACGGCAGTTTTATGGATGACCTGGGTTCTATGGGAATGAATGTATTGGGGAATTTATTTAAAAAATAATAAGCCATTTCAATTTAGACCGCCTACGCGACTAAAGGGTTAGAATAATATAATTTCAGAAAAAAGCCTTGCTAGTAAATCACTACAAGGCTTTTACTTTTCTGGTGATATTCGACTTCTTATTAGTACAGAAATTGCCTGTTCTGAGAATGATTCTTAGTGTTAAGAGCCAATAACCACATATAATAAGTATTTTTTATTCACTTACTTTGCACCGCTCTGAAGCACGTCGCATACAAAGACAACCTACTCGTAAGATGAAAGACCTATTACTCAAACAGCTGAATAAAGTGGAGCAGATAGCAAATTTTTCAAAAATTGGACGATTCCTACATCAACCATTTAAATATGGAAGTGCCATTTTGCATCGCATATTGATTTATCCATACACAAAAAAGGAAATAGAAGTAACCACTGAAATATTCTTTGGTCGTGAAATGCATCTTGCTCTGCCTGCATCAATTGATATCTACCTGACCGGGGGAAAATCACATTCATCTGAAATCAGACTAGCCAGATATCTCATACTTTCACTCAGAGAAAATGATCATTTCTTAGATATAGGTGCTCATTTCGGATACTTTACTTTACTAGCAAACCAATTGGTGGGTGTAGGAGGTCAAATTATATCGATAGAGCCCTCCAGCAAATCATTCAAATTGCTGAGGCAAAATGTTGACGGCCTTAAAAATATTCGCATTTATCAAAAAGCGGTTTCAAATACAACAGAACCGATTACATTCTACGAATTTCCCAATCTCCATTCAGAGTATAATACTTCAGATGTCACCCAGTTTGAGAACGATTCCTGGTATAGACAGTCGCCCCCGGTGAAAGTCACAGTAGAGGCCACCACCATCGATGAACTGGTGAAAACAGGCAGTTTCTGTCCCCATATAATCAAGATGGATGTAGAAGGTGCAGAATATCAGGCCTTGCAAGGTGGAATAAATTTTTTGTGTTCAGGTTCACCTCAAGTGATCATGGAATATGTGGAGCCAAAGAGAAAGAATGAAAATCATAAGAAATCAATGGACTTATTGCTCAGCCTGGGATATGTCGGCCACGTGATCCAATCAGACGGAAGTCTACAAGCTATCATTGAGGTCGATAGCTATCTGACACGACAGGGTTTGGAATCTGACAATCTCGTATTTATTAAAGCTATTTAATATTCACTTCTGAATTCTGTTTCTTTTTTGGAATACCTTTCGCTAACTAGTAGGTTCTATTTTTGGACACTTTGTCCTCTGCGGAATACAAAGACATATTAAGGGTTTATCTTTGTCAACCTCAATATTATATGGAAAATATTTTTGCTGAAATTATAGTACCTCTACCCATCAGGGATACCTATACTTTCAGTGTTCCACCACATCTGGCTCACATTCAGCCGGGGCACCGGGTAGAAGTGCAGTTTGGCAGGAAGAAGCGATATACCGGTATCGTACACCATCTACATCAGAAGAATGATCGGAACCTTCAGGTAAAACCTATACTCGATATACTTGATGCTGAACCGCTGATAAGTAAATTGCAGTTGGACTTCTGGGGCCAATTGACAGAATATTATTTATGTACACTGGGTGAGGTGATGAATGTGGCACTGCCCGCCGGGATTAAACTGAGCAGTGAGACTAATTTTATCTTCAATGAAAGCTTTGCAGATAGATTGGATGAACTTACAGGTGATGCAGCACTACTCGCTGAAGCATTAAGTCATCAGAAGGAACTCAGTTACTATACCGTACAGGACTTACTGGGTAAAAAATCAATTCAGCCCATCATTCAGGCGCTCTTACACCTGGGAGTGATGTTGCTGAAAGAGGAATTAAAACAAACCTATAAACCAAAAACTCAGAAATTTATCGTACCTCTTTTTGTTGCAGATAATGAGGGCCTGGAACAGGTATTTGAGAAAGTAAAAAATGCACCAAAGCAGACTGAAGTTGTCTTAGCCCTATTGCAGTGGATAAAGTCAGACACGGCGGTTTCTACAGCGATGCTCAATGAGAAAATTCCCGACAGTGCTGCAGCCTTAAAGTCTATGGAGAAGAAGGGCCTGCTGTCACTGGAAGAAAGGCAGGTCTCACGGGCTGATAGTCTGGAGGGTTGGAATGCAGCCAAGATGCAGTTGTCCCCAGTTCAGGAAATAGCAGTAGCACAGATCAAGGGAGGGTTTGAAGAGCAAGGTATAGTTTTATTGCATGGTGTAACCGGTTCCGGAAAGACCTTGGTGTATATTCGTCTCATCGAAGAGGCCTTAGCGGCAGGGGGCCAAGTACTCTACATGGTGCCAGAGATAGCGCTCACTACGCAGCTTATGCAGAGGATACAGAATTACTTTGGTGATAGTGCTGGTGTATATCATTCAGGAGTGGGTAGTGATTATAAAGTGGATCTCTGGGACTCAGTCCGGAAGGGTAAATCACTTGTTATTAGTGCGCGGTCAGGCATTTTCCTGCCCTTCAAAAACTTGAGGCTCATCATCATTGATGAGGAGCATGAGTATTCCTACAAGCAGAATGATCCTGCACCACGATACCACATACGCGAAGCTTCTATCATGCTCAGCCGGTTGTATGGAGCCAAGATATTATTTGGTTCGGCTACCCCTTCGATGGAATCTTACTTTAACGCTCTCAGGGGTCGATATGCATTAGTGCAGCTTACCGAGCGCTATGGTGATGCTGCTCTTCCTAAGGTGCGGTTGATAGACCGACGACTGGCGGAGAACAGTAAGCCCAAGGGCAGCCATTTCAGTCCCGCACTTCTGCATGAGATGATGACTACACTTATGAACCGGAAGCAAGTGATCATATTTCAGAACCGTCGGGGATTTTCACCCGTCCTGACTTGTAAGCTTTGCGGCTGGACAAAGCAGTGCATCAACTGTGATGTCAGTATGCCTTACCATAAATACAACCACAGCTTCATGTGCCACTATTGTGGGTGGAGCGATCCAGCGGATCCTGCTTGTCCCGCTTGTGGTAATGTGGACCTTGAACACATTGGCTTTGGCACAGAGAAGATAGAGGAAGAACTGCGGATATTATTCCCGGAAGCAGAGATTGCTCGTATGGATCTCGATACTGTCAGGGGAAAGCGTGCACTGGCTGATATGATCTTTCGATTAGAGACCGGTCAGATAGATATCCTAGTGGGAACTCAATTGGTCAGTAAGGGCCTAGACTTTGAAAATGTTGAATTGGTTGGTATTATCAGCGCAGATCAGTTGACTCGATATCCTGATTTTCGGACGGGTGAGCGTGCTTTCCAGATGATGGTACAAGTGAGTGGACGCAGCGGGCGCACTTCAAACCAAGGAAAGGTTTATATCCAATACGAGAAAATTCCTGCCCGGATGCTCGAGCAGGTCAAACAGGCCGATTATGCATCCTTTTACAATGAGACTCTCGAAGAAAGGTACAAATTTAAATATCCACCTTATTGTAGATTGATAGGAGTGACTATACGGCACCGCCATCCTGATATAGCCCGAAATGGTGCTGAGTTCCTGGCTGCACAACTAAGAGATAAGTGGGGCTCTCGAATCATCGGGCCAGCGCCTGGTCTAATTTCACGCATTCGGAATTACTATATCTTCGAAATACTTATTAAGATGGAACGTAAGCTTGCCATCATTACTGAGCTAAAAAATGATCTCCAAGAAGCTCGTCTGCGCACACTTGCTGATCCGGCACTTAAGAGCTTAAGTATTTCTATCGACGTAGATCCGTTGTAATTTTCGGGTTTTATTATGGATATAGGCTATATGCAGAAATGCGATAGGCAATAGGCAAAAAAATCCAAATTGCTAACATGCT
>DAOLZQ010000066.1:0-14689 GCA_035426385.1 Saprospiraceae bacterium
ACATCATAAGCCACCCCTTCCATTTTAAGGGAAGGGGCCGGGGGATGGGTAGAAGCGAAAGTAACTTAATCACTCTCTGGCTCTACTCAGCCCCGAATCCATCAATATTTGCTTTGGCTCTACTCACTAGCACTTTGTCCTACTTTCCTATCATAAAAATAATGCTGGATGTCTTTAGTATCAGTTGTTTTAACTGCTCTGAGTGGTTCGGATAGATTCTGTAGGTAACGTTTAATAGGACGATTGAGAAGAGAAACTAATAATTTTAAAGCAGCAGGTACCTTTGTCTGCTCTTTTTCATAATAGCTGTCTATAGTGTCTTTCCTAAAGTGAAGAATCTCCTCCAACGCATCACCATCTGCGTAGAAGCCGCAATGAAAATTCTTTTCTGCAAAGCTCTTTGGAGCAAATTCAAATTTGCCAAGGCCGGCTATGTCGAAAGATCGCTTGAGAAATTCGTCATAGGTGGTACGACAGGAAGCGCCACCACCCAGATTGAAAGTCTTCTTTGAGAGTTCAGCTTGATGCTCGATCGCATGCACAAAGGCACGCGCGGAATCTTCAAGTGTTGCTATCTCAAATGAAGTATTCAGAGGCTGATGAAACATCAGTTTCGATATTTTGTGACGACCCATTATCGCACATAGTCTAAAAATGGTCCAGTCCAGTACACTCTGTTTTATTAATTTCTCAGCTTCTATTTTAGTTAGTGCATACTCATCCCTTGGACTCGGAGTAAGCGGATCGGACAACTTAATATTGGGATCTGCAACCCTGTCACCATATACGGAAATAGAAGAGCTGTATATCAGAAAAGCACCGGGTGAATAATTTTCTAAAGCGCTGATTAAGTTTTCAGTACCGGTGACATTCACACTATAAGCGAGCTTAGGCTGCTCATCCGCCAGGGGTGGAATGACGGCAGCAAGATGTATCACTATGTCTTTCTCTTGGCAGGCGGATTTAATATCTTCCTTCTTTGAAATGTCACCATAGATAACCTCAATCTCACTTTTATATTTTTTAAAGAGCTTTACTGCAGCAGAAGATTTAAGGTCAAATACGGTAATATTATATTTTCCGGATGAGTGTAGTTGTCTCAATACTTCGTGACCCACTGCGCCGGAAGCGCCTGTTAATAGTACATTCGAATTCGTCGGCATATAAAAAAGTGCTAGTTATCGTGCATGAGGCTAACCAGTTTTGATATCAAAAGTTGTCATTTCAAAAGGTTGCTCAGAATTGAAAACATTATTCTCGCCGTCTAGACTCCACTAGCATTTCAAGGATCTTTTAGTCGGATTTATATTTTGTCCTGAAAAATAATCTCAATATTTAAAATAAAGGATACATTTGTCCTTAATAAGGAGTGGCAAAAAAATAGCCCCTCTATTTGAAAGGATAGATATGAATAATTTGAAGAGAAGCTGGGCAGAACCCTATAAGATGAAGATGGTGGAGTTGCTGAAGATGACCACTGAATCCCAGCGAAAGAAAGCATTGCGTGAGGCTGGCTATAATACTTTTTTATTAAAATCTGATGATGTCTATATTGACCTTTTGACTGACAGTGGCACTTCTGCCATGAGCGACCGTCAGTGGGCGGGCATGATGATGGGTGATGAAGCATATGCGGGCAGCCGAAATTTTTACCACCTGGAAGAAGTAGTGAAAGACGTATATGGATATAAGTATCTCATCCCGACTCACCAAGGCCGGGGCGCAGAAAATATTCTATCGAAAATCCTGATAAAGAAGGGTGACATCATCCCAGGCAACATGTATTTCACGACTACCCGACTCCATCAGGAGCTCGCCGGTGGGAGGTTTGAAGATATCATCATCGATGAGGCACATGATCCGGAAAATGAGTTTCCGTTCAAGGGGAATGTGGACCTAAGCAAGCTTGAAAAATTGATAAAAAAACATGGGGCCGCAAAGATCCCGTATGTCTGCATTGCTACCAGTGTAAATATGGCCGGTGGCCAACCCATCAGCATGAAAAATCTTAAAGATCTAAGCGCGCTGACGAAGAAGCATAAGATCCGCATCATTCATGATATGACCCGAGTGGCAGAAAATGCCTACTTCATTCAGCAAAAGGAAAAAGGCTTCGATAAGAAGAGCATTAAAGAGATAGTGAGAGAAATCAATTCTTACACTGACGGAGCCACTATGAGTGCAAAGAAAGACGCACTGGTCAATATAGGTGGCTTCCTGGCGGTGAATGACTGGGATATATTTGAAGAGGCCCGCAATATGGTGGTGGTATATGAAGGCCTGCACACTTATGGCGGGCTGGCCGGTCGTGATATGGAAGCAATGGCAATCGGTATCGAGGAGAGCGTAAGCAAGGATCACATCAGGGCCAGAGTAGGACAGGTGATCTATTTGGGGAATAAAATGATGGAGTACAATATACCTATTGTGAAGCCCATCGGCGGACATGGTATCTTCGTGGATGCCAAAAAATTCTTGCCCCACATACCACAAGAGAGCTTTCCGGCCCAAACATTGGCTGCAGAATTTTATCTGGATGCGGGTATTCGAACCATGGAAAGAGGTATTGTATCTGCCGGCAGAAAGGCAAATGGTGAGAATTACCTACCCAAATTAGAATTAGTTCGGTTTACCATTCCGCGCCGAGTTTATACTCAGGCACACATGGATGTGATCGCTGAGTCTGCCGCCTTCGTCTATGAACGACGTAATAAAATCAAAGGTCTAAAGATGGTATATGAACCAAAATATCTTCGTTTTTTCCAGGCCAAGTTTGAGCAGTTGAAGTAGTAACTTCTACCTTATAAATATCGATGAATTTAGGATAACTTATTGCTTAAGTTAGGATGTGGCGCATTATTCTGCGCCATGTTCATTTTGGTGAAAAATAAATGCCTTTCAAGCAAGGAAAAGTACTTTCCCTAGATAAATATAGTATTAAAACTGAAGGTCAGTAATACTATGTTTTTTGATCTTTGACATAGTCATTACTGATATTATTTCTCTATAATATATATTGGCAATTCTGATTTTTCTATGAGTTCTCCTATTGGTTCAGCGTGTAGGCCTTTGTTTCTTAGAATGAGTTCTACTTTCTGAGCAGCTTCTTTTTTGACTGCAATTAGTAATCCTCCACTGGTCTGTGGATCACATAAGATATATCTTTGCCTTCCGTCCTCAACATTAAGCTTATGACCGTAGCTGTCCCAGTTTCTTAGAGTTCCTCCGGGAATACATTTCTTATCAAGATAGCCATGAATCTCTTTGAATATCGGCACTTTGTTATAATTAATAATCGCAGTTACATTACTACCTTCACACACTTCCAATAAATGTCCCATTAGTCCAAATCCGGTTACATCTGTTAAAGCTGTAACGGCGTCAATTTCTGAGAGTTCCATCCCCACATCATTTAAAATGGTCATCGAATCGGCAGCAATGTCTTTATGTTCTTCTTCTAAAATACCTTTCTTCTGAGCAGTTGCTAAGATGCCAATACCTAGGGGTTTAGTTAGATAGAGTATACTTCCCGGTAGAGCGGTATCATTGCGTTTTAAATTAGCGATTACAACCGAACCCGTAACTGCAAGCCCAAAAATAGGTTCTGGATTATCTATACTATGGCCACCTGCAAGTATAATATTGGCATCTGAACAGGCTTTTCTACCACCTTCCATAACCTGGGCAGCAACTTCAGGAGCAATTTTATCAATGGGCCAACCTAAGATTGCTATCGCCATTAATGGTTTTCCTCCCATAGCATATACATCGCTTATCGCATTGGTAGCGGCAATTCTTCCAAAAGTGAAAGGGTCATCTACTATGGGCAAGAAAAAATCAGTTGTACTTATGATTGCAGTTCCATTTCCCATATCATAAACAGCAGCATCATCTCTGGTATCGTTACCTACTAAAAGACGAGGGTCATCAATCTGGATGGAATTAGATTTTAATATTGTAGTTAATACCTTTGGTGATATTTTACAACCACAACCTGCACCGTGGCTAAAGCTTGTCATTTTTATTGGTTCATCCATTGTTCTGATTTATTAAGCGTATTAGAATATCCGCGATTTCTTCATGATTTTCGGAAGTGATTTTAAGTTCTTGAATTGAAGATTCCTGACGTCTTTGTAATCCTTTTAAGTAGTATTTATCATAGTAGAAAAGGATAATCTCTACCACTTTATAATAATTTTTGTTTTCAAGCGCATCCAAGGCGAGTTTAGCCTTATCGTATCCAAGCCTCTTACCTATTCGACTGATTGCATCTGCCAATTTATCCTGACTTAGAATAGCGTATGTATTTACAAGGTGTTCTATTCTTTGCACTAAGGGAACATCTAAGAAAAATACAGGCATATACCTCATTTTTAAATATACTTCATTAGGAATTGATACATTCCCAATTACTTTACTTTCATCTTCAACCCATATTGGCATGTTGGGATTTAAACTTCGCAATTTTAAAAACAGGTTATTTTCAAATTGTTCAGTGGTGGGTTGTGGTAAAAGATCTATTCCGCCAAAAGCAGAACCTCGATGGTTTGCCAACCCTTCCAAGTCAACAACTTGTTGTCCTTTCTTTTCCAAAAAATGCAATATTTCAGTTTTACCGGTGCCGGTATATCCACCTAAAATTTTAAGATTAAACGGTTGTTCAAAAAAGCGTAACACATAATTCCTATAAGCTTTGTAGCCCTTTTCAATAACGTAAACCTTATTAAATCCATTTTCTATAAGATGGTCGGCAAAGGCACTACTCCTCATCCCTCCCCGCCAACAATGCACCACAACTTCTTTTTGAGCGGCGATCTCAATAGATTTAGTTACAAAATAAACTAGTTTGGGATTTACAAATTCATAGCCAAGTTCAATAGCCCTCTCTTTCGACTCCTTCTTATAGGCAGTGCCTACTATTGCGCGCTCTTCATTAGAAAATAGATCAATATTAATAGCATTGGGAATATGTCCTTTCGCAAACTCATCCGGTGATCTGACATCAATAATTGGAATGTGCTCAAAATTTTGAAAGTAAAATTCTATGGTTATGATTTGTTTCATTCTAATGTCTATAGTTCTTTTTGTAAGTAAACTAGTCACTTGTGTGAGGCTTCTATACTTAAATGAGCAACCTCAGTTGATTTAGTATTAATTGCAATATCTGTATACATAAAAGAAATAGTGGCATTTATTTAAATAGCAAAATAAAAATAATTAGACATTTAAAAATTTAAAATTTATCTGAATATTTTGTAAGTGTTGTATATCGGTTAGTATATGTCAAGTAGACAATTTCGAAGCACTAACTTGTCAGATAAACACAAAGTTTGATACGAACAAAAGCCTTCAATTTACTACTATTTCGACTATTTTTAGATACACTGTGTGCACCACGAATAGAAAACTCCTCTGTAAAAGTAGATAAAAGCAGAGAGAGTAAGAGTGTTTGAAAGAACATTTAATAACTAAGGAGTGGAAGTCTCCTGAATGCAGGGTATCGACCCGAAGCACTAGCAAGCCCCATAGGGCGATACCGGTGAGGCTCGATCTGAAGTAAGGGTGACTGCGTGGGTGGGAAAAAGGAACACGAACCTGATATGAGGCTATGAATTTGACTGGGTGCCGATCGGGACTAGACTTATGCTTAGTAGGACAAAGAATGAAGATGGGCGCATAGCACAAAGCCCCATACTCGGCACTACAGTAACCGTAAATCGCTTGAAGTCTCGTGGGTATATCTCTATGCTTGAATAGGATCAGCAAATTAGGTCAAGTTATTGAACCTTCTTGTACGTGGGCTGTAGGCAGGGTGGTGTGAGAAGCGCACCTCATGAGAGCAATCCGGAGAGGCCGTCCGCTCAATTATCTCTCATGCAAGGCTGATTTTCGCTCAAAACTTGAGAAAAATAGCTCTTATTCTAATTGTCGTCTTGTTAATTCCCTTGCGGAGTGATGAATTGTTAAGATATGAATTGTTTTTAAATCAATAATCTTATAAATAATTCTGTAATTCCCTTCAATAAGTTCACGAAATATATCATTATTTAACTCTGGAACCGGTTTTCCCGCAAATGCATGCCGTTTTAGAATAGTGGTTCTAACCTTCAGTTTAATGGTTTCTATTTTCGCAAACTTTACAGAATCTCTTGAGATATAATCATAGATTCCCTTTAGATCATCCATTGCGAGTTTGGTCCATTTTATTTGAACCATTTTTGCATTTCATTTTCAAGTTCCTCTTCATTCAAGACTTCGTTTCTCTCTGATTGTTTATTTCCTTTTTCAATCTTATCTAGAAGAATAACTTTATCAATCAGTTCCTCCAATGTGAATTCATCGGGAAACTGTTCAAGAGTCAAAGTCAGTTGTTTTTTAGTGATCATTATTAGAATGTTTGATACGAAGATAAGGATTTAACCCTTTCGATGTGACTGGGTTGATAATGTTTTGGTGCTAATATTGAGGTAAATGCACCCTAAAACATGAATTGGGCATGTGGCATTAAGGATATGTGTTTGAGGCGTTACGGATCTTGGCCCGAACCATTAAAAGCACTGAACTGCTAGTGAAAATTCCCAAGAATATTCCCGATGAGCACAGACCAAGCAAAGCCTTATGCATGCTGTGTGCAAGCCCCATAGGGCGAACCGGTGAGGCTCGATCTGAAGTAAGGGTGACTGCGTGGGTGGGAAAAAGGAACACGAACCTGATATGAGGCTATGAATTTGACTGGGTGCCGATCGGGACTAGACTTATGCTTAGTAGGACAAAGAATGAAGATGGGTCCATATCGCAAAGCTCCATATTCGGCACTACAGTAACCGTAAATCGCTTGAAGTCTCCTGGGTATATCTCTATGACTTATCCGTTATTCGATACTTGATGATATTTTTTACAACAACACGATTAGCGTCCAGGTTAGCCTCTTGTTTATTTGAACTACACCTGTAGAAAAGGATACTGGCTATAAGAATGTGATTCTATACCAGCACTAATATCCGGCCATTTATTTGAGGTCGTTGATATTGTCGAGCACGTAGCACTGTGCCCATTGCGTCATTCCTACTTTCGGGTAATAGTTAACTGCCTTAGGTGCCGCGAGCAAGATTAACTTTGCTTTTGGGGTTTCTTTCTTTGTAAGCCGGATTAATTCTTTTCCTATTCCCCTTTTTTGGTAAGCATCGTCCACTGCTAAGTCGGATAAATAGGTACAGAATGAAAAGTCTGTTAATGACCTGGCTACGCCCACCAGCTTTCCATTATGTCTTGCTGTGATTATTAAGTTCCCGTGTTGAAGCATTTTTGAAATTCTATCGCGCTCATCTATAGGTCTTCTCTCTCCCAAGGTGGAATTGACTAATACCTGTATGAATTCTTCAACATTCAGGTTCTCTTCTATTTCGTAAGTTATCATCTTTATTTGAGTTAAATACAAATTTAATATATCTAACTAATATTTTATGATTTGACTTTATGGAAATTAAAACTAGAATTTACCCATTTTTACTATCCCAATTTTATTTGAATTAAAGTTATTTATACTATAAGTGCTTTATTTCCTGATTTTAGGAATCTGATTCGAGCATAATATAAAAATATAGGTATTATATTTAGTTTTCTCCCAAGAGCAGGACAATAAAGGAATTTTTTATTCTATATTTGTAAGGGAGCACTTGTGTATCTGATTATCTCTGACAGTGATAGAGGCACAGGTTTCTATTCTAACTATTGAAAAATATTATATTTTGATTAAAACAATACTTGTTGATGATGAGCGTCGCCTGCTGGATAGCCTGAAAATGATGTTGGAGAAGCATTGTCCAGAGCTTGACATTATAGCTTGTTGCCAGCATTCCGAGGAAGCAATCATACAAATCAAGAAAATGAAGCCTCAACTGGTGTTTATGGATATCTCCATGCCGGGGAAAAATGGTTTTGAGGTGTTAAACGAACTAAAGGGTCTTGACTTTAAAATTATTTTTGTGACCGCTCATAATGAATTTTCGATTAGAGCATTCAAATACAGTGCGGTAGATTACTTGCTCAAACCAGTGGATGAGGAAGAACTAATCCTGGCAGTAAACAAAGTAGAAAAGTCAATAGGAGAAGAACCGAAACATATGGATCTAAGTGCCCTGCTGCATAATATAACACCTGGTATTTCTAATCAAAATAACAAAATCTGCCTGGGAACACTTACCGGTTTTCAAGTTGTACTAGTATCAGATATAGTATATTGTAAGGCAGAGGGTAATTACACCAATTTTTATCTCACTGACAAAAAAAATATTTTGGTATCTCGGCCTATTATTGACTTTGATAACATGCTTTCTGAAAATGATTTCTTAAGAATTCACAAATCTTATATGGTCAACCTACATCACATCAAAGAATATAGACGAGGCGATGGAGGCACGGTGATTATGTACTCCGGTGAAGAAATAGATGTGAGCAGGCGCAAGAAAGATTTGTTCCTAGAGAAGGCAAAGAGTATTTTTAAAATTTGATATTTAATCTCTGAAACCTACTGCAGGCAGGGTCAACGTTACAAGGGTTCCGGTTAAATTTTTATTTTCTTCACTCTTGTCTACTATGCTTAGTGTGTAATTGAGCTTATACTTTCGATTTAGTATCGCTAATCTTTCTATAATATTCTTTATACCTATTGAGTTGTGAGTTATTTCTTTATGGCTTTTAGAATGGTTTATGCCTACACCATTGTCTTCAATAGTACAAATAAGCTTATCGTCTTGAATCTGGTACCCTATAAGTAGTTTTCGATCAGCTTCTTTATTCATCAGGCCATGCCACAAGGCATTTTCCACCAGAGGCTGTATCATCATAGGGGGTATTGTCACTTCGTCTATATCTAGATCTTCGGCTACTTCTATTCTATATTCAAATGCTTTATCAAAGCGCAGTTGTGCCATATCCAAATAATTAATCAAATAGGTATTTTTTTCGCGTAGTGTGATTTCAGGTCGGCGCGAATGCTCGAGTGAGAGTCGGATTAGTTTGGCGAATTTATTCAGATAGGTATTAGCGTTGTCCTGCTCATTGAGTTGTATCATCTGCTTGATGCTACCCAGACAATTGAAAATGAAATGTGGATTCATCTGGGAGTGTAAAGAACTTAAGGTAGCTTCACTCATTCGGCGCTCCAAGTCAGATTTTTCCCTTTCCTTCTTGATTTTATACTTAGAAAACAGGAAGGCTGCAATACCCATCAATGAAAGCAACAAGGCTAACCCCAGCAGCTGCTGCTGATGTAGCCGTAACTTGTGGAGCTCGTTTTCACTGGTTACTTTATCCAGGTCTATTTTTTGTAATTCCTGTTCTTTCTCTGATAGCAGCAATAGTCTCTCTTTGTTTTCTCTCAATAGTTGCTCCTGTTGCAAATCGGATTGTACCCCCAGCCACTCCAACTGCTTTAATTCTTTATCCTGATTGGCTATTTGCAGTTTATTATTTTGCTCTCTACCCAGCAAAACCTGGTGTTGCAGTTTGGAATGCGCCAATTTATTTTCAAATACTAAAGAGTCTCCTCTACGGTCAAACTGAAATTGAATATCCTTTCTGGCTACTTCAGTACGCATGTTCAGATTATCAATACTGTCACGAGTGGAGATATACTTTTTATATGCACTTAGTGAGTTGGGAAAATCTTTACGTTGAGCGTAATATTCAGAAAATAATTCCCAAATATCACGCTGTTTTACTTTTTCTCCTAATTCATTCGCTAGGCTCATTGCTTGGCTTAAACTTATAAATACTGAATCTAATTTCAATTCAATCGGTATTCCATTTTTAACTAAAGCCAGATTATCTGCTTCCAGTAGAATCCTGCCAAACTGCTCTAAACTGTATGCAAGGGATCTTTTATTTTCAGTAGTCCGAAGCAATTGTCTGCTTTTCCTATTATAATCTATTGCTCTGTCAAATTTTTTCTGGAAAATATAATAGGTAGCCATATTCCCATAGCTTGCGGTGATATTAGTTTTATTTCCAATTGACTGCGCCAGTTTTAAAGCATTTGTTTCATAGTACAAGGCAGAATCAATATTCTTCTGTGTATAATGAATTCCGGCAATGTATATATAGCAAAAACTTAAACCGTTCTTCTCACCTATTTCTTCACAAAGGTTCATGGCTATTTTGTAATTTTTGAGCGCTCTGGGAATATCTCTAAGATCTTCATAAGTCATTCCCAGATTTAGATATATGCGTGCTAAGCTTGCTTTGTTGCCAGAGCCTTTATTGATTTTCAATGCTTCATTATAGCATTCTATGGCATGCAGATAGTCCGATTGAGTATAGTAAATTATGCCTCTATTTAAAATATTAGATGCCTCACCTCGCTTATTGCCAAGTTTCCGATGACCTTTAAGTGCCTTTTCATTAAATTCTAAGGCTTTACTATAATTTCCAAGCCCCACGTAAAGTGAGCTGATATTGCCATAAACACCTGCTAATTCTTTATATTCTTTGACTAAATTAAACTTATTAATACTTCGTGTAAAATAATCCAATGCTTTGTAGGGCTCTCCCTTTAGATTATAAAAGATCCCTAATTGATGATAGGCTATTCCTAGCCCCAAATTATTTTTATATTTTAAAAATATTTCAAGCGATTTATTAGTTACTTTTTCTGCATCTGATATCTTTCCCAGCTTACTAAGCAAATAGCCTTGCCGTAATAGGGCATTAGCTTCCAGCATCGGAAGGTTTAATTTTCTGGAAAGGTTTATAGCATTTTCAGCATACTTTAATCCTTCTTTAGGATTGCTAAATACATATTCATCTGCAACTTTAAGCCATAATTTTATTTTAAAACTGTCCTCCTTGATATGCTTGTGCTCCGATCGTAGCAAGGAATCTATGGTTTTATTCTCTTGAGCAGGACATGGAGTAAGACTATAAATTAGGCAAAACAGGATAATGAACAGCGAATCTAATCTTGGAATCATTACGGTAGGCTTCATTTTTCAAAATTAGTATTTATACCTAGGATTTCTCATGTATTTACATCCTTTAATATTCATAAAACCGAATATACGGTATAAATATCCGTTCAACTGAATATTATCACCGTTTATACATTAGGGAAGAAGTATTTATTTCCTTTCATTTTGGGTTATACATATATTAATCCTTATAGCCAAAAGCCAAATCCACCACTCAGAAGCAATTACTAACCGTTCCTATAAAACTTTCCACCGTTAATGAAGTACCTATATTATGGTATTCAAACTAGAATGATATTTGGTAAAAATAAATATAAACAGCATGAAAAATTATTTACAAAACTTCCTCGCATTCTGCCTAATATTTGCTTGTACTATAAGTACAATTTTTGCGCAATTGCCTCAAGCAATTAATTATCAAGCAGCACTGCGAAATGCAGATGGAAGCATTATGGCATCTACAGAGGTGAATCTTAGGTTCACTATTATTCATGATGAAGGTACACCTGAAAATTATTACATTGAGACTCATACTACCACCACTACTGCTCAAGGAATAGTAAATATTAAGCTGGGAAACGGTACTCCATTGGGAGGTACTCCATATTCAAATTTATCTAGTATTCCCTGGAGTAAGGGCAACATGATGCTCGAAGTAGAAGTACAGCTTGGTGCAGCTCCTTTTGTAAATTTGGGATCACAACAATTTGGCAGTGTGCCTTTTGCACTTCACGCTTCTAATACAGATGCAATAGGAGATACCAAAATATCTACTATTCCCCCCACAAACAATCAGGTATTGAGGTTTAACGGATCTGAATGGGCTCCAACAGACAATAATTCTACCTCACCTACAGGTTCAGCAGGTGGAAGTCTCTCCGGCAATTATCCCAATCCTTCTATCGCTGATAATTCGGTCACCACAACTCATATAGCCGATAATGCAGTTACTAGTCCTAAGCTTGCCGACGGTTCAGTCAGCGCTACCAAACTCAATGCTATGGGTGCTACCAGTGGTCAGGTATTGAGGTTTAACGGATCTGAATGGGCTCCAACAGACAATAATTCTACCTCGCCTACAGGTGCAGCAGGTGGAAGTCTCTCCGGCACTTACCCCAATCCTACTATTGCGGATAATGCAATCTCAACTCCTAAACTTGCAGACGGTGCAGTCACAGCCACCAAACTCAATGCTATGGGTGCTACCGTAGGACAAACACTTACATTTAACGGTACAGCATGGGCTCCAAGTACAGAGGAGGTAGGATGGAAACGAAACGGAAATAATATAGTATCAACTCATTTTCTAGGTACCCTAAATGACCAGCCACTGTCATTCCGCATTAACAACGATAAGGCTGGTATAGTCGCAAAAGATAGAACAGCACTTGGTTATTTGGCATTAGGAAATACTACCACGGGTTCATTTAATACAGCATTTGGTGTATATGCATGCGAAAGTACCAATAGCGGTTCCTACAATAATGGATTTGGTACCTCTTCTCTAATTTCAAATGTAGCTGGTTCTGACAACACTGCTGTGGGCTACCGCTCCTTATATTCTAATGTTAGTGGTAACTACAATACTGCTCTAGGAAATAGAACTTTGTATTATAGTAATAGTAGTTACAATACCGCTGTGGGATTCTATGCGGGTGAAGGTAATTTTACTAACTCCACTTCAATTGGATATTATGCGCCTACAGTAAACAACAACAGAATACGTATGGGCAATGCCTCTACCGTAGGAGTAGGAGCTCAAATAGGCTGGACTTCCTATAGTGATGCCCGCATCAAGACCAATGTACAAGCCAATGTGCCAGGCCTTGATTTTGTCACTAAACTTCGACCTGTTACTTATAGGTTTGACATACATACTCAAAACAGGATAATGGGCGTGAATGACGAGTCCGATTATCCGGAAAAATATGAGATCGAGAAAATTACTCAAACCGGATTTATCGCACAAGAAGTAGAAATGGTTGCTAAAGAAATTGGCTATGATTTTAGCGGAATTAGTTTACCTTCTAATGAAAAAGATTTATATGGTCTTCGCTATTCTGAATTTGTAGTACCTCTCGTCAAAGCAGTACAAGAGCAACAGGTAATGATCGAAGATTTAAAAAATACGAATAAGAATTTGCTGGAACGTCTTGAAAAACTGGAAGCAAAAAAATAAATACTTTTTAACGCAATTAAAAAAATTCCAGAATAATGAAAAATTTTATAAAAGTTAGCATAACCCTTTTGATTGCAGCTTTACCAATTCAATATATCCAAGCACAATCCATAGATCGGCAAGTAATAGGCACCGGCGGTGGAAATTTCAAAAGCAGTACAATTCAATCTGACCATACGGTGGGAGAAGCTATTACGACTACGCTTATAAAAGGTACCTTTGTGCTCTCACAAGGTTTCCAACAACCCGAAAGTGGTGGTGTCGTAGGTAAAGTTATTCCTAAAATAACCGTCGAGTATAGTCTCTATCCCAATCCTGCGGCAGAATACATTACGTTGGAGCTGAATAGCGATGCTAGAGGTGAGGTGCTTATTAGCATAGTAAATATGCTAGGCCAACAGCTTTATATGCAAAGTAAAGTTGTAAATATATATCCGCAATATAAGGAGACGTTTTCGATCGATCAGTTTGCGGCAGGTGCTTATATTTTCAACATTTATCAAAAGGATGGTAGGCTTATCCACGCCATCAAGTTCACTAAAAAAGAATGATAGTGTGAATTTGAATAAGTATTTGCTTAGGCGACCTTATGGATAAACAGGTATTACCTGACACAGATGAATCTTACCACTGATACTCCTTCAGTTCAAATCCACCTTTTTATAAAATATCGGATGAAAAAGGAGGTGATATGCTCAGTGGTAAGTTCATCAAAATGTAAATATTTGTCCACTCTGTTCTGCAATTCTACACCTCATTAATACTTGAAGTAAAAGTAAATTGTTTATGACTCTTTATTATAATTTTAAAGATTTTCATACACTATACTTTTTCAATTACACTGGTATTAAATCAGAGGTTGATAGATATCCATTGATCACGAGTAATAATATAAAGGAAGATCTAATGCAGAGTACTCATATTCTTTCAAAATTTATAAAAACTATTTACAATCTTACCGCACCACTATTGTCATTGAGGATCAATGCACGACAAGGTGAGATAATACAAATCGATAATTCACTACATCGTCATTTTCACAAAGAGCTCAGGCACCGGTTAAAAGTCACGGACAAAGAATTTATTTTGCAGATAACTTCCATCGTGCACAATGCACTATCCTTAGTTGATATTAATTATTACTTCGAGCCGAGATATGCTTTGGATATTAAGTTCAGTACTACCCGCACAGGTTCGAGCAATAGCACTACTATTATACTCACCTTCAGGCGAGGTAGTGTAAGATTACTTAAGTGTGGAAGTGCTATTCCGGAATGGATAAACCAGATTCAGCTCGAAAACCTGGAAGGGATGAGTCAAAAGGACATGTCAGATTTTAGGATATCTTACCAGAGATTAGTGAGAGGTTATGGCGGTAAGATGAGCAAATAAACTGTATGAATTCTTCAACATTCAGGGATTGCTCCATTTTGTAAGTTATCAATTCTTATTGGTATATGCTTTGACCGATCAAAATAAGGTCTTACCTTTCGTGAACTAAGTAGTTTGTTACTCATAAGTTAATTGATTTTGAATGTTTGGG
>DAOLZQ010000067.1:0-14587 GCA_035426385.1 Saprospiraceae bacterium
TAATAACCTACGAAGTGAAATTAGATGGAATCACGAGGAAACCTTCGAGGGTATGAAGGTGACATAAGGTAAAAATTATGAGGATAACCGCAAAGAAAAATGGATAACAGAAATGAGATAGGAAAAGCATCATTTTAAGTGTATGCTGCAAGTGGAGGTGAGTCACGCAGGTACATATGAAGATTTAAGAAAGAGGCTTACCGTCATTTAGCTAGTACTCGATTTAAGTTATCTCAATAGTCCCGGAAAAAAGTTCGGTAATAAAATTCTTCATTATTTATAAAGGAACGCAGCGGTCATGTTACGCACATTTATTCTAATTATTAAATATCCAGGAGAATCCAATACGAATACCCAAGCGATCTTGTGGGTATTGAAATAGCTGATAATATACTTTCTTGGAATATAAATTACTCAGATTATCAACGCGTACGAAACCACGTAATAGCCGGATTTTAAAACTCAAGAAAAGATCAAAATCAAACTCTGCAGGAAGAATTCCGGTGTCTGGAACATAGAATTGTTGTAATAGAGGTGAATAACCATACGGTACAAATCCTGGTATAATGTGAAAGTCAAACCCCACATTAAACATCACATGCCTGTGGATTCCATAATTTTGAAAATAGAGCGAGTGGTTGCTCAGGAAAGTAGGGACTCTGATCTCAGACAAATTTGATTTTTGAAGTAAAATGAAATTGTCTAAATGAAATTTCCTTAGCTTTAGTTTATAGTCAATCGTAAGCGCGGTCACGCTAGCAGGTGTAGAGGACTGCTGAACACGCCATTGATTATCAAAGTAAGTCAGATTGCTGATTAGGTGCTGGTGTAATCCTGCTGTCAACTGTATAGAGGGGAAATTGATGGCGCCGCTGATATAAGTGGTGAACTCATTTTTCAATGAATTGGTAAACACATTAATTCCATTAAGATTTAATTCTTCATATCTCAATCCAGGATTTATATTTCTAATCTGTGCATTAAGTTCTAGCACGATTAATTTTTTAAAGTGGGAGAAAAGATTTCCCTTTAGGTCAAAGACCGGTGTTTTACTATTTAGCAGGAAGTATCCTTCTGCAGTAATCGTCGCTAAATTTTTCAATCTCCAGTGACCTAGACCGGTAAGCTTTAGTAAGGAGAATACACTGTCCTGTGGTGCATAGCTTAGATGATAATTGCTCAATTTAATTCCTGCCCTTAAGTAATTTGCCTCTCCTATAGTATCACCCGGGTGGCCTCCGATAGCCAGGTAAACTGAATTAGAAATTTCTTGATTTTCTAAATAATTGCGCAGGCCACGCGTATCAATATTGAATCCTCGATAATATATAGAATCTTCTAAATTTTCATTTGCATATTGATCATAATACAGCGATTTAAATTTTTGATAGCTGATATCCCAACCAATACGAAAGCCAGTGGGCAGTCGGATAAATAAAGGCGAGAGTGATGAGTCTCTTTTTAATGAAATTTCATTTTTCATAAGAAATCCCCAGTCGGATACCTTCGAACCTGCTGTGGTGGAATTGATAGGTGTATTTGTACTTATACCTGCGAAGCCACCCAGTCTGAGGGTGGAATCATTGGACACACCATTTGTCTCCTGGCGGTAAAACTGGTTGTAGTTATAGATTATTTGCATCAACCATCGATTTTTCCATCGTTGTTGTTGTATGCCCACCGAGAAATTGGTAGTGCGGGTACGATCATTGATCAGCATCCCTTGTTGATTGAAGCGCTGATAGTGTATAGAGGCATTAATCTGCTTTGCAAAATTCAGTCCCACATCTCCAGAGAAGCGATTGTCATCACGGGCATTGGCAGTAAGTGCATAATCTAGACGAACAAAAGGTGTAGAGGGATTGTAAAAAATAAATTCTTCCAGGTTCGATCGACTTTGATAGAGTGGCGCGCCACCGATATCAAAAGTACCTAGTGCTGGTGGTGTAAATAAACTGTTCAATGAGGGTGAGGTCATATTGCCAATATTGAAATAAGGTGGTAATGACTGATGTGCGGGATCGAACTGACGTAAACTAAAGTTGAGGAGTGTGTCTTCAATAGCATATATCCTATAAGGACGGTCTATAATACTATACCACACTCTTACAGTATCATTGTCAAAGAGGTCTGTGAGTAGATTGTCCTCGGCTGTTTTAATACTGTCGGGTGCAGTAGGCTCAGTTTTAAATGACTTAGACGACTCCACCTGAGCAAAAATCAATTGTGGGAAATGGAATAGACAAAGGAAAAATAATATCCTGAGTATGTTGCGATTAAACTTTACCACAAGTTGAGATTGTGTACATAAAAATTACCCTGTCTCATGGGCAGTACTGCAGATAAATTAAGCAATATTGATCACCTCCGGATTGACACCCATAAATGAAAATCCGCCGTCATGGAAGAGATTCTGCATAGTAACCATACGAGTATAGTCAGAAAACATCGATACGCAATAGTTGGCGAAATCATCTGCAGAAGCATTGCCCAAAGGCGAAAGTGTATTGGCATATTTCTGGAAATCTTCAAAGCCCTTCACGCCACTACCTGCAGTAGTGAGGGTGGGAGATTGAGAAATGGTATTGACGCGAACTTTATCACGGATCCCAAAATGATAGCCAAAGCTACGTGCGAAGGATTCTAATAGTGCCTTTGAGTCTGCCATTTCACTATAATCGGGAAATACACGCTGTGCAGCTATATAGGTGAGAGCCACTATGGAGCCCCATTCATTCATTGCTTCTTTATTGTACAGAGATTGGCATACCCTATGAAAAGACATAGCAGACACGTCCAATGTCTTGTGCATGAATTCATGATTGATGCGCGTATAGGGTATCTCCTTCCTGACATTGACCGACATGCCTATAGAATGCAATATGAAATCGATCTTACCTCCGAAGTGTGTCATTGCTCCCTCCACCAGTTTATCCAAATCCTCGTTTGAGGTAGCATCAGCAGGAATAACGGGAGAATTTATTTTTTCAGCTAGTTCATTGATCTTACCAAATCGCATAGCTACCGGTGCATTTGTGAGGACTAGCTTAGCTCCCTCGGCATGACAAGTTTCTGCCACATGCCAAGCAAGTGAATGTTCATCAAGAGCGCCAAATATTATTCCGTTTTTTCCTTTTAAGATGTTATGAGCCATTGAGTATATATTTATTAATTAATCAATTCTTTAGCATTGGCAATAGCAGCTTCTGACGGGGGCCGGGTGGAGAGCATGATGGCAATAGCTTCTATTCGTTCGGCCAGGTCCAGCGTCTTTATTTGTGTAAATGTATTGTTTTTTATGACTTCTTTATAGACAAAGAGGTGTTTGTCCGCTTTGGCTGCTATTTGAGGAGAATGTGTGATGACTATGACCTGATGTTCTTTGGCCAACTGCTGCATGATTCCGGCCATTTTTAAAGCAATTTCACCTCCCAGGCCGGTATCGATTTCATCATATATAAGAGTTGGTAATGGAATGGAGGCCGCAACCAATGACTTGATGACTAGAGTAAGTCGTGATATCTCTCCACCTGAGGCTACATCTCTGATCGGAGCCGGAGTATTCCCTTTGTTTGCAGAGAAGAGAAATTCCAGCGTGTCGATTCCTTTAGATGTAAGCTCTTCGCTACGCATGAGACTCACTTCAAATGACGCATGTGGCATGCCCAGACTTTTTACTTGTTTCAGGATGGAACTTTGGAATGCCGGAACTGACTTCTTACGATTTTGGTGAAGTGCTTCAGCGCGCTCTCCCAGATCGCGACGAAGAGTAGCTATTTCTTTATCTATAGTTGCTAACTTCTGATCTATGAGATCAAAATCAGTAGATTTATTTTCTAGATTTTGAAAAATTTGGGTTAATTCTTCAGCCGAGTTTGCGTGATGCTTCTGTAGCATTTTATACAATTGATCCAGATTGTCCCTGAGAACTGTAGCTCGCTCGTCGTCGATTTCGGTGCTTTCTCCCACTTGCAAAATATCATCACTTAGCTCTTGCAACTCTATTTTGGTGGAATAAAGTCTTTCTGATAGCTCTGTTAGCTGGACGCTAAGGCCTGCAATGGGGCTAAGCTGCTGAGACAATTGAGTAAGTGAATTGACTACATTCTGTTCATCTCCACTTAGTGCTTCGTAAATGGAGGAAGTGACTTGCCGAATATTTCCGGCATGTTCGATTAGTTTTAGTTCTTCTTCTAAAGCTTGCTGGTCGATTTGTTCCAGATTCAGGCTTTGTAATTCTTCCAATTGAAAATGAACGAAGTCCATTTCAGTAAGTGCTCTGTTTTTTTCGGTTTCCAACTGAGCCCTTGAGCTAAGCAGTGCATTGAGTTTTTTGAAGCGGACTTGATATTCTTCCCTTAGTTTAGTATTGCCTGCATAGGCATCATACAGCTCTAGCTGGTAGGCTGGTTTCTGAAGGTCAAACAAGCTGAATTGCTGATGAATATCCACCAGCCGGCCGGTGAAATCCTGGAGTTGCTGCAGATTGCAGGGGGTGTCATTGATGAACACTCGGTTCTTGCCGGATTGCTGGATTTCGCGTCGCACCAGTGTTTGACCGGCATAATCCAAGTCATTGTCCTCAAACCAGCTTTGGAGATTGTATGCTTCTATGCGGAATTCTGCCTCAATAATACATTTTTCCTCGACTCGATAAAAAGTCTTACTATCAGCACGATTTCCTAGAATGAGCCCCAGTGCGCCCAGCAGGATAGATTTGCCGGCGCCCGTCTCACCGGTTATGATATTGAGGTGCGGCGAAAAACTGATTTCCAGTTCGTCGATGATCGCGTAGTTCTTAACTTTAATTCTCTGTAACATAGACTTATTCCCAAGGGTCAAAAAAGCTGGCCAAAGTTAATCAAAGTGTACGATATAGATGATTGGAGTTCCGGAAGGTAAGAAGTTGAATTCTATCTTAACTGAAATTGTAGCCTTTAGAGTGACGGGTCCACTTCATTCACTTCCTGATAGATTTAATCAGATGAGGTTTAATTTAGTTGAAATTTTCCTGTGAGAGTATAGTTATACTCTATTTTTTTCACTTGCAGATCATAGAAAAAATCAACACCTGCGCTGATGGAAAAATTTCTATCGAAATGACTAAGGTAGCCCAGTCCACTGTAGATTAGTTTCCGGGAATCGGAGCGGTAACTATTAGTATCAAAATTGTAGAGTGCAAAAATGTACTCACCGTGAGGTGCCACAAAGTCTTTCGAATTGTAGTAACCTCCGTGAATACTCCAGGTGTCGTAAGCGGACTGCAACTGAAAATGGTGCGCGACTCCATTTTTCCAGAGAATATTCGGGTTGTCGGGTGCATTCTTAAATCCGCTAAGTGTATAATTAATTCCTAATGATAAATCATTGTCAAAGCGATGTCTTAGTTCCAGCTTTCCAAACCAATTAGTCAATGTAATTACCGGTAGTGATACAGACAGGACTTGGCCACCTGCATGATAAAAAAGAAGTCCCGCCTGAATGGTTACCTTATTGTGGTCGGTATGAATCGGAAAGACTTTAGCTGTCGTCCCCTGTGTAAATTTCTCTTGTACTGAGTCACCTGCAACTATATTCTGACGCCAATCCAACCAAGTTTCAAATCGGCCCCACTCTTTTTTGTATTGCAATTGAACCCCATACTCGAGTGGATACGCAAGCATATGCTCACCGCCATATATTTCAGTCGGAAGTTCATGTGACTTGCCTCCTTCCAATACACCCAATGTGACTATATGACTTTGGTTTAGAAAATATCGAAGTGATAAAATTGGATACCACTTAAACCTGAAGGGTTGGCTGTATTGATTGACCAGCATCACACCACCTGTGAAATAGTGCATGTTCTTTTTATAGGTTAATGCAGCCATAGATTGAGCTCCTAGTAATGTCTCTCCGGGATAGGACGTATTGAAATATTCATTGTTTTTGAAATAACTAAGATGTTGGAAAGAACCCGTAAGTCCTGTACGTGCTGTGTCAGCATAGTTGTGGAGTGACAAGTTTTGCAATTGGCCGATTGCAGTAGTTTGAGCAGTCAAAGAAGAGACCAAGATGAAGATTAGTCTATATATATATATTGTACAAGGCTGATAAATTGTGCTAACCTGATGGTTTGATATTTGATGAGGTTTCATTTCTAAATCAAAGATTAGGAATATCTTCAAATTGGGCGGTATAAAGTTGTTTATATCTGCTATTGTCACTGAGCAATAAGCTGTCGTGGTTTCCCCGCTCTACTATGCGACCCTTTTCCATGACTATAATCTGATCGCAGTGACGAATGGTGGATAGGCGATGAGCTATGATCAGTGCTGTGCGATCACTCAGCAACCGGTCAATAGCATACTGGATGGTCTCTTCAGTTTCAGTATCGATGCTTGAGGTAGCTTCATCCAGAATAAGTATGCCTGGATCATAGACAAGGGCTCGAACCAATGAGATCAGTTGACGTTGTCCAGTGGAAAGATTTCCACCTCGCTCACTGATGATAAAATCATATCCTCCGGGAAGTCTTTCTATAAATTTATGTGCATCCAATAATTTTGATGAATGTATTACTTGCTCTAAAGTAATGTCCGGATTATTTAGTGTGATATTATCAAACACACTTCCAGTAAAGAGGAAGATATCCTGAAGCACCAGGCTGATATTTTTTCGAAGATCAGTTTTGTAAATGTCTCTGACTTCCCTCCCATCGATTTGGATAGAGCCTTCCTGATAGTCATAAAATTTAGTGATAAGATTAATGATGGTTGATTTGCCTGAGCCGGTGCTTCCTACAATGGCCAGAGAGGTTCCGGCAGGAATATCCATGCTGATGTCTTTTAATATCGGTACGCCTTTTTCATATTCAAAATTTATATTTTTAAATTGAATCTCCCCTTTCAATTTTCCCACATGGATATGGCCTGGAGCTTCTGACACCTGTGCGTCATCAGTCAGGTCAAATACCCGTTCCGCAGCGATGAGGCCCATCTGAATGGCATTATATTTATCTGCCAGCATGCGCAGCGGTCTGAATAGGGTATTTATATATATAGGAAAGGCCACCATAGCTCCGAAGGTCACTGACCCGTGCATGATACCCCTGGCTCCCCACCATACCATCAAGCCCAGTGCGAGAGCAGACAGAATATCGACAACTGGGAAAAAGATAGCATAGTAAAGCACTGATTTTAGATTGGCATCTGTATAGGAATGATTAATGATTTTGAATTTTGATGCTTCTCTTTTTTCCACATTGAACGACTGGATAATATTCATACCACTGATGTGTTCCTGCAGAAACGCATTCATATTGGCCAGTTGGGTTCGCACCTTTTGGTAGGAGACGCGCACCTTTGCATTGAAGATCATGGTCGCGACAAAGAGTAGCGGGAGTGTCACCAGACTGATGAGAGTCAACTGCCAACTCGTATAGAACATGAGTACAAGTACTACAACAATAGAAATCAGGTCGGCAATAATATTAAGCATGCCTTCTGAATAAATGGTATTGATATTTTCGATGTCATTAATAAGCCTGGTGATATAAATGCCTGCTGGGGTACGATCGAAATGCCTCATGCGCAGCCCTGTAATCTTATTGAAGACATTGATACGCAGATCCCGGGTGATGTTTTGCCCCAAATCTGCGGTCTTATAATCAAATAAATATCGAAGCACCGCTTCAATAAAGATAAGGCCAAGAATCACCAGACACATTTGCCACAGGCCGGGCATGTCTCCATTCATCACGTACTTGTCTATGCCCACATTGACTAGATAAGGGCGGAGAGCAGCCAGTGGAGCCAAAAGAATAACCAACAAAATACAAAAAATGAACAGACGCTTATAGGCCAGAGATAGGCGTATGACTCGCGCTAGAGTACTCATCTCTGCTCTATTGGTTTTATTTATTTCGCTCATGCAATAGCCATTGGGCTGCAAATATAAGGAATGTAAGAGATGTGGATTTTCTAAATTCTGCAAGTAAAGGGCAAGAATTAGGATGTGATAGTGGGTATTTTTGTACTTTTAGATAATAAAACAAAGGATATCATGCACTATCACGTACAAGGCCAGATCCCCCATAAGCGCCATATTCAATTCCGCAAACCTGACGGCAATTTGTATCATGAGGAGTTATTCAGCACTGAAGGATTTAGTGATAAATATACTCTTTTGTATCACTTATACCCTCCTACAAGGGTTACGCAGGTGGGGGAACCCAGAGATATAGCTCCGATTAAGGCCAAAACCTTAGATTTGAAACCCCGCTGCCTGGAGGGCTTTAACATTGCACCTGCGGATGATTATCTAGAATCCAGAAAAGTGGTGTTATTCAATGCTGATTGTCGCATATCACTTGCCGCTCCACGAAAGAGTATGGAAGACTACTTCTTTAAGAATGCGGATTGTGATGAGGTAATCTTCATTCATCGCGGTACAGGATCGATGAATTCTATGTATGGAACTTTAAGATTCAAATATGGTGATTATATAGTCATACCACGTGGTACGATATATCAGATGAAATTTGATGCTAGTGATAATCGTTTGTTGATCGTAGAATCACCAGCTCATGTCACTACCCCGCGAAGGTACCGAAGCGAATACGGGCAGTTGCTCGAAAGTGCTCCATTCTGTGAAAGAGATATTGTTAAACCAGAGTTGCAAGCCCCTATAGATTCGGATGAGCGGTTTAAGTTTTTTATAAAGAAAAAAGATGTGTTGTATCCATACGAATATCTAGGGCATCCTTTCGATGTAGTAGGCTGGGATGGATATAATTATCCATATATATTTTCTATTCATAATTTTGAACCGATCACAGGTAGGATACATCAGCCCCCGCCTATTCATCAGACCTTTGATAGCAGTGGATTCGTGATTTGTTCATTTGTACCTCGCTTGTATGACTATCATCCCCTTTCTATTCCGGCCCCCTACCATCACAGCAATATCGATAGTGATGAAGTTCTATATTATGTAGATGGAGACTTTATGAGCCGTAAACACGTAGAACAGGGTATGATCACACTCCATCCCGGGGGTATTCCTCACGGTCCACATCCTGGTACGATCGAAAAGTCTATTGGCGCTAAGGAAACACATGAACTGGCAGTGATGATAGATACTTTCCAGCCTCTCCATCTGACAGATGAGGCAACCTCTATCGAACTGAGTGACTACTATAAAAGCTGGCTAGAGTAGAAGTCAGAATTCTCTCTTTAATTTCTTTTTTTCTAATAGAGCTGATACTTAATTATCTCTTATATCTTCTATTTAATTAATAGTAATTTGTCTCAAGAAATTATGAAGATGATCTTCAATCTACTCACATGTTTTCAACTTAGTTTAATAGTGATTAGTCTCAATCAATTATGAAGATGATCTTCAATCTACCCACATTTTTACAATTTAGTTTAATAGTGATTATTTTGAAATTCCTGCAATATATAATTATTTGTATGCCATAGGTGCTGGCATACAGCTATTGATATATTATTACAATTAATATGTGTTAATTTGTTCGTATAGTCAATTTATGCTATTTTTCATTAATTATAACTTTTGTTATAGCTAATATCAAATGCTTGATTCTATATTTACTCCTAATTAGAGTGAAAATTTAATTTCAACGTAAATTATTAATGCAATACCCTTTCAATAGCTTACCCTTTCAATTTTAAGCTAACAATTGCGGTTATTTACCCGTCTTTCAAATAAGTGATTATCTTGTAAAGACGGGTTTTTTATTTAGAAGAATCAAAGTTGATAGTGAAAAGTATCCGGTGGCTAAATATTTTCGTGCCTGGGATGTGTAGTTATGCAGATAAATAATTTTCCTCTTGAGCTATTATTCATACTATTATTTGGGGAATTTATAATCTGTAAAAATACTCACACGAAAAAGGGGATAAATAGGGTAGTGCTGAAGTTGAGAATAATCTCTTTTTTTATGATTAGTCGCATAATGTTGAACTTCAGTCAATAATACATATATAAAGAAATAATATATATAATTTGTATAGTCAATTCTCACTATATTGGTTCATTATAACAAAAGTTATACGACTGAATTGAAAGCTGTGATTTATCTTTGAAGTATTATCTGCCTCACACAAGTCAGATTCTACCTTTCAATTTTTAACCTTTCACATTATTTAACCTTTTAATTTATTAAGCATGACACTAGAAAAAACTTCCCCTGATTAAAGATTAGTTTAATTGTTAATTGTCAGAGTATCTATTAGATGGTCTGATATCGATTGTTGACGACTGGCAATAGTTAGTTTGTTTACTCAGCTTTGCGCTTACAGCGTAATTAATTACTGTTCTATGGAGTGTTGCTGCAACACTTACCTGTCCATTTATTTCCCTTTTTACAATTTTAAATTTTTAGCAATGAAACTAATTTTCGTATTACTAATAATTTCCACATCCATTATCTCAGCTCAATCACAGGAAGCATATAATTATAATGATTATATAGCAAACCTTGAAAAGTCTAAAGTGGAGTCTATTCGACTTAGAGCTCAGAAACTTAATTTTGATTACCACGCATTGAATACTTCCATCTATTTCGATCAAGGCTCACCTCAAATAAAAGGTGATGGAGTTCTTAAGAATGCGTATTCGAATTTAAAGACCGTTAATTACCTCACAATACCCGCAGGAGTAGATCTTAGTGAGGTTAAAATTTTGATACTCACGGTTGAGAGGCCGTCTGACCTTGTAAAAATCACAAGCGATCTCAAATTGCTTTTTCCGAATTTAGAACATGTAGTTATTTCTTCACGTGTAATTCTTTCGTTAGAAAATTTTAGACAATTAATACCGGCAATTAAGAATGATATAGTGTATCTACTCAGAAATGATACCCCATCCTAACTAATTTAAAAATCTTTCTAATGAAAAACAATAACATAAAAGACTGCACTATGATTACTAGATTAACATGGGTTTTGTTTTTGACTTTTGTGATCTCTTTTATGGGTAATGCACAGGTGGTAAAGCAATTTGAAAAGGTCCCAATGAATCCTCCTGCTCAGGGAATATTTAAAATCAGAGGAGATTACACCATTATCGGTAATACCAATATGACTCTCCAGGATTATGCGTTTGATAAGCAGAATGGAAATAACAGAATGATCTATGTAGATATCGATAACGATAATGCTACATATAATTCTTCTTCTTCTACGCTTACTTTCACTCAGGAAGGAGGTCTTGATGATCAGTGTACCAATATTTTGTATGCTGGATTATACTGGACTGGAAGGGCGAATGATGGTGGAACAGCTGCAGATACAATTAATGCCTTTAGGCCTTCATCTGGGCTTGTGCATTACAGCAGAAATCAAACCGTCGGAAATGCCGGTACCATTACCGGTACTCCACTGACTATGAATGTGAGTCGTGCTGGAACACCTATTAGTTTCGATGCTTCCTATACTGTCGAACATAATGATGCAATTACGCATACCAACTATACTCTTACGGTATCTAAGAAAGATGCCAATACCGTAAGATATACTTTTTCTAGCCCCGGTGATACTACTGTGTTGTTTGATTTTTACATAAATGGAGCTACTCGCACAGTTAAATATTCAAAAGATGGAGGTGTTAATTTTATTAATGTTTCTACTCCTGTTTACACTGACTTAGGAAGTAACCAAGTTCAGATGAAATTTGATCCGGTTTATATTCATTTTGAAGGTAATGGTGTCAAACTTACCGTTAACAGATTAGAGAGAGATAATAGAGCTAACAGAACTAATTCGCAATATCAAGCTGATTCAAAAGCAGATGTACGTGCATTCGGTAAGGAACCAGGATCGCCTTATTGGCCTAGATACACTATTTCAGGTGGATCACAGGACTACATTTTTGAAGTGAGAAATCTACCTGCACCTTTAGCTTATTATAGTATAAATAATGGAGTGACTTTTAATGTAGTTCCCGGCACTCAAACTTATTCAGATGCAAGCAATAATCGAACTGTAAATTTTCCCGCCTTCAAAATATGGGTAAGTGGCGATGATACATTGGATATATATTCACTCGTCAGAGATCTCAGAACTGATCGTAGTCTTTCCCAAACTCAAACCACTTCTTTTGCCAAAGTAAATATACACGGTTTAGAACCAGGTACGGGGTATGAACAAAAGACGCTTGATAAACATCAAGTGCTGTTCAAATTTGCGGGTGATCCTTATCATCAGGTAACTGCTTTAGGTACAGATATATATTATCCCACCACTGATTATGGCCAGATATATTCGGCTTATGCCGATGTGACTAACTATGTAAAGTCTAAAGGTCTGGGTGAATACTCAGTCGCAGATCTGGCACTGAGACCAGGAAATGGCGGTGGAACAGGCTATTTTGGCTGTTGGACAATGATCGTAGTTTACGAGAATGCCAAAATGAAATGGCGCGACATAACCATCTTTAATGGTCACGCTTTTAATACATCCCCGGGTAGTGGAGCTGAAAGTAGTTTTAACTTACCAATCTCCGGCTTTAAGGCGTTGGCAGGAGGTGAAGTACACGTCAAGTTGGGCTATATGGCAGGTGAAGGAGATTATGGTATTCCAGGTGACTTTTTCAAGATTGAGAAAAGAAAAACTGGTGTGTTTGTCCCGCTTGCTCACTCCGGTAACTCAACCACTAACTTTTTCAACTCCTCCATTCAAACAGGTGGCAATGCTAGGACTCCTTATATTGACAATAATACAGGTATAGACATAGCCATGTTTGATATTGTGAACAGTGCGGCAAATACCTATATTGACAATAATCAGGATTCGACCACCTTCAAAATTGGAACTACCCAGGATCTATACACCATTTCAATGATTGCGATTGGAATTGATGCATATAGACCAACCTTAGAAGGGCTGATCAATTTTGAAGCCATCAATAATAATATACCTTCGGATCCGCCTCAGGATGTACATCCTGGTGAGCCTGTCGACTATTGTGTCGAGCTAAGAAATAAGGGTACAGAGCCACTTGATAATGTGGTTATTCATGTGCCAATGCCATATTCAGCGGATTTTGTCCCGGGTAGTATCACTGCATTTGTCGATCCCAGTGTGACTCCTATAGATCCTCTGCCGGTCTATGATCCGATTACGAAAACGATCAACTGGAATATAGGTCACTTACCATTACCAAGTGATCCCACCAAATTATTGGCTAAGTTCTGTTATAAAGTCACAGCCACTACTAATTGTGATATACTGGCTAGTTCACAGTGTGCAAGTGAGATCCCAATGACTGGTACTATTGATGGTAAAGGGTCGGTCTCGGGAATCACTTTTAATGATCAATCTCTGATACAGGGTTATCAGGGAAATATTCCATGTCAAGGTGACCCTATTAATGATCCATTGTTAGTTCACATCGATGGAGTAGCCTATTTTAATTTACATTGTAATCCTAATGCTGGTCAGGTGGAAGTTTATATTGCTCCTAATCCCGGAGGATATCCTGTAAGCAATGTGGTCGGTTTATTCCCAGCTGGAACCAGATTCTACAATGAGTTTCCAATAGATGGTAATACCATTGAGTATGATATAAACAATCCTTTCCCAGCTAATCCAAGTACAAATATAACCTATTATGCAGTTCCAATTGGCGCAGGATCTTGTGCAATCCCACTGATCATTCATGTTTCAGCATCCTGTGGAATTACAGTAAGTTGTGGTGATCAGCCGGATTTAACTTATAACTGTTCTAATCCTATTCCTCCTGGAGTAAATAATGAAATTGATTTTGAAGCTCGATTCAATGCAGTTATCGGTGGCACCCCTTGTGGTACTGTAGTAGTAAAATTTACCGATGGTAGCTTTAATCCTTGTAGCTCTACCACCTTTGTGCGTACTTATACCATATTTGATGATTTGGATGCTGATCAAGTTTTGGATCCTGGAGAACAATCATTCTTGTGTGTAAAAACGTATAATTACATGCCAGACACTGAACCACCAATGATTACTTCATGCCCTAATGGTATGGAACTTGGTTGTAATCCAAGTGGGCTTCCAGCTCCCGGAGTCGTTAATTACCTTGATAATTGTGATATGGCAACTGTCAGTAATTATCTGGGTTCAATCATCACAGATGGTTGTGAAAAAACTCAAATAAGATATTATGTGGTGACCGATGCATGTGGAAACAGTTCAACTTGCCAACAAACATTTACCTGGACGGAAGATATAACTAAACCAATTATTTCCTGTCCTGCGAACATAACAGTTCAGTGTGCTGCAGATGTACCAAATGCAAATATAAATGATGTAGTATTTTCAGATAATTGTTCCGGAACTCCAACAGTTACCCATGAAGGTGATCAAATAACTAATCAGACATGTGCCAATAAATATACCATCACCAGAACGTATAAGGTTGTAGATGAATGTAATAATAGTGCTACCTGTACTCAGACCATTACGGTTAATGACAACACACCACCTACTATTACATGTCCTGTTGCAGTCACTGTAACTTGTGTAGGCAATGTTCCAGCACCCAATATAAATGACGTTACTGCCAGTGATAATTGTACCGGCACAGTAACTAAATCATTTGT
>DAOLZQ010000068.1:0-13999 GCA_035426385.1 Saprospiraceae bacterium
GTCACCTGTCACCTGTCACCTGTCACCTTTGTACAGCCTAAAAAAATCAATAATCTGAGCCAATTATTAAACAAATTCTAATCATTTGCAATTTACTTTTAAATAAATAAATTAATCCAATGCCAGAAGATCAAAAACCATCAGAGCCAATTACCAAATCCAATGAAGTGAGAGAAAATAATGACCCGCATATTGATCAGGATATGCCCGGCTTCCCTCATGGACACTCTTCTCCTGAAAAGATCAAAGATCCGATTGAAGAAGAAAAGACTGCACCTACTACCAACAATGAAGAAAAATAATCTCCACTATTGTTTTTTATAGAAGGCAATTATTGCAGCCTTTCAGGAGTGCTTTTATAATGTTGATTTATAAATTAAAGTGATTGATGGAAAAGAAGAAAGTTAGTTTTTTCGAGCGTTTTTCAAATAAAGTAACTCAGGCTTCCGGCTCGTCTGCTGCTTTTATTAGCGCATGTGCACTGATTTTAGTCTGGGGAATTTCCGGCCCATTTTTTGGCTACTCTGAGACCTGGCAATTGGTTATTAACACCGGCACAACTATCATCACTTTTCTAATGGTATTTGTGATTCAGAAAGCACAAAATAAAGAGTCAAAAGCGACCCAATTAAAATTAGACGAATTGATCGCCTCTTCCGGTGCAAGTAATAGGCTTGTCAATATTGAAGAATTGGACGAAAAGGATTTGGACAGATTGCATGACCTGTATAAACAACTAACAAACGCGATCAGCGGAGATGAACTTAGTAAAGCGGAATCTATTGAAACTCAAATACGAATATTAAGGGGGAAAACTTCTTCTGATGATGATAAAGAGATCGAAAGATTAGGGCTCTCAGAAGAAGAATGTGCAAAATTAGACCTTGAAAAGCAACGTACTTACACGAATAAAGAAAGTACGGATAAAAAAGCGCCAGCTAAGTAAATAAAATGCATGTCACCTTGCAATAACAGTGATACCATCACTCGCCCATGAAAGCCTCGGTGTAGTTATTGGCTGCTTGTCAGGATGATGAAGTCACCTTAGATGGTGAGGTAAATAGCTGCAAGAAAGCTACTAACCTCCATCGCTTACTCTGATCCAAAGTCCAATCTTTTTGAAGAAGGTGGCATCATACCTTCATATGCTCGCTATTCTCCTTTCGACATTGATATTCCTGAGGCAAGAAAGTGACCGGTCAACGCAAACCCATCAAATCTGAATTTATTCATAGGCCAAAAGAAAAAACCTATAAAAAATGGTCAGAATTCAACGGTAGTATCCCTGCCTGCCTGCTGCTGATATACAGATAAAGCTCGCGTGAAACTTTCAGAGGACTTAAAAGTAAAGATAGTTGATGACCTACAATGAGGTACATTTCGCTACACTACGAGTATAGACAAAGAGGCGTTGGCAGCAGAACTTGTCGATCTGATGCAGACAGATATAATCTTTTTTGAGGATTTCGAAGCGCTCAATCTCACCAGCAAAAAAAGAACGGACGCTGTGGAAAACAAAGAACTTTGCCTCTAAAGTAGTCGCTTCAGCTTATGCTCGCTTCCGCTGAAGACACTCTTCAGGCGCAGACTGGGAACTTTATAATCTCCGTATTAACGCTTAGCCAATGTATTGATAAAATTACGGATACCTACTTCCAGAAATAAAGTCTCCGATTTGAAAGACCATCCCGGCTGGATATAGAATTCAGTGTTTTTGCGCATGTCCTTGATGAAGAAATTGCCAAATTCACCGGCTACATAATAGTCCAGAAATGGAGCCACTTCAGCCACTTCAAATTCCGGATTGGCATCGCGCTTACCGAAATTGTATTTAATGCCGCCCTTGAGTAATAGTGTATAGGCATGTGCATTGGTCTTAGCACAGCGCTGACCATTGGAGCGCCACTTGCCAAGTCCCAATTCTAATTTTCCATAAGGATTATAGGTAAGTGTCTTTACCAGTTCCTGGTTACCAAAGTCAGCGGTGACATCAATGCCTATGATGGGCTTGATCATCAGAAAGTGGGTACCCAGGCCCCATCCAAAATCAAGACCTACACCATCCTGGTTGGGAATATGAAGGAGGTCTTTACTAACCAGATACACATTGGGTGCATCGATCATAGAGCGGAACTGCACTTGGGCCTGAGCCATTTGACAAGTGAGTATCAGTATAGCCGGTAATAGTAAATGGTAAATATTTCTCATGGCAATCCTATTTCTTTAGTTACATACAATGACTTCAAAAATATGCTTTTCGTTGGCGCGGAAGCTACTTTTTTAAAATAAATTACAATTTCCTTGCTCCTCCCGCATGATTCCAAAGAAAAAGCCCCACAAGGTGGAGCTTATTTCATTAGGATTAATAATTGAACATTGGGATTACCCGGCCGGATAATTTATCCGAATGATCGATGAAACCCCATTTAAAATTGGTTTTTGGTGTAATTTTTTACTTATAAATGCTCTTTTCGTGGATTCGTTCTAAAGAATTGAGGATGTATAATGTATTTGAAGTTTAAGCGTAGAAGTTGTTCAATGCTTTGATTGCCTTATCCACCATTTCATAGTTGATGTGATAATTGACGTATTTTCCTTCTTTTTCGGTAAAAACCACTCCGCTGCTGCGTAATATGCGCAAGTGCTGGGATGTGATGGATTGTTCGATCTTCAGTGTGTGGTAGATCTTGTTCACATTAATGTTTTGGTACTTGTCAATGAATTCCAGGATCTTCAGCCGCAGCGGATGAGCTAGAGCCCGCAACAGATCTGAACTGACCTGAAGTTTCTCATTGTCAATAATTACCTTAGTCTTTTTCATAAAGTTTGTTTTGTAGTTTCTTGAAAAGTGTGTCTTCTTGAGACAAAAATGGAACAAATAATCTATTCCGCAAAAAAAAAGTCACATTTTTTTCAAAATATGACTAATTTTTTTTAAATTAACGACCAACCCTAATGTATCCCTTAAGTTGAAATTATGTAAATATCTCTATATCAGCACTTTATTAAAATGTGAAAAAATTAATTTGCAAGTTCTTCAACAAGTCTAGATATCTGAGCAATCCGATCTTTATCGAGAGAATAGTAGATAAACTTACCCTGACGGTCGGTGACGACCACGCCGGAGCGTCTTAGGATAGCCAGATGTTGGCTGGCGACTGACTGTTCTAACCTCAATTTGATATAAATATCGGTCACAGTCATGTTATTTCCCTCTTCTAATAGATCGATGATGCGTTGTCGCAATTTATGGTTGACCGCACGCAAGACCAGCACAGCCTTCCGCAATGCCGTGTAGTCCAGATGCGCATGTGTTTTGCCACCACTCAGGGTGACAGAATCGTTTTTAGTTTTTCTCATATGCAATACATTTAGTTTTGGATTTCGATTAATATATAACCAAAACCATGCCAAACTTTTTCAAATTCAAAAAATCTTTTATATGACGAATATTTCAATATCCAATTGCTTAGCTGTCAGTGGGTAATATATTATAAGTAATAACAAAATAAATTGTTCATTTGATACCGACCGCCACAGTCTTGTGGAAATATTAACATTTGCCCACTTTGCTCTGTAGTGAGCGAATATAGTCGTAGAACCAAATGCTTCACTGCACTAATTCTCATAAAACTTGAAATGTAAATTCCATAGGGATGGCATGTCGGAAGAACTTAGAATATAATTTTCAGAGAAATGCCATAGGGATGCCCCTTTGGGATTTTTGTAAAGAACACAAACTGATGCGTGAGGGATAGTAACGAACATAGCGAGCATCGCATCGCTATAAAGTGAATAGCCCGACCCTGCCGAAGGAAGGGGCACGCCCAAAAGTGACAAAGATGTAAGCACCAGGCGGTAGGCAATAAGCAAAAATCGTGACTCGTGACAAGGGACAAGTGACACTAAAAAATTGTTATAGGCTGTAAGCGTTAGGCTGTAAGCTTTTCAATTTATAAATGATTCTCAGGTTCGCAAGTGCCGTAAGAGCGGGATCATGGATTTGTTTTTAGTCATCAGCTTTTCACCCCTCATTAAAAAAGACCTAAAAAACTAAAACGCAAACTCGCTGCTAAAGACCAAAGACTAAAAGCATAGCCCTAAAGACTAAAGACCAACTACCCTATTCTGTCAGATCGAAATCATTCAGAAATCCGGTATTGAAATCACCTTTGATGAAATTCTCATCTCGAAGCAGACGCTGATGGAAGGGGACGGTAGTCTTGATGCCCTCGATGATAAACTCGTCCAGCGCACGTTGCATCTTAAGTATGACCTCCTCGCGTGTCTGAGCCTTGCAGATGATCTTTGCGATCATACTGTCATAATACGGTGGTACTGTGTATCCGGCATACACATGTGTATCTACACGTACCCCATGTCCCTTCGCACTGTGAAAAGAGGTGATCTTGCCCGGACTGGGTCTGAAGTCGTTAAAGGGATCCTCGGCATTGATCCGGCACTCCATCGCATGCATGATGGGCGTATAATTTTTGCCGGTGATCTCCATACCCGCGGCGACTTTAATCTGTTCCTTGATAAGATCGTGATCGATCACTTCTTCGGTCACGGGGTGCTCCACCTGGATACGCGTATTCATCTCCATGAAGTAGAACTTGCGGTGCTTATCTACCAGAAATTCCACCGTACCTACACCTTCGTAATTGATGGCCTGACCTGCCTTGATAGCTGCCTGACCCATCTCCGCACGCAATTCGTCTGTCATAAACGGTGAGGGGCTCTCCTCTACCAATTTCTGATGACGGCGCTGAATACTACAGTCACGCTCAGATAGATGTGCTACCCTACCATATTGGTCACCGATGATCTGAAACTCGATGTGACGGGGTTCTTCTATGTATTTTTCTATATAAATGCCGTCATTGCCAAATGAATTTTTGGCTTCCATTCGGGCCATATTCCACTGTGTCTCTAAGTTGTCGGCTTCCCATACGATACGCATTCCCTTGCCACCACCGCCGGCAGTAGCCTTCAGAATCACCGGAAAGCCTATTTCCTTTGAGATACGGATGCCCTCTTCTACGCTGTGGACCAGTCCCGCTGAACCTGGAACTACAGGCACACCGGCAGCAATCATAGTATCCTTGGCAGTCACTTTATCACCCATCTTGCGGATATGTTCCGGCGTAGGTCCGATAAACTTCACACCATATTGAGTACATACCTCTGCAAAATCAGCATTCTCGGCCAGGAAACCATATCCCGGATGGACGGCATCAGAATTGGTAATTTCTACCGCCGCCATGATGCGCGGTATATTGAGATATGAATCCTTAGAAGCTGGCGGACCTATACATACCGCCTCATCAGCGAATCGAACATGTAAGCTCTCCCTATCCGCGGTGGAATAAACGGCCACTGTCTTAATGCCCATTTCCTTACAGGTACGAATGATGCGTAGCGCTATTTCACCTCTATTGGCAATCAGAATTTTATTAAACATACCTACTTTACTCTATCAAAAATAATACCTGATCATACTCGACAGGTGATGCGTCATCCACCATGATCTTGACTATAGTGCCTGAAATATCAGACTCTATCTCATTGAACAGCTTCATCGCTTCTATAATACATACTACTGAACCTGCATTGACCTGATCACCGGGCTTGACATAAGATGGCTTATCTGGGCTGGCAGAGCGGTAAAAAGTACCCACCATAGGTGAGCGAATCTCCCTATATTCTGTCTTCTTTTGTTCCTCACCCGCTGCGGTTTCTACTGATGGGGACTGTGTCTGCTGTAATGGTGCCTGAGACATGGTCGGGGCAACCATAGGCATATAATGGCCTGAATCCTTAGACCGCTGGAAGTCCTTGGTGCGGATGACTACTTCAGAATTTTCATCACTTACTTTTACCTCGCTCAGGTCGGATTTGGATACGAACTTGATCAGTTCTAAAATTTCCTTATAGGTCATAATATATATTTTAACAGGTATGAAAAAGTGGATAAATTATTTGGCCCTTTCGATGTATGAACCGGTGGCAGTATCGATCTTCACCATCTCGCCCTCATCTATAAACAGCGGCACCTTGATTTCGGCTCCGGTTTCAATGGTAGCAGATTTGGTGGCATTGGTCGCGGTGTCGCCTCTTGCTCCTGGCTCTGTGTAGGTTATTTTTACATTGATAAACTGGGGTAATTCGATACGCAGTGGCACCTCTTTCTCAGCATGATAGAGTATATCTACTTCCATGCCTTCCTTGAGAAACTGAGGGCTATCAATCATAGTCTGGGGTACCTGGATCTGCTCAAAGGATTCATTATCCATGAAATTGAGCCCATCCTCTTCCTTGTACAGAAACTGAAACTTGCGTCGCTCTACTCTGACTACGTCGATTTTATGGCCGGAGGGCCAGGTATTCTCCATTACTTTGCCGGTGGTCATGCTTTTAAGCGTAGTCCGTACAAAGGCAGCGCCCCTGGCTGGTTTGACGTGTTGAAAATCAGTCACCGCATAGATATCATTGTTGTAATCCATGCAAAGACCTTTTTTTATATCCCCTGTATCTGCCATATATTATTAAAATCGGTTTATTTTAGTCTGCAAAGCTAAAAAAATAATGAGTTGTATCGTTCATTTCGCTAAAATAAGGCCAAGTATGACCCCATTTAGCTCTATTTTAGGTATAAAGAAGCTATTTTAGGCCAAAATCAGCGTGAATTTGGAATGTCGGTAGTATTTGGAGCGATTGCTCAATTTATAGAAAAATACATTGAGAAAGAAAAAATACGTAGAATGATTTAATAATCTATCGGATTGCCGCACCAGCTTCAGCCCTCAAGTACAGACTGTAGAAGTTGGTTCTTTATCAAAATGATAGCGTGAAAAAGATTGGGCTATAAAAGCAGGGTGAGTAAAATTATAATCAAAAGACGCAAACCGATACTGTAAGTGAATAGCAATCAGAATACTACACTTCACATCACGACAGTCGTCTGGGTAAGTATGACAACAGACTATTATGACAGGTCTAAAGTGGCTAGAACAATAAGAGACTTAATACAACAATCTATTTGCACATTATAATGCTGAGGATCGTAGCCTTTAATGACCAGTTCGCTTAGGGTTTTGGGATGTTTCTATCAAATGTCAACGTATCAAAGAAAATGGTCAATGAAGCTAACTTTCCATCTTTCACCGTCCAGATTTCAGCTACATTTCCATTTACTTTATTTCCATTGGGAAACTGATAGTCGTAGTTTCCTATGACACACGCTCGGTAGCCATCTACAATCATCTCTTTAACTCTCATTTGGTGGAAAATGCGTGAGAACCGGTTGATTACTGCGATGTATTCAACCCTTCCTATTACCGGGCTCCGATTGGTCATGTCTCCGCCGATGTATGTGAAGTCATCCGCAAATAAACTTCAATCACCTGGATGGAGTCATATTCCTGATCTGTTAATTCATTCTCCTTCAGAAAATTCAGGACTCATTATTCATTTACTCAAAACCGATAACTAATTCCCACATTAATTCCTATGAATGCATTTCTTGACGGTGCGTATGTCTGTCGCTTTCCATCTTTATAACCATCTATTCGCCAATCAGTAGCATTAATATCCGTAATAGAAATTCCGGTCCTCAATTCTATGTCCAATGACAACTGCTCACTGAGATAGCTCCTTGCTCCTATGCCTAAAATACCCTTTATGTCTGTCTTTTGAAATAGAGCGGCATCATCATCAAGGTCACCATTTGCATTAGTAAGCTCTTTAATTTTACTTTCATTAAAATTAATAAACGCGCCACCACCTGCGGCATAATTTGCAAATGACTGTAAATTGGATACTTTGTCATTTACAAAATGTTCTACTGTTGCAGATTGGAGTATGTTAAACTGAGCGCCTAACCGTACAAAGAGATTAGTTCCTTTATAGAGATCCTTTCCTGAGAATACCTGAACAACTGAAATCGGGATGCTTAAATAATTTAACTGAATGTCTTTTGCTAAATTGTCTGAATTTCCATAACTATCCTTATATTTTTGGCCGCCCTTTATAAGGCCAGCACCTACTGATATACTTGTCTTCCCATTAATATCGTAGCCGATAAAGGCTGCAAAAGAGGGCTTTAAAGTAGCTCCGTCATAATCCATTTCTTTTTGGCCATAGTTCTGTTGATTGAGTATAATAGTCATATTATAAGAGCCCTCGGCCCCTATAAAAAAACCGCCTTGCTGAGCTAATAAAGCTCCCGAGCTTCCAACAAAAAAAGTCGCAATACACGTGAGGAATAGGTTTCGGATCATATCAAAGGATTTATTAAGGGTTACAAAATGATTACAAATCTATAGAATTATCTCCATTCAATTCATCTTTCTATTGAAAGACCGCCAGACCCACTTTGCTAATTTGATGTCACAATCTAGAAAAAAACTTTAAAGATGGAATTCGTTTGCCACCTTCAATAAATTGCATTACAATATGTCGCACTGGAGTAGATAATATCTGATATACAGTGGAGTTAAACAGTAGGAAAGGACTTCTTTAATTTAAACGGAATTTCTGATTGCGATCAAGTTTTAGTGTACTATATTAATTTCTTATATGATTAACTAATCTCATTTACATTGTCCTATGAATCTTCTACGCCATTAATTTCGCTCATCAAATATCATTGTGCTTATACGGCGGGCAATATTATGTCCCCTCCCCCAGATTTTTTGGTATATTCGCTGCCAATAAATTTAAATATCTATTCTATGGCAACAGGCTTTCAACACTTACACTCTTATTTCGCATATCTGGTACTAATCGTACTGATTGTGGTGATTATTTACTCATATATGGGTTATTCGGGGAAAAAACCTTTTACCAAACAGGCAAAACAGTTTTCCTTGATTGGTCTTATTTTTGCCCATATTCAATTAGTTTTCGGTCTTATCCTCTATTTTATCTCTACGAAGGGCATTCAGGCGCTGTCTGCCGAGACGATGAAAGTCAGTGAGGCACGGCTATATGCTCTGGAGCATCCACTGATGATGATTATCGGCATTGCTCTGATAACAATCGGCTATATGAAGAGTAAGAAGCAAAGCAGCGATGCTGGAAAATATCGCATGATCTGGATTTATTATCTAATTGGCCTTATTTTGATTCTACTCCGCATCCCATGGACGGATTGGCTCTAAGCTGCCTGACTAAAATCTTATTTTTTTAATCGTATTGCACTCTGTACTATGAAAGTAATCTTTTCAATAGCGTTGCTATGCATACTGACCGGTCCCACATACACTCAAGACCTGGCACAGTATGTGAATCCCCTTATCGGCACTCAGAAGATGGGTCATACTTTCCCCGGAGCGGTAGTACCCTTCGGCTCAGTACAGCTAAGCCCGGATACCGATACTATTCCCTACGAGACCAATGGGAAATACAACAAAGACGTATATAAATACTGCGCCGGATACCAATATGAAGATAAGACCATTGTGGGATTCAGCCATACTCACTTCAGCGGTACGGGACACTCGGACCTGGGTGATATACTCATCATGCCGACAATGGGTCAACTGCAGTTGACCCCGGGCACAGCCGACAAGCCGGAGTCGGGCTACCGCTCTACCTATTCGCACAACACGGAGGTTGCCTCACCGGGTTACTATAAAGTCTTGCTGGAAGATGATAATATCCAGGCTGAAATGACTGCTACTACCCGAACCGGCATACATAAATACACCTTCAATAAAGCAGGCCAGGCACACATCATCCTCGATATGGTCCATGGCATCTATAACTACCCGAACAAGAATATCTGGACTATCATCCGGGTGCTGGATGATGGTACGGTGATCGGATCACGGCAAACCAATGGGTGGGCCAGGACACGCACAGTGTATTTCGCACTGCAATTCTCAAAAGCTTATAGCCGCTACGGCGCAAAGCATTTCGAGGAGAAGGAAGTATATGGCGGCTTTTGGCGAAAGTTTGACCAGGTTCATAATTTTCCGGACCAAGCGGGTAAGCAATTGCGCATGTGGTTTGATTTTGATGTAACAGCGGGTGAAGCTATTGAGGTCAAAGTGGCGCTCTCACCCGTAAGCACTACCGCTGCTCTGTCCAATCTATACACCGAGACACGAGGCAAAGATTTCAACACACTACGCAAGGAGGCGCGCAGACTATGGAATGTGGAGCTAAATAAAATTCTCATCGATGCGAGAGAGCCGGACAAAATCAATTTTTACACGGCAATGTACCATTCCTTCATTGCACCACAGGTATATATGGATCAGGATAGGGGCTACAAAGGGCTGGACCAGGAAGTGCACTACGCTTCCGACTTTACCAACTATACCATCTTCTCACTCTGGGATACTTACAGAGCTCTCCATCCATGGTTCAATCTGGTGCAACCCGCCCGCAATAGGGACATGATTCAATCCATGCTGGCTCATCAGCAGCAAAGCGCCGAACACATGTTGCCAGTATGGAGTCACTATGCTAATGAAAACTGGTGCATGATCGGCTACCACAGCGTATCCGTCATCGCAGATGCCTATCTCAAGGGCAATAATAACTTCAGCGCCATACAGGCACTGGAAGCCTGTGCGCAGACGGCACGAACGCAGTATTATGACGGATTATATTATTACATCACTGAGGGATATATACCGGAAGATAAGAGCGGTGCTTCTGTATCTAAGGTCCTGGAGTATGCATATGATGACTGGTGTATAGCACAGCTCGCCAAGGCACTCAAGCGGGCTGACCTGTATCGGGAATTTTCCGAACGGTCAACCTACTACAGCAATGTGTTTGATCAGACCTCGGGCTTTATGCGGCCACGACTATCAGATGGGTCTTTTCGGCGTGAATTTGATCCACTTGATACCGAAGGTCAGGGATTTATAGAGGGAAATAGTTGGAACTATACGCTGAGTGTACCACAAGATGTGCCCGGACTGATGGCACTCCTCGGTGGCAATAAAAAATTTGAAACCTATCTGGATTCACTATTTATGATGCACTTACCGGACAAATATTTTGAGCACACCGAAGACATCACCCGTGAGGGAATCATCGGTAATTATGTCCACGGCAATGAGCCATCACACCACGTAGCTTATCTGTACAATTGGACCAATAATCCCTGGAAGACACAAGAGCGGGTTCGGATGATCCTCGACCATCAGTATAAGCCTGCACCGGATGGCTTGGGTGGCAATGATGACTGTGGGCAAATGAGTGCCTGGTATTTATTTTCGGCGTTGGGATTCTATCCCGTTTGTCCGGGTGATGTCAATTATCAATTGGGTAGTCCACTAGTCAATTCAGCCACCATCAATCTGGAAAATGGCAAGACACTGGAGATCATCGCCCACGACCAGAGCCCCACCAATGTGTATGTGAAGAAAGTACGTTGGAATGGCCGGGAAATCACAGGTACTGCTATCTCACACCTGCAACTGATGGAAGGCGGAAAACTGGAATTTGACATGACCGGCAAAAAACCACGAAAAAAATAGATCCACTTGAGTTCAGAAATAATCTTTTAGTACATTTATATGTTGATAATCCGAACCTTCCTTTTTTAATCAAAAAAATTAAAAACAGAGCTATTAAATCATTGAGTGAATTAATACTAACCATGGATGGAATTGACCCCCTAGATTTATTGGGTGAGAATAATTCCAAACTAAAACAAATCAAAGAAAAATTTCCCGAGCTTAATATCGTCTCCCGTGGTAACACTTTGCGTGTCTCAGGCGAGAAAAAAATGACTCAGGATTTTAAATCCACGATAGAATCTCTCCTTCGGGTACTGAAAGAACAAAAGATATTGACGCCGCATGCCGTGGATGACATACTGCAGGGAAGCTACCCAATGGCAAGCAAACTGCCGGTTACAGATGGCGGCAATGCAATCGTCTTCAATAAGGATGGATTTCCGATTAAGGCTCGTACTGTCAATCAGAAAAAACTGGTGGAAGCCAGCGAGCGGTCAGACATCGTCTTTGCAGTCGGACCTGCCGGTACCGGCAAGACATATACCGCAGTCGCTCTGGCAGTAAAAGCGTTGAAAAGTAAGCTGGTAAAGAAGATTATCCTGACGCGTCCTGCAGTAGAGGCTGGTGAAAGTCTGGGGTTTCTGCCAGGTGACCTAAAAGAAAAAATAGATCCTTATTTGCGTCCACTTTATGATGCTTTGGATGATATGATTCCAGCGGATAAACTAGCGGCTTTCATGACCAATCGAACCATAGAAGTCGCGCCACTCGCTTATATGCGCGGTCGGACACTGGACAATGCATTCATCATTCTGGATGAAGCACAGAACACAACCACACCGCAACTGAAGATGTTTTTGACCAGACTTGGCCCTAGTGCCAAGATCATCGTCACCGGTGACCTGACACAGATAGATCTGCCCTACAGTCAGCAGTCCGGTTTGAAGCGAGCCATACAATTGCTGGAAGGAGTAGAGGGGATCGAAGAAGTGGTACTTACCGAAGAAGATGTGGTACGTCACCGTTTGGTGAGAGAAATCATCAAGCGATACCAACGCAGTGACGAGGCCTACCGGTTGAAAAAAGAAGCCGAGCGTGAAGCACAGAAGACCCCGCAATATCGCAATGAACGTATTGATGAAAATAAACCAGAAAATTAAACCATGATAACCTCAACAGTAAAATACGAGGGTGGGCTGCGTACCACCTGCACTCATGTCAGATCAGGACAAGCAATTAATACAGATGCTCCTGTCGACAATCAAGGTCAAGGGTCTGCATTCTCACCAACGGACCTCGCCGCTACCTCTCTGGCCACCTGTATGCTAACTGTGATGGGTATCTGGGCTCGTGACAATCAGGTCAATATGGATGGCGCTTCCGCTGAAATTACCAAGCACATGGGCGATAATCCCCGACGCATAACTAAGATAGATGTGATCCTCACTATGCCGCAGCAGAATTATTCTGACAAAGAGAAAAATATACTGACCAAGATAGCACGCACTTGTCCCGTCGCTCAGAGTCTCCATCCTGATCTGGAACAGAACATACAGCTCGTGTGGACAGATCCTTCATAGGGATACATCAACCCAATTTTTTACCATGGGCAGGCTATTTTTTGAAAATAGCCCTCTGCGATCAGTTTATTTTTCTGGACGATGTACTCATCGACTTTGGAGGATACGCACGCCGCGCAAAAATCAGTACAATTGATCGTAATTCTACCCAGTGGCTGACATTGCCCCTTACAGAAAGAACGAGGATGGCTGACATTAATCAATATCACATACAGGTGGACTTATTAGGAGAAAAAATATTTCATAAACTTGAAATAAATTATCCCAATCAAACAACTTATGGGCAAGAAATTATTTCATCTTTAAAAAAAGAAATTGTACAATCACCAATAAATTTGGCACCATTTAATGCGCAATTAATTCTGTGGATTGCCGAAAAATTAGACATTAAAACTAACTTTTCTTTCAGCAGTCACCTGCCATCCAATCTCACTAGCGGAGATCGAACAATAGACTTAGTAAAACGGATCGGAGGGGAAGATTACTTGAGTGGAATAAGTGGAAGAAATTACCTGGATACTGTAGCCATGAAGGCTCAACATATCCAACTCCACTTTTTAGAATCTAAGCGGATCTTAGACCAGTATGTGCAGAAGAATGGGATGGATGATTTAATGGGTGAGAGCTCGATTATTGAATGGCTTTGCCTATTGGGTTGGGAAGGTGTGAAAATTGCACTGGAAGAGTGGAAGGGTAGTTTTTTAAATGGGGTTAGATAGAGGTAATAAGAGTTTTGTCAGTCACTTGAAATAATCAAAAATATAAAGACTCTTTCATCTTAATGCTGAAATAAATTATAAATCTTAGGGCTCTATTCATAATAACTCAGTATGAGCTATCGCCTTCACTCTTTTGTCGCACTGCCGTGCGCTATCCTGACTTGAGGTCAGGAATCAGTCGTTCATCATGAGATTTCTCAGTCACCTAAAGGTTCCT
>DAOLZQ010000069.1:0-6374 GCA_035426385.1 Saprospiraceae bacterium
GCGCTACACTGACCTCTTCGAGAGCTGATGGCGTCCAGTACCTATACGGAAACCTGTGGGAAAACTTCACCGCCGGAGCGCAGACCGCGCTTCACGAAGGTACAGACGCACAAATCGCAAATAGTAGATTCAGAACGCACGATGCTACGCTACCCATATTCCCGCAGGGATATGTAGCTCCGCTGGAATTGCAATTAAATCCATGGTTTGCAGCAAATGAACAGGAAAACGATCGAACCGGCTGTGAAGATCTCTCACAGTCGGAAGCCAACGACTGGCTGACGGACTATGCTCTGGCAGATATAAACTACGCCGTCTATGACACCATGCTGAAGCAGCAGGGACAGTATCTGGCTCATGATTTCATGTACAGAAATCCGGGGCTGAGCTACTCACCTACTTTACAGAATTTCTATGTCAATTATGCGGGGACTGATGCAGGCCAGGTATCACAGATCCGCGTCCGGCTCGAACGCGCTCTGGATATCTCTCCCGGTCTGGATTCTCTCCTCAGGCTGTATCAGGACTCGATAGTCATTGCTCAGGATCAACTCAATACGCTACAACTGACCTTGGGGTCTGATCCCACGCCGACTGAGATCCAAATTTATCAAGCGCAATCACTGGCGCTGAGTTCTCAAATCTATGGCTGGAAGCAACAGATCAAATCGTACTACCAAGCTCATGCTACAGCGCTGGACGATACCCTGCTGGTATTATATACCGCGATGACTTTCCTGAGTGACCCGGTGGATAACATCCCCATGCATAATGCATTTGTAGAGACCTGGATAGAAGTACAGTACCTGCTAGCGCCTTCACTGGGCCTGCTGCCTGCCGAGATATCCGCCCTGCTGACCATCGCGCATCAATGTCCGGACTATGGAGGTCATGCAGTGTACTGGAGTAGAGCACTACTGAACCGGGTTTATCATGACCTAATCTGGGATGATGCCATTCTGTGTGTGGATACGCTGGGCTATCAGTTAGTACCACCGCCCATTCAAGCCCTGACTCGGATAAATGATGGCTATCGCAGTTATCCCAATCCTTCCTCCGGCTATCTAATGCTGTCCGCACCTGCTGAGTATAGCGGGATGATAGAGCTACTGGACAGTAGGGGATCGGTCCTCTACAGACATACCTACGACGTGAGCAGCCGTATCGCGCTACCCAACTATACGGGCGTAGTGTTTATCAAATGGATGGATCAGAGCGGCAACCTACTCCATCTGGGCCGACACATCATACTGAAATAATAAATGGTAAAATACAGAGGTATATGCTTGACTTCGGGCATATATCTCTCTAAATATTGAATTTCTCTAAATAAATAAGCAAATCATGAATCGATATTTGTACCGGATATGGGTGATCTATCTTCTGGCAGCATCATCGTCACTATCGGCGCAGGATTATATCAATCAGAGATACGACCGGCAGAGAATAATCATGCCCGCACTTGGTGGTGCATGTCCTAATCTCGACAGTTCCAATCACGTATATATCAATGGAGTACGGTTTGACTTTCGGAGCGACAGCTTGCAGATGATCGCAGTGGATACCTTCGTGTCGCAGGCCATCATCCCCTACTATACCATAAATGAAGCGGCGCAGATCTGCAATAAGCAGGGGCAGATCGCAGCCTACTTCAATGGCGGTGAGCTGTGGGATCGCAATGAGCACAAGATCATCATCGATATGTTCAAGTACGCCTCCTCCACCATGAACTTTGCACTCGCCTACAATTATAATAGCTGCCTCATCCTGCCCATGCCGCTCAGTGAGTCACAGTATGTACTCATCGGCACCGATGACTATCACTACGACCGCATCTATGGGGTGGAGGCGGGGAAGCAACTCAGCGCCGTCTATTTAGACGAGCTGAGCGACGGTACCCTGACTATCAGTCGCATCGACTCCAACCTGCATCAGTCCAGCTATACCAAAAATGGTTCCGTAACTGCCTGCCGGCATGCCAATGGGCGCGACTGGTGGGTAGTCAGCCCCAAGCGCTGGGGCACCTATTTCAACGTATTTTTATTGGAGCCGGGTGGACTGCGCTTCAGTCACGAATCGACGGTAGCAGATACCATCTTTGATGCTGGCTATGCACCTGAATTTTCTCCCGACGGCCGCTGGTACACCCGTACCAGAGTAGAACACCTCACTCAGTACAAGAAAAAGAACTTTGTACAGTTCTTTCCCTTCGACCGGTGTAGCGGCACCTTTGGGGCGCCCTTCGTGCTGCGTATGCCCCAAGAAGACACCACTTCAATTGGTCAAGCTTGGTTTGACGCCACCTCCCGCTATGTGTACTTCGCTACCTGCTCCTCATTGTTTCAGGCGGATATGTGGGCGGCCGACATACAGGCCAGCCTAGTGAAGGTCAGCGGCTATGATCATTCCCTCCACGATTCAGGCGGATTTTTATGCATGGGATACGGATTTTTAGCTCCGGATGGAAAAGCATATATAGTGGATGGAAGAAATAATTTTAGAACCACTGTGGTACACAATCCCTCGGCGCGCGGTCTGGCCTGTGATGCCCGCTATGCGGAGCTGGTGAAGCCAAGCTGCTCCGGCTCTGCATTGGGCAATATGCCCGACTTCAATCTCGGTCCCGAAGATGGCACACTGTGTGATTCACTCGGGCTGGATGCGGTCAGTATCCACAGCAGTAGCACGGCCTCGGCGCCACTGACCATCTCACCCAGTCCCACCACCGGCGACTGCACCGTGATGCTACCCTCACAGGGGGGCAGCCTCACTGTGTATGATGCGCAGGGCGCTATCAGAGCCGACTTCCTCATTCAGAACTATCAGATGGAGCAGGCGCTGTCTCTACCACTGGGTGTGTATTATGTCGCCTATCGCTCCACCGATGGCCTCATCAATACCGGTGGTAAGGTAGTGGTGATTAGGTAGAGGTGGAATGGTTAATTCTGATTTAATAATCAATGTCGGTTAGTTAAGGATTATAAAGGTTTATAATTTGTGTAAAAGTGCTTTTTAGGCTTCTTGTTTCGCTCAAAACTTCGACCAGGTCTTAGGATCTCTCGGTTATTTTCTATGAAATAGTCCGATATGTCCAGCGCCTTGTAGTACATGTTTTTAACAAAGAAGTTGATCAAATTATCCTTTATGACATACAACGCATGTGTTTTATTTATTTTTTGGCTAAGTTTGTTTCCTGTTTTTGCGCTATCATATTCTGTCCTTACCTTTTGGGCTATCGGAAAAGACAAGGTGTCGCACAGTGTCATCATGTACATTTTGGCATAAAAATCTTGTTCTACGCTTTTGGCTGTTTTCCACTAAATGCCTCTACTTCGACCCTTGCCTTTAATAGTTTAAACTCCTCCTCTATTCCCCATCGGCGATGATATAACGCCTGAAATTAGCTATATTCATATTTCTGCTCATCTAACAATGATGTGCAAAGAATTTCGACCTCTCCGTTTTCCAGTTCAATTGATCAGAATATATTTCGTGTATCAGACGATCCGTAGCTGGAAATTGGGGGAGTAGTTCGATTATAAAATAATTAGCAGAGAATTATAAAACTTTATGTTTTGAGTTTATTGTTAACGATAAGTTAATAACAAAGGGCGAAATATCTGAAACTATTAAATTCTTGTTAATAAAGGGCAAATCACAAATGAGCTTTATAACTGTCATGAACTATGTCAAAGCACTATCCATCCTCTATAAAGCAATTCAAAAACTATTTTATGAAAAATATTGTAAAAACTCTTTTGCTTTGTAGCTTGGGCATAGTAATCTCTTGCAAATCCAATCCACCATCACAGACCATAGGTCCAAATAAATTGGCGAAGATAAATGTAAGAAAGAGTATTCCTTTGAATTCCCTAGAACCTCGTTTTTTCTTTCCCAAACATGATAGCCTCATTATAATTTCAAACTATCAAGGCGAAAAAGTATTAGGCAGAATCATTAATATCAATACCGGTGAGAAAATAGGTGAATTCATGGAACATGGCAGAAAGACAAACCAACTATTGTCTGTCTTTAGTGCAGGAATGATAAATAATAAAATGTGGGTATATGACATTACGGGGCAAAGGATAGTTTCTTGTGACTTGTCAGTTTCACCCGAAAGGAAGTCATCCATATATATGACTTATCCTTTGAATATATCATACTACTGGGTGGCAGTGGACAAATTCAATAACGTCTATGCGACCGGAAATGAGAAACAGACTTCCAAGATAGACATATTTAACCTAAACAATCAGGAGTCAATTTCCAGCATTGGCAATTTCAATGATATGCCGACAGAGTATAAATCTACGCCGGCTATTTGGCGCACGGGTCAGCAGAGCTTTCTCTACTTGAGACCTGATGCGAAGTTTGCTGTTCTTGCCGGCAGATTCACTGATAAAATTGACATAGTTGATCTAACGTCTCAAAAGTCGAAAATAATTCGCGGCCCTGACAATTTTGAAGCAGAATATACACCTATTTTCCAAGAAATCGATACAGTTTTCTCCTTTAATAATAAATCAAAACATGCTTTCCTGGGTGGTAGTGCTACTCAAGAATACATCTATTTATTATATAAGGGTGATTACCATTATAAGGAGGACCGGGAAGTAACTAAAAAGGTACTTATCTATAATTGGGAAGGTAATTTAATTAAATGCTATATTGTTCCACATGGTACTGCGGAAGTCACCTCAGATGATCTTAACCAAACATTATACCTGTACGATCGTATTAAAAAGAATATACAAATAGCTCATTTAGCCTTAAAATAATTTTATGAAATGGCGTAGATTTATTAGGTATTTATTTTTATCGTGCTTAATATTGCTCTTGAATAACTGTACGTCACAAAGAAATTCTCAGACCGACCTCTCAGTAAATGCTTCTAAAAGAGATACTACTTTAATTATTATTCCGGATAATCTTATTTTATATAATCCATACGATAAGCCGATAAGTATTAATAGCGCAGAATCTATTAATTTCACTCTACTATTTTCTACCAATTCAGCATGCGCATCTTGCTTATCAATTATTAAAAAAATATCTGATAATTCCAAAAAATTAAAAGAAAGTGGAATGGATGTTAAAATAATATGTGTAGCTTATGATGAATTCGAATCTTTTAAATTCTTTTGTGAGCGCGGAGATTTTAACTCTTCCGAATTTCCCTTTTATCTGGATCAGAAAAAGAGTTTTAAAGCTTTAAATAAAGAAATTAATTACAGTGGTTATGTATTCTTGTTGGACAGGAATAATAGAATACTACACAAGTATAATGAATATGAAATACCTTTTGATTCGTTGATAAATCATAAATAATTGATTATTTTTTGACTATTGCACTCAATCTGTATTATAAATTCTAGCATCCAAGAAAATATCTCTAATAAGGGAAATCCCTTGAAATAATCATAGGACAACGTAATTTACTTCTTCTATTCCTTATTCGCTAGCTGTCCGCAAGCTGCATCGATGTCCTGCCCGCGACTCTTGCGGAGTGTGACATTAGCGCCCGCTGCCACAAGTATCTTCAGGAAGGCGTGCACTTTCTGATTGTCGCTACGCTGGAAAGGTATGCCTTCGACTACATTGTATTCGATGACATTGATACGAACAGGAAATCGCTTAGTCAATAACGCCAACTGACGTGCGTCTTCCGGCTGATCATTAAAGTCACGCAGTGCAAGGTATTCATAAGTAATCCTATTTTTTGTCTTCGTATAGAAATAATCGAGTGCCTCCATCAGCGTTTCGATATTATTCTGATCATTAATGGGCATGATCTGGTCTCGCTTGGTGTCATTGGCCGCGTGCAGACTCAATGCAAGTTTGACTTTAGCCCCGTCATCTGCCAGCTTTCGGATCATCTTAGCGATACCCGCCGTGCTTACAGTGATGCGTGAGGGGGACATACCCAGTCCTTCCGGAGAAGTGATGAGCCTGATACTCTCCAGTGTATTGGAATAATTGAGCAAGGGTTCACCCATACCCATATACACGATATTGGTCAGTGGATGATTATAGATTTCTTCGCACTGCGCATTTACAGCTACTACCTGATCTACTATCTCCGTATAGCTGAGATTGCGAACGCGCCCCATGCGTCCCGTCGCACAGAAAGAGCAGGACAAGCTACAGCCTACCTGAGATGAGACACACACCGTATATCGATTATCCTGGGTCACCGGGATCAGAACAGCTTCTATCTTATTACCATCTGCCAGTATAAATCTGGTCTTCACCGTACCATCAGCACTTTGTTGCGTTAGTTCGGGCTTTAGAAATGGGATAATGAAGTCATCCTTGAGCTTTTCTCTTAGTTCCGCTGGCAAGTCAGTCATCTGATCAAAATCATTGACGTG
>DAOLZQ010000069.1:6474-13642 GCA_035426385.1 Saprospiraceae bacterium
AGTGTGGCCGCTCAGAAAGTGCATCGAAACAGCCCAGCAAAATAGCATCCAGATGCGACAAAGTGGCGTAGCTATCGAAAGAGAGAAAATAAATGTCACAACCTCGAAAGCAAGTCGGTTGCCTGACCTGAATGGCGGAACTTCATTTTACCAGAGTTTCGGACGCCGTATTGACCCTACCACCAATAGCTTTAATAATCAAACCTTCAGTAACCAATCTTACAACTTATCGAGTAGCGTCAACCTATTTTCATTCAATAAAATCAGCCATTCCATTCATCTAAATGAGAATAATTTGGCCGCTGCACAGTCAGATCGTGATCAACTAGCAAATGACATCGCACTGCAGGTAGCGCAGGTTTATCTCAATGTCATTCTATCTCAGGAAAACCTAATCATCGCTAAGCAAAGTCTGGAACAGACCAATTCTCAACTTTCACTCACAGACAAGCTGATCAATGCGGGTTCAAAAAATCGCAATAGCCGACTGGAAATAGTCGCTCAGCAAGCGCGCGATGAGACCGATATCATCATTGCTGAAAATCAAATCTCTTCTAATCTGCTCGATTTAAAATTGCTCATGCAAATAGATGTTAGTACTGACATCAGTGTGGAAGTGCCAATGACTGCCTTCGATGGCGAAAATCCGGAGGCGATTGATTTCGAACAATTATATAATCAGGCAATAGAAAGACAACCAAAATTTAAGGCTTATAAAAATAAATTAACCAGTGCTCGTCTGAATGAAAAAATCTCTGCAACCTCTGCACTGCCGAGCTTATATGCACAGGGTCAATTGGGCAGTAATTACTCATCGCTAAATAAAAAACTGGGAGACATTACCTTCGTCGATGTAATCCAACCCGGCGTGAAGATCGACAATCAACCGGTCAATTTTACCGTCCTCTCACCTCAGGCCAGCTATGTAAATAATCCGTATTTCTCACAGCTCAATCAAAACCTAGGCTATGGTATAGGCGTCGGATTGAATGTGCCCATCTATAACAACAATCGCAACAAAGCCTCAGTACAGCAAGCCAAACTCAATACTGAAATGGTGGAGCTGGATCAATTACAGGCTCAGCAATCACTCCGCAAAGATGTACTGCAGGCGCTGAATTCAGCACTTTCAGCTAAACGTACTTTTGAAGCCGCACAAAAAATGGGTGATGCTATGCAAGGCGCTTATACAGATACTCAAAAGAGATTTGAGATAGGTACGACTAATACATTTGAATTAATAGCCTCCAAAAATAATCTGTCAAATGCGGAGCGCAATATGGCAATAAGCAAATATCAATACCTCTTCGCAATGAAAGTACTTGATTATTACGCCGGAAAACAAATAGACCTTTAAAAAATAATAACACAACAAGCAGCATAAAATGAGTTCTAACAAAAAAAATAAATGGTGGATTTGGACACTAATTGGATTAGTGATTCTCCTGATAATAGGTGGGGTTTATAAGAGCCGTACTACAAAGCACGGACTTGAAGTCACACTCGAGAAAGCGCAGGATCGGACTATCTCCGAGATGGTGACCGCCAGTGGAAAGATCTACCCTGAGAAAGAAGTCAAAGTATCCTCAGATGTCTCAGGTGAGGTGATCGGCCTGTATGTAAAGGAAGGTGATACAGTCAAAGCAGGTCAACTATTAGCCAAAATCAATCCGGACACTTATCTCCCGACTATCCAGCGAGGGGAAGCCTCTGTATCATCTTCGAAAGCACAGGAACAGACTTCACGTGCACAGATCAGTGCTGCCAAGGCTCAGATAGCACAGATAGATGCTCAGGTAGATCTGGCCCGGCAGACTAATAAAAGAAACACCCAACTGTTCAAGGAAGGCGTGATCTCGAAAGCTGATCTGGAAAGCAGTCAGGCCAACCTGAAAGGACTAGAAGCCAATCTCCGATCCGCCAAAGCCAGTCTGTCTCAGGCTGAGTCTAATGCATCGGCAGCCGGATATGGTACGAAAAGCGCCCAGGCCTCCCTCCAAGAGATGAGAACCAGCCTGAATAAAACGATGATATATGCACCTGTAGATGGCATAGTGAGCAGACTAAATATCGAAAAAGGAGAGCGTGTACTAGGTACCATCCAAATGTCCGGTACTGAGATCATGACAATAGCCAATCTCAATGTCATCGAAGTACAAGTCGAAGTGTCAGAAAATGACATAGTGAGAGTGAGTCGCGGTAATGAAGCTACTATAGAGATCGATGCATTCTACGGTGAGAAATTTAAAGGGGTTGTTACTGAGATAGCCAATAGTGCTTCTACCTCTCTCGGTAGCGGAGCTGCTACCTTGAATACCGGTCAGGTAACTAATTTCGTAGTTAAAATACGGATGGACTATGACTCATATAAAAATAAAATAGTCAAGAATAAACCATTTCCTTTCAGACCCGGCATGTCCGCTTCTGTCGAAATCAATACCAATACAGCAGAAAATACACTCTCTGTTTCCATACAGTCTGTTACTACTCGCGAAGATGAAAAGATGAGCAAAAAAGATACTACCTTCAACACCGATAAAATCATGGAAGTCGTATTTGTCAAAAGCGCTGACAGTGTCAATATGGTTCGAGTAAAAACCGGCATTCAAGACGACGAATTTATCCAAATACTGGAAGGACTTAAAGCGGGTGATGAAATAGTGACCGGCCCCTACTCCACCGTCTCACGAACACTAAAGCAAGGTGATAAAATCGTCGAGACAAAAGAAAAGAAAAATAAAGTCGACGAAAAGAAAGGATAAAGCACAGCATTATCCTTGGACAAAAAGCCTACAGTGTCCCAAAGACTAAAGCGCAGTGTCATAAAGACCAAAGACTAAGAAGGCAGCTCTATTTTAAAACATATGTGGCTCTTCCTTATCCAAGAGCTCTACTTTCTTACGGGTATAGTCTATTTTACTATGTAATAACTTAAAGAAATTAATACGGTGGTGTCCACTTGCATGACTCAAATTATAAGATTTCTTTTCCAATGTCCTGATCCAATTTAGGGTATATTTGATCAACGAATCATCTTCGCACACAAAGAAGTTGGGGTTATCATGAATGATGAATATGTACGGCCTGATATCATTATCCACGATGATGACATTATTAGAATAGATCATTCGATTGTTAAATACAGTCAAGGGGGATCTACTTTCGGCGTCTAGTCCAGCACTGTACTTATGCCCTACCTGCACCATTCGCTCTATTTTGTCTAAGATATGGTCGATGCGACTGAGGATATCAAGCGCCACCTCGGTGCAAGGAAACGCTTTTATCTCAGACATGAATAGAATCTGCTGGATGGTATTATCCCAAATATTTGGATTCCATACCTCTGAAGTGGTCAGGTGGCTATATCCTTCCCACAAATCCTGTATATCTTTAAGTAGTGCAGAAGAATAATGTGCCGGATCGAACACTGCGCCATCCTCGAAAGTCTTAAGACCCCAAACTGCATTGGCAAACATAAATAGTTTGAAAGCACCTAAGAGTGGATCAATACAATAATAAAAGAAAGGAACCTCGTGGCTTGTATAATATATCGTAGAATCAGGTAAATTATTGACTTGTTGTAATAAATTTTGAAGACGCTTTATATAATCGTCGATACTCTTTACCGGATGAATCATTCCAGGCAACTGGATGTTGATAGATTGCCCCGGATCAAAAACCATCGAATCAAAGGACAAATTGAACTTCCTCATCAGGTAGACCAACTCACCGGTAGTGAATTCAGAAGAACCATTCAACCGCTTATAGAGCGTGCTGCTGGAAATACACATTTGCTCCGCTATTTCAGCTTTCAGGCAGCTATCCAGATATATGCGTCTATTTATTTCATCTCTAAAAGATTCATTAATTTGTAGATTCCACTTTGCTATCGAATTCATTCATTACTTGATTTTATCAACAATTCATCCGCACAACTCTAATTAATTGGTCAATTTAGTAAATTTGGAATAAAATAAATCCTATTTCGTCGATAAATTCCTCTATTTTGTAATTATTATAGTCAATTCACTGTTTGAAACGATAATTTAATCCATACAAATGAAAAAATTCTTAATCAAATTTATACTTCTCATACTCGTTCTTGCAGTTGGATTTTTTGCCTTCGCCTACTATGCAAGTTTTGGTGAAGGTGTTCGAACAGGTAATTTAATTAAGCTAAGTCATAAAGGATATGTGGTCAAAACGTGGGAAGGTGCTTTAGACGTAGGTGTGTTCCAAGGAGCTGTGCCTACTACCGGACGTATAGAAAATACAATCTGGGAATTCAGTGTACCTGATGCGGCTATTGCTGCCAAGATAGAAGCTGCCAATCAACGTGGTAGTAGATTATCTCTAACATATAAGGAAAAATACTTCAAAATTTTCTGGAAGGGCTATACAAAAAATTGGGTTATTGACGTAGTCGAACTGCCCTATAATACAAATAATAATCTTCCGGGCAATCAGCAGCAACCCCAACAAAATCAAGGTTATCAGCAGGCACCTCAGCAGAATCAGGGATACCAGCAGCAGCCCCAACAGAATCAGGGATACCAGCAGCAACCTCAACAAAATCAAGGTAATCAACAAAATAATCAGGTTCAGCCCAATCAACAACAACAATCCCCTGCCCAAAATCCCGCTACGCCTGAGCGTCCGGGATCGCAGCAATTGTAGAGAGTGGTAGCGCAGTGAAAGCGTATATCTATTATATTTGTTTCCATTATGGCAACAAAGAAGAATAAATACGCGGGTAAACCTGCTCCACGTGCACAACGCCCCGTTACAGTAGGCAAAAGCACCAATAAGAATCTTAATAATCCCCTTCCAGATATCGGCAATAAGCCTTATCTGGGGTGGTTGGCATTAGCTCTCATACTGACACTGCTTGCACTCTTTCCAAGCTTTTCAGCCGGCTGGGTCAATTGGGATGATGAGGTGAATGTACTTGAAAATATGCCGGTTCAGAATTTTGATATTTATAAAATATTTACTTCTCACGTGATCGGCAACTACAACCCGCTCACTATATTCACATTTGCCCTTGAATGGAAATTTTTCCAAAATAATCCTTTCCCCTACCACTTCAACAATATCGTACTACATCTGGCATGTACCGCACTTGTTTTCATTTTAAGTAAAAGGCTGGGTGCTAATAATTGGGTAGCATTTATCATTACATGTTTGTTTGGATTTCAACCCATGCGCGTCGAGAGTGTCACCTGGATCACAGAACGCAAAGATGTTTTGTACGGTGTGTTTTATCTATCGGCCTTGGCAATCTATGCCAAAAATGGCTTGCGAAGCACCGGTAAAACGATTGCAATGCTGATTCTAATGACCCTGAGTTGCCTGTCAAAGATTCAGGCAGTTTCACTACCACTTTCTATGCTGGCTATTGATTATCTCAGAGCGGGGAAGTGGTCACTTAAGGACTTAATCTCGAAATGGGCTTTCTTTGCAGTAGCTCTTATTACAGGTTTGATAGGAATTTATTTCCTGGCACAGAAAGGGAGTCTATCCGTAATGAATGATGAGACAAACTATAATATGATCCAGCGTCTTGTGATTGGTGTTTTTACCTTTATTATTTATCTGGTCAAATCCATCATTCCGTATAGAATGTCGCCTCTCTACCCTTATCCCGGTGAGTTCCCGGCTTACTTTTATCTTGCCATCATCCCATTTGTAGCGTTGATTGGAGGCGTATATTATTTTAGAAAAAAAATACCAAAAGAAATCATTTTTGGCTTATTGTTCTTTACAGTCAATGTAATGTTCATGCTCCAGGTTCTGGGAGCAGGCCAGGGCTTTCTAGCTGATCGGTTTACCTATATCGGTTACTATGGTTTGTTTTTTGCCTTCGGTTACATCATCTTCCGATGGATAGAGCGGTACCCTACCAATACAGGAATGATCAAGGGAGTAGCCTACGCTTCCCTCGCCGTGTTCTGGTTTATGACTAATTCACAGACCAAGATTTGGCATGATAGTGAAGCGTTATGGACACACGTCATGAAATATTACAAAAATACTTCTCTCCCCTTTTGGAACAGGGCAAATGCCTATCGTGATTTAAATCGAACCGAAGAAGCTCTAAAAGATTATAGTGAAGCTATTCGTCTGGAACCGAAAAAGATAGGATTGTATAATAGTCGTGGTAAATTATTTTTTACTTTAAAGCAATTTGATAAGGCTGAACAAGACTATATAAAAGGTCTCCAGGTAGATAGCACCGACAGTGAACTCTGGGTCAATCTAGCCGCAACTAAGGCCAGTCAAAATGATCTGCAAAGTGCGCTGAAGTATGTAAACAAAGGCATTAAACTAAAACCCGACAATGCTCAGGCATACAAGATCAGATTTATCCTATATCTCAATACGAATCAGGATGATCTCGCCTTGAAAGATGCTGAGAAGCTTGTCGAGCTGGGACTTAGAGAGGCAGATATGTATTATGAACGTGCCTTAATTTATAAGAAAAAAAATCTGACACAAAAGGCAATGGATGACCTAAATACTTCTATACAAATAGGTGGTCCAAATGCTCCTATTTATTATCATCAGCGAGCCTCGATGTACGAAGCAGCCGGTAATGCAAGTGCCGCTCAACAAGACACCAAAATGGCAAATGAATTGGAACAGGCAGCTCGAAATAAATAATTATTACTATTATTTCCCACAGATCACGCAGATGGACGCAGAGATAATAATTAATGTAATGGCTTTCTCCTTCGCATCTCCTTACGTTGTCACTAAAAACCTGCAAGACGATTCAGGCGCACATTAGCCGGAGAAAAAAAGTAAGACTAACTTTTCCTAAAATAGGTTTACACAGAAAAGTGCGAAATAAAAAAAGAAAAAGTTATTTTAGAAATGGTCAGCTCGTCGTCTAGCCCACCCCCTGACCCCCGCCAGCGGGGGAAATCTAATATTTGTATTTCTGGAAGCTGCTCACGACGCTCACAGTTCGCTCAGCGAAGATTAGTTTTACGCTAACTTTATTTATGTAAGCTGTTCGCGGGGCTCACAGTTCCCTCACCGAAGATGGCAACCCATCTTCGGCCCTGCAAGGCAGGGCTTCATTCGGTCACCTCGGAAATGTATCACCTTCATTCAGGGTTGAAAGAACAAGGGCATGCACAATTCTATAGACTAATTCAAGCTC
>DAOLZQ010000070.1:0-13348 GCA_035426385.1 Saprospiraceae bacterium
TTAAATGTTTCGTGAAGTGCACCCTGACGAGCTGCCCCATCGCCAAACATGGTTACACAAAGATTATCTGTGCCCCGATATTTTTCAGCGAAGGCTATTCCGGCGCCTATGGGGATCTGAGCACCTACGATTCCGTTACCACCGAAGAAATTGTGTTCTTTTGAAAAGAAGTGCATTGAACCACCCTTCCCCTTTACACATCCGGTTGCTTTTCCAAATAGCTCAGCCATGCAGGATTTAGAAGAGAGGCCTTTCATCAGAGCGAGTCCATGCTGACGATAACCGGTTACTAAGCAATCTTCCGGCTTCAGTGCAGTCATCAGGCCGGCAGCTATGGCTTCCTGTCCAATATAAACATGGCAAAATCCCCTGATCTTCTGTAATGAATACATTAATAAGGTCTTCTCTTCAAAGCGGCGGATACGCAACATGATCTCGTACCACTGCTCATACATTTCAGCTGTATATTTGGATTTTTTCTTTTCTAATACTTCTTGCATATTGGTGCGTTTGTGCTCCAGTGATTTATTCCTTGATGGAATCACCCGGTTGAGCTGAAAACATCTAATTAAACTATAAAGTTAACATTTTCTCTTATTTTACCGGGACAAAAGCTGTCAAATTTGCATATTTCAAAGCTCAAACTGACCAATTTTAAAAATTATTCTTTCGCTGATATATCATTTTCATCGGGATATAACCTAATCACTGGCAAGAATGGCGAGGGTAAGACTAATCTGCTGGATGCTATTTACTTTCTCTGTATGACAAAGTCTTATTTTCACTACTCAGAGAAGAATGTGGTGAAGTTGGATGCCAATTTCTTTCGGATAGAAGGGCATTTTGAAGATAGTAATGAATCAAAAGTAGTTTGCAAATATCGTCTGGATGGAGGTAAGGTCTTCGAAGTCAATGATAAAGAAATCGGGCGATACAGCCATTATATCGGTACTTTCCCGGTAGTGATGATCGCACCCAATGACATTCATCTCATAGAAGAGGGTAGTGAAGAACGGCGCAAGTTTATAGACACTTCTATCTGTCAGGTAGATATGCATTACCTCCAGGCACTTAATGCGTACAATAAATTACTAAAGCAGAGAAATTCCATCCTGAGACAAATCAATCGAAATCAATCGGGGCAATATGATTTGGTGGATTATTATACGCAACAGATGGCTACACTTTGTGTAGATATCATTGCAAAAAGGGCAGAATTTACTACTCAGGTCAGTGCAGGGTTTGACCGCATCTACGACACCATTACCGAGAGTAGGGAGGTTGCAGGTTGCAATTATTTCCCCAATGTCAAAGGAACAGAAGTTGAAATAATAAGTGAATTTAAAGCAGCACTGCGCAAGGACCTTATACTAGAACGGACCACTCGGGGCATTCATCGGGATGACCTGGAGTTTTTGCTGCACGGTGAGCCCGTAAAAAGAATTGGTTCTCAGGGTCAGATAAAATCCGCCATTTTTGCCGCTAAGTTGGCTCAGTATCAGTGGTTGAGTGAAAAGAAAGCCGAGCTGCCCATTCTTCTGCTGGACGATATCTTTGATAAGCTTGACCATGATCGTGTAGGTAAAGTGCTACAGCTTATTGATACTGCTGATTATGGGCAAATATTTATTACAGATACGTATGCAGACAGAAACAGGGAAATTTTATCATATTTGCACAAGCCGGTGAGCCAATATCAGGTCGAAGCCGGAGGAATACATGTCAGAACCTAATTCTCATAATAGCCATTCTCTGAAAGAGATTTTCAAGGCACTAGTAAAAACACCCGGTATACGCAAGAGCTATCTGAGGATAGTAGCCAAGGAGACCTGGGCGGATAAGATGGGCCCACTTGTCACAAGTCATACCCGGAGTTTGTCACTGCGCAAAGGAATTTTGACCGTAAGGGTAAACTCTGATGCGCTTAGACACGAACTTACTTATAATCGGGAAAAGATCATCCAGTTCATGAATGAGGGCTTCGGTGAGGAGTTGGTTAGTGAGGTACGGATCACCAATTAGGTTACAAAATTATTTCTTCTCCTAGGGATGGAATAGAGATTCCGCTGAATCCGTCCTCTTCCAGATAGGCCTTATATGCTATCTGAACATCTTCTTCACCATGTACCAAAAATATTCGCTTTGCGATGTCTTTTTGATTTTGTAAAAAGTTACGCATTTCTTTTCGGTCACCATGAGCTGAGAAGGATTGCATTACTTCTACAGTTGCCAGTATGGGTTTTTCCTGACCGTGAAGTCTGATGTGGTCTGCGCCGTCCATGATAAATCTACCCGGAGTGCCTGGGGCACAATATCCTATGATCAGGATGGTGTTTCTTTTATTATCGCAGTTATTGATGATGTGGTGTTGAATACGTCCTGCGGTCACCATGCCGGAGGCTGAGATAATCACACACGGATCCTGATTGTCATTAAGTGACTTTGATTCTTCTACATTTTTGATATACGTCAGCCCATTAAAGCCAAAGGGATCTTTATCTTCCAAAAGATAATTTAGAAGATCACGATCATAGCATTCCGGATGTGCATTATATATAGCAGTAGCATTTACTGAGAGAGGACTATCCACATACACCGGAACCCGGGGAAGTATCCCTTCAGTACTCATTCTATCCATCATGTACACAATCTCTTGTGTTCGTCCGACGCTGAAAGCAGGGATAATAACTTTTCCACGCTGTTCCACACAAGTACGACGAATTATCTCGAGCAGTCGAGCTGATTCTTCCGGCTGAGTTTCGTGTTCTCGGTTACCGTAGGTAGATTCGGTGATTATGATCTCAGCTCGCTCCATTGGGTCAGGATCACGAAGGATAGGTCTGTTGGGGCGGCCTATGTCGCCTGAGAAAGAAAGTGTACGCGCCTTTCCGTTTTCATTGATCCTTAGATTCACTGAGGCTGCGCCAAGTATATGACCGGAGTCATGATAGTTGACCTGAACATCCGGATGGATATTAAACCATCGATTATAGTTATGTGTGGTGAATTTTTCCATCACAGGTGGTACATCGTCGGGTACATATAGTGGTTCTAGCACTTCTTCAGAATATTCGATACCCTTGGAGGCAAGCTTCTTATTTGCATACTCGGCATCTTTCTCATGGATCATAGCACTGTCGAGCAGTAGGATGGCAGCCAGGCTCTGAGTAGCGGGAGTGGCGTAAATAGGGCCATCGAAGCCATCTTTCACTATGCGCGGTAGTCGGCCAATGTGATCAATATGCGCATGGCTTAGTACAATACAATCTAGCTTTGTAACATCAAATAGCCAGGTCTTATTGAAATCTGCCATTCCCTTGTCATACCCCTGATAAAGGCCACAATCGAGGAGAAAACTAAACCCATTGTCTAGTGTGATGAGGTGAGCACTACCGGTAACTTCCTTATCTGCTCCGCAAAATTTTATTTTCACTTAGTGTTTATTTTTGTTTGAAATAGTATCGGGCTCCTATACCAAATGTAATTTTATCTGCTATTGTTCTATCTTTCATTTCACGATAATATGATACAATCGGTTCTATAGAGAAATTAGAGTTGAAGAGTGCTGCATATCCCAGTGATATGACACCTTGATGATGTGGCGTGTCACCTGAATACAGCCGATATTCAAACTGGAAAAAAGGACCTCGCAGAAAGGCCCATTTTAAGTAGGGTCCATAATAAATACTTACTATCGAATTGCTCTTCGCGATTCCTGCATTTACTCCAAGTGCAAAATTATGAAGTAGATAATAATCTCCATTCAACCCTACTTGAAGAATATATGCCAGTCCTTCTGTTGAAAATTTTTCATGTTGTCCGCTCATATCTGCGTTGAGACCCAAGGAAGTGGTACCTGCTGGGATAAACTGGGCGCTCAATGAATGACCACACAATAGAAGCATTGATATTATAGTGTATGTAGTTAGTTTCATTTGACTGATACTCATCAAATATACCAAATAATTATTTTTCAGGTTGGAAAATAATATTCCTTTTAACTAACTGGTAGAAAATCAGTTTACTGAAATTGAATTGAAAATGGACAGAAATCTTTCCTAAATGAAGGTTCCTAATAGGTGAACGAATTGCGCTAAAAAAAAGAGTGAGTTGCCGCAACAACTCACTACGAACAATGAACAAATCCAAAATCTATCTTTATTTCCCTTTAAGGGAATTACACTCTTTTTTCTATTAGAGTCCGAATTTCTTTTTTAGAATTTTTCTACTTTAGAAATACTTACTCCTGTTTTACTGAAACTTTTGACAAGGTACAAACCAGGTAAATAATTACCAAAATTTATGTCGAAATTATTTGAATTTATTTTATCTATTTGCTGAATTAATTGACCACTAATGGAGTAGATTATAATTGAAGAAATATCTTCTTCGTTGGTACTACTCACGTGTAAAATATTTCTTACCGGATTAGGATATACAATTATCGCATTTGCAACTGTATTTTCGTTATGATTTTTCAATTTAACCGGAATTAAAATGGTCGTAGAAGGGTACGTTAATTCCCTTCCATCAGAGGTTGTAATTGAAGCACTATTGATATCAATAGTAGCATAAAGAATACCATCTTCACGACGGAATCCTTGCAGTGATTCGTCTATAATACTTTTGATAGTTCCTACTCTTCCATGTCCCGGAACACCTGAATCACCAATACGTGCAAATCCAAAATCAAGAATTCGTGTAAATGGTTTTTTAACCAGTTCCAATGAATTAGATCCTTCCTTGACCCATGATTGATCTAAAAGTTGACCGGTCAGATTGCTATCATTGAAGGCATCTGAGAACGAGAATGAAGCCGTAAATCCACTCAAATTGCGAATATTCCAAGAATCACTACCTATTGAAAAGTCAATTAGTATGGTATCACCAGGATAGTAAAAAGACTTATCCGATTTTAATTTGAATGGTAGGTCAGAGCTATTAAAGCCACGGTTGACCGGAATACCATGTGACTTGCGGTAATAGTGTGACAACCAAGAAGTATCGGCAGCAGAAATTACACTATTGCCATCAGAGTCGGCATATTTTAAGTTGACATTATTCGACTTAATCGCCCAATCATCGCTGTTCTGACCGATCCAAATTGGATTTAGGCTGGCATCACGAAGGGTTCCACCGGAACCCACAAATGGAGCCATGAAGGTCAGGTCGCGCATATCTACGCGGCCGTCATTATTGTGATCACCCGGCCAGAGACAATTCTTAGAACAGGTGCCGACAAGATCGTAGATTTCAATATAAATTTTGACGGAATAGCATACAGAAGGATCAGATATTAGGCAATACTCGATATTCATACTATCCTGACCCACATAATTCTGAGCGGGGACATACTGCATAGAAGTCTGACGATCCTTGACACTGACGTATCCATGATCCGGATAATTTGTGATCTTCAGTTTATATCCTGAAGCTGGAAAAGGATAGTCAATATTAATGTAAGTGTTTTTTGCTGTACTCAGGTACACTTTGTAATCGGGTTCAAAGTTGCCGATACTGATATATACCTGTCCTTGCTCACAAACATTACTGTTGGGCTCGCAGGCTTGATAGGTGAAGACATCCACTCCGGTATAGTTTGTCTCAGGGGTATATGTGTAGATACCATTTGAATTTCTACTCAGGGTTCCGTGTACAGGCTCATCGAAGATAGATACAACGAGATCACGTGTGAAGTCGTTTCTTAACAAGTCAGTTTTCACTGCATGATTGGTCAGTGTATAGAAGTAGTCATCTTCTACCAGTACATTAGGTGCAGGTTCGTCAGTCACATTGATGACGAATTCATGCTCAGCATTGCCATTGGTAAAGCTCAGCTTGAAAGTATCCAGGCCTACATATGCGCTATCCGGAGTATAAGTTATTTCATATCCATCTAGTGAAGTCGTGCCGTGGTGTGAATTCAATGAGACGAACATACTGTCATATGGATGACTAAAGATCAGTTTATGATCTCTTCGCATGAATTTGAAGAAAAACAAATTCTTATTGTTGTTGTGGGACTTGACGAGAAGTTTAAAATTTCCGGTTTCGCAGTCTCCAGCGTTATTGCAAGCTCGATAGCTGAGAAATTCTATTCTAGGTTGACCGGAACCTTTATATTGAATGGCGGAGCTGTCAGTATTCAGACTGAGGTCGGTACTGGTAGGCGAAGCAAGGAAAGTAATTTTCACAGGATTGCCAGCCAGCTCGTCATTTGCTAAGACATTGAGCTGAAGTGTATCATCATTGTACACTGCGAAAACATCATCATGTAAAATAAAGGGGCTGACCCGGATGATGACTTGTTTTGACTTCTTACTGAGATTATTATTGGCACCGGGCACGAAATAGACCACTTGAAAGGTATCTAACCCTAAAAAGGTTGCATATGGAAGATAGGTAATTTTGAATTGTCCATTTACACTTTCTTTCTTCAACGTGCCGTTGCTTGGATTCTTGTAGATAAAGAGCTGATTGTTGTAATCTGGTACATAAGATGTCACAGAATCAGTAGGAAATATATTATAAAAATCTACATATTGATCTTGAGCTTTCACCATTTGCCCTAGCAGACACATGAAAAATAGCAAAAGAATACGGTGTAAAGTAGGTTTCATGCCGGATCTTGTAATGGTTCTTGTTCTAAAATCAATCGCTAAAGTAACACTTTTGAACAACTTTAACTGAATTTTGGGCCTATAAAGTGTTAAAATTTGCCTCTTTCGAAGTCAGTTCAGTAGTATAAAAATATAATTCCGCCAGTTATCAGTTTTACCAAAGATACTATGTGTCTGATTTTGTATAAAATCAGTCTTTTTGATAACCTGGCAAGTGCCTGATTCAGTATCTTCGCCAGTGCCAAATTCATGAGAGATACCAAATTTTTCCAGATCTATCGACAGCTCACGATCACCGACGTCAATCGGTTTGATAAATTTATCCGGTCGCCCTATTTTAACGTGAACCCTAATCACACTAGGCTGACAGAAATCTTTGAGTCAATCTACAAGGAAGAAACCCTGGAATTTAGCAAAGAAGCGACTTGGCGGGAACTGTACCACGGTGAGCCGTACAGTGATGCCAGGCTACGAAAGCTGATCTCTGAATTGCTGAAGTTATTGCAGAAATTCTTTGCTGTGGAAGAACTAGAGCAAAAGCGAATACTTAAAGCTCAGTTGCTCATGGAAGCTGCCAATAAGCGTCGCATAAAGAAGTTGATCAATACTTCAATCGAAGAATCAGTACAGGCAGTAAGCCGAAGTATAAATAAGAGCTCTGAGCTATATTTATTCAAGTACCAAATAGAGAAAAATACTTTTTATCTGAAGGAGGGCGACTTTGATGTAAGTAACAAAGACATTGAGTTGATATCTGCAAATCTAGATAAGTTTTTTATTGCTGAAAAGCTAAAGTATTACTGTGATATCTTGGGTCGGGAATACCTGGCAAACATGTCTTATAAGTTTGATTTTATCCAGGAAATAATTGATCACATTAGGGAGGAGAACCTTGCTGAGGATTTAATAATTGAAATTTATTATTTGATTTCGAAGATCCTTACTAATAATTATACCCGGGATGACTATTTCAAATTGAAAGAGCTCATACTGAGCAATTATTTAAATTTTGAGGGAATAGAGCAGCAGGAGTTATTTGGCGCAGTACTCAACCATTGCATACGGCAAATCAATCTCGGGAATCTAGAGTACCGTGATGAGATGGTAGACATCTATGATTTTATCTTTAAAAAGGGAATCATGCTGGGCGCAAATTATATCACGCCTTTCAAGTTCAATAATGTCATTACTACATTCCTAAGATCTAGAAAATTTGATATTGCAGAAACATTTATCAATGAATATCAGAATTTAATCCCGGCCTCTCAGAGAAAATATATTATTTCATTCTCACGAGCACAGTTAGACTTTTATAGAAAGAATTATGGTAGAGTTATCGAAGAGCTTCAAGAGATGGAATATCCCGATATAATTACCAATCTCCGCTCTCGCTTGTTATTACTTGTAACTTATTTTGAATTAAATCAGCAGGATGCTTTTATGAACCTGGCTGAAAGTTTTAGAGTTTTCTTGACCAGATCCTCTAAGAAGGTTACAAAGAAAATCATTACGCCTTACTTTAATTTTATCAATGCCAGCCGTAAGTTAATGCTGATGGATGCAGGTGATAATAAAGAAGGAGAAAAAATAGAAAGGGAAATAACAAAAATGTCAAAAACTCTAATCAATGAAGATTGGTTACGCGAAAAATTAGCAGAGCGACTGGATAAAAATACTTGATTTTTATTTTGATTTTATGACTCCTTCGAGCATAGGCACGAAGGTGAAATAATCCTTTTCAGTAATCGTATAATTTTCATTTTCATTTTTAGTAAGCACACACATCACCTGTCTACCTTGTTCGCCTTTTGGGAATATCATGATTCCACCTACCCTTATTTGTTTTACCAGTTCGGGTGGGATAATGGTGGTGGCTGCCGTAATGATGATCTTATCGAAAGGAGCGAAGGCCGGCAGTCCCTTGTATCCATCTTTGAGGAATGTCTTTATATTTTCAAAGCCCAATTTCTTCAGGATAATATTTGTTTTATGAAACAAATCTTCTTGCCTTTCGATGGAGTACACACGAGCGCCCATCATAGATAGTACACAGGCCTGATATCCGCTCCCTGTGCCGATCTCAAGTATTTTATCATGTTTTTGAACCCCAAGTAATTCAGTCTGATAAGCAACGGTGAAAGGCTGAGAGATGGTCTGGCCGGCTCCTATTGGAAAGGGTATATCTTCGTAAGCTTTTTCCTGAAATGCTTTGTCTAAAAACAGATGGCGCGGCAGTGCACCGATGACTTCAAGCACTCGAGAATCTGATATGCCCTTATTGCGTATAGTTTCCACCAAATGCTTGCGCAATCCCTTATGCAGGTAGTTGTCTTGATTGCCTGATTCTGATTTACCTTGACGGTGCATGATGATATTAATATAAGAAAAATAAAGATATAAAAAAATCCCGCAAGGCGGCCACCTGACGGGATTTTATATCCTGAATGCTATTGGATTTTTACATCACCAACGCTTCTTTTTCCGAGATGTTTTTTCTGATATTGATTAGTGCATACCGCATTCTACCTAAGGCAGTATTGATACTAACACGTGTAACCTGACTGATTTCCTTAAAGCTCATATCGGCGTAATGTCTGAGTATAATTACTTCACGCTGCTCAGGTGGCAGATTATCGATCAAAGCACGCAATTTCTCGTGACTTTGGCTTTTTATCATAGTGGTATCGTGTGCATCTTCTGTACCGGCTATCACGTCGAAAATATCGAAGTTGTCGGTAGTAGAGATAGAAGACCTCCTCTTGGCGCGGCGAAAATGATCCACACATAGATTATATGCTATTCGTACGGCCCACTGTACAAACTTGCCTTCGTGATTGTATTTTCCTTTGCGGAGTGTATCTATGATCTTAATAAATACATCCTGAAAGATGTCTTCAGCCTGATGCTCATCCTTTACGAACATGTAGATAGTGGTGTAAATCTTTGATTTGTGCCTGCTAAGCAGTTCCTCAAAGGCCTTGTCATTGCCGCCTAAATACTGATTGATTAGTTCCTGGTCATTAACCTTCTTCAATAGCATAATTTTACTTTTAATAATTAAGGAAATAGAATTGTTGTAAAGTAAAATTTAGACTATAGGCTATTTATATGGTTAGTGTGGTTTATGAAAGATGTATAATAATAACAATTTCAAATGTACAATATAATTTGTCATCTGTATGGACTTTAACACAATTTTAACTGGAATATTTTGAGAGCGAATATATAGTAATCTGATATACAGTTACTTGTGAATTATAAGAATCTATTGAAATGAAAAGAATTAAAGGTGAAATGTAGTGTGATCGTTTATTTTTGACGATTGGCTAACCATTCTTTCAGTAACTCCAATTGTGCTTTGCCTTCGGGACGAATCCTGATTTGGTGAAGTAAGTTGTCTGCCAAAGCATACAATTTATTGATTTTTTCCAGTGTATGTGTGTATAGATCATATTCCTGAAAAAGCAGTTTGACTGCATCTATTTTTTGCTGACCCTCTAGACCATTAGTAATTTCACTATACCTAAGTCTATCAGCATCAGAGGCTTTTTCCAAAAAGGTAGTGACTAAATAAGTCTTTTTATTTCTGAGGACATCACCTCCTACTTTTTTGCCGGTAGATTCAGTATCACCATACAGATCGAGTAAGTCATCCTGAATCTGAAAAGCTATTCCGAGGGATTCACCGTAGAGGAATAGTTGATTTGAAGATTCAGAGTTAGCACCCGCTTCGAGGGCACCCGTCTGTAGAGCAGCTCCCAGTAAGATAGCTGTCTTCAGCCGGATCATCTCTACGTAATCCTTTACCGAAACATCAGACAACTGTTCGAATGACATATCCATCTGCTGACCACGACAGATATCGAGTGCTGTCGAATTGAACAAAGTCAGTATGGGTATGAGTCTATCTGTAGGTAAGCCTTCAGATAGATATTGATATGCATGAATTAACATGGCGTCACCGGAGAGAATTGCGTTATTGACGCCGAATGCTATATGGGTGGTGGGAAGACCACGGCGACGGGCTGACTCATCCATGATGTCGTCATGCATGAGCGTAAAATTGTGAAACATTTCATAAGCGTGTGCTCGGGGCAAACAGACTGATGGGTCGGCGGCAAAACTTTCATAACCCATCAAAACAAGAAGTGCCCTGACACGCTTGCCGGGCAACTCCATGATATATCGAATAGGCTCAAACAGCGGTTCTGTATACAGACTATTTTGCCCTGCAAGATAGTCTGTATACAACTTCCATTTGTCCTTAAATATCATAAAAAATTTTTAGCTCAAAATATCTCTGATATTAGTGCCTCTACAGCTCTACCTAAAGAGAGACTAATTATAATCTTATTTCAGGCAATCATAAGTAGCTCCTTGGAGATCGGCAACTCTGAAACCGGAAGGTACCAATGTATTAGACGCAGAATTGTATATTCCATCTAAAACTACATAAATGAATTGACCTTCTGAAGGAGTCTTTTCAGACCATAATTTTTTTGCTACTCCTTTAAAATCATCTACATTAATCACTTTGTTAGAAAGGCAGCTGTTCAGTGTAAACTTATTATCTACCATTTGTAATCTACCTGTATAAGGAGGTGTGATATCATATTTATCTAGTATTTCCTTCGCTCCCGAAATTAGTCTAGCTTCTTGCATTTGAGCCTCAGCGTAATTGATAAAAGGTTCAGTCGAAGGTTTGCCAAAGGTCACTAATCTGGTATCAATCTTACGCACCAGTCCTTGCTTGACGTGGTCATCTACGAAATAATATTTTTTAATAATATTCCAAAAAGACGTCTTGTCGGTTTTCCTGGACTCTTCGACATAGACTAATTTTCCATCACGATAAAAGTATTGGGTCTCTTCCTTCAATGTATCATTCTGGCTTTTTACGCCAGTGATAATTTTATTACCTTGTTTTCCTTTTACAAAATAGGTAATTTGGTTATTGTCCATCTTTTGATCTATTCCTGTCTTAAAACCTTTTTCACGGGTTACATATTCATCGATAGACTGCAAATCGCCGGGTAGTACCACTACTTCAACCGTATTATCAACAGTAGGCATTTTCTTAAAACCAGAGTAATCACCTTCTTCGCCGGGTTTAGGGGTCTTTGATTTTTTGGTTGTATTACAAGAGCCGAGCATGACAATACTCAGCAGTATGAAAAAAACATTTTTCAAATTCATTCAGATTTATTTAGATTTTTATTTAGCTTGGAATGTAAGGATTAACTCGCCTCCTTTATACAGTTTTAGTATCTTATTAGCGACAGTGTATGAATTAACAGCCTCTAGCATTTTTAAATATTCATATTCTTTAGTTTGGTCATCACAGGTCATACGGGTAGATATGATATTTGTAAAGTGAATCATTTTTGAGCCGCTGTTGCTGTCATATTGTCCATTCACCAGATTACAACCACCTTGTCCTCTGAATACGCCATTTCCCTTTTTGTCGGGAAGTTCTACATAGAGCGTACGTTGCTTATTTGTAGAATTATCCATTACGTCTTTCACTTTAATGAGCGTCCATTCCGTTCCTGTGAGAAAAGTGCCATCCGTGGAGGTTGTTTTTTTCGAACTGTTACATGAACTAAGCAAAGCTATTGCTGTGAATAAAAGAATCAAATTTCTCATGGCTAGTCTATTTTTCATTTGAAAACGCAAATATCCGAAAGAAGTTGTATTTGCCAAGATTATAAAATATATAATATTTACTTAATATGTTCTACGGCTTCATTGATTATACTCAGCATATTCCGGCTGCCTATCAGGTATTGTCTTGCATTGAGTCCACAAAAGGCAGCAGCTTCGACATTTACTGACAGGTCATCCAAGTAGAGCGTTTCAGAAGCATGGATAGAGGCATCACTCATCACCCAATGGTATGTCTCATGATCCGGCTTTCGTAGTTTAATCAGGTGCGAATAGTAGCATTTCTTAAATAAATGGTTGTACCACAGATCATATAACTGATTTGAAGTCAAGTGCTTATCAAACCATTGAAGGTGTATTTCGTTGGTATTGCTGAGTAAATAACAGTTGTATCGGGAGGCAATTTCTTCCAGATCGAAGATCACCTGCAGTGGCAGGGGCTGCAGCATCTTGTTCCAGGCGGGAATAAGTTCATTAATATGCACGATGTGATTTGAGATGCGACTGAGGTAATTGAAAAATACGATATAATTTATACGGCCTGTCTCAAACTTGGCTAACATATCATCCGGCTGCTCTATGAGGTTAGCATAAGGCATCCCCATTAGCTCCTCAAGCATATCCGCGGTGGCTTGTGGCGCTATGGGCAGGAGCACATTCCCCAAGTCGAAAACGATGTTTTTTATAGCCATGTACTAAAAATTAAAAAAGGGTTCTGAAAAATTCAAAACCCTTAGTCGTCATTTGGGGTGGGCCCACCAGGACTTGAACCTGGGACCCCCTGATTATGAGTCAGGTGCTACTAACCAACTGAGCTATAGGCCCCTCATGAAATGAGTGCGCAAAGTTAAAATATTTTTTTAGTTGTGGGTATTTTGAATAAAATTATGTGCCAAATGTTGACCCAATCGCCATTTGAGAAATTAAGGTTCTTAATTGTCCTAGGCCTGGCACTATCCTATAGCAAGGTAAATAGTGAAGAAAAAAGATTTTCCCCAAAATGATTTGTGGCAATTGACCACGGGAGTGGTCAGCTCTGCAACAGTGAGCAAAGCCTCGCTGTT
>DAOLZQ010000071.1:0-6522 GCA_035426385.1 Saprospiraceae bacterium
TGAATATTTTTTAAGTATTTTCAATTAAAATTGGCCTATTGCCATTTTATAAGCTATTGCAGCGTCGGGAAGTGGTGTTAACGTATCTAATAAAGTATTGTAAGTACCCTTTTCTGACAATTCATCAGCCACTTTTTTAATTATAGCTAAGGTGGCTTTCATTAGTCCTGAGCCAAGACTCAAACGTGCCACACCAAGATCTTGCAGTTCACTTACAGATGGTGGCAGTATTCCCGTTCCAATGCCGGGGTTGGAAAGGATATTAATTGGCGCGTTAATTTCCTTTACCAATGTTGCAATTGTTTCTCTTTCCGATACTGGTTGCACAAATATACAATCGGCTCCTGCTTCGCGGTATTTATTGCCACGCTTAATAGCTTCGGATAATTTTTCCTTTGGCGTCCCAATTGAAGTATAAAATGAATCTGTCCTTGCATTAATGACTAAATGAAAGCCAAGTGAATCTGATAATTCTCGTATTGCAGATATCCGCTCACAGAATTCCATCTCATCAATTAGATTTGGATTCAATTCCAAACTGTCCTCTATGTTAATTCCTACGATACCTGTTGCAATTATCTGTGTAACTGAATCAATTATTTCAGTTAGATTATTGCCATATCCGGCTTCAAAATCAACAGTTATCGGTGCTTGTACATTCTTTGCAATTCCCGTTATTATTTCAATAACTTCTGACAATTGGATTATCTGACAGTCAGGATAACCTAAAGAAGCGGCCATTCCCATACTGGTCGTTGCTATGGCCTTATATCCACTGGCTTCTATTATTTTTGAACTTGCAATGTCCCATGAGTTTAACAGTACAAGCATTTCATTGTCTTGATGATATTTCAAAAACAAATCTGCTTTTTCTTTTTGAGTGGTTGAAACCATAATATTGCTGTTATTGATTGTTTAAAATAAATTCTTTTGACTGTTGTTGAATAATGACCGGAATACGCACATCATCATCTTTTGGGGCCCTTCTGAACCTCTCATATAATGGACCTTCACTTTTAGACTGTAGTGTGATAGCTTGATCTTCGCATCCTGATGCTATAGTCGTTTTCCGTTTCACAAATGTAGGTTATTATCAGTGGTGTCAGGTATTTTATTTCTATCCGAAGTCTTGTAGGGACTTAAACAATACAAGGGAACCGAGGGGGCATTAAGTACCTTTGTTTATTATATGGGTTCGTATTTCTTTTAGAAAAGAAGATCGTTTCTATTGTACATCAAATTTACCCTTTTAGCTGAATGCATGGTTGTGAAGGAATTTTAGTCACTGAATTTTAATACTAGGCTAAGCACCTCACTTCTCAGGGTTGTTAGCACTACCTACTTCGGGTGCAAAAGTTTACATTTGATTGAATCTTTATGAAATGAGATTATAAGCTTATACTGAAGATGTATGTCTAGAACTCGCTTCCCTAATTACTCTGCTCATATCCATATCTTATAGCTTCTTTTAGAATCTCGATGTTTATATCCGTAAGCTTTTTGAACTTGATACAATAACCACTTATGCTAGCTTTGCCTAGTTTTTTTCCATATGTCTGAGCCAGGTATGTCTTATCTGAGATACCCATGATGTAAACCGAGATTCCTGCAGTATTGGAGCTTAATCCTAATTGGTAAAACGGCCGACTTTTTCCATCGGCGTATTCTTTGATAAGGATACCATAACCAATACTGGGATTAGAAACGATTTTACCTAGATCGTTTTTCCCATCGAGAAACCATAATTTACATGACGGCATTTGGGTAAGCATGATTTGGTGTAAGGCTTCTATTTCACTGCGCTTAGGTTCAGTAAGACTATTGATATATGCGGTGATTTTTTCTTCTATTTCCATACTAACTTACATTTTTATCTTCCTCAATCTGTGTACCGACCGCCCAAAAATTCCCGGCAAAATCTCTAAAAGTTCCCCTCCGATCTGTGTCTCCTTCTTTCACAGTAGGGCTTTCTATGATTTCGCATCCATATTCAACTGCTTTTTCGAAAATTTTGTCAACGTCAGGCACATATACGTGAAGCCAGAAATGATACGCCGGATATTTTTCTGTGGCATCCGCTATCATAATCACCGAATCATCAATTTGGAGTTCTGCATGCATTACTGAGCCATCAGTTCGCACATAACTTCTCTTTTCTTTTGCTTCAAATATTTGAATAAGCATGTCAATGAATTTCCGGGCTCCATCGACCATAATATAAGGTGAGACCGAATTATACCCGGCTGGCTTATACTGATTTATCATAAATTAAAAATTGTATGTTAAAAACTGACTATTTCTTAAATCCTATTCTTTCTGTTTTTACTTTCTACACTCTTCTCTCCAAAGCTAAAAGAACTGAGAATAATTAGGAGACTTACTCTAACTCTTCGCAATTAGAATTATAACTTTTCAGATGTTTACTAATTCTATATGCAATCTGCTCATCACTATCCAGACACAAAATATGATCACAATCTTCAAGATCAAAATTCCACTTATCAGTTGGCAGGATGCTATCGATTAGCGGCTTGAGTTCTAATGCTTGAACTTCAGAGATTACTGAGGTTCTCGGAACAAATATCATCTTTTAGCTAATGTGGGGAGCAATGTTTCTAGATAATTCAAGGTCATCGTAAATCCGCCTTGGAAGCCCATCTCGATCTGTCTTTCCATTCGCTCCAGAGACTCATTATAAATAATTATACTGACAGTAGTAATACCATCTCTTTCGCTGAAAGTATGATTCCAGTCTGAACCCGGCAGATCGGGAGTTTCGTCCTTATCTGCAAAAGCGTTTATCAGCTTAAAATTCGTCTTTGGTTCTATGGAGGTATACTCCTGAAGTGACCAATGCTCTGCTCCTTCCGGACTTACCATGGCATAGAATCTCTTGCCACCAACCTTAAAATCCATATATTTTGTTTTTGAGGCCCACGGTTTTGGGGCCCACCAGAGGTCGAGTAGCTCTGCTTTTGTAAAGGCATCCCAAACAAGAGATAAATCAGCTGCAAATTCTCTGGTAATGAAAACCGTTTTGGACGTTTTGTCAACAGTAAAATCAAATAATAGATGGTTCATTTTTTTTGGTTTTGAAGTGTTTTTAATACATTATCTAGTTGTTCAAATCGACCTTCCCAAATGGGCCTAAATTGCTCTAACCAGTGGTCTATTTCTTTCATTTTCTGAGCATCAAGCTTGTAATATATCTCGCGTCCTACTTGATCTTGCTCGATGAGGGCACAGTCAATCAGCACTTTTATGTGCTTCGAGACCGCCTGCCTAGTCATGTCAAATCGTGCCGCAAGGGCTCCCGGTGTCATTGCTTGCAAGGCTATAAGCGTGATTATAGCTCTTCGAGTGGGATCTGCTATCGCTTGAAATATATCTCTCTGCATAAATACCGACTTATATGAAACTAATCAGTTGCAAATATATGCGCAACAAATCAGTTTCACAAATTTTTTCTAAAATATTTTTAGATTTTTTTAAGCAGTTATCCATTTCTATTTTGAAAGCAAGGCTGGTCTGAATATCAGCCTATTGTGATCACCGGATAAATGGCATAAATATGGATATTTGTATAATTAGCTCATCCTTTAATAGCTGAATTCCTGCGTTTAATGTTCCTCAGCCCTTTGACTAATCCTGATTGAGTTCTTTCATAATCTCCGCAAATAATTCGTACGATCTGATGCGATCCTTTACATCATAGAGATTGGTCACAGCTATCAGTTCGACCGCTTGAGTCTGGTCTATAAACTCTTTTACCTTGACCTTTACGCTGGCTTTACTACCGATGAACGAATACCTGAGCATTTGGTGGATTTGTGGGTGCTGCATAACTTCCCTAAGTTCTGCGGTCATAGCTGTGGGTGGCTGCACATAGTCTCTTTTACCCGTAAATATGCCTATAATCATATGGATCAAAGATGTTGCTAACCTTTCGGCCTCGGCATCAGTATCCGCAATAATGATATTCACACCGGCCATAATGTAAGGTTTTTCTAATGTTGGCGAAGGCTGAAATTCGTTGCGATATATTTCCAGCGCAGCACCTAAATGGGTCGTGGCAAAGTGACTGGCAAAGGCATAAGGCAAGCCTTTTTCGGCAGCTAAATGTGCGCTATCGGTACTGGATCCGAGAATATAAATGGGTACTTCAACCCCCTCCGCGAATGGGACACGTACCTTCGATCCGGCATTAACTGTAGAAAAGTATCTTTCAATTCGTGCTATTTCATCAGGAAATGAAAGTGTCGCATTCAAAAAATCAGATCGGATGGCTAGTGCCGTTTCCCTATCCGTTCCAGGGGCCCTTCCCAACCCTAAATCAATTCGACCCGGATATAGAGAAGCTAAAGTGCCGAATTGCTCAGCAATTATCAGAGGTGAGTGGTTGGGCAACATAATGCCCCCTGAACCAATCCGGAGTGTATTGGTACCTGCCGCCACATATCCTATTAACACTGACGTGGCACTACTGCCTATATTGCGTGCATTGTGATGTTCCGCCAACCAAAATCGTGTGTAACCTAGGGTCTCGGCATGCTGTGCTAAATCCAGAACATTATTAAATGTTTCCTGCGTGCTATGACCTTGAGAAACTAACGCCAACTCAAGAATAGAATAAAATGTCTGTGTATCTCCCATAGTATTAGATTAAACAGGTGTAGAATTAGAAAAGATGTGAAATATCAACAACAATTCTAACAATAATTCCAGCCTGGTTTGTCTCTCTCCAACTTGCACGGTGCTCCATGGCATTTATTCAAGATTCACCTTGTTGAGAACTGAAGGCACATCCTCATCACTTAGCTTCACATATTTTACTTCTGATCCTCATATTTCTTTGCACTAGTTGTAATATAATTGGCGGAAATAATATGACTGGATTACAACAACAACTTTTAAAAATTCAATTTTAAATCATTGAAATTTTAAACGAAGAACCAGCTGCGAGTGATACACGGCATAAATTTAATACTCCTCTTTAGATTAATAAGCAAGGGCATATAAGTTCCCTAATTTATTCCGGATGATACACGCCATGCTGGATATCATCAACAAGCGCTATACAAACTTTAATTGTCATCGGCAATAGAAAATTTGTTGATGGTCTTGAGACTACCCAATTCTTAATTCTTTCCCAGGACAATTATACTTTTATTATCGTTGTAATACATCAGAAGTATTAAGTTATTTACTTCGAAGTTTTCAGCGAATCCAATGTTAAATAACCGCGTCCAGGGTGGTTCACCGATCTCTGTTGATGATAAAGAATCAAATGATATTTTCCCATTTTCCTGGACTGTGTAGGTTCCATTGTAACTATTTGTAACCGTTATCCCCGTAATCGAGCCCCTTCCATTAATATCGGGCCTTGTGAAAGTTGCGGTAATCTCACCATTATTATATTTTGACCAGGTGGGCTTTTCAATCTTGGTTATTTTTTGACCATTTTCTATATAATAGAGCACCTTCCAGTTTCCCGCTAAGCGATAATATGTATCTTCTTCACCCTTTGAGCAGCCCATAAAACATAATATGGATATAGCTAGAATAATTGATTTGCTAAATATAGAGGCAGTATTCATTCAAATATTGTATTTATTAGATTTAATCTAAATAGTTATTCTGTTTCAAATGGCCTCCTATTTCCTTGTGTATAGTTCAGAGAGACTACTACTGTCAAAAGTTATAGTTACCAAATTTCTATTTTTTTATTGTCCAAATTTCTTCATTATTTCTTAAGTTATATTTTTTAGAGCTACCTGCTATTAGAAAACCGATACCTAACCCAACTTGGGCTCCTCCGGAAAGTAACAAATTACCTTTATTGCTCTTATCCTTAACCACAAAAGTATTTAATGCAGTTACAGCTCCGGTAAAAAGTAGTATTCCTCCTGCGATTTGAAACCCGTCTTTTCTGTTTCTACTTTTATAGGATTTGAAGTTCTTTAAATATACTATTTCTTTCTGAGCAATAGTAGCTTTCATGGGCCAGGCTTGAAAATTAAAAATATTTGCTCCCTCAAAATTTTCCTCATTTCTCTTTTTCGTGTATGAGCTCAGTTGAAGTGTCATACTATCATTGCTAATTGAAATCAATTTGCCAATTAATTCAGTTGCATTACAAGAGTTATTATCATTGTCGGGATTGCTTTCAGAAGTTACAACTTCGAATATTGAGCTTTCCTTAAAAGTTTTTTGATCATTACCCTTAAATAGCGTTAATCTCTGTCCAAAACCATTTAAGCTAAGCATACAACAGATAACAAAAATTATCCCTTTAGTTCCTCCATTTTCATTTCCTGAATATTTTTTAAGCATGTTCTTCTTTTTATTTAGCTCCATAATTCATTAATCTTGACGCCTTACCTTGCTTTCAATAATATACTCATCAAATAAGATAATTCCTATGTGGTAAGTCATTGTTTCAACAGTTCAAATGTAAATAAAAAGTTTTGAAATATAAAACATGAGAGTTTGTAGTGGAACTATAATAGATATGGCACTCGC
>DAOLZQ010000071.1:6622-13317 GCA_035426385.1 Saprospiraceae bacterium
TTGAAATATAAAACATGAGAGTTTGTAGTGGAACTATAATAGATATGGCACTCGCCGACGACCTCCTCATATTCTCACCTTCTCACCTTCTCGCATTCTCACATTCTCACATTCTCACATTCTCAACTCCTCACATTTTCACCTCCTCACCTCCTCACATTTTCACATTCTCACCTCCTCGCATTTTCACCTCCTCACATTCTCACCTCCTCACATTTTCACATTCTCACCTCCTCACATTTTCACATTCTCACCTCCTCACATTTTCACATTCTCACTTTTTCAGTCTTTAGTATGCTTTGTTGCAATGGGTAATTAGTATTTTAAGGTCTACATCCAAACCTCCTTAATAATTTGGAAAGCAGATTATAATTAAACATGTAGACTATCCTCTTCTTTTATTTTTCGCTTCCATCGCTTGTGCGTCCATAGCCAAAATTGCGGGTCTTTTACAATTCGATCTTCTAACCATCGCACGTGTTTTTCGGTAATTACGCCGGGTAATGTTTCGGTAGGATTCTCCTCTAAAACTCTTAATTCCATTTCATAATGGCCTCGGCTTAGTTTAGTTATGTACATATAGACGAGTGGGTAGTTGTAATCTTTGGCATACCTTTCAGCGCCAAGAGGTACAGCTGTAGGTTGATTTAAGAATATGGTCCAGTGAACATACTTATTATGAGTAGGAGACTGATCACTAAAGAATATATTGCCGGTTAAGCCAGTTCTGTGTTTTTCAAATCCTTCCTTTACTTTCTTATTTGAAATCATTTCCATACCAAATTTCCTGCGGCTAGTCAGTATCTTCACTTCGAAAAACTTACTACTTAAGGGAGCATAATACCCAATAATTTGATGCTTAACTTGAGTATTTAATATGGCAGCTCCAAATTCCCAGTTATTGATATGGCTACCAACAATTATTACGCTTTTGCCCTCATTATAGAATCTATCTAAAACATCAGGATTAATCAATTTGATTCTGCTGCCGAGCTCCTCTTTAGAGATATTAAATAGTTTGATACTCTCAATAAGAAGATCACAGAAGTGTCGGTAAAATCCCCTTTCAATATCTTTTATTTCGAGGGGGGTCTTTTCAGGAAATGAATTTTGTAGATTGATTCTAACTACATTTTTCCGATATTTAAAAACTTTGTAGAGTAAAAAATATAAAAAATCAGAAATATAGTATAGAATGTTGAATGGAAGGTACGAAAGTGGCTTTAAAAGCAAATAGTATAGAATTCTCCCCATGATCTTTTAATGCCTATGTTATAGCCGACCCACTAAGTCTGACAGTATAGACAGCTTATTCTGTTGAATCAATCAAATGTAAATAAAATATGCAAATTAATTCACTATTTTATGTTGATTGATAGTTGCATTCTAAGTCATAGATATCCATCAAGTAAAAAGATTGAGATGGGTTTTATTAAAGGCATATGAATGAGCTTGGAACGATTGTGTTATTAAATATCGTTTCAATATACACTTCATATCTTATTTTGTGATATTTGTCCTTTAATTGTGTTGTGATGCGCCTATTAGTATGTTCATTTATATTTTACTTTTTTGCAAACGTAGCATATGCTCAAAAGGAACCTTTTACTTCTCAGTCCTTTGTAATTAATGAGGTAGTGGTCAGGTCGTTTCCTGATCAGTTTAACCCTTATGTTAAAATAAGCTTTAAGTTGGTGAGTAAATATTCTCTGAATGATATCGAGACAGAGGGTGGTTCAATGTTCCAGAGGTATAAGTTAGCCTTCTATCTTTGTGGCGTAGATGATGCTGATACATTGACAGATATTATATATCAGAGTAGTTACACCATGATGTCCAGTGTTAAAGGTCTGTACCAAAACTCTTATCAAGTATCTTTTGATATACCCTTCTTTCAATTTCGAAAAGTGGGTTTATTAGATTTCAGAATTTGTGGATTAGTCTCAACTGAAAGAAATAGTACTCAGCTTCCGGTCAAACCTTCATCTCCTACAAAAGTCTTGATTAAGAAGACTTATCCCATCCAGCAGCAAATTATTACTGTAAAGAATGTGAAAATTGCTAATGCAGCGGATCCCAAGGAAGGAAAGATTGTTGAATTTAATTATAAGTTTAAATACAACGAAAACGAACTATATTCAGATGAGTCCAATAAATCATTCTCGAATAATATATATTTCTACGCAGAATGTTTTGATAGAAATAATTTATGTGTTTCTCCAAAAATCAGAAATCTGGCAAATTATGAAATGATAAAATTCAGAAAGGGAGTTGAATTCAAGGGGTTGCTTTTTATTCCTTATACCGAGCTCAATCTGAATGAAGGTAGCCAAAACATCAGGTACGCACTGAATGCTTCTACTATAGGAGAGTACAAGTCTTGGAAAAGCCTTTATGTTGGAGAAGTGCAGATGACATTGCCACCTAAGTATCTAACTAAAATCACATTTAGGAATATAGCAATGTACGAAACTAAATATGATGTTGCAGGGAAGGATATTCCACTCGTAAATATATTTATAAGTTTAAGGAAATTTTCAGGTCAGGGTTTTCCGGATATTTACTGGAAACTGAGTCGGAAAGGAAGAAATATCGGGCGGTCACTCACATATAGAAATTCATTCTATTTCTATGATGACTCAATTTTGACACAGACAGTTGCCGGAGATAAACTACTCTTCAGTGTGATGGATCAGGATTTTTTTAGCAGTGATGATGTCATAGGTCAGTTGTCTCTTAAATTAAATAATAAAGAGAAGCAGTATTTTGAGAAGCTTCAATTCGGTGGAGTTAGAAGTGGCAGTATCGCTGTTCAGAAGAAGCCCTTTATTCAATATAACTTACAAGATGTTGCTGTAGAAAAAGGCTTGTATAATGGGTTATCAGGATATTTCTTGAAGGCCCTTTATTCGCAACGTTTTGATCTAAAGCTAAATTTATCGATCATTCAGAAGCCGGATACTTTACGGTTTGACAATCTCATTTCCATAGATAATGGTCCAGACCGATTTTCCTATTTTATACCTGCAAGTGTGATCAAGAATCCATCCAGTTTATTATTAGAGCTCATTGATCGGGATCTGAATATGGTTATAGAGCGCGAATCTATATCGCTATCATTCGATTAGTGACTCGATTATTCCGATTACTCCAATAGTGAAACCGTGGGGTTGAGCTTCTTATACTATTTGTGATAGATCGGTGGTTGATTGTTTTCAGACGGTTTTAAATATTTTAAGTTAGTGGATACAATTGTAGGCATTATTTGTAATTGACGTATTGAATTAGTTTATAATAACTTTGGTTGAATATGACTTACCATTTTGGGATATGCACACAATATAGAATCCAGGATTAAATTTCGTATGCATAGTGTGTTCTAGTTCAGGCATGGCGACATCTTCATAATAAACTGAATTCCCCAGTAAGTCAAGAATCGTAATTGTATATTCTTTCTTTGATATTTCTTTAAAAAGAATCTGGAAATTGTCAAATGTTGGGTTAGGATAGATAGTAAAATTTGAGATATCTGGCTTTAATCCAGTTCCCGTTATAGGATCGATCGATAATTCCCAGATTATCAGACGACCACTATTGTTAACTGAAGAATAGACAACAGTGTCAGAAAATGAAGGCCCCTGTAGCTTTGTTGACATTGTAAGATTGTGTATCTCACCCATTTGATAGGATTGATCAGTTAATTCAAATCTATTCAAATAAAAGGAGTTGGTACCCCATGGTAGGTTTGGTAAATTAAGATATACAGTATTATTTCCGGAAACAGGATTTGGTGCGGGAAATGCGACTACGATTTTATGTTTATTTTTGGTTTTTCCTGCTAATGCATACATGCCGGGAGTAATAGTTAATGGTAAGCGATTTACAGCTTCATTCATTTTATTCATGTTGTAGTACACATATGCAGCGGGCTTTGGTACGATTGGACCAACACGGTACATTCCCAGATAGGTGTAATTATCAGTAGACGTTTCTGTATCAAACAAGCAAACTTCAAATGACATGGATACATCTCTGTCTAGCATGTCAATAGTATGTTCTATCTTATGAAGGCCATAATTTAAACTACCCCAGGTATCTGAGTTCTGATCAATTCGGCCCCATTCAGCATTTATTAATTCAGCATTGGGGACATAAATATCACGCCATTTTTTTGCGAGTTCAACTTTAGTGCTGTCATAGCCTCCTTTTATTTGAGTATCTGAGTAAGGATGAAAGGAAAGAAAATCAAACTTAATTGCGTGGCTTTGTACAGCTTCTAGAAAATAGAGGGGTATATAGTTATTGTTTGAATAAAATGCGAAACTACAACCACCCAATTTTACATGACTTGCCAAATCTATATCCGCAGAAACTTGATTGGCAATTGCCTCATATGACTCGTATAATTCCACTTCAGTGCCAGACCAATAAAACTTGCTCAGGATAATATTCTGATCTGGCTCATTCCAGTGCTCAAAATAGCTCACCCCATGTGAATCATAACAGTGTTTAATGAGTTGATACATTACTCTGCCATATACCGCATTGTCTGATGGTGGTGCGTTACGAATTGAATTATCATAGGCTAAGTTATAAATCAGGCCCATCAGTGGATTATAAACTGGAGTTGTATCAGAGCTAAGATTGAATTGCATGTAGTCCATCGTAATGAAGGGTTCTGCTCCCATAGTTTGAACCAGCGTTATCATTGAATCAATATAGGAGAAGTCATAGTTTTCTAGCTTATTTGCTTCTATTAAGTTATTTGCCCCCTTATAGAATTCATAGGGGAGATTCTTTAAGACAGCGGTATTTGTGGAGTAATAGTTCGTATCGGGAGGATTATCCGCTCTTCCGATAGAAACTCTAATAAATCGTGGTTTTAGCTTCTCCATTTCAGGTAAAAAGTTGGGATCAGACACAATAGATTTATGTGGACCAAGCCAAGTTGGATTTCCGCCATATCCATGCATTAAATGATTTTCATAATGATCTCGCCAAATAGGAGCTATTGTCCCCACTGTTTTAGAAGGATCAACATGAATAGTTATCGTTTCTTGAGAAAACAGGAGATTTATTTGAAAACTCAAACACATAATCACATAAATAATTTTTTTCATGACTAAGCCCTTTTTATGATAATAGAGGTTGGGTGCTGGGAGCAGGACAGACCTTTACAGCACCACATTTTCTAGTCGCATTGAATTGCCGAATCGTTGCTTGTTGGTCCTCATTGTTTCTTACAATTCTTGCTCTAAGATCGTCAATTCTGGATTATATAGAATGACTTCTTCTTTTAATTGCCGACGTAATATTTTGTTTAACCCAATAGCCGTGATGTCAAATGTAATTTATTCGCTCAATAGAATAGAATCAGCTTAATGGGCTTTTGTGTTGTCACTTAGTAGCATTTTAAGATATTGTACGATCATTTTGGGGGCGTAGCCCTGATATCTCTCTTTTTTGAAATTACCATATTTTTGAGATATCAAGACTGCGACCCGTCAATTTCTTGTATGCTACCTGGCGAAAAATCTAGTATCATGCCCAAGACAGATATTTAATACCGTGTCTTCAGAACAATCTGGCCCAAATCTTCAATTTCATCTTGTGAGGTAAAATATACAGTACCTTTTTTGGAAAGTACTTCCCAGGCAATATTACTGGTGATATCATCAATAGCATTCTCGGTAGTCACATCATCTATCAGGCTGAAGGTCCGATCATCTTTCATCAATACAGGCTGAGAAAAATCTTGATGAACTATAAGCATTGCGCCTCGTCCATCTAGAGCAGCTTGATATATCTCTTGCAGATCGGTATATACATTCCCTCTAGCTACTGCTTCCTGCATTTCTTCAATGGCTGCCTTCCTTCGGCCTTTTTGCTGCTCACTTATTATTTCCCAGGATTGCTTGACGATCTGGTGTGGTTTTACATTATTGTAATCGATACTCGCATAGCCCATATAAGCACCCGGCTGATCTGCAACTTGTTGTAAGCGGCTCCAATTGTCTTCGGTAGCTATTACCACGCATCTCAGGTCCGTTTCATTATAAACATTGACAAGTGCCTTATCCACAGAATTTAGAAACTGTCTGACGAGGTCATCCAGATGCTTTGAATCGCTCGACCTTGCGGCATTAGTATTATAGTGCTTGTTCTCTGGAAATGGGAAATCTTCGTTTTTTATTTCTTGAATGATGGCATCATTTTCTGCTTCATACAGATGAACTCCACTTTGAGAAAGGAGCATGACTAAATAGCTTTCACTGCGCGAATATGATTTTATCAATGACCGAATTGCAAAACTGTCGGAGATATGTACGCCTTCATTGCTGGTGGGCCAGGAGGATCGGATAATTTCTTTCGTATCGTTAGAAAGAAAAATATGCAGGCTATCCAGGTTATAATTTTTATCTACTTCATGCCCTGCCTTTTCGATATGTTGCAATAGCGATGCTACATCTCGCTTGCCAAATTCATTAATCACTCTTTCTTCTGCTTCTTTCAACAGATTCTTAAGTATTATTTCATCTTGATCATTGTCGGGATGAGTTCTGTGCGTGTTTAGAGAAATGGTAACGCAGGGCGAACTCTTCTCGTTAGCAAGTTGTTGCAATTGTTCTCTTAATGTCATATTTTATTTATTTATTTAGAATAATTTAATATAGTATCTCTACCCACTATAACAA
>DAOLZQ010000072.1:0-1644 GCA_035426385.1 Saprospiraceae bacterium
ATTTATATTTCTTCTAACCGTCAATATTTCTTAATTTCTTCTGATTTATAATGACTGGTTTATCCCTTGAATCTACCAAATAATATTACTCCTTTTGTGAAGCAAGTGTTCTTAATATTAGCTCTTCTTGGCAGCTTGACTCTTCATGCTCAGTCATCGGTACTTCTGGTGGTAACTACGGATGAGCATAAGTTCTATTTTGATGAAGAAAAAAATGAAATAACTTCTTTTAAGAGTACTATCGGAATACTGGTTATACTAAGGAAATTTGGATGATTATTTTCTAATGGTGTTATTGAGTATGATATTCAAATTCAGCAAGAATAGTTCAGATATTTTTGGAAAAGATAGATTGTTTGATAAATTTTTTGAAAGATTCAGTATCACATAGAGCATAGATGTTTTCCAAATAGGACAAATTTCCATAGCCATTACCCTGGTTAATATTTTTGAAAGAAGAGCGGTTTTGGTGACTACTTCTTGCCAAAGCTGCTCTTCGAATTTCTACTTTCACCAGTACCATACTTCCCACACAGGGGCGGGGGAGGAATCCCATCATTCATTAGCTCAAATTGGTCTAAGATCCTATAAGAATATTATTTTTATTATTTTTTGTGGGGTCTGGTCTGGATAACTCTTTCAACACCTTATACTTTGGTTTGGTCCCTATCATCTTAAAGAGGTTACCGAGAGACAAGATACACCACAGACTAATTGACCTTTCTTACTAATATATAGTCAAGAAAATCACTGCGAATTCCTCAAATCTTCCTAATTTTGATTTAGTCTAAATAAAAATAGTGGTTTAGGTCCATGCACATTTGACTATAGAAATGGCCAAAAACGAAGCCTGATAAAGGACTTGAAGTGTATCGAGGATGAATTGAACGATGTATGATATTAGATTAATTCGAAGTTAAACAATCAAAAAATGTCAAATAAACAAATAAATACCGAGCAGGGTCATTGGATCCTGGCTAAGATGGGCAAAAAAGTGCTTCGACCAGGTGGGAAAGAGCTGACCCTCAAGCTTATAGATAATCTGAAGATTAAAGGTTCAGATAATATAGTGGAATTTGCCCCCGGCATGGGCTATACGGCTTCGGTGGCTATGACAAAGCATCCGAAGTCATATACTGGTGTCGAACTCAATGAAGAGGCGGCGAATAACCTAAGAAAGATCATCAATGGGAAGAATTGTCGAATTATCACCGGTAATGCTGCTGACTCCACTCTAGGCGAGAATTCTGCAGATAAAGTATATGGAGAAGCGATGCTGACTATGCAGGCGGATCATCGTAAATCAGAAATCATTCGTGAGGCCCATCGCATTCTGAAAAAAGGTGGCTTATATGGGATGCATGAATTGGGATTATTTCCAAATGATCTTGGAGAAGACGTGAAGAGCGAGATTCAGAAGCAACTGGCACAGACCATCAAGGTCAATGGCAGGCCGCTGACTCAGGTTGAGTGGACTGCGCTGCTAGAAAAGGAGGGATTTAAGATTGTGTCTGTTGAAACTAATCCGATGTCTTTGCTCGAATCAAAACGGGTGATAGATGATGAAGGCTTTCTTAGGACGTTAAAAATTGTATTCAACATTTTGACGCACCCTAAGGAGCGAAAGCGAATATTGGAAATGCG
>DAOLZQ010000072.1:1744-13232 GCA_035426385.1 Saprospiraceae bacterium
TTGTATTCAACATTTTGACGCACCCTAAGGAGCGAAAGCGAATATTGGAAATGCGTAAGACCTTTAGAAAATATCAAGATCATCTGAATGCAATCGCAATAGTAGCAGAAAAGTATTAGTCCTTGTATGATTTATCGTGCATTATATAGAGGCTGGCTTACAGAATAGTTTATTTTTCCGATATTCGACTTTAAAATTACGAAAATGGAAGAGCCGGACATTGATTCTCTGAGCCTCAGAGCTTATTCGGAGAAGGGGAGCAGAGACGACCGATCGGAATTATGGACAGCTGTTTTTGAACTGGAGAGTTGGTACTTTGTGCCTAGAGGATTGCCGGAAAAACCGCATGTTTATGTTGCTCAAGCGAATGAAATAGAACCAGATTCCTATTGGATCTACGCATTTACTGATTCTGAAAAATGTGCCGATTTTATACGAAAAAACAATTTAGGAGACGATGCAAACTCTACTCTCTTTCTAGCCATGCCCAATAATGACGATTTGGTCCCCTACTTAGAAGGTTTTTCTGCACAAGGTGTCAAGGGTGTTTATTTTAATTCCGGTAAAGCCGGGTTTTACTCAGCTCTAGAACAACTGAGAGTGATCAAAACGTATCTGAATAGCATCTGACGTAGTTTTCCTAAAAAATTGGATATTAATAGTTTATTCAAAGTTTAGATTCAAATCAAACATGAAAATAGTAATAATTCTTCCTATTGTATTCCTTCTGAATATCTCATTGTTATCAGGTCAAAAGCAATCGCCAAAAATCTTTGGAACAATGCCCATCGATGACACCACAGCAATGTGCGAGCGTGAGGTGAGTGTCAAAGACTGGATCTATTTTATGGGGAACAATAATTTTGACCACAGATTATTTCCGGATTTATCATGCCTCTCAGGTATTTATTTTCTCCTGTTTGAAGATTTAAAGAAAGAGAAAATAAACTCGAAGTACATCAAAGTAATTGAAGGTGGCCCAAAGCTTAACCCATACTTTGGAAGATTTTATTTTGAAACAACCAAGGAATATAAAAAACTTGTCAAAAGCGATACCAATTATTTTTCGATCAATGTTCCTATAGTGGGTATTTCTTATGCTCAGGCCAGTGCTTATTGTCTATGGAAAGAATTGCTGATCAATCTTACCCAGCCTATAAAAGTTCACGTCTCACTGCCTACTGTAATGACTTATCTAAAAGTAATTGAGAATGGCGATAGTATGAATGCAAAAAAGTGCTACTTACTGAATTCTTTGAATTGTAATTGTGAGTCGGTCAGCCGAAAAAGGCAATTAAAATCTCAGGGCAAGGCCTTGATGGATTCAGATGCTTACTTTGCCAGTAGATTGGGTTTATATAATTTACAAGGCAATGCCGCTGAAATGACGCGAACTGAAGGAACAGCTATGGGTGGTTCTTATGTCCATACAGCTAGAGAATCCTATAGTGATAACAGACAATACTATACAAAGCCCGAAAAGTGGCTTGGGTTTAGGTATATAGTGACCTCAAAGAAGTAGATCCTAGTTTATCAAAATTCACCATCTGATCAAATAATAAATTTGTAAGTTCAGCTTATTACTTTTAAGAGAGTCGTATACTTTCCATCTTTAAATATGACCAAGGACAAAGAGTGTTCATACCCTGAGAGTGCAGATCTGGAAAGTATGGCTGCCTTTTTCCCTTCCATTTTCTTATTAAATTCTTCGGATATTTTCGGCCAGGTGCCAAATTGTGTCCCGATAATTAATGGCAATTTATTCTCTTCCTTTCTGAAATATTGATCTTGATCACAGATTTCAATAAATTTTTCTGGAATATTGTGTCTTCCTCTGCCAGTTTGTTTTAATGTAAGGTTTACATGTCCGGTTTCTAATAGGAATCGCTCTATGAGAGTATAATTATAAAATTTTTCACCTTCTGCACTTATTTCCGTATAGCGTTTGTATTTATAGATGATTTTTTTAAAAAATTCATCATATTCAGATTCAGCCATTTTTATTTGACCTTTTTCCTGCCTGGAAAGTAGTTTGAAAAATGCATCAATCACCTGGTTCTTTAGTATTTCTCCCCATTTCAAATGAATATAATATTGGCTTCTTGCTTCAATATACTTTTCTATGGTAAGGGGAAGGAAATCATCCTTTTTCACTTCCAACTTTTTATGATCCAATTGGATGTTCTCAATGTCCTTTTTAAGTTCCTCCACATTTTCAATAAGATCATCAAGTGCTAAGTAAATATTTTCAATGAGCTGATATAGTATCTTGTTGAAACCGTACTCTGTAAAGTTTTCAGTTTCTGAAAAATAGTCCATTTTAAACTGATAGGGGAACTGAAACTCTCCACTAAAATAGTGATCCCGGAGTTCAATCACTCTGAAGAGGACATTTTTTCCCGAAAAATTGAAATAAAATAAATCACCCATGTTTTTATTTTTTATTTGGTTAAAAATTAAATTAAAAACACCAGGAATTGGCTGAAATTAGTGTGGAGTAACCTTTTTTATATTTGGCAGGTCGCCCTCATTCTATACCACCGTGGAGGGGTTAGCTCTCGGTTGGTGTCCTGCATTTGCAGAAACTCCTGATGATAATAATGCAAATGTAATGCATTCTAAATTGATTATCCATATCAATATGTTTTTCTTTGCTTAAGATTAAGTTAAAATATAAAATACTTATTGAGTTATGACTTGACTGGTTTTGTCAAAAGAATCCTCCTCGCAGAAGAGTATAGGATAAAATTATACTTGGAAAAGTATGGCTTGGTATATTTGCCACAGAATGATGATTGAGCTCATATGAAATGCATAAGATATTGACACAGGTTGAGACCTCCAGTAAAGGACTAGTTCCTATTATTGCTGCCTCTACAGTAGGTACCCTCATCGAATGGTACGATTTTTTTATTTTCGGCAGCCTGGCTACGATTATTTCTACTGAATTCTTTCCAAAGGAAAATCCGGCTGCTGCCTTCCTGGCGACCCTAGCCACCTTTTCTGCCGGCTTGGTCGTGCGACCTCTGGGCGCAGTGGTATTTGGTCAGATGGGCGATAGAATCGGGAGGAAATATACCTTCATGATTACCCTTTTATTGATGGGAGGCTCTACTATTGCCATTGGATTAGTACCTACTTATGAGTCTATAGGGTTTATGGCTCCGGTGATCGTATTGATATTGAGACTGTTGCAAGGCCTGGCTATCGGAGGTGAATACGGTGGCGCAGCTACGTATGTAGCAGAGCACTCGCCCGTGAGGCAACGCGGGTTCTGGACTTCCTGGATTCAAGCCACCTCAGGTATAGCCTTCGTACTTTCTATCACCGTTATTCTCGCCATCAGGAGTCTTATGACCAATGCTGCTTGGGAGAGTTGGGGCTGGCGGCTTCCCTTTTTGGGCTCCATTTTTTTAGTGGTTATCTCTGTCTATATGCGGAGGAAAATGTCAGAGTCACCATTGTTTATACAGGCTAAGGCTGAAGGCAAAACTTCTACTAATCCCTTGAAAGAGTCCTTGGGGGAAAAATCAAACTTTAAAATTGTGTTACTGGCTTTCTTCGGCTTGACGATTGGAGGAGGTACCATAGGTTGGGTGGGTTTCTATGCGCAGAGTTTTATGCTCAGAACCATGTTGCTCGATTATAGTCAGGCAAATCTGGTTATCATTAGCGGGATATCACTTGGAGTTCCTTTCTTCTTTCTTTTTGGTTGGCTGAGCGACCGAATAGGGCGAAAATATATGTTGTTGATGGGAATGGTCCTCGGAATTGTTTGTTTTCGACCCATATTTTCCGGTATGTATCAGATCACTAATCTTCAGAATAAACAGGAGATCACCGCAGCGTTGAAAGTAGATCGTAATTCACAGACTTTACACCCTGAGATGACCTTATCTACGACCACTACGCAACATTTATACAGTGATGGTGCGCGCTCAACAGAAGTAATGCGTGAGACAAATACCAGTGGAAAATTAAATTCAGAGTTAGTAAAATCTATTACACTTAGCAAGTCAGGTATGTGGAAATTAATAGGATATGTCTTTTTACTCCAATTTATTTTCACTGTTACCTTTGCACCACTGGCGGCTTTTATAGTTGAGCTTTTTCCACTCAAGATCAGATACACTTCAATATCTATACCCTATCATTTTGGCTATGGAATATTTGGCGGGTTGTCTCCCTATTTTGCCAGTTATTTTGTTGAGAAGGCTCAGTTAGCCGGTAAGACTGATTTCTATCTGGCGGGTTTAACTTATCCGATGGTGCTCATGTGCGTAAGCCTACTAATTGGACTTTTATATTTAAAAGAAAACGAGCGATATTTCACGTTGAGCATACTGCCACGCTCAACAAAAAATCTAATTAAAAGAAGCCTGGGCTTCGTATGGATTGGTCTTGGGTGGGTGGTTGCCTGGTTCGGAATCTTTGAAATGGGACTGCCAAAAATCATGTCCGGGAGGCAGGAAGATATCGTCTTTGGGATAATCATGATGCTCATCATTACTCCGGTGGCTGCGATTGGGTTATACTTTTTTGGCAAGTATGCATTACAGGGCGAATACGATAATCCCCTCAACACTGATGAAATACCGGAGCAAGGTTAAATATCTGTTTTTTATGCCTAGTCATAATCTTTTGGTGCTACTTTTGAACTTATGAAAATGAGAAAGGATTTTTGTAATCAGTTAGAAAAGCACATGGAAAATGGAGACCAATATGAAGGTATTGCCCATCATTTTCGATTAAGTCGCCGTAAAAAAAATTGTATTTTTTTTTGAAATTTCCTAATCTTCACTTAATTTTGAATAATTCAACAGGATCGGACATTGCAATTCCAGCGTCAAAGACTATAGAATTGCATCTCCTGGTCTCATCCACAATTAAATATTTAGCATGAAAAATTCAATCTGTGCAATCTGCCTCCTAGCCATTTTGATAGTCGGTTGCGGCAAAAATGAGCCACCTGTAAATCCGGATATTAAATATGGTAAAAACAAATTTTCTACCGTTGTTGATGGAATTGAAAGAGAATATTTTGTAAGTGTGCCCAAAAATTATGACGGGAAGACAGCAGTGCCCGTTGTTTTCATGCTCCACGGTACCGGAGGGGATGGTGAAAAGTTTTACAATATATCTGGCTGGAAAGAGGTGGGTGATCAGGAGAATATCTTAACTGTTTTTCCAAGTGCTTTATCTAGGTGTATTATAGAAGAAGGTGAGACAAAAACTATTTCAAAGTGGAATAGCCTGCCGGCGGCCAATTTTTACTATTGTGCCAAGGTCACTCCACCTGATGATGTAAAATTCTTCAAAACGATAATTGATGAGATTACCGAAAAATACAAGATCGATAGCAAGCGTATTTATTTTGTAGGTTTCTCAAATGGAGGCCAGATGTGTGCGAAGTTATCCATGGAAATGGGCGACAAAATTGCTGCAATTGTAGAAAGTGCCGCTGCATTTAGGATGGATACTACATTTGTTCCTGTCAGAAAAATGCCGGTAACTTTTCAATTAGGCAATGGTGACTATGGACCCGGAAAAGAAGGTCCATTTATTCCACTATCTAACCTGAGTTCGATGCTGAGTTTTCCCGGTCCACAGCCATACGCCACTACACAAACGTACATTAAGAGTTTTGATCTCAATCCCAATTATACCATCTCTGGTGACACCGATACCGTAGTGATTGCTACCTACCTACCGAATGAGGTCAATGCCAATTATGAATATAATTTTGCGTTGATAAAGGATCTCGCACATCTGTACCCCAATGGAGCCAATCATTTGCTATATGGAGCTAGGATTAATTGGGCCTGGCTGAAAAATTATACCTTACCCTAAATATAATTAGATTTGCTTGGTCGAGAGGTGTAGGACCTGACATGAACTGGACAGTTCACATTCAGAAAATCATCAAACAATGATCAAATACTATTTATATGTAGCTCTCCTACTGATTACCTTTGCAAGCTGTAAAACATACCACAGACAAGTGGCCTCACTGTCACCTAACTGTCAGAAATTGCTCAGGGAGCTGAAGTACCGCATCATCACCAACGATACCGGCAGCTATACCTTTCGGTTTGAACATCCAGTATCAGATACTATTCCTAAAAGTGAAACGCCCAGAGATTTAGAGTTTCAGAATTTTTACAAAAAGGTGTTGGGAAATGATTCATTATGTAAGTGTGGCTTTACTTATGACTTGATTGTTAGAACTATTGGCGAAGAAGATAAAAAAGATTATGGACCACTAACCAATAAAAAGCTAGTCACTGCAACTTATATTCTTGATTTTGGATTTAACTGTGGTGGCAACAAATGTCCGGGATCTTCAGATAATTTCTGAAATGAAATTAGATTTTCTTATGACTCAATTGGTATATTGTCATATTATGTAGGATCTTACAATACATTTGACATCGAGCCCTATTATTGTACTACTAAGGCGCGGGCTTTTATAGAACGCATGGAAAAGAAAGCAAGAAAGTGAATTAATATTAGATTTATTCGGGCGCTTGGTAGTCATTACTAAATATCTGAGCGATTTCCGAGGCGAATTGCCTCTGAATTATCTTTCTTTTTAATTTTAGGGTTGGCGTGAGCTGACCGCCATCGATGGTCCATTCCTGCGACAGTAGTTTGAATTTTTTGATTTGCTCCCACTCAAGTTTCTATCCACACTTGATACTTAACTTGGACATCAGCTACAGAAGATACTATTGTAGTGAAATTGTTTTTAACACGACTTTGGCGATTATTCAAAATATAGTACATTTGACAGAGGCCATTTTGAATAGTAAAGGCCATAAATAACAATTTTGAATTTTGGGATGTATTAGCAAATTATGTTATGGATAGGCAGTAAAATGAAAAAAATTGAAGCTGGACAAGAATAAATTTCTGGATAGAACGATTACAACTAGGGAAGTGATTTTTTTATTAGCCTTCGTCCTGTGCCTATCTCCCTTCATTACACCCCCCATCGCCTTGTTGATGGGCATAATAATTGCTCAGTTTATAGGCCATCCCTATCTGCATCTTAACCATAAAGCGACCCACATACTTCTGCAAATTTCGGTAGTAGGGCTTGGTTTTGGCATGAATATTAATAGCGCTTTAGAAGCGGGCAGAGAGGGCTTTATACTGACCGTTGCTTCTATTTTGGGCACCTTGGGATTGGGCTTTTTGATGGGATTCTTGCTGAAGATAGACAAGAAAATCTCCTATTTGATTTCTACAGGGACCGCAATATGTGGTGGTAGTGCCATTGCTGCTGTATCTCCAGTCATCAAGGCCAATGAAAAGCAGATTTCAGTAGCCTTGGGTATCATCTTTATTCTAAATTCTATTGCCTTATTTATCTTTCCTGTACTTGGGCACTACTTACACCTCACGGACAAGCAGTTTGGGATCTGGTGTGCCATTGCCATTCATGACACCAGTTCGGTAGTTGGCGCTTCTGCGAAATTCAGTGAGAAGGCGTTGGAGATTGCTACCACCATTAAGTTGGCTCGAGCCCTATGGATTATTCCGGTGGCCTTTTTCTCAACGCTGCTTTTTAAAAGTAAGGAAGCGAAGATAAAAATACCCTATTTTATAGGATTATTTGTACTGGCTATGGTAGCCAATACATATTCGAAGTTTGTGCAAGATTACAGTTATATACTGACCACAATTGCTAAATCGGGCTTGACACTTACTTTGTTTCTGATCGGGTGTGGGCTTTCGAGAAAAGTACTCTCTGCGGTAGGTGTTAAGCCCTTAGTTCAAGGGATAGTGCTGTGGGTTGTCATATCTCTGGTGTCGCTATGGGCAGTGAGGATACTTTAGTGAAGGAGTTGCTTATTTGGTGCCTATTCAAATACCTCTATAAATTTAGTTTGGAGAGGTTATATTTGACTTAGGCTGTTTAAACTTGAGTTAATCATTATAAATTATTTTAGAATGAATAGAATATACTTAGCGTTCTTGCTTCTAAATTCATTTTTTTTATGTTCCTATGCTCAGTTAACAATAGATCCGGGTCAACTGAAGACTATCAATACATTTTATGACGGCTACAATTCGCAGGACTATGACAAAATGAGAAGCAGTATGAGTGCTGTTATCAAATTGATCCTTACTGAAAGCAAAGTGCGCAATTTATATAGTGCACAATATCAAATGCTAGGGCATACGTCTATTTCTAAGATAATACCTAGGTCAGAAAGGAGTTATATCATCTATTTGAAATATGACAGGGACACCACTGAAGTGCAGACGATGGGTATTTCGCTCTCCGGCAAGAACAAAATTATTGGCTTCAGCAGTCCGAGCTTTAAAGTTCATTTGGCTAGGAAGGATAGTACTATTCCAATACCAAAAGAAGTTGCCATTCAACGATTAGATAGTCTATTGAAACTAAAAAGTGAAACGGCGGGATTTAACGGGTGCATATTGGCTATAAGAAATGGGACTGTATTTTATGAAAATTGTGCTGGATACTCCGACTTAGATACACGAGCTGAGCTGAATACTCACACGCTGTTTGACCTCGCCTCCTGCGGAAAACAGTTTACCGCGATGGCTGTAATGATGCTTCAGCAACAGGGTAAGCTAAACTATAATAATAACATAGTAGATTACTTCCCGGATTTTCCATATAAAAATATAACCATTGAAAATCTCTTGAATCACACCTCAGGAGTACCGGATTACATGGAACTATTCGAGAAACATTGGGATTCAAGTAAAACGGCAATTAATAAGGATGTTCTTGACTATTTCATCAAATATAAACCAAAAGTAGAATTCAGTCCGGGAAAAGAATATGCATATAGTAATTCAGGGTACGTCATACTTTCTTCTATTATAGAAAAGATCTCAGGTAAAACTTTTGCTGATTATCTGCAGGATAATATCTTCCGCCCACTGGGAATGAGTGATTCCAAGGTATATAATACCAAATACACACAACAGGAAGTTATTTCAAATTTTGCAAAAGGTTATACTTATTCATCCAAAACAAATCAATTTGTTTCAGTAATTAGTCGGCCTGATTTGAATTTTTATAGATTTTTGGATGGTATCACAGGTGATGGTGCAGTATGCTCCACGATTTCTGATCTGGTAAAATGGGATAATGCCTTGAGAGCATATACGTTAGTCAGTAAGGAGACTTTTAGCAAGGCAATGGAGCCATTTAAAACAACCAATGGGGAAATTTCCAACTATGGCTTTGGTTGGGAGCTACAATTAGATCCTAAATATGAAAGAGTCATCTATCATTCAGGAAACTGGGGCGGAAATATCACTTTCATCTTGCACTTATTGGATAATTATCTTTCTGTGGTAGTATTATCTAACAATGAATATTTTAATACTCCTAAATTTGCAATCAGTATTGCCAATATTATAAATGGTTTATAATTAATTATTTTTAATTAAATATGCCTGAACCCTCTAAGCAAGAAAGATTGGACTTATTAATATCCTTAGGAGAAATAAATATTGGACCCGATTTTATACAAATTGTTAATTATCCATTTGTACCTTCAATTGCATTTTATCAAACGCATTTTAAAGCAACTGAAATAAAGGATATTGACTTAGATGCTTCACCACCTACTATGCAGGTTGGATCTGAATTAATTTTTTTAACTGCTGAAAAAAGAGAAGAAATTGGAAAGTTTGCTATCCTGCATAATATTAAAATGATAGCACGCCCTGATCTGTGGGGTGGAATATTGGAGCCCTTTCTCGACAATGAGTTTACTCCTGCAAGGGATAATGAACTTATGATTTGGTTTGTAAGCTTTGGGTTAAACAGTGAGACAGTAATTTCTTTGAGGAATGAGGTGAAGTCCCAAATGATTAAATACAACTTTGACACGAATCTTTGGGAATGGGTAAATTTGGGGCTCGCTGACGTACTTAGAGCAATGAGAGTTAAGTATAGTAATGAAGATTTTAATGACTTTTATGCGAGAGCTATGAATGTCTCTTTAATGCATGAGGAAATACTTGAAATTGCTGAAAAGTTAAAATATCACCTTCGAATCTATGAAAATTCTCATTATATGGATGAGGATGAAGCTTATAACTTCGGCACATTTGACACTTATGATGCTGCTGTGGTCGATGCTCAGAGGATTGTACAGGATTTTTTTGATGATAGTTTAAATAATGAAGTGAAGGTAGAAGATTTACTTACTCAGTATTTACTTTTTGGACAGGATCCCATTATACTGCCTATTGGAAAGGATATACCCCCATTCTCTGCTCGATCATATGCCGAGAAATTGTATAAGACTATTTGTTCAAAGTGAGAAGAAGAGAAGTAATTTACGAGATAATGTAGTATCACTGTCAAGAATATAAGTTTCCCTTAGAAATCCTTTAGAAGCTCACAACATTTATTCAGGCTATTTATTTAATTCTAATAGACTATCTAAAGTAAATACAATGAGTGTAAAAGAGGAGCATACTATATATACCATCGGTCACTCTACGCATACCGGAGATGAGTTCCTGGAGATGTTGAATTCTTTCCAGATTAAATATCTTGTAGATATTCGTCGATTCCCTGGATCACGTAAATTTCCTCAGTTCAATACTGATCAATTGCAACCACTATTAAATGAAGCTGGGATTACCTATACACATCTGGTTGGATTGGGTGGCCGTAGAAAGGCATCAAAAGATTCATTAAATTGCGACTGGAAGAACAGTTCATTTAGAGGCTATGCCGACTATATGGAGACCAATGAATTTGACGAGGCCGTCCTGGAGTTAGAAAAAATTGCTCTTCAACAACCGACCGCATATATGTGTTCTGAAGCTGTATGGTGGCGATGTCATCGCTCCATGGTATCTGACTTTCTGATGGCAAAAGGGTGGAAAGTCTTACACATAATGGGTATCGGTAAGAGTCAAGAGCACAGATATACATCGCCTGCTCGAGTGTCACAGGGACGCGTGATCTATCACGACTAACACTTAAGGCTAGATGGTTAGAAAGTTAGAACGCAAGTAATTTTTAACCAGGAATGAACCATTAATCATTCACCATTAATAATTAAAGTAGATGGTTAGAAGGTTAGAAGGCAAGTTATTTATAACCAGGAATGAGCCATTAATCATTAAAGTATTTTTCTTTTGAAAAAGAGTTCCTAATCCCCGCCTACTGCAGAGTGAAATATTCGATCCAAACCTAAATAAATAGAGCACCGGAATTCTGGGAGGATAGTTTTTTCTCGCTGATTTCGACGATGAGCGCAGAAAAAGTAGTATGTGAATCAGATGATTGAGAAGTCTCATGCAACAAGACCTTTCATCTTCATTTTATTCCATCGATGTTGATTGATAAATAAAAATAAATGTCATTTGTCGGAGACTTTGAAGTTGAAATGAGCGAAATCAGCGGTGCTATATATTTTATAAAAGTCATTCACGTAAGTTGCTTGCATAGGCTCAAAGCAACGCAGAGAGATAAAAC
>DAOLZQ010000073.1:0-13092 GCA_035426385.1 Saprospiraceae bacterium
GGCAACAGTGCCACCTGTGCACAGATCATCACAGTGAATGACACCATTCCACCGATGATAACTTGTCCGCAAGCGATTACAGTAGCATGTGCAGGTGATGTGCCTGCCCCAAATACAAATGGAGTTTCAGCAAGTGATAACTGTGTTAGCGCAGTTACCAAGTCTTTTGTCTCAGATGTGAAGAGTGACGAGACTTGTCTGAACCGATTTACATTGACCAGGACTTATATGGTATCTGATGCCTGTGGGAATACTGCTACCTGTACTCAGATCATTACGGTAAATGATATAATTCCTCCCACTATAGTATGTCCATCTAACTTGACAGTTCAATGCAATGGAGATGTTCCAGCTCCGAATGTAAATGGAGTAATTGCCAGCGACAATTGTGCAGGAACAGTAATAAAAACTTTTGTATCGGACGTAAAGAGTAATGAGACGTGTTTGAATAGATATACCTTAACTCGTACATACATGGCAACAGATGCCTGTGGAAACACAGCTACCTGCACTCAGATTATTACTGTGAATGATAATACACCTCCAACCATTCAACTTGATGATCCATTATTTGCAGATTATCAGAATGGTGGTGTATACAAGATTCAGTGTAGAAGTCGTGAAAATGGTTGGGTATTACCTAATTTGACTGAAAATGAAATTACTGTAGTTGATAATTGCGGTTCAGCAACCTTTATTCTTACAAAAGAAGTTACTGATGGTGATTGTACAATTGACGGATTCTTTAAGAAGATGTTAGTTAAGATTATAGCTAAGGATGATTGTAATAATCAAAGTCAGCTTCAGTTTACTATACTTATTGTTGATACTATACCTCCTGCCTTTACCGAAGTTCCTGCAGATGTAACTTTGAATTGTAGTGATGCAAATCAACAATTCTCAGTGAAGGCTGACGATGAGTGCGAGTGTACTTCTATTTCTTATACAGATCAGAAAATCAGTTTGGGATGTGATGGCCACTATATGATCCTTAGAAAGTATAAGGCTGTAGATTGCTGTAATAATGCTAGCTACTATACTCAGAAAATCACTATTGAAGATAGAGAGGCGCCAGTTATTATTCCAAATATTCCGGAATTAGCTGGTATGACATCAGGTGGAAATATAGATCTGTTTTGTGATGAGAACAATCATGGAAACTATCCTGATTGGGTCAATTTGGCAGCAGATGGTATGATTCAAGGTGTTGATAAATGTAGTAACAGAATTTCTTACCACAAGGAAGTGGAGAATTTACCTGACGGAAACTGTAGCTATTATCACTATATCAAAGCCATGAAAATTTCATTGACTGTAACAGATAATTGCGGTAATGAAAATGAGTTATGGTTTACAGTGAAAATGCGTGATACTACACCTCCTAATATGGTGTATTATTCACCAACTGTATGTAGTACTGATAAAGAAATCTTATATGCTACAGATCAATGCTCTAATGTATATTACAATCATTACGATGAACCTGTAAAAGGTGAATGTGGAAATGGGACGAATTATATTCGCACCTGGATACTTACCGATGACTGTGCGAATGATACGATTGTAACTCAGTATGTAATTACAAATCCTCATACAAATCCGGTTATCAAATTAACTAAAAAAGGATTTGAGAAATATAAGTCAGGAGATTCTTACTCATTGGCTTGCAAAGACTGGACACCACTGACCAACGATGAGTTATTATCATGGGTAGAGGTGGAAGATAATTGCACTCAGGCCAAAGTTGATGTAACTCAAGTAGAAACAAGAGGAAATTGTGCAACTGATGGTTACAAGAAAATGATAACGATTACTTGGTATGCTTCTGATTTCTGCGGTAACTCTGAGGTATTTACATTACACGTTAAATTGGAAGATCATACAGCTCCTGTATTTGTCAACAAGGAGTCAAGTCTGACAATTGATTGTATTTCCAAGCTTCCTAAGGTGATTGCCATAGATGAGTGCGGTGCTGTGAAATTGAAAGTGGATAAACTTGAAATACCAGGTAGATGTATTGATGAGAAGACTATCGTTGAAAGCTACACAGCTACAGATGAATGTGGAAATCAAGCGTTCTACAGAAGAGTTGTCAATCTGATTGACACTACCGGACCGATCATTGTTCTCGATGACGCTATTTGTGGAGGCGAAGGTGGAAATCAACCTTCAGCATTCGATGAGTGTAGCGGCGTGAGAGTTCCATTGACCATGTTCGAAGAACCTCAGAAATATGACTGTAATGGTGGATATTATAATTACAGAGTATATACTGCGACTGATGCTTGTCATAATGTGACTACCAAGCGTCAACAAGTGATATATAATGATCATAAGCCGCCTACCATTGAATGGAGCCGTGATCTATTGGATCTTACCGGAACTGATGTAAATGATATCGAGACAGATTGCAATAATTTTGATGATATAGTGGCACTTGTGAAAGCAGAGGGTGCAATAATTGTCAAAGATGACTGTCAGCAAAAAGGATTTGATATAAGATATACTGATCGTGCTGAAGAACCAAAATGTGGTCCAGACGGCGCAGTAATCTCACATACATTTACCTGGACTGCAGCAGATATATGTGGAAATGTGGCGACAAGAGAATTGACAGTTTATCAAAATATAGACTTACATTTTGATCTTTCTTTTGTTCCTAAAGATACTATTGTGTATTGTACCGCTTCTGCACCATGGCCTCAAGAATTACCAAAGGTCTGTGGCATATTAGATCTGAGAATGACATCTCAAACTGAGCCACCATTGTCCAACGGTGATTATCGTGAAGAACGACTCTTCACTCTTGAAGATGTTTGCCACAATATTCATACCGGCACTCAAACCATTTATCACGATATGACTAGTGATCTGAGTTGTAGAATCGATACGGAGAAAGTAATCAAGTGCAGTACTTCAGACAATGTATTGTTTGCAGATGTAATTGGAGGTTCTGGTAACTACACTTATTATTGGGAAGTTCTCAATGGTAGTTGTCACTTGATTTCAGGACAAGGTACACCACGAATTAAAATATCTGTTTCGTTTAATAAATTACAGATTAAACTGACAGTGATTGATGGAAATGGATGTAAAACTGTATGTTATTACACCGCAGATTGTGTTCTGGATCAAGATGCCCTTGGACAAGATGATTCAGATCAAGTACAGCAAAATACTGAGAGTCGAGGTACCTCAGACGATCAATTCAAAATCAGACCCAATCCAACTTTAGGAATGTCATTTATTGACTATGATGTATCTGTCTCCGAAAGTGTAGATGTCTTGATTATGGATAATACAGGAAAAATTCTGGAAAGGCAAAAACAAACTTTGGAAAAAGGTGTAGGTCAAATTAAACTCGATACCGAGAATTATGCACCTGGTGTGTATCTGATTAGCGTGATCGGAGACCACATTCAGAAAACGTTCAAGCTAGTCCGGATAAACTAAAATTAGTTTTCATTAGCGGCTGGTTGCAACTTAGGTTGCAGCCAGCTTTTTTATTTGTACCAGGTAGGTAGTTTTTTGATTCTAAAATATCATGAGTACTTATTTACTATCTGAATATCATTGTTGGGGATGAATTAAGATTTGAGATCCTATGTTAATATTTATTTTATTTAAGAATAAGGTTATTCTATCTCTAAAATTTATTTACGACTTTACTGAATATTACCGAGATGTTAGAGCGTGATTGGCTATGACTAATCCAGAAAGGAAAGAACGTATTAATGGGTGAGAGTGTACCCTCTTATAGAAAAGGTTCGTCTAGATGACTATAGCAGGAGAATTTAAATATCGATTTTATTTGTTCTTCTTGCGGTTATTCTTTTTTGTCTTTGACTCAGTTTGTTGGAGTTTAAGTTCAGACTTTAGATATTTGCCTGTGATACTTTTTCTATTCGCCGCTACCTCTTCAGGTGAGCCTTTAGCTACGATTGAACCACCGGCATGACCGCCTTCCGGCCCTATATCAATGATGTGATCTGCGCATTTGATCATATCCAGATTATGCTCAATGATCAGCACAGTATTTCCTTTATCCACCAGGGACTGAATGACCTTAAGCAATTGCTGTATATCACTAAAGTGTAGTCCGGTAGTAGGTTCATCCAAAATATAAAATGTACTTCCGGTATCTCTCTTAGATAGTTCTTCGGACAATTTGATGCGCTGAGCTTCACCACCACTCAGTGTAGTAGCCGGTTGGCCAAGTGAAATATATCCAAGACCCACTTCTTGCAGTGTCTTTAGTTTTCGGTATATTTTAGGGATTGGTTGAAAAAATTCTACTGCTTCGTCCACAGTCATTTCCAACACATCGCCAATTGATTTTCCTTTATATAATATTTCGAGTGTCTCACGATTATATCTCTTCCCTCGGCAAGCCTCACAGGGTACACTTACATCAGGAAGGAAATTCATCTCGATGACTTTCATGCCTGCGCCTTCACACACTGAGCATCTTCCACCTGCTACATTAAATGAAAATCGTCCGACCTTATATCCCCTGACCTTCGATTCAGGAAGCAGAGCATATAGATTCCTGATTTCAGAGAAAACATTGATGTAGGTTACAGGATTCGAGCGCGGTGACCTTCCTATGGGTGCCTGATCGATTTCAATCACTTTGTCGATGTATTCCAGACCTGAGATACTCTCATAGGCGAGCGGCTTGCCGAGGCTATGGTAGATGTGATGCTTTAAGATAGGGTAGAGCGTCTCAGTGACGAGTGATGATTTTCCACTTCCGGATACACCGGTCACCAAAATTAATTTACCTAAGGGAAATTGGACGGTAACATTTTTTAAATTATGCCCGCTGCAATTTGTCAGTGTAATATAGTTGCCATTGCCGGGTCTTCTCTCTTGTGGTATCTCGATATTGATTTTTCCGGATAGATATCTCGCGGTTGCATTATTTTGTTTCAGGAATTCGGCAGGAGTGCCGGCACCTGTTATCTTGCCCCCATGCTTGCCCGCTCCTGGACCGATATCTATAATATAATCAGAAGACAGCATGATCTCTTTATCATGCTCTACTACTAATACTGTATTGCCTATTATGACTAATTCTCTGAGTGCATTTATCAGTCTGTCGTTATCTCTTTGATGCAGTCCGATAGAAGGTTCATCCAGAATATATAAGACGCCTGTCAGTTGACTGCCGATCTGGTTTGCCAATCGGGCACGCTGTGATTCACCTCCTGACAGCGTACGTGCAGTACGATTCAGCGTGAGATAATCCAGCCCTACATGGTTGAGAAAATGAAGGCGCATATTTAGCTCCTTTATGATCTCAGCTCCGATCAGTTGCTGTCGTTTGTTTATTTTTCCCGGTAATTTTTCAAACCATATACCGAGTTCCTTAAGTGGCATTCGGTTTAAAGTAGCTATGTTGATGCCGTTTATTCTATAATGAAGTGATTCTTTTTTTAAGCGATCTCCATTACATTCTGGACAGACCTCCAGTGACATAAAATCTTCTGCCCACTGTCTTATCTTTTCAGAAGTGGTGTCTGTGTAACAATATTCAATAATTCGGCTCAGCCCATTTACCTTAAGATCATAGGTGTATTCATTATAAACAGATGGCTTCTTTAGGTCGTCAGATGTCCCACGTTCGCCATACATGATCATCTGCATTGCCTTCTTCGGGATTTGATCTATAGGCAGTGCAAAGGTAAACCCCTGCTGACGAGCTATCTTTCTAAGCTGAGTAAAATAATTAGTCTCTCGTGGTGACCCCAGTGCGACTATTCCTCCGTCATTGATACTCCTGGTTCCATCCGGGATAATTTTTTCAAAGTCCACTTTATATAATTCGCCCAGGCCATCACATCGTGGACAGGCACCATAAGGAGAATTAAAGGAAAAAGTATTTGGACTGGGATCATCATATGCAAGGCCGTTTTCTGGATCTGCCAGATGCTTACTGTACAGCTTCTTAACACCGGTTTTTTCTATAAAAGTAAAAACTAACCCTTCACCCATTTTCAATGCTAAAGTCAGGGAATCCCTGAGACGATCTGTTTTATTGGCTGTGATTTTTATTTTATCGATCAGCAATTCGATGTCGTGGATTTTGTATCTGTCCACTTGCATGCCCGGAGTGAGTTCCTGCATGATTCCGTCGATCATGATCTTGGTGTACCCTTGCTTGCGTACCTGATCAAACAATTCTTTATAATGGCCTTTTCGCCCTTTAACTACCGGAGCGAGAATGAGTACCTGCTCGTTGTCATATTCTTGAAGTAAATTTTCTAGAATTTCTTCCTCTGAAAATTTAACCATCTTCTTATCATTAATATAAGAATAGGCCTCTCCGATACGCGCATAGAGTAGCCTCAACAAGTCATATACCTCTGTAACTGTGCCGAGTGTAGAGCGGGGATTCCATCCCGTAGTTTTCTGTTCGATAGAAATAACCGGATTGAGGCCGTTGATCTTTTCGACAGCAGGTCGCTCCATGCCACCTATCATCATCCGGGTATAGTTATCGAAGGTCTCTATATATCGTCTTTGACCCTCTGCGTAAATAGTGTCGAAGGCCAGACTGGACTTGCCACTGCCGCTGATACCGGTGATGACTACCAATTTATCTCGGGGGATGTACACATCCAGATGCTTGAGGTTGTGCTCATATGCATCTATCACTTCTATCGCCTCAGAGACCGGAAGCGGAGATTGTATAAAGGGAGGTTTAGTAGTCATGGAATCGAATGAAACAGATTATTCAAACTATTTGTTCCCACTCTTTTTCCGGAAGATCAGTAAGTTGATAGTATGAGTTGGCTTAGATATCTCTACCAAAGTGATTGATGATACGGTCCGCAAGTTCAGTTGCAATTTTATTTTGGGCTTCCGCCGTTGATCCACCTATATGCGGACTCACTGATACATTTGGATGATTTATGAGAGCTTTGTTTGGATTGGGCTCATTTTCGAATACATCAAGTCCTGCTCCACCTATTTTGCCGGAGTTTAACCCCTCCAGTAGTGCTGTTTCGTCTATGGCACCACCTCGTGCACAGTTAAGCAGGAAAACACCATCCTTCATCTTGGCTATTTCATCAGGGCCAATGATTGGTTTTCCCTTAACCATGGGTAAGTGCAATGAGATGAAATCACTATTTTTCAAGACCTGTTCCAACCCAATTGTATATACTTTCAGGGACAGATTTAAATTATTGTTTCCAAAAATATTAAAATGCAGTATAGTGTCATCTACATACGGGTCATAGGGCATGATACGCATGTTGCTACCCATAGCCAACTTGGCTATTTCCTGACCGATGCGACCGAAACCAATAATTCCGATAGTTTTACCGGCTATCTCATTTCCTTTTGAGTATTCACTCTTCAAAGCTTTAAAGTCAGACTTATCCTTGCTCATTTCCAACTTAGATCGGTGAAGCCTGCGCGACAAAGCATATATGTGACCCATGGACAACTCAGCTACTGAACGGGTGGAAGCACCTGGGGTATTGATGATTGTTATCCCTTTACTCTGTGCATATTCTACGTCGATATTATCCAGTCCCACTCCACCACGTGCGATGACTTTAAGATTTGGACAAAGATCGATGAGTTCTTTTCTGATTTTCGTGGCACTTCGCACGATGATTACGTCATATTTTGGCAATTCTTTCGGTAAATTTTCCTGAGCCACAGGTTCAGTAATCACTTCAAATTCTGCTTCTTCTAATAATAATTGGCCATCAGCTTCGATGCCATCATTGACTAATATACGGATCATACTTTTTTTCTTGATGGTCGTAAAGGTAATAATTATAAATGTGCAGAAAATGAATATTTGTATATTTGAAAGTATTAACACAATTCATTCATTCAATTCTTATGGACCAAACTAACCAGCTCGAGCAAATTCAATCATTTAAAGGAGCCTATCCACGCCAACTTTGGTCCTTGTTCTTCAGCGAGATGTGGGAGCGGTTTAGTTTTTATGGTATGCGTGGAATGCTCACCATATTTATGGTGGATGTTTTGTTTTTCAATGAGCATGACGCCAATTTACAATATGGTGCTACACAGGCTTTTGTATATGCTTTCACTTTCATCGGTGGACTGTTCGCTGATAAGATCCTGGGTTTTCGCAAATCACTCTTTTGGGGTGGTATCCTGATGATCGTAGGCAGTTGTATTTTAGCTTTTGATCCTAAGACCCATTTTTTCCTTGGAATTGCTTTTACTATTATAGGTACTGGTTTCTTTAAGCCCAATATTTCCACTATGGTGGGCTCTCTGTATAAAGCAGGAGACCCCAGACGCGATGCAGGCTTTTCAATGTTCTATGCCGGGATCAATATTGGTGCTTTATTGGGAGGTTATTTTTGTGTAGCAATTGGTAAGCAGGAGATGTTTACTTCATTCATCCCGGCTGATCTCTCCTGGAATGTCGCCTTTGGCCTAGCTGCAGTTGTGATGAGTATCAGCCTGATTACATTTATCTTTACCAAGCGTTCTTTGGGACCCATTGGATTATCTCCGTTGAAAGAAAAGGCCAATACTACCGTAGGCCGTTATTATGAGTTTGCAGTGTACATAGGAACTATCCTACTTATTCCGGTCATCATGACTATGGTGTCGAAGACGAGTTATACCGATCTTTTTATGGCGATAATAGGTCCTGTTACTTTATTATATCTGGGTTATGAGATGATGCGGGTTCCAGTGAGTGATCGCAAGAAACTACTTGCTGCTCTGGTATTTATAGTGTTTTCGATTTTATTTTGGGCGATATTTGAGCAGGCAGGTGGGTCACTTGCCATCTTCGCTGCGAAGAACCTGGATAATAAGGTACTCGGGATTCCACTCGATCCGAACGGTGTCAATAATTCTGCCAATTCATTTTTCGTTATCATATTTAGCTTTATAATAGGCGGAGTATGGATATGGCTCGCAAAGCGTAAAAAAGAACCCAATACAGTAATTAAATTTGGTTTGGGATTTATCTTTTTAGCACTGGCTTACTACGTATTTTATTCCACTCGATTTTTCACAAATGCCGCAGGCGTTACCTCTCTGAATGTATTTACACTGGCTTATTTTGTGATTACCATTGGTGAGCTATTGATCTCACCTATAGGATTATCCATAATGACCAAATTGTCACCTGTGAAATTGCAAGGAATGATGATGGGGATGTGGTTTCTGGCCAGCGCATACGGTCAGTATGTAGCGGGTATTCTTGGAGCAAATATGAGTGTGCCCGGAGAGACTGCTTCGAATATGGATCGGTTGCTTTCTTATACCAGTGGATATGGCCAGTTGGCTATTTATGCACTTGTAGCAGGTATCTTACTGATTGTGATTTCTCCGTGGGTGCGCAAACTAATGCAGGAGGTGAAATAATCATTGCTGTAGGTAAAATTTAAATTTGCTGTTGGGTATTTGAGTAAATTAGGTATTTATGTGATTGAGTATTTAATTCATTTTCCAATACCGGTTTATATAGCGCTATAGATAGTTGGCTTTTATTTATGGGCGTGTCTCCACTGAGTAATTAATTTCGTACGTCAATACAATTAATTCCGAGCTGCTCAGTGGAGTCAGGTGATCCGCTTTACTCACTCCTGAAGTTCGTTCGTGTTCGCTTCTCCCCTTCACGCATATAGGATGGAACTATCTCCAAGGGGCACGACCCCTGGTCCTATGAAGAAATTCACATAATAGGACAGACAAAAGAATTCATTTCAAATAATTTTAAAACCCGATTGGTTTGCTCCGATAGATGTTTCTCCAATGGGTCATGTCATAAATATCCATCAAACTCTGTTTTACAGAAATAAGTATCCACTTCAGCAAAGTATAGAGAGTAATTGTCTATTTTAATTCTCTTTGCTTTTATAAAAAAAAGGCCGCCCATAACAGACGACCTTCCTAATCCACAATAATTTAATCGAGAATAACTAAAATATTTTGTTACTTGATGTCGATAGTCTTGAGCACTTTGGGTTGCTCTTCTTTTTTATCGATAGTAATTCTTAGAATGCCATTTTCATAAGCAGCGCTGATGGAATCGCGATCTAAATTTTCATCCAGATGAAAACTGCGTTTAAAACTGCTATAATCAAATTCTTTCTTGATAACTTGGTCTGTGGTAGTTTCTTTCTCTGATTTACGCTCGGCTTTGAGTACCAATTGGTCTGCCTCTACTTCAATCGAAAAATCTTCTTTTTTTAGCCCCGGAGCAGATACTTCTAGTACATATCCGGTCTCAGATTGCGAGATGTTTATTGCTGGAGTATCTTGAAATTGATCATTACCCCAAAGAGAGTTCAGGCCTGCCTTGAAAAATTCATCAAATAATCTCACAGGTGAATTTTCTGGAATTGCGCGATAAGGCTTAATTAAGTTTCTCATGATATTGATAATTTAAATGGTTACTGAATATTGATTTTGGTGGGTTGTTTTTCAGTTTTCTCATTAAATGGGATAGAGACAGTGAGGATTCCATTTACATACGTTGCGGAGATTTGCTCACCGTTTAATGTGTCGCTCAGTTGATATTTCAGTTCAAAGGGTTTAATGTGGAACCCCGTAGCAGCCGGCTGATCCTTGGTACTCCGCTCAGGTACATTGCCACGGATGTGCAAAGTATCTTTTTCCATTTGCATACTAAGATGCTCTTTAACATATCCTGGTACGGCAATAGCCAAAGAATAACCCGACTCTGATTTAGAAATATTTACTTTGGGAAATTGATTTCCCACTGTGGGGAACTGACTCCTGACACGTTCCTGACGGTACTTAGGAGCGCACGTAACTACATTGTTATACATATTATTTAATTTTTTATTTATTTTATAAGTATCAAAAAAAATACCATTTCCGGAAAAGTGAACTTTTGACATATACTAAGAAATAAACATGACTAAATGGCGCATATAATTGAAAGCATCATGACATAATGGCGCCCAAAATATTTATTATGGCGAAATCGTTTCACATTATATTAAAAGATGTATTTTCGACTAACAAACTTTAAATAAACACCACAATTACATCATGGAGAAGCGCTACAATACACTTAAGACATTTTATCCATATTATCTCCTGGAGCATAGCAACGCTACGACCAGACAACTACACTATATCGGCACGTCCTTATTCATCCTGATCATGCTATATGGACTCCTCACTGCTCATTGGGGCATTTTGATATGGGCGCCTTTGGCCGGATATGGATTTGCTTGGTTCGGTCATTTTTTCTTTGAAAAGAACCGACCCGCTACTTTTAAGTATCCTTTGTATAGCTTGGTAAGTGATTTTATCATGCTGTACCACTTCTTTACCGGACAGATTTCTGAGCGGATACAAGCAGCGAGAAGCTCTCTTTGACCGTCTGATTAGAGAAGATTCTGTACCTTTGCATCTCTTTGAGCTGCATCCCCCTGCATAAATCTTTCGACATTGAGGAATATTGTATGACGAAAATTTGTTATATGATATGTGCTAAATGGTTATCTTTACATCAACAATTAAATTTTTTCCTATGAAAAACCTTTTATTCATTGCTTTGATAAGCCTGACCTTTTCTGTGACCCGGGTGGCCGCACAGATTGACTCTATCCATATTCAGATACAAGATACCGTCTTGAAAGCAGGTACATTTTATACTGCTAAGTTCAAACTTAAGGAGAGTATCGAAAATGCAGAAGGATTTCAGTTTTGTATTGGCTATGACCCCGCCAATCTGACTTACCAATATTTTGAAAAATTCTATATCCCGGGCCTAGACAGTTCTTTCGCAGAGTCTTCTCCTCGTGGACTTAAAGGATATCTATCTGTTATCTTCTATGCATTTGCAGAACCCTATACTGGGAAAAATCTGATGGATGTAAGATTTAAAGTTAACAATGATTGCAAAGTGAAGGACGTGCTAAGTATCCTGCCTATATATAGGTTCGGGTCCTCAGGATCCTTCTTTAGTTCGGAAATGTACTTGAAAAATGGAAGTACACTTCCTATAGCAACTGAGTATCTTCCCGCCAAGACTACAGCGATCAAACATTCACAGCTCACTCTTCAGGCAGATGTATTCCCGAACCCTATGAAGGGTCAGGCTACACTCCAGTTTAATAGCACCGTGTCAGGAGAGACAGCACTCACTGTATATGATGTGCGCGGAAATAAAGTCAATACGAAATCAATACGGGTCCAAGCAGGTGCGAATTCAATCCAACTGGATCATTCGCTTATCTCCATTCCGGGACAATATACACTCGTCATCGAACTGGGAGAAACCGTAGTTCGCACTAAGCTGCAAGTGCAGTAAGCGTTATACTCAGCAATATCTGGTCGTTCATTACCGACTTGGATATTGATTGAATCTCAGAGAAAGGTTTTATTGTTAAATTCAAGTTTAATAATAAAACCTTTTTTTATTCCTATTGTCTCGGTTGGATAGATCAACAGTAGACAACTATTTATTCTTTTATCGTGTTCAATACCAAATCTAAAATCTAAGTCCGTAATGAATTATAATTATCTAATAATACTCATATCTATGTTTTTCTCGTGTGCTCCAAAGATTGTGACAGCTCAGTCTATCTACGAATTCAAAGTCGAGGGTTTGGCCGGACAACCAATTGATCTTGCCGCTTATAAAGGAAAGAAAATACTCATCGTCAATACTGCGAGCAAGTGTGGAAACACTCCTCAGTACGAGAATCTAGAAAAACTATACAAGCAGAATCAATCAAAATTGGTGATAATCGGTTTTCCTGCTAATAACTTCTTGGGTCAAGAACCTGGGTCTAATGCAGAAATCGCCAATTTCTGTACCTTGAATTATGGAGTCACATTTCCTATGGCAGCGAAGATCAGCGTAAAAGGAAAAGATGAACATCCCCTTTATTCCTATTTAAAAGCCGAAGCAAAAAAGAAGGGAATGGATAATCCGGTTACCTGGAATTTCGGAAAATTTCTCATCAACGAGAAAGGTGAATTGATCGCCACCTTTGGTCCAAAGGTGCTGCCCGATAGCAAAGAAGTCTTGGCTAAGATAAGGCTATAAACTGTAAATGATAAGTGATAATTGGTAGAGCGCAGCGACCCAAAGAC
>DAOLZQ010000074.1:0-12998 GCA_035426385.1 Saprospiraceae bacterium
AAATCTGCGTTAATTTAGTACTTTTACTCTAAATGAAGAAACAGAAACTTATAGGCTATAATCAGTGCGAAAAAATGAGTACATGAAAGTACATACGACCAATTATTTCAATACGCTTATTGAAGTGGCAGAAGATTGCCCGGTAGAGATAGCTGAAACCCCAAAATCAATTCCTGGAAAGCCATCTGTAGCAGCTATGCAATATGAAATTCTCACCGGTCATCCGTATGAATTTACTTCTGATGAGGTCTTGTTTCAGGTGTATGCAAATAGAAATGATCTACTTCAGTCTGATTATGATTCGTGCCGGACAGCATTTTTTTCCAAAGGTCAACCCTGTTTTAGGACATCCCCATTGGCAAAAAGGTATGGATTTGGAGTACATTCAGACAGCAATGGAAGAGTTGCGATTTACAGTCGGGAATCAGCGACCTACGAGACACTTTTAAACGATACCGAAATAGTGAAAGTGAAGGCAATGCGATCATCTAAAAAATAATTTATGATATATAAAAGTTCACTGGACAACCTCGCGAAGGGAATTACTACAGTTGCCACAATATTATTTATTGTGGTGATCTACTCTCAGCTCAACGAATATAAAAGTACCGGTCACTTACTCCTATTATTAATTATCGGGCTGTTGGTATTCGTCTATTTATTTTCTTTTTCCTATAGGCCGTCGGGTTATGAACTTACAAATGATAATCTGATAATCCACAGGCCACTACGGAATATAGTGATCAGTCGGAGCCTTATTCAGCAGGCCAGTTTGCTGAATAAGGGTGAGATGGGAGCCATCATGAGGACATTTGGAGTGGGGGGCCTCTTTGGTTATTTTGGAAAGTTTGCAAGCACCAAACAAGGCTTTATGACTTGGTACGCTACCCGCCGGAGCGGATATGTACTGATTATGCTCAGTAATAAAAAGAAAATAATTATAACTCCCGATGATTCGGAGCGATTTGTGTCTGAGTTTGAAGTAGCAAAGTCGTGAAAGTCAGTGGCGATATTATATCTATCTCCTATTCTTGATTGTATTCTATAAGTGCCTGGTATTTATTAAAAGTTTAGTAGTTTTAAGCAAGAATTTCTTTAATTCTCTCGACTTAAGTCATATTGTGGCCTCATGAAGAGCGTTGTTGCCATATTGAATTATTTCTAATGAGTAAAAAATGAGAGGTAGAATCTTTTTTATCGTTTTGTTTGCCATTACCTCCACTTCTTCCTGGGGTCAATCCATTTTTGATGACTATTTCTGTGAGGATTATGGAAATTTTAAACCATTTGAGTACGACATAGACAGCCATTCCTTTACCATAAAATTGAGTGAGACTTGCGATCCCAGTGCGGATGGATCTTTTGATGTGCGCAATCTGATGACTTCTGAATTGAAGACATCGCAGCAGAATTCATCATTCACTGTACCCACATCCGATTTCACCGAAGGAAAACCAATGCATTATTGCTTCAGAAAGAGAAATGGTACTCATAATTCCAATGATCCCAATGGCACCGCCTATGCGGGAGTCAAACTGAATCACGATGAATTCAAAGGTGGATTTCTAATATTGATCAATGATGAGTTGCTCAGTCGCATCTCTTCCGTCTTTGAAGCATACAAACTGGCGTTAATTGGGGATGGTTGGAGTGTCACTGTATTGCCAATAAAATCCACTGACTCTATTCCTGCGATAAAGCGATTGATCAAGGAAATGTATCTGTCTATGCCGGAGCTCAGATCTGTATTTATCATCGGAGACGTACCAATACCTTACAGTGGGCAGGGAATTCGTCCGGATGGACATGAGGAACATGCGGGTGCCTGGATGGCAGATGTGTATTATGCTGATCTCGATGATGACTGGACAGATGTGTCGGTAAATGATTCTGAATCGAGTTATGAACGACATCGGAATATTCCCGGTGACGGCAAGTTTGATCAGACTTTTTGCCCTTCTCCCACAGAACTGGAGATCGGAAGGATATACTTTGAAAATCTGCCGATATTTACAGAGACTCCTCAAGAACTATATGAGAGATACCTCACTAAAGACATCAATTACAGAACCGGTAAAACACATATTGATAAAGAATACATTCTGCAATCGCAGCAAGTCTATCCCGATATAATGTTGAAGGATCTCTGGCTACTATCGGGGACTGCAACGCCAGCTCGCAAATTTACCCAAACAGAGAACATGAACTTGGTTGCTGAATCCAGCCAAACTTCTTATAGATTTGGATTTGGTGATAGCTACGGCTCTCCTACTTCTTGCAATAATATTGTCACCAGCCAGCAATTTAAAGAGGATTCTTTGCAAGTGTCATTTATTACCTTCTCAGGTAGTTATTTTGGAAATTGGTCTTACGATAATACACTTTTATCAGTCGCGTGCGCGTCGAAGGGCAATACCATCGCAGCGACCTGGGGCGTGTTTACCAATCCACTGCATTATCTCAACAGTGGCCAGACTTTTGGCTTCTGCCAGCGGATGAGCATGCGGGGATATAATGGTGCTATATTAGGGCAACCTAATTGGAGTGGGTTCAATAACTATCCTTCTCACACGGTGAGCAATATGCTGATAGGAGATCCGAGCCTAAAAACTTACATCCTGCCAAAACTCGAATCACTGAGTGTATCGAATATGGATTCTTTGAAAATTAATTTACAATGGGCTGAGAATACAGAAGGTAATATATTGGGCTATAATGTATATAGGGCATCCTCACTTGCGGGGGATTTCGTGAGGTTAAATTCAGATTATATCGAGGCTGATGGCTTTGTAGATTTTAGTCCATTGGTGGGCGATAATTTTTATATGGTGCGCGCAGTCAGGTTGGACTCGGGAAGTGTGGCGTCATTTTATACCTATTCGACGGGCATTATAGATTCTATAGATTTTCAATTTGCCGATTCTGATCTCGACGGTTATGCTGCAAATGAAGATTGTGATGATAGAAATCCAAATGTCAATCCGGGTAAAGTAGAGATAGCTTACAACGGACTGGATGATGATTGCAATCCTGAGACCCGGGATGATGACTTGGACAATGATGGGTTTGTTCTCGCACACGACTGTGATGACAATAATCCCAATATCAATCCGGGTGCGACTGAGATAGCAGATAATGGCATTGATGAGGATTGTGATGGTATGGATCTGATCACCTCTTCAGTAAAGAGACTGTGTAATGCAACCATTGAGATATATCCCAATCCGGTATCTGATTTACTGCATATTCAGATCATCGGGCTGCTTGATTATAGGGTCGAACTATATGATTTCCTGGGGAAACTAATTTCAATTGGTGATAATTCTAAATTTGTATCAGTCAAAAATTTTCCGCCCGGAACATACATTTTGAAACTGAGTGATTTGCATTCCAATCAATATATTATTCAGAGGATAGTGGTAATAAAGTGATGATCGGAATATAGCCCATGTGGAAATGGTTTTTTTTGAAGAGAGGGTTTTATACTTTTACTCTATCATCATTCTTACTTCGCTTTGTCGTGGTCAAAATCTCAACAAGACATTTCTTTCGTTACTATTGAAGTAGGAGAGTACACTATTGAGTCCTGTATGGATAATTCTCAGATTTAGTAATTCTATATCTTCGAACCTAAAAAATTGGCTCTAAGTATTTACTACTTATACTATTGCTCTAATTTTCTATCAGCACGCAAGTGCTGTTGTCCCTTGAGATTTTTAAACATCTTTGCTTTATGAGGTCCATCTTTTGATGGATAGATATTAGTTGTGTATCAAGTAAGATATTGATAAGTTCTTCGTGATCGAATGCTTCACTTACACCGTCAGTCACCAGTAGGATGAAATTACCTGTGGCAAGATTATCAATTTTCTTAAATTCAATGTCTTTCGAATCTAGTAGCTCAGTGCTAGAAATAGCTCTTGTAATTCTATTTCGCAAGGGGTGTGTTCGCTTTTCTGCTTCTGTACTTATGATCCCTGCTTCATATAGTTCTTGTACGATACTGTGATCACGCGTCATGATCCATTTTTTAGTCTTAGGATCTAAAACATACACTTTAGTATCTCCAATACTGGCGATGTAGAGTGAAGTGTCTTTCAGACAAACCAGTGACATAGTGGTGGCGATATCCAGAGCTGTCTTATTCCACAATGCATTTACAACTTCAGTGGTAAAGGATACAAAATCTTCCATGTTGTGAATCTCAGATACTGCATATTCATTACCGATAGCTTCTATTAGCATGTTGGCTGCCAGCTGACCATCCTGACTTCCACCTACACCATCACATACTGCAAATAAATGACCGTCGCCGGCAATATAGAAAGCATCTTCTTGTCTCGACCTCTTACCTTGAAGTTGGAAATTCGAGTAGTTCACTTATTCTTGAATTTTTATGTCTGTGTATTGAAATATCATCTCGCTATTTCCTATTGATATCTTGTCATTGTGCATCAGAAAAGGTTTAATGAGATGGTTTAAGGTAATTCCATTCAAGCAAACTCTATTTGTGCTCTCTATATCTTCTAGTGTGAATTTCAGTTTTCCAGTTCGAGTCTGTCTGATGCCATTGATCTTAAAATGTCTTCTTGATATCGACTTATCTTCTGATATAATTTGAGCATTATTTTTAGCACTTCTTCTGCCAAATTCTTCTTCACCTTCTTTAAGGAGGAAGATTTTCTTCGGATGAAATTCGCTTTCAACTAAAATTAAAATTGCCTCTTTTCCAAATGTATCGTTCCTATTTACAACTGTGAGATTTTCCTCTTCCGGTATCTCAAATCGATGTTCAAATGGTTTCCTACATACCGTGTTCCCACATGGTATGCGAACCATCTTCCCCAAATATCTTTCAATATTTCGGACATTATTGGGCTGTCCGCAATGAGGACAGTTTATGATTTGATTCATGTCTTTATTATTGCCTTAAAATTTACCAGGAATCTAAATCAGCATCCGAATGATGGTCATCGTCTAAGTGTTCTGAACCATGTGAGTGATCATCGAAACCTGATTCATGAACAGGATCATCTATATGATCGTGTATGATTTCTATATGCATCGGGTCTATGTTCTGTAATATTATTTCTATATCATCTGCATGTACATCCACAAGGGCAGTAGCATCGTCAATCTCTATGTGCTCAGGATTGACCATGTCAGCCCAATCGTTCCATGAGGCATCATCCATTGGTAAGACTTCGATAGATTCCGGGGACTCTAACCCTTCTGTATGAAACTCTACGTCATCTAAATTAAATATATCTTCTGTCATTTTACTTTCTTCAATATTTATCCAAGCATGATTATTTCTTTACTTATTATTTCTTCTGGATACTGCAAATATAGGAGCAAAGGTGAGCCATTGCTTTTTATAATGTACGAAGTGACAAAAAGGAAGTATGAAATGTATCATCAGGTGGGTTTTGGTTTAAAAAAGGCATCACATTGCGCATTGGGACATCGCTCCCTGGATTCCCAGTAAGAAAGGGATTGGTTGATCATACTTGTCTTACACTTGGGGCAAACCAGAAGTTCCTCGTATTCGATCTTTAAATTATCCAATCGCTCATTGCGCAAAGTTGCGGATTCGGTGAATAATGAAGGTATGGCGGCGGACAACCCTATTAGCAGGGTGAAGATAAACAGATATTGCCGAGGGATGGTATCAGTCATTAACCATACTGAGATGAGCAAGATGGTCAGCATCACTCTAAGTATCACAGGCCATTTCGGTGGTGTACTGATCCGGATTTTCTTTTTCCTATATTCTTTAAAGATATGTAAAAGTGCCTGATACTCTGTGCTAAAATCAGTTTTATTTTTTACTCCGAGATTTTTTATCTTTTGGAATAAGTCAGGGACTGATACTTCAAATTCACCCAATTCGAGTTTGTCATACTCGCCCAATATGGATTCATTTATCGATATCCCATTGATATGTGTACCATTCGTGCTATTTAGATCTTCAATAGTGACCATGTCATTGTCTATCTTCAATAGAGCATGGTGCCTGCTTACAGAGGGGTTCGGATAACAGATATCATTGTCAGAGCGACTTCCTATGGTGATGTGTCTGATCATCTTCCCAGCAGATGTTTTTTTAATTTAGTGCTGAGTCGGCCGGAAATAGCCAAGCTGTTACTTTCTCCAAAGAAAATAACACTGTCGGATGAGATCGATTTAATCAATTTGAGATTGATAATCAATGAACGATGCAGTCTCTTAAAGTTTATATCCTGCTCAGTGATTGGCTCGAATTTACCCAACTGTTTGGTCTGCAGTAATTTCTTTCCATTGCTTAGCACGATGTTGGTATAGTTTCCCTCTGCAGATAAATACAGAATCTGATGGTATGGAATGACGATGGTTTCACCGTCTTGTACCAAACTAAGATCAGACTGTCTGCCCACTAAGGACTGAACATACTTCCGGTAGCTGTGCTGTAGAGCCTCACCGTTGGCCGGTAGAGCCTCGAAATGAAACACATCGAGCTTCCAGGCATCCAGCGCAAACTGTGGTTGTGAAATCAGACATATGCGCAGGTCGGGAAATGACTTGCTGAAGAACTGAAGGCGCATCCTTTCTGTATCGCTCAGTGTACCGGTCACAAAAAAAAGAAGGCCTTCAAATCGCTCGTGAAGTATTAGACCCAGCTGATTGTATTCACGTGCGAAATGGAGCCTATACGGCCTGACGTAAGAAAATCGGATGCTACTGACCTGCTCGCTCAGGCTTTGACCTTCTTTGTAAAATACTAATTGATCCATCGGTTACAATCTCATGAAGCCGTAATTACTTCATGATGGTCAGTGCTTTTTTATATGATTTATTTTTAATCTTCAGTACATAAAAGTAAGTTCCTCCCGGGTAAATTCCACCATCCCAGTCATTGGTATAATTCTGTTTATGATATATCTTATCACCCCAACGATTGAAGATAGTCAACTCTGAGTCTATAATCACATCACGATTATTAAATCGCAACAAATCATTAATACCATCACCATTGGGTGTGATGGTATTGGTAAGGATCAGGTCGTCGTCTGTACAAGGCGATTCAGACAAAGTTAGCACAAATAGTGTGTCACAGGTAACACCTAATACCGGGATATTATAATATCCCACTACGTATTCTTTTCCTTTGAAATAGTAGGTGCTTCCGACGCAAATACTGTCCTGGATTTTTACAGTAATATCAGCAGACGCATTCACCTTCAGATAATAGGTCGTATCACAGGGCAATCCTGACTTTACGACTGTATAATTGCCCACCGGATAAAATTTACCCGCATATAGGAAGGACTCTCCTTCACACACCGTCGCTTCTATACTAAACTGCTGACCGGGACGATTCTTTACTTCCAGTGTAATCAGTGTATCGCAAATCGGCCCCGGAAATGTAAAATTATACGTCCCGACACTAAATTGCTGTCCCCGAAAGGAGATCAGTTCACCGGTGCATACTTCTCGCGCTTCCTTGATTTTGGGTTGTGGCAGTGTATCGACCTCGATGGAAAATAAAGTATCACACAGTGCTCCAGGATAAGTAACCTGGTGTGTCCCCACCGGATAGTTTTTGCCCCGGTATTGGTATGTCTCACCACTACATACCCGACCCACAATATTTTCTGTGGGCTGTGGGGTTTGCGCTACGGTGAGTGTGACGATGGTATCACAGGTGGAAGGTCCCGGTAACCTGACCTCGCTGATGCCCACTCCGTAGGTTCTCCCTCTATAGCTATATGTATGACCTGGACAGACGCTACCATTGATCTGTACCGTAGGATTAGTGCAGGGTGCAGCCTCACCACAGCGGCAATCTGACTGAATGACGTCATTTTGTGTGTTGGGGTTACCGTCATCACAGGGGGCGCCGATTTGGGGAATTTGGTTGCAGAGCATAGGTGCAAAATATCCATTCCACGCTAATTTTGGGTTTTCTGCAATATTTGCTCCAATCAAACAAAAGAAAAGGGGAATACATCCTTCTAAGTCGTTTTTTCGTAGTGTCAAACTACTTATCTGAGGCGTTTGTATAAAGGAAGGTAAGCTCCCACTTAGTAAATTGTCCGGAGCCACAAGTTGGTTCAAATAAGGTAAATTGAATTCAGGTATACTACCTGTCAATTTATTTGAGCCAAAACTAATTGAAATTAATTTTTTTGAGTTTGAAAAATATGGTATTTTTCCAGTAAGGTGGTTCACGCTTAGGTCTAACCACTCTAAATTTTCCAAAGAATTAAAATTTGGAATATTACCTGTCAATAAATTATTCTGTAAAAATAAATTTTGTATTTTTTTACAATTGTTAAACTCTGGTATATTTCCAGTCAAGAAACAATTTTTAATGTCGATTATATTAACGTTCGGTATGTTGGTGAAATTTGGAATTTGACCTTCAAATTGATTTGTACCAATTTCTAATATTTCTAAATTCTTAATTGAAGTAAAATCAGGTATTGTCCCCAATAATCTATTTAAATCTAATTGTAGTGATTTTAATGAATCAATCTTAATGTTAGGTAGATTTCTCGTCAAATTATTCCCCTTCAATCTAATTTTAATAACCCTGTTATTTTCACATGTAATCCCAAACCATTTACATGGATCACACTCAGTAGAAGTATCTCCCCAGCCTGTATTATTAGACCAATCATCCCCATTGGTGGCGTTATACAGTTCCATGAGGCCCTCATAGTCGGGGTGGTTGCACTGAGCCTGTAAGGTGACGCTGTGAAAGCAGATAAAGAAAAATAATATCAGATAAATTATACGATTCATAGGCTACATATCAAAGTGATAATTAAAAAAAGCTTCATAGCCGATACCACCATACTGAGCCAATAGCCCCAGGGTGTAATCCGCTTTTACACCGATCCGTATTTGTCCATCCTGTACGAACTTACCCAGAAAAGAATCACTATCGAGAATGGCACCTGTCTGTAGGAAGAGCTCGCCGCTGGTAGCACCACCGGCAGCAAGCCAGAATTTATTGAGTTGTTCATATCTGATATTCGCCATTGCATGGATGACATTCTGTCCGGAGCGTATCAGCATAATGTTTGGCTCTATAAAGTTTTCTGCCCGGCGGGAGGCAAAGTGCCTGTATCCTAGATGGAGCGTCATATGATACTGCGTATTCAGATCCGGCATTGAAAATATGCGTGTCGGGTAGCCCTGTAGCACAGAAAAACCAATATAGTAATGACTCTCTAATGAATAGTTGGAGGGTGCACTCATGTAATAAATGCCGGCGCTAAAATTAGGCTTGATTGATCCGCTTATCTCATTCATCAGGTTGGGATCATTGGTCAGACCATCATAGGCGACGACATCATTGGGTATATAGTCGTACTTATCCAACTGTACACCCGCTCCAAAACTGAGCATATCTTCATTATTGCCAAATAACTGTGGCTCGATTCGAAAACTATAAGTCAGTCCGGCTCCCAGCTTCGAAAAAGGTCCGACTCTGTCCTGGTCCAACAACACGCCTACACCTGCACCGGATGACCTGCCATACTTATAAAACGGGTATTGAAATGAAAGTGTGGAATATCGTGGTGCGCCTTCGAATCCCGTCCACTTCTGCTGATGAGAGATAGATAGGTCAAGAGCTGTCCACTTAGCAGTAAGTGCGGGGTTCCAAGTAAAGCCATTTTCATAAAAACTACTCCAATTGGCTATTTGCTGACCATACAGGCAATCAGATACACGCAATAAAAGAAAGAATATCAAAATACGGTAGGACATGTCCCGGTTAATTCATTAATTTCTGGTATTCAAAATTGTTTCCTCATAGTGACCTACATTTCTGACTCAAATATCTATAAATTTTGCCCATGCAACACTCCGTATTACTATTTACTCACTCTCACCAGTCTCAGACCCGTCATTTTATCTTTATAATGAGCCGGTACGGTGGTATTATTTCTAATCTCCAGTTTACTCTTATTATCGTACCACGAGCCGCCTTTGCGGACTATGTCACTTTGATTAGTACAAAATTCAGCCACATTGCCTGACATATCATAGAGACCATAGCCATTTGGCTTCTTGCTACCTATCCGCTGAGTACCTATTTTCTTTTTACCGTAAACAGCTACTGCATCCAAATCATTAGACCCTGACCAAACCAATGATTCATCACCGCCAAGTGCAGCATATTCCCATTCAGACAGGGTAGGTAGTCTGTAAATGTACTCATTGCAAGGTAATGAATTTAGCTTATCGAGAAATGTACTTACTTCACTAAAGGAAATGTTCTCTATGGGCAGGTTTTTATCGTCTTTGAAATAGGCATTATTGGTGCCATTCATGACCGTGTTAAACTGTTCCTGAGTAACTTCATAAATCCCAATCGATATACCCGAAACCGATTTTACTGATTGATTTGAAGTGGTATAGGTACCGGCGGGAATTCTTTTAAAAGAATTGGCAAATAGACCAATGATTGTCTTACAATGACTGTCATCAGGTGCCTCTTCCTTTACTGCAGGTGCTGATTTGGCAACTTGAGATTCTAATTCCTGCACTAATTTTTTGGCTTCATCGACATACTCGGATTTAGGATTATTTGTTATGAATATATTGATTTGTGTTATATTATTGGATCTTTTTGTTATTTCCCACTTTAGTTTTTCAGTTTGGGTGCGCTTTTCTTTCTGTAGATTACCTAGAGTTGAGTTTGCTGCTGGGATAAATGCTGAGGTTGGGTACTGCTGAATGTATTCTGTAATGCGCTCAATAGAATTGGTAGCTTTTGCTTCGTCCCAAGCTTCTTTACTTTCAATAACAAAAATGGCATTGAGCAATACTTTTACTTCCACCTTATAAATACCATTGGGATACTTCTGAAGATACTTTTCGAGGAGGGTCTTTGAGTTGTTTGATTTTGCAGCTTCAAAAAACTCTTTTTCAGACTTATTGGATACATCTTTGATGAGGTCGTTTATTTTTCTTTTTAGTTCGCCGATATATCCGGATTTTGGAAATGAGGCGATAAATGATTCTATCTCAGAAATGTCGGTCGAGTTTTTAATTGCCTGGTACGAATTATCTTCTTTCTGAGCTTCAAGGTCCTTAATTCGCTTTTGTAAGGTTCCTATAAGTGAATCTGTCGAGAATTGATTCCGAAGTTGATACAATGTATTCAGGTCAGAAGTGTTGATTTGCTCAGTGGTCAACTTTAATGGTGCTACCTGCCCTGAACCCAAAGATAATATTCTAAATGAGCCATCCTCCTTGACTTCCATCAGTGTATCACCTATATATGCACGTGCCCTGCCTGATGAGAATAGTTCAGCCCTTGTAAAGATTGAAGCTGTTAGTGTATCACCGGATGGGGACAAATAGCCATACAAACCATTCTGGCTGTAGGTCTTAAAGTTTCCGGAGTGAGGAGGGTCTGTGAGGAAAAAAGAAAACACAATTATCCCTATTGACAGTATTCCCAAAGCTCCCAATGACCAAAACGCCACTTTTTTCTTTCTGGCTTTATGTAAGATTTTGATTTGCGTATTAACATCATTTATATACGCGCCTTGTGGAAAAAGCTCAATATAATCGGTATAAGCAGGTATAGTATGAATTTTTTTTGCTTGGAGATATTGTTTTTCATCCGGTGATATTATAGTTGCTTTTTTGCTCTTATCTTGCTTGATTACGATGGTTGTATCACCCGTTTCATCTTCCACTTTATCTGTGAGTACCTCTATTTTATCCAGGACATTTTGTCTGAAAATATAATTTGGAAAATCATTTAAAAAGGATTCAAGTTGTGATACATCATCTGAGCGCATAGCTGCTTCATAGGCCCGCCCTTCTTTCTGGCTTATACCGGTCTGAGGAATCCCTATTTTAGTGTCCAGCTTCTGTAACAGTTCGCCTGCTGACTGCACACGGGTATTTGGATCATAGTTTAGACAGAGAGAGATGATTTCATCATAAGGTGATGAAATTACACCCTCCAATTGGGGTCTTTCTTCAATGGCTATTTTCTTGAAAATTAGATTACGTCTCGCTTCTATTGAAAGGTTGGTAGTAGGAAGATCAAAAAACTTTCTGCCGGAGAGTAGTTCAAAAGCTATCACGCCAAATGACCATAAGTCCGTATTGGGCTTTAGGTCGCTGCCCAGAAGTTGCTCCGGGGAAGAATACTCCAGCGTGCCGCCGCTGAAACTACTGGTAATCGGTACATCATCTGCTGATACTTGCTTGCTGACACCAAAGTCGCTGATCTTTGGCACGAAATGGTCATTTATGTCCCGGGCTATTAGGATATTGCTGGGTTTCAGGTCACGATGAATTATATTGTTTTTATGCAGGCAATTAATTCCTTCCAGGATACCTTTTAGTATGCTTCCTTTCTGCTCCAAATCAAGAGTATAGCTATCTACGATTTGTTTTAGATTGCCATCTTCATAAAACTGCATAATCACGAAATCGTAGAGGCCTGTCTGGGTATTGAATTGATGAGCCTGTAGATAGTTTGCAATATTCTTGTGTTCTGAGATCTTTTTGATTAGATCAAACTCACTGATTAATGAATACTCTTTTCCGTCAAAGAATTTTACTTCAGAGATTTTTACTGCCCGCCAGGTACTATTTACAGAATCATAAGCTTTGTAAACGGTCCCAAAAGCGCCACTTCCCAGCCTATTATGCTGGAAATCTATGATGTATCTGGCAAAAAATTCTTCCTGGGTCATTGCAAGGAAATACGGCTATTTTTAAAAGTAAAAGTACTAAAATGGTACATTTTAGCTACAATATAGACACCTATCACCTAATGACTAAAAAAATCCTCCAAAACATTAAGGTATTACCTCGACTCCTTTCGGTTTGAATGAGTAGATTTTAGACACACATTTCAACATTTTGTTGCTTCATACAGGAATTCAAACAACTGGTACATATAGTAAAGACAGATGAAAGGAGGTGGCCCATATTTGCTTCTGATAGAAATAATAAATTACAAATTAATAGAAAGT
>DAOLZQ010000075.1:0-12861 GCA_035426385.1 Saprospiraceae bacterium
ATTACCAAAAAAATTAATCTTAGAATCAGAATAGGCTTTATTTAAAGAGCCTGACAGCAGCACCCTTAATTCGCTCATACCAGAGGGGAAAAAGCCGTTACCCAGCGATAGTCCTTTGTCAATTATTTATAAAAAGCAGATGTTTGCTATTCTTAGACTATAATGTTCAGAATAAATTTTCGAAGGTTAATTTTACACTTTACTTCATTTTAATTCGCCTTTTAAAAAAAATGATGAATAAAATCTAATTGACTTATCTAGCTGCGGGGTAACTTCATTATACGCCAGTCCACCGGAAAGTAATTATTGATCCGCTCGCCAATATTTTTTATCCACCCCAGATTGAGCCCTAGATATCTGACCAAATACCAACCTCTATTCGTCACATCCAGGTCAACAATCGGCTCCCGACGGAGATATTGAATGGCTTGAGAAATGGTGAGTTCTATGGTATCTGATTTCAAATCTAAACCGGATAGCATGGCGCTGCCATGAGCGGGTACAAATTCATTTCTTATCAAGCTACCCAATTCAAAAAGCGGTTTGACTTTGATGTGAGTAAGCACATTCGATAAATCGGCAGGAAGTGCGAAGATGGCATTGTTCACTTTGACCAAATGATGGGTATGGGTATCAAAATAGGATTGTATTATACTTAATTCCGTCGGAGATAACCCTTCCCACTCTACTTTTCTGGCGACGAAAGGATACCTCACCTGAAGTGGTTTAATTCTTTTGAAAATAGAAATAAAAAAGCCCTCTCCACGCAGTCGGTGGGGATAAAATTGGTATCCAATAAGTCCGTTCTGATGAACTTGCTGAATTGACCACTCCTCCGGAAAATCCATTTCCATACATTCAAACTCATTTCCCATGTTTTCCATCATAGACAGGTTCTCACCCGGATTATACGTACAGGTGGAATAGATAAGATACCCGCCCTCAGTTACCATTTCACTTGCAGATCTTAATATCTCTACTTGCCGCCGCTCACAAGTCTGTAGTAGGGCTGCCGTCCAGTGATTAACTGCCTGAGGATCCTTTCGAAATAAACCTTCACCTGAACAAGGTGCATCCACGACCACCAGGTCGGCTTTAAGACCCGTGGCCGCAATATTAGCCGGAGGGTACCCAGTCACCAACACATTGGGATATCCCCAGCGAATCAGATTTTGCCGGAGCGTACCCAGACGTGAAGAAATCACCTCATTTGAGATGAGCGTAACTTCAGTAGGAATTACCTGTAATAAATCAGTTGACTTGCCTCCCGGTGCAGCACAGAGATCGATGACGAGTCCTTGCCTATATGTAATCTCCAAAGCGCTTACTATATGACCGAGTATCATCGAAGACGCCTCCTGTACGTAATACCCTCCGGCGTGAAAGACGGGATCACCGGTGAAGGAAGGTCGCTCATCTAAATAATATGCATCCGGGTGCCAGGGTACGACTGAACCGAGTGAAAAATCTATCGCAGTACTGACTTTTCTGGGGTTAAGTCGGAGTGATACCGGGGGAGGTTGCTCCAGACTATGTACAAAGTCATCGTACTTAGCGCCCAGTTGCACCTGCATACGAGCTATAAACCCGGGCGGCAGTATTATGCCCATGCGGCCAGCGGTCTGTTATGTGTAAAAAAGCGGTCTGCCCTGGCTTCGGCAGCGGCATCCGGCACCAGCTCAGGTGCGTGATGCGGCTTCTTCCGTGCATCGATGAGTAGAGGGCCTCGGATAGACCAATGCTTATCGCTGTATTCCGCATCAGAACCATAAGTGTCTCGAGCAGGATCAGAGCGGGTGAAGGTCACCCACACAAAGTTATTATCGTTGGCGGAGGTAAAGATGGCGTCATCTGCCAGCACGACCAGACCAATTCCGGGAGTATTCTTGAAAAATTGGGCCAAATTTTCTGCAAGTTTTCGACTTGTTACTTCATCATTAAATGGCATAGCTTCGATTATCAACACACCTGGCATATAAAATTTGGCAGTTTTGATACCTGCGGCAGATATGTTTTCAGGTAAAGTGGAATCCAACTCACGCAAGATCGGTCCATTTACCGCAAGGATCAGTTTGCTACCTGCATTCAGCGCAGTACCTGAGTAATCGAGCGTATCAATGGTTGTATTTGTGATAAAATGCAAATCCCTCGTAAAATCAATCCGCTCAAGTATGAATTTGAAATAGGCTTTGAGGTCGTAAATATCCGGATAGTGGCCGTCTGAGTCAGCGAGAATAAAGAGGTACTTAGCCAACGATGTCTGGCCTGAACCCAACAGACGGTTGGCGATGGTCAGTATCTCTTCCGGTCGGGGAGCCCTGAAAGGCATATACCGCTCCATACCTATGGCCAGGAGCAAGGGATGCACGCCAGCAGCATCTACCGCGTGGACTGCGACGAGCCCTGGGAATTCCTCCTTCACTGTATCGCCAAACAGCTTGTGAATCATATACCCGAAGCCTGAATCTTCAGCGGGAGGACGACCCACTACCGTAAAGTGCCACACCGGATCAGGCCGGTGATATATGGTGTCCAATTTCATAACTGGAAATAAGTGCTCCAGACTGTAATAACCCAGATGATCGCCAAAGGGTCCTTCGCGCTTGAGCTGATGTGGATCGACTATACCCGTAATGACAAAGTCCGCCTCTGCATCTATGAGATAGCCATTAAACTCAGTGTAGCGATAGCGACGACCATTGAGCAGACCTGCAAATATTGTTTCACTCATACCCTCCGGTAGTGGTAGTATGGCTGCCATACTGTGTGCCGGTGGTCCGCCGATGCAAACTGAGATCTTAAAGGGTTGATTGAGCTCTTTGGCACGCTGATGATGTACGCCTATGCCACGGTGGATCTGATAGTGGAGACCGACTTCCTGGCCGGGAAGGTAATCATTGCCATCGAGCTGGATGCGATACATTCCGATATTCGAGTCTTTAATTCCAGGCTTATCCGGATGCTGCGAAATGACCTGGGGCATGGTGACAAAGGCACCTCCATCTGCCGGCCATGATTTGATCAGCGGCAGTTGCTCCAGTGTGGTGGTGTGTTTCATCACCGGTGGATTGCTGATTTTCTTTGCAAGTGAGTTGAGCGCAAATCCGCCCAGAATCGGCAATTTTGTTAACCGGCTAAGCAGTATCTTAGGATCGTTGCGGATATGTGCCAACTGTTGTATGAGTGGTATCTCTCTTCGAAATAAAAAATCAACCCGCTCCGATGTCCCAAACAGATTGGATACTGCAGGAAAGGGTGAATTCTTCACCTTTTCAAAATATAGTGCCGGTCCCTGATGTTCATTTACACGTCGGTGAATGGCGGCTATTTCAAGATTAGGATCTACTTCATCCGTGATCCTGATCAGTCTCCCAGTTTGCTCTAGCTCTGCAATTGCTGCTCGCATATGTCGATAACCCATAGCAACAAAGATAATCCTTGTTTCAGATGTGGGAGAATAAGAAGATTGATTACAGAAAATGTTTGAATAAGCCTTACAAACAAAGACATTTCCCTTAAATAAAAGATCCCGGCTTGTCAAATAGTCGTGCCTCAGAATAATTTCCTCAAATTTCTTTTGAAACTATAATTTTGCGCCCCTAATCACACTATATGGCCAGCGGCAAAAAACAATCAGCGATTTTATTCATCTTTATCACACTGCTGATTGATATCACCGGCTGGGGAATCATCATTCCGGTGATGCCTCAATTGATCCGCGAACTTTCACATGGAGATCTCAGTGATGCCTCGCGCATCGGAGGCTGGATTTCATTTGCCTACGCTGTAACTCAATTTTTCTTTGCCCCCATACTGGGCAATCTGAGTGATAAATTTGGCCGCAGGCCCGTCATACTCTTCTCACTTCTAGGCTTTGCACTGGATTATATAATCATCGCACAGGCACCCACACTGGCCTGGCTCTTTATCGGCCGGATCATAGCCGGAGTAACCGGTGCGAGTATTACTACTGCCAGTGCCTTTATAGCAGATATCAGCAACAATGAAAACCGGGCGAAAAACTTTGGAATGATTGGTGCTGCCTTTGGTTTGGGCTTTATCATAGGTCCTGTGGTAGGTGGACTGTTGGGCCAATTCGGGTCACGGGTACCCTTTTACGCAGCTGCTGTATTGTGTCTGATCAACTTTATCTACGGATATTTCATACTTCCGGAGTCTTTGGACCCCCAGCACCGTAGACCATTTGATTGGAAGCGAGCAAATCCCATCGGCTCATTTAAGATCTTCAAGCGGCATCCATTGCTATTGGGATTGGTATCGGCGTTATTCCTGGCCTATGTGGCTGCACATGCGGTACAGAGCAACTGGAGTTTCTTTACTATGTACCAATTTGGTTGGGATGCAAGAATGGTGGGCATTTCACTTGGTGCAGTGGGATTGCTCGTGGGGTTGGTGCAGGGTGTATTGGTACGCTGGACAAGCAGCGCTCTGGGCAATGTGCGCAGTATTTATATTGGTCTGATCATGTATTCGATAGGAATGGCGCTATTTGCATTTGCGACTCAGGGGTGGATGATGTTTGTCTTCCTAATTCCTTACTGCCTTGGGGGTATCTGCGGTCCGGCATTACAGTCCGTGATCTCCACGCAAGTGCCCAGCTCTGAGCAGGGAGAGCTCCAGGGCGCATTGACCAGTCTAATGAGCTTGACTACTATTTTGGGTCCACCGTTGATGACCAACTTGTTTTATTTCGCCACTCGAACTCCGGGTCGATTTCATTTTCCGGGAGCACCCTTCTTACTCGCTATGATACTCTATTTGGGCAGTGCTTTATTTGCTTATCTCGCTCTGAAGAAGAACCACCCTGATACCGGAAGATCCTTAGCCTAAGATTTGCATTTTTGCAAACTTAAGCATAATGCGGCGCTCACTATCATCGCCTAGATTAAAGCGAACGGAAGCTACTTTATTATCCCCGCCACCATCTATGCGAATGATCTTTCCTTTGCCAAAGCGTGGATGAAGCACCTCTTGTCCCGCCTGAAAATCATGAGCCGCATTAGGTGTTACTTCAAACCGATCATGAGTGGGTATGGCAGTTTGTTTTTTCTGAAAATGGCCACTCACCCCAGATCTCGGACTATTGTCATAGACCAGATTTTGTGGTTTGTGTAGCGGCGTTGCCAGATTATCTTCTCCTACCTCATCCAGAAAGCGGCTGGGTTTGAAATAGGTCATTTTCCCAAATTTATACCTGCTGGTGGCATAGGTCAGTGTCAGGTGTTTTCGTGCGCGGGTCAGTGCCACAAAGAACAGTCTACGCTCCTCATCAATCTCATGTTCTGAGCTCAGCGACATGAAGGAGGGAAATAAATTTTCCTCCAATCCGGTGATGAAAACTGCGTCAAATTCAAGACCCTTAGCAGCATGTACCGACATCAGACTAATGTGTTCATTCTCCTCAGTCTCTACATCCTGATCGGAGATGAGCGCAATAGTCTGCAGGTAGTTGCGGAGTGATTTATCTTCCAGATTATTGGGTAGCTCGTCCTCATTCCCCTCCTCCTCAGGCATCTCGTCCAATACGTCATTTTCTACATATTCCTTGATGCCATCAAGTAAGCTCTGGATGTTCTCCAGTCTACCCTTACCCTCCAGTGTGGTGTCCGCTCTGAGCATAGCTGATAGTCCCGATCGCTGAAATATGTGTGTTGCCAACACATATGCATCTTCAGTGAGTGACTCCGCATGCAGTGTCTCGATCATCTGATGAAATTCGTGCAATTGCTGCTGAGTACGTGTCGGAAAGATAGGCTTGGTCATTGCTTCCCACACTGATATCTTCTCAGTTCGGGCATAATCAATCAATTTATCTATTGTGGTATTCCCTAAGCTGCGCTTGGGATGATTGATAACCCGTCGGAAGGCTTCCTCATCCCGGGTATTCACCACCAGCCGGAAATAAGCCAACATATCTTTCACTTCTTTACGCTGATAGAATGACATACCGCCATAGATGCGGTAAGCCATATTGTTGCGGCGTAGGTGCTCTTCGAAGGCCCTGCTCTGCGCATTGGTGCGATAGAGTATCGCTATCTCACTGCTGGAGAGGTGATCGCGATTTTTCAGCTCGAAGATAGTATCTACTACCTTACGTGCTTCTTCGATATCAGTGAGTGCTCTGATCAGTCCGATCTGGCGGCTCTCCTCCTTATCAGTCCAAATTTTCTTCTGGATCTGCTTTGTATTGAAGTTGATCACATTATTGGCCGCATTGATGATGTGCTTACTGCTGCGGTAATTTTGCTCCAACTTGAAGATACCCACATTTGAAAATTCCTTTTCAAAATTCAGGATATTGTCGATTGTCGCACCACGAAAAGCATAGATACTCTGTGCGTCATCACCTACTATACAGATATTCTCAGCACTGCCCTGAAAGCGGACTAATTTCTTCAAAATGGCATACTGTAAATAGTTGGTGTCCTGAAACTCATCCACCAGTAGGTATTGAAATTTCTTACGATATTTTTCCAATACTTCATCCGGATTCCGCTGTAGCAGCAGAAAAAAATTGTAGAGCAAATCATCAAAATCCATCACCGCTGAGTCGAAGCATCTCCGTGCGTATGCGGCATACACCTTATACATCTGCGGCACATCTCGACTCTTGTCCTCTTCCAGTAGTTCCTCATTGGCCGCGTAGGCCTGAGGAGAGATGAGTAAGCTCTTGGCCGAGGAGATGCGATTGCGAACCATATTGGGTGTGTAGACGGCTTTATCAAAGCCCATTTCTACCAGTAGATTCCCGATGAGGCTCTTAGTGTCCTCTGTATCATAAATGGTAAAAGTGGAAGGATAGCCTATTTTCTGACTTTCTATCCGCATGATTTTCGCAAAAATGGAGTGAAACGTGCCCGCCCACACCTGCAGACCACTTGGACCTACCAGTTTTCCGAGCCGCTCCTTCATTTCACGCGCAGCTTTATTGGTAAAGGTCAGTGCCAGAATATTCCAGGGTTTGATGCCCTGCTCCAGCATATAAGCGATACGATAGGTAAGTACCCTTGTCTTTCCTGAACCCGGGCCAGCAATGACCATTACAGGACCATTTATATTGGTGCAAGCTTCATATTGGATGGGATTGAGTTCCCGGGCAAAATCAATCATGAGCAACCTCCTCTACTTTTGTCTCTCCACCCAGTTCATCCCAATACTCTACGGCACGACGGGTATGTGGAATACAGATGGATCCACCTACCAGATTGGCGATGGAAAACACTTCAAATATAGCTTCTGTGCTCACTCCTTCTTCTTTGCATTTACCCAAATGATATTTGATACAGTCATCACATCGGAGTACCATAGAGGCCACTAGACCAAGTAATTCTTTAGTATCACGAGATAATGCCCCAGCTTGATAAGCTTGTCCATCTAAACTCCAAAAGCGCTTCAAGACTTGATTGTCTTCACTCAGGATGCGATCATTCATTCGGGTGCGGTAGTTATTAAATTCGTCTATTGTGGACATAGGTCAGTTGTTTTTAAGTTTAAAACCGGAGGATAAATATATGAGATTTTAATATGTGAATTTTGGAAATGTAAAGTATTACTACTTTGTAAAGCAGGCTAAATTAGGTCAGCGGTACTAGAGCTAGAGATTTTTTAAATTCAAAATGAAATCTATTAGTCTTTTCTTCATACCGAAATTAGTTTATAAATTAGATGACTTTAGTTTTTTCTCCACTAAATTTGAATGGAATAATAACATGTAATTTTCCGGAGTATAAAAAGAATTTGGCATTTACTCCCAATTTTACGTCGATTCTCAATACTTTGACCAAACTTTAATTAAAAATCCAACAGATCTTCGATTTTTAATAAATTTTTCACTAAAGTTAAAATTTTATTAAATATTATATTTTCAGAAGGGAGAATATAAAAATATTGGGCAAGTTGAGTACATTTACTATCGAAAGTTCGGCTCTTCTTGATCTCTTGTCATTCTAGAAGGAGCCAAGTTTTAAAAAGAAGATTTAATCGAGCCTTTTATAACTATGCCATTAGGAACTCCCACAGAAAGCAATTATCTGATACATCAGGAAATGATGTCTCTAATGGATTGTTGGATAAGGTTCGTAAATAAATCCTTACCTGAGGTAAAGAGGTTGGATGCTTGGTTGAAAGCAATGGATGATAGGCATCGCATCAATCAGTTACTGCACGAATTTTCTCCCTTTCATCAGCAGGTAATACTTGATCAGATTGGTGAGGCTGATAAGCAGTTTTTACATCATACCAAGCAGATAAACTATTGTCTTCGTACTCCTCCATATGAGACGGAGTCTTCACTAACTCCAGAAGACAACTGGTATTATTATAGACTGAGCAACCCATTACTTGAACTGCAAGATGAATCCATGGCAGTCAGTGCCTAAAGCTCGATTTCACTGCTTTTAATTAGTGCTTTTTCCTCTTCAACTTTTAGTTCTTTAAGTTGTTTAACCGCCATGAAAGAAAAATACAGTATCAGTGGCATGACCTGTGAAGGTTGTAAATCCCACGTTGAGAATACGCTCCGCCAGGTACCCGGTGTTACGGAAGTGCAGGTGGATCTGAAACAAGGTGAGGCAGAGATCACTTCTTCCACCGAAGTTGATTTGGCTACACTGGAGGCAGCCATGTCTAGCAGCCACTACGGTATTCACCCCCTGGGCGAGATTATTCCCGATAAAAAAAAAGTATAAGTTCTTCGCCTCCCTCCGGAGGTAAAAGTGTTTTTTATTGCCCCATGCACTGTGAAGGCGAGAAGACATATGATAAGCCCGGAGACTGCCCTGTATGCGGTATGGATCTCGTAGAGGAAGCCGGACTGGTCTCCACTGCAGTTCAGTACACTTGCCCCATGCACCCCGAGATCATTCAGGATACTCCCGGAGCCTGCCCTATCTGTGGCATGGACTTAGTGCCGGTAAGTCCGGCGCCAAGCGCTGAGACCAAAAATTACCAAATCTTACTGCGAAAATTTATAATTTCTCTTGTCTTTACTCTACCCATCTTTCTCATTGCGATGAGTGAGATGATTCCAAACAATCCACTGTTTAGAATTATGGATCAGAGCCGGTGGAACTGGGTGCAATTCTTTCTCTCACTACCGGTAGTCTTCTACACTTGTTGGATGTTTTTCGAGCGTGCCTGGCGAAGTATCATTACCTGGCGTCTCAATATGTTTACGCTCATAGGTATTGGAGCTGGCGTAGCCTGGTTGTTTAGTGTATCAGCGCTGCTCTTTCCGGGATTTTTTCCGGCTCAATTTACCTCTCACACCGGCGCGGTACACGTGTATTTTGAAGCAGCTACAGTCATACTGACGCTGGTGCTATTGGGCCAACTGCTAGAGGCGAGGGCACACAGTCAGACCAATACAGCTGTGAAGGCACTGTTGCAACTGGCGCCCAACTCTGCTATTCGAGTCGAGCATAGCATCGAAGTCACTGTTCCCATAGACCAAATCGAAGTGGGTGATCTGCTCCGTATTAAACCGGGGGACAAGATACCCGTAGATGGCCGTATCACCGAAGGCTCCGGCGCAGTAGATGAATCAATGATCACCGGAGAGCCCATACCGGCTACGAAAAATATAGGAGATAAATTAACCGCAGGCACGCTCAATGGCAACCGTAGTTTTCTGATGAAAGCCGAGAAAGTCGGCTCAGAAACCTTGTTGGCACACATCATCCAACTGGTCAATGAAGCGGGGAGGAGTAAAGCACCCATCCAGAAATTGGCTGATCGCATCTCCGCCTGGTTTGTACCGGTGGTCGTACTGATCTCAGTGCTCACTTTTATAGCCTGGACTATCTGGGGTCCGGAACCGAAATATGTATATGCACTGGTGAACGCCATTGCAGTACTGATCATCGCTTGTCCCTGCGCGCTAGGTCTGGCTACTCCCATGTCTGTCATGGTCGGAGTTGGTAAGGGCGCTCAACACGGTGTATTGATCCGAAATGCCACTGCGCTGCAACGGATGAGTGAGGTGGATACCGTAGTGGTGGATAAGACAGGTACACTGACCGAAGGCAAACCTAAAGTGATCGATTTGATTCCATTTCTGGAGGATATTCCTACCAGACAGTTGACACAATATTTAGTCTCTATTAATGCACAGAGTGAACACCCATTGGCTGCCGCTACTGTTGATTTTGGTGCCGCACAAGGTATCATTCCTACTCCTGCACAAGATTTTCAAGCCATCACCGGTAGGGGCGTAGAAGGCCGGACTGAGGGCAAATACATCCTCATCGGCAATGATTCGCTCTTACTGCAAAATGAGATCACCTTGCCGGAAGAGATGGCCGCACTCGCAAATCAACACCGCCAACAAGGTAGGACAGTTTCTTTTATTGCTGTTGATGGCAAGCCGGCCGGCATATTAATCATCGGTGACGAAATAAAAAAGACTACTGCTTCCGCACTAAAAACGCTAAGTGACGAAGGTGTCAATGTCATCATGCTCACCGGTGACAATGAACTCACCGCGCAATCTGTAGCTAATGAATTGAGCTTGAAAAATTTCAAAGCCGGTATGTTACCTCAGGATAAGATCAGTGTCATACGTGAATTGCAAGGAAGCGGGCATGTGGTAGCCATGGCGGGCGATGGTATCAATGATGCACCGGCACTCGCCCAGAGCGATGTGGGTATCGCCATGGGTACGGGAACTGATATAGCCATCGAGAGTTCGGGTATCACACTACTCCGCGGTGACCTACAGGGTATTGCCCAGGCAAAGGCACTTAGCCATGGGGTGATGAAAAACATCCGTCAGAATCTCTTTTTCGCACTGATCTACAATACAGTAGGCGTACCGGTAGCCGCCGGAATTCTGTATCCGGTCTTCGGTATATTACTTTCACCGATGATCGCTGCACTAGCTATGAGCTTCAGTTCAGTTTCTGTCATCGCAAATGCACTTAGACTTAGAAACATCCGTTTATAAAAAGGCGCCTGACTAAAAGAATAGATTATTGTAACAGGAAGCAAGTAAACATACCGACTGACAGTCTATCTTTGCAGCCTCAAAAGAATTAGATTCAACATTTATAAAATACAGCAATGAAGCACCTATTAATTATCATCGTTTCAATTCTTAGTTTCCAACTGTATGCTCAGGATAATACGGTGTATAATTCCTCTGATGTCTATCAGCAAATACTTTTTGGTGGTAGCGCTTCGGTAGATTATAATTATCGCAGTTTAAAAAACACTTCAGGCGAGACGGCATATGACGCAGTGATCAAGATGCGTGACGCCCGTGAGGAGGATCGTACCGGATTTACAGTTGGGCTCAATCTTGGCTATAATGTAAACAGCTCTTTTGGATTTGAGACCGGCCTATTATTTTCACAGAAAGGGTATAATACAGGTGATATCGCTTTTGATTTCGGTAGTGATTCTCTCAAATATCCCGAAAAATATCACGTTTCTCATGTGTTTAATTATCTGGATGTACCGCTGCGAATGAATGTATTTTTTGGAAAAGGAAAATTGCGATTTCTTGGGAGTCTGGGCGTCATTGGCAATTTTATGGTGGGCCAAAAGCAATTGCTTACCAATGTCTATCACAACGGTGCCACCGAAGAAGTGGACCAATCTGATGCCTATTCATATAAAAAAATAGGATTTACACCCACCGCTTCGATAGGTATAGATCTGAGGATTAAGAAATATTATTATTTCCGCCTGGAACCGGTAATTCGATATGGCGTGACCGCAATCAATTCAGGAGAAGTAGCAGACCGACTGTGGAATGCAGGTGTGCGCGCAAGTGTGTATTATGGCATTCATTAATCAGCAGCAAAAATTGATTTTAATTCGGTTGATTTTATAGTTTTTATACCGAAATATAATTGTCAGTTTGATCATAATAGCACGAGAAATTATTCGGCAAGATTCGGGTTGTTTGATCTGCAGAGTCAACTTAATTTTGAGATTCAATTGATAAAAACATGACTGTACAAAAAGCAGTAGATTATGATAGAATTGCGCAGGCAATTGAATTCATCAAGACAAATTTCAAGCAACAGCCATCACTTGAATCTATCTCAGCAGAAGTACACTTAAGCCCATTTCACTTCCAGCGATTATTCACTGAATGGGCGGGAACCAGTCCCAAAAAATTTCTTCAATATCTCACTGTAGAGCATGCCAAGAAGTTATTGTCAGAGCATAAAGCCACGCTATTTGATACCGCCTGTGAGTCGGGTCTGTCTGGTACCGGTCGTCTGCACGATTTATTTATCAGCATCGAGGGGATGACACCGGCTGAGTATAAAAATGGCGGTAAGAATCTGACCATCAATTACAGCACTGCGCTCAGTCCTTTTGGAAAATTATTTCTTGCTTCCACCCACACAGGTATCTGTTATATGGCCTTTTGCGAAAATGAAGCAGATGCATTTTCCGACTTGCAACAGAAATTCCAACAGGCAAATTTTCGGGCAGTCCATGACGAGCATCAAAAAGATGCGCTGCTGATATTTCAACAGAAGCCCACTCAATTGCACCTCATAAAGCTACACCTGAAAGGCACTCCCTTCCAGATCAAAGTATGGGAGAGTCTGTTGCAGATCCCCTTTGGACAGCTTGCTACTTATGGCCATATAGCGGAACACATCGGTAATAGTGGCGCCTCCAGAGCGGTGGGGACGGCCATAGCCGGCAATCCGGTGGCCTATCTGATTCCTTGCCATCGGGTCATCAGAAGTGGCGGCGAAGTGGGTGGCTATATGTGGGGTTCTACCCGCAAGTCAGCAATGATCGGCTGGGAGAGTGCACAGTTAAACCCGGCCTGATATAGGTTGTTAGGTGACGAACATATCTACCACCGAAAACATG
>DAOLZQ010000076.1:0-12822 GCA_035426385.1 Saprospiraceae bacterium
ACATCGTTGATTCAAATTTTCTTATGACAGGTAATCCAGGTTGAAGATTTTTTCAAGCTGCCGAAGATTTACCTTTTTGGGAACAACTTTCAAGAATGAATTTCGCAGCAAAATGGCAAATCCATTTTCAAGTTGAGACACTCTACCCATTAGTCTACTTCTGTTTACAATGAAGTGCGCTTTCTTCCTTCGCAACTGCGTAAAGGCTTCAAAATCTTTTTCTATGGAAGCATCTGAATGAATACATTGTCCCAGCGCATAGGCGTCCTCGACAGCCTGACACGCTCCTTGTCCTAAATTTGGGGTAGTGGCGTGAGCGGCATCGCCAATCAGGCATACATTATGTATGTGCCATTTGGAAATTGGCTTCAAGTCAGTAAGACGACTCATAAATATATCGCGATCATCTGTAGCTGCAATTATCTGCGGAATATAAGAATGATACGATTTGAAAAGATCGAATAAGTTTGAAGTATTCTGTGCTGCCAAAGACTCGTTGATCACTCCATACCAATAAGTCCTTCTGTCATCAATTCTTAAAAATCCAAATCGTGACCCCCTTCCCCAGGCTTCAATAGCGGTGTGTTGTAAATCTATAGGTAACTCAACTTCGCAAGTACCCCTCCAACATAGTTGCTTTGTATCTCTGATTTCAGTAGGGTTAAATAATTGATTTCTGACGGTGGAGTTTATTCCATCTGCGCCGATCAGTGTGGGGCAATTTACTTTCGACTCATCATCGAAAGTTAGATCAATGCTATTGTGCAGTTCTACTTTACTAAGCCGCTTTGAAAGGTGAATGTTTTCAAAACCTACTTCCTCGGCCAGGATTCTTTGTAATGAGCCACGATGAATTGCAATATTGTTTGCTCCAAATTTATTTTCGAACCGGTCAAGCGCCACTTCAGATATTATATTTAGTCGCTCATCAGTTATTCTTATAATTGTGATTTTGTTCCCTGCGCTTTCAATCTTTTGATGAATCCCTAGTTTTTGGAAAACTTGCATTGCATTATTAGCCATCATAATGCCGGCACCTACAGGTTTGATCTCAGGCGCACTTTCGTATATAGTAGTCTGAAATCCTTTTTGTTTTAAGGTCAGGGCAGTAGTAAGCCCACCGATCCCCGCACCAATAATGGCTATATTTTCCTTCATATATTTTCTAGTGAAATGAGTTATAAAATCTTCTTGAGTAATTTGAAATTCTTAAAGGGAATATATTTTAGTGGAATGTCAAGCCAGGTAGGAGTAGAAAGAACGCCCCTCTTATTACTAAAAGCTAGAAAGCTTTCACGACCATGATATTTGCCTATACCACTATTGCCGACTCCACCAAAAGGTAGATGATGATTGCCTATATGCATTAAAATATCATTTATACTGGCACCACCGGAAGTGGTCTTTGTCAGTACTTCTTTAGCGCCCTTGTTCTTGCCGAAATAATAGAACGCCAATGGTTTTTCATGTTCATTTATATACTTGATCGCCTCATCAATGAGATCAAAGGTCATCACCGGTAGTATTGGTCCAAAGATTTCCTCTTGCATAATCTGATGATTGGGTTGTATGTCGTCAATTATGGTAGGAGCGATATATCGTGCTTCCAAGTCAATTTCACCACCTGTGTGTATAGTGCCCTGGTGTAATAAACCTGACAATCTTTCCATTGCCTGAGCTGAAACAATACGTGGATAAAAACGGCTCTCTTTAATGTTAGTACCATACATTGAATGGATGTAGAAAGCCATCTTGTCAAGTAAGGTTTTCTTTATAGAATGATGTACAAATAAATAATCTGGTGCAATACAAGTCTGGCCTGCATTGATTAGTTTGCCCCAAACTATTCGCTTGGCAGCAATGTCAAGATCTGCATCTGCATCTACAATGCAGGGGCTCTTGCCACCCAGTTCCAGTATGACGGCAGTCAGATTTTCGGCGGCAGCCTTCATCACTACCTTACCCACCTTTGGACTACCGGTGAAGAAAATGAGATCGAAGGGTTGTGCAAATAGAATGGTATTGGTCGATCTGCCACCCTGAATTACACTGACGTAATATGGGTCAAAAATCTCGGTGATAATTTCTTCAATTAATTTAGCTACACTTGGTGTATCAGGCGAGGGCTTTAGAATGGTACAACAGCCTGCTGAAATAGCGCCTATTAGTGGATTCAAAACTAGCTGGAAAGGGTAGTTCCAAGGAGAGACGATTAGAGCCAATCCCAATGGCTCGTATACAATTTTGCTCGAGGATGGTAAAAGATAAATAGGAGTGGAGGCTCTTTCGGGCCGGGCCCATTTCTTTAAATGCTTTAAGTGAAAGTCAATTTCATTGAGTACAATACTAATTTCGGTGACATACGCCTCTTCGGGCGATTTGTGTAAATCAGCCCACAGTGCAAGCTCTATTTTCTTCTGATATCGAAGAATGGCTTCTTTCAATTTGCGTAACTGAGACAGTCGGTAGTCAATGTTTTTTGTTTGGTGAGTGGAGAAAAAAGCTTTTTGATTGGCTATCAGGTTAATGATTACCTCTTCAGTTGTTTCAGTCATTTCAATGTCTCTATTGATGATTAAAATTATTTCTTACGACCAATAAAGTGATCCATAGTCTTATAAATTCCCAGGAAGCTACCGGCGAACCAGTCAAAGGCATTTATGGAGAGTAAGGCTTGTCCTATTTTGGTCAGCCGGTATATATATCCCGGCATAGTAAATATTATTTTATCTTTTTCTATGGCTTTGATTATTGTCAGTGCGGCGGTTTCCGGCTTCAGGATAGGGATCTTTGATCGGACGCCATCAAACATACCTGTATTAATATAATAGGGTAGCACTGTAGTGACTTTTACATTCTTCTTTAACTGCTTCATTTCGATGCGCACGCTGTCAGACCACCCAATGAGAGACCACTTACTCGCCACGTAAACTGACATCTTGGGATTCGAAATTAATCCACCAGATGAGGCGATATTACAGATGTGGCCTGAATTCCGGTCCAGCATATCTCCCAGAAACTCGTGAGTTATAAGCATGGGCGCATTTGCATTGATCTCCATTGTCTTGATGATATCATCAGTGGTGTGTTCGTGAAAGTATTTTCCAGCTACGATACCGGCGTTATTTATCAACACATCTACTACACCTTGTTCTTGCTTTACTTTTTTGGCCGTTTCATGAATTCCTTCCACATTCGAAATATCTACGGTATAGCCACTTATCAGGCCGATCGGAGAGAGCTCAGCGATAGTTTCATGTATTTTCGCACTATTAATATCCCAGATTATTACTTTGGCTTTTCGCTCTAAAAGTAAGCGAGCCATAATCTTACCGATACCTGAAGCCCCGCCTGTGATCAGTGCAACCTTACCTGCCAATTGACTCATTTGTTTGATTTTTATACAGAGTGAATATAGTGAGAAATTGTTATTATGGCCGGTAAGCGAAATATAAAGACAGATTGTAATCTAGGTTACTCATGACTACGCTAAGCTATATCAGATCTTTTCAGCTAATAATTTCAACTCTGCTTCTGCCGCTATTCTCCTTATTTACCTTGATCTGTACCGGAATGCGCTCGGTCATTTCTTGCAGATGAGAGATGACACCCACTTTCCGGCCTTGGTTGTGCAGCCTCTCCAGTGCATCCATGGCGATATTGAGCGTGGCCGGGTCTAAGGAACCGAAGCCTTCGTCAATGAAAAGAGACTCCACCTGCATCCGGGTGGAGGAGAGCGAGGCCAATCCAAGCGCGAGCGCGAGCGAGACCAAAAATGATTCTCCACCCGACAGTGAGAATACGGTGCGTATCTCATTCCCCATATCCTGATCTATCACCTGAAGCCCCAGCGAATCCGGAATACGCTGGAGTAAGTATCTCTTGCTGAGTATTTCCAAATGGACATTGGCGTAACCAAGCAATATGTCCAGTGTATATTCTTGTGCTATTTGTCTGAATTTTTTACCATCGGCAGAACCAATAATATCGTTGAGTTTTGCCCAATTTTCAACTATCAATGCTTTCACATTAATCGTATTTAAGAGTCCACCAATAGCTTTCTTATTTGCAGAGTCCTGATCCAATTGAAACTGTATCTTGTTTTTTTGTTCATTAGAATTTTTTAACGATTCTTTAGCAACAGCCAATAGTTCGTTTAATTCATCCCGTTGCCTATCAGATATCCGCAGCTTTTCGTGCTCATGTGATGAGTATACCCGTTCATCTAATACTGAGCGGGTTTGGGTTATGGAATCATCCAGAGTGCGTAAAAAAGCTCTTTCTGATTCAATCCATTCCGGTGTTGCCTCGAGCAATTGTATTAATCCTACTTCGGTGAGTGAAGAGGCATTTTTAGTATGAGCAGATGTGAGCCATTGTTGTAGTGCCTCTACATTAGTCTTTTGTTGTTGTGTTAGGCTAGAGACTTCCTTAAGGGTCTGTTCTTTTTGAGTTTCGTGCCTTGTTAAAGATATTTGCAGTGCTTCTCTGTTCTCTTTGAGTATATCTAACTTGTGGTTGGCCATTTCTATGGCTTTTTGTAATCTGGTTTCTACGACTTGCGCGGCTTCTCCGTCAAGAATTAATTCTCGCTGCTTAGTGAGCTCAATAACCAAATTATTTAAACTATTGAGTATGGTTTCTTTCTTTTCTAATTCTGTCTGCAATATTTGTGATCGATCGATCATAGACCTTAGCGTTTCTAAAAGCACGCTGTGATTGGCAATATATTTATCCAGTTTTTGATTGTCTGACTTCCATTTTATTGCAAAGGAATTGAGGTGCTCGATAAATTTATCCGGATTAATTTTCCATTGACTGGACCAGTCAGGAGACGTGAAGAAAGGACTAAGCATTTTTTCTGTAGCAGACAATTCTTCATTTAATTTTTGCTGCTCCGCTTTGAAATTATTTAATTGATCTTCGAGTGATTTTAGGTCCCGGTCAATATCCTTTATTTTATTGGTATCTTCAATTTGTTGCTTAGTGAGTTTTAAAACCAGTTGTTGCTGATTTTCAAGTAGTTTTTTATTATTATTATACGTCTGTAGGGCTTCTATTAGCTTGTTCTGTTGTGTTCTTTTTTTATTTATTTCCGAACTAATCCAAGTTAATTGCTCATCATTAGGAATTTGAGCAAATTCTTTCTGAATAGTGAAGACTTTCCATTTGGATTGTAGTATATCTAGAGCAGACTGATTTAAGGTGGATTGTAATTCCTGCTCAGAGATTAAAATTTGGAGCTGTTTATAAGAAGCTTCTTCACTACTGAGTTGTTTGAGTTTTTCTGTACAAGCCACTTCGTTTTTTTGATGCATAGCTTCCAACTCTTTTAATACATGATCCAATTGTGGATTGTGCAGTGCATATGGGTGCTCTTCGCTCCCACACACAGGGCAAGCCTCTCCTGGGGCCAATTGCAGACGCAGTTTTTCCACATTTTCGGCAGCAGCCAAGCGTGCTTTATTTAACATCTGTAGTGAGGAATCTTGTTGTGTCCGGAGCTTCGCGAGTAGATCCACGCTATCCTTCAAGGCTACTTCTATGTGTTTAATTGTTGCTTTATTTCGAGTGAGCTTTATATCTAGTTCTTTAGAATCATTCAGTTTATTCGATAATAATTTCCAATGAGCTTCAGCGCGAATTAATTCCTCTAATGAATCACTTAACTCTATTTTTTCATTTTCTACAGCAGTAAAATCAGTAGCAGATAAGTCTTTAAGTAATTTGTCACTTACCTCCTGTGCCTCACGCACTTTTTGGAACTGTGTAATTGATGCTTCCGTTAATTTTCCTTTTTCCTTGGTTAATTTATCGATATTACTTGTGCCTAATTCTATTTGATTGAGAAGCTTCTGAAGAGTATTTAATTGTTTTTGAGCATCACTGAGCTTAGAGGCTATCAGGCTCTGATTGTCAGCCACGTCTTTTCGGGTGATGTTTTCATCTTTCCATTTCTTTAATTCATCAATACCTAACAGCAATAGATCTGTCTCTTGCTGCTTTCCTTTTAAATTTACTTCGTGTTGGTTTTTAATCTTTAAAGTAGCATCACGATCTTTTGTCGCCTCTGCGACCTGAGTTACCTTATCGCTGAGCTGTATGTCCAGTTTTTTAGCTTCTTCGATCTGTGGTCTAGCAAGTTCGTTGGCCCGGGTTTTTGCTTTTACATCTTCATTAGCAGCGTATAGCAATTCTTCCTGATCCTTCTTTTGATTGTATAAATCTATTAATGTCTTTTCTATACCCTCCAGGTTGGAAATTTTCTCTCTGAGCTGCTTTTCAGTGTATTGTTTTGCATCGACCAGCTTTCTGGCAGGTTGTATGCGTTCTACTTGTTTTAATTTCTCTTCTCTATCTATAGCATTCTTCTTAATCTCTATCGCTTGGGTGTATTTTTCATTAGCAGTGGCCAATTGAATCTTCAACAGTTCTGACTGAGTATGCCAGTTTATTTCCAGTGATAATAATTCAGCCTGCTTTTCCTGATCTGTTATGACTGATTGAAGATAAATTATTTGTTGAGTAAATGAATCTAGTTCTTCTTCAGTTAAAGTAAGTATTCCTTCTCGCTTTAGGTTAAGATCATGTAATTCCTGAGCCTCGGATTTGTGTTTCTCAAAAATCCGTAGTGAGATCTTGGAATATATATAAGTACCGGTCAGCTTTTCGAGCAAAGAAGATTTTTCATCTTTGGGCGCTTTTAGAAAGGCAGTAAAATCACCCTGAGCCAATAGGACTGAGCGAGAAAACTGCTCAAAATTGAGCCCGACCAATCTTTCTATTTCAACTAGCAATTCAGTTCTCCTACCGGGCACATCAATATTAGAACTTAGATTCTTCAGCGACATCGTAAAGTTCTGTAAGCTTCCTTCTACCTTACTTCTGGCGCGTCTGATATTCCAGGTAGCTCTATATTTACTTTTATCCACGCCGACAAAGTCAACCTCTGCGAATCCCTCAGCGGTACCATCGCGCAATATGCCTCTGACGTCGCCTTGGCTGATTTTGTTTTCACCCACGTCAAGCACTTCTATGCCCATTGCTTTTGCCTGTACGTATCGGGGGGTCTTTGCATAGAGTGCCAGACAAAGTGCATCCAAGATTGTTGATTTTCCTGCACCTGTAGGTCCAGTGATGGCAAAGATTCCCGCTGAGCAAAGTGGCTCAATGGTAAAGTCTATTTCTGTCCTTCCTTCCAGTGAGGCCAGGTTATTAATGCGAATGGCCAGTATCTTCATGGCTGTTCTATTTGAGCTACCTCATCTGCTACCTGGTTGAATAGTAGTTGTATCGTTTCAGGAACGGGACTGTTATATTTAGACTGATAGAGTTTGGAGAAGACTTCTGCAGGCACTAGATCTTGCAATTGGTCTTCTCCCGAAAATTCTGAATTCTTATTTTGATACTTGGAGTCCGGATACTTGACATCTATTTTCGCCAAACGAATATGTTTTCCGATTAATGCGGTCTCTACCTTATGTCTTAGACCGGGTTCGGGACCCTCCAGCAAGACACGTACTTCAAGGTAAGGAGCAGATTCTATGCCGATACCCGTAGAAGGCAATAATTCTAATTCTGACAAAACTTCCGAAAGCTTTTTGTGCTTCACGGGCACTCTGAGCAATTGAACGGCTATAGGAACTTCTATTGAATCTATGTTTTCTACACCTGTTTCATTCAGATCAAATACAATTACCTGATGTTTATAATTTAGTTCAGAAAATGACATGGGTATGGGACTGCCACTGTAGCGGATATGGTCTTTGCCACCTATTTTTTGTGCTTTATGTATATGGCCCAGGGCTACATATTTTATTTCTTGATTAAAGGCTGTTGCAGAAATACATTCTACGCCACCCATGATGAGTCTCTCGGATTGATCCAGATCGGTGATTTCTGCTTGCTGAGTATGTAAGTGGCCCATGCAAATAATATGCTGGCCGACCTGCTTCCTAGTCGCTGCCAGTAAATACACTTCATCGTAAAACTTTGCCACGCCTTCTGCGTATGGATTACTGCAATCTGTAATGCTGGGATAATCGCCCATACGAAGAAAAGGAACAGCGAGGCACCATACTTTTGTGGCTCCAGATTTATCTTTAATTGGAATTATTAGTTTGTCGTAGTCAATGCTTCCATCTTCTGATTTCTCCACAAGCCCGATAATGTGAATATTTGACGATTCAAGAAGTGGTTTTGGCGATTCAAGTCGAGAGGCAGAATCATGATTGCCCGCAGTGATAACTATCTGTAGAGCAGGAACGGCATTTATGGCTGAGGTCAAAAAGGAATAAAACATTTTTGTAGATGCGGCGGATGGATTTGAGAGGTCGAAGACATCACCACTTATAAGCAATACATCGATATGCCTTTCCTTAATCGTAGTAACCAGCCAGTTCAAAAACTGCTGATGCTCGAAGCTTCTGTCATATTCGTGAAAGGTTTGGCCGATATGCCAATCGGCAGTATGGAGGATTTTCATTTATGTATAATTGTCCCTTTGATGTTATAAATGTTTGTGTGACCAGTGTGTAAGTAAAGCGGACTTTTCTTTTTGTCTAGCGGAAATTTTACTCTCACCCATACTGTAAAGGTAAGGTGAGAATCCGATACTACTGTAATATTCAAAAAGTTGAGGTCTCCTTTTTGGTCCTATTTGAGCCCAAGACAAAGGAATTAACCTGCTATAAAAGAAAATTTATTTTGATGTCCGGGTGCACATTTTATTAATTGGGTACATTTGGTAAGTGAGTCTTATCCAGACACCCGCTTAGTCCTAAGCAATTTGCTGAAGTAGTTTAGATGTTATCGCTCCAATGGGAGTAAAGGAGATGTAATTATAGAGTATGGGTTATATTGGAATAAACTTATTGTGTGCTAGAGACCTTATTATTCGAAGTATCCTTAGAAGACGAGGCCCCCCACTATTCTTTGACAAATAGTAATGGCTCTAGCAGTAAGCAATAACGCTGAGCTACTTGGTTTGCCCTTTAGATTAGATTTAACGCAAGTAGCTCAGGTTATTAAGACATTATGCAGTTATTTTAAAAGTATTCGAATTGGAAGAATTCTGTGCCAGTGTTTTTGCTTCTTCCTTTGCAATGTTTAATTAAATTTGTGTAATGCCTGGCGCGAGATCCAGTGGTTAAGCATGTATGAAGGATATGTCCGTAATACCGACCATCCCTACTATTGATCGCAGGTATATTTCCTGAAAGTCAAAATGATTGATCGGACCGCTTTTACTATAGTCACTACCACTGGAAGTAATACAGAACATTTTTTTATTCAATGCCAGGCCCACTGGACCTCTGTCGGTAAAACTAAATAATATACCTGCCTGCATTATTACATCGATATAGTGTTTTAACTTATAGGGTACACTGAAATTCCACATTGGGCTAGAAATTAAATAGAAATCATAAGACAAAAACTCTTTTGAGTATTTTGCAATTTCATCCCAATGTGTTTTAAATTGATTCTCTATAGATCCATTGTTCATAAGTTCATTTTTCGCCTCTGTAGGGCTCTCATAAATGTCCGGCAAGGGTACTTTGAATAAATCCAAATGATCAAATTTCAAGACCCGGATTACTTGTACTTAAATTGTTTAGAAATTCAGTGGAAACGTGTAGAGTTTGTGATTTTTCACCCCTTGGTGAAGCAATGATGTGAAGTAATTTTATTTAAAATATTATTTGTTTAGTTAAAAAATGATTTTAAAAATAGCCTCATAGCGCTATGTTGAGGCTGGGTGGATGGGATATTATAATTAAGGGCTCAGATAACCAATAGGTAGAGGGACTCACCGGAATATTATGAATAGCTAATAGCAATTAAAATCGTAAATACATTGGTGCGAATAGTTTCTATTTCGGAATTTGTTCGACCAGGGTTTCATTTCCTTGCTTATCGTAGTAGGTACAAGTCCTCTTGTGAAGATGAGCAACCCACTTTTCGATTCCTGTCTCGGCGCAATGAATACAAAAGGTATTATAGTCAGTCATACCCTGTTGATGATTCTTTAGGTAAGTGGTGAAGTGCTCTTTATTTGGATTTTCTGAGATAGGTAAGTGATCGTATTGTGGCATTGATTCTAGGATATAATTATCGGTGCGCAGGTAGCAGGTGTCGCTGTCACAAACCCAAGTCTTGAAGATCTCTACCCCATCTGCTTTAGATCTCTGATATATTGAGGAAAGTCAGCCCCTGATACATTCAATTCTGACTATAAGAATATGAATGAAGTTCATTCAATCCGAAGTGGAATTCGCTGTATGTTACCCTAAAGGTGTAGTGAAAAGGCTGAATATGGAAGTGAGACGTAGTTCGGATCGAAACAACAATATAGTTTAATTGCCCCTGTACGTAGAATATCCAAATGGCGAAAGTGTGATCGGCACGTGATAATGCTTATTATCCTTTATTTCGAAGACTACCTCTATAAAGGGATAGAAGGAATCTTGCTTGAGCCTTTTAAAATAGGGTTGGGTGAAATAGGTCAATTTGTAGATGCCTGTATGATTGACACCCTTTTCTTCCTTCAGAAAATCAGTAATACGACCGTTTTCATCTGTCTTTTTTTCATCGATTTTTGCCCAATTTCCGTTATTATCCTGCTTGGATAATTGGATACTGACATTGGTAGCCGGTTTTCCCTGAGTGACATCTAAAATATGACTGGACAATTGGTATTTTGCTTCCTGTGCAGAACCAGTTGTGACAATAGCCAACATACAGAGGAATAGAATGTGCTTTATCATCATAATAACTTGAGCTTAGATAAATAAAGTGGTATAACAGTAAATGTGGCAAAGGGTTTTTTTTCTTATTATCATAGGCACTGTTCTGTAATTGAAACTTAGATAAAGGGCTTGAATTAGGTTATGCCTGGTTTAATCTACCTTTTCGAGGGGAGTGAATCTAGACGGTGTGAGCAATATGATGATTAGTGTAATCAGTGCAATGATCAACAGGCCGAGATACACAGAGTGAGTGGCAGAGTGAAACGTATGGCGTAGAAACAATTGCAATTGAGCAGGTGCACTACCGGACTGGAGTGCACCGATTACTTCATTCGCCTTTGGTAAGTTGGACTGGAGTGACTGCGGAGCCGTACGAAGTGAGGATAGTAGGACTGAATTAAATATAGCTGCAAATATGGCTGCACCTAAAGTTTGGCCAAAGTAGCGAGAAAACATATTTGCGCCGGTGACAACGCCACGTTTGTTCCAAGAAACCATTGATTGTACGCCTACGATCATCGGCGTGGAGATAAGACCGAATCCGGCACCTAAAAGTAATTGGGTCACCACTAGTATCCACACCGGACCGGGAAAGGGTAAAAGCAAAAAGACAAGTGCACCTACGATGGCGATACATACGCCGATAAGCGCCGTATTTCGAAAACCTATTTTCAGGTACAATCTGCCTGATAATCCGGAAGACAAAGGCCAGGTGATACTCATGCTGGCGAGTATAAATCCTGCTGCAATAGGACCCACGCCAGTGACAGACTGAGCATAGACCGGAAGGTACATACTAGGCGCCATCATAGTGGCGCCCATTGCTATCATGGTGAGATTGGCTCCGATGAGTACTCGATTTTTCCAAATCCAACCAGGCATGATGGGCTCCGGATTGTGACTTTCTATACGGAGGGTAAAAAAGATGAGCAATGCGAATAGACTAAATATGAGTATACTATTCAGAGACAACCAGGGCCAGGCTTGACCACCTTGTATTAATCCATACATAAGAAGCCCCCCACTTATCAGTAGCAGAGCTGTGCCAGAATACTTTAATTTGTGATAGACATGTGGTTTAGTCTCATGTACAAATAAATAGATCAGCGTAAGGGCAATTGCCCCTACCGGCAGATTGATCAGAAATATCCACCGCCAGGAAGCATATTCTGCCAGGGCACCTCCGAGCGCAGGCCCCGCGATGGCTGAGATACCCCATACACTGGAGAGCCATCCTTGTATTTTAGCTCGTTCGCTGACAGAGTAAATGTCACCTGCGAGCGTATTTACAGTAGCCATGATCGCTCCTGCTCCTATCGCCTGCAATCCTCGAAAAGCAATCAGTGAATACATATTCCAAGAAAGTGCGCAGGTAGCCGATCCGATGAGGAAGATAATAGTTCCATAGATAAGAATGGGTTTACGGCCATACATATCGGCCAGCTTTCCATATAGTGGGATGGTCACCGTCTGAATGAGCAAATAGACAGAGAATATCCAACTAAATAGGGAGAAACCACCCAGATCACCAACTACCTGAGGAATGGCGGTGGAGACAATGGTATTGTCCATCGCAGCCAGCATCATAGTCAGCATAAGTGCAGCCAGTATCCATCTGCGGTGGGTGGGCTTACCACCATCGGTATTATCAGCAGTCACTACGCCGGTATGATGAGGTATATCTTCGGTCATATTAGTATCAATCAATTAAGTCATTTGTGGGCAATTTTATATAATTGAGTGCAATAATAAAGGGTGAAAATCAGAAATAGTTGAACGAAGTATATTCAACCCATCTCAAGGCATTTCTGTGATAAAGTGAAGAGGTGAGAGGGTCAGATGAGCGAACTGTGAGCCCCGCGAACAGCTTCCGAAAATACAAATATTAGATTTCCCCCGCTGGCGCGGGTCAGGGGGTGACCGAACGCAGCCCTGCTTTGCAGGGCCGAAGATGGGTTGCCATCTTCGGTGAGGGAACTGTGAGGCTACGCTCGCAGCTTACGTGAATAAATTGAGCGTAAAAAACTCTTCCATTTCTTGCCTCGAGCCGGCATGGCTTTTACTTTTTTTCAGT
>DAOLZQ010000077.1:0-12676 GCA_035426385.1 Saprospiraceae bacterium
TTAGCGCTTTAGCATTTTAGCGCCTTAGCATTTTAGCTTGGTGCTTAGACTTTGGTCTTTAGTCTTTAGTCTTTGGTCTTTGGACTTTAGTAATTATCGATATAACTTTTTATTCACCTCATGATTATAGTTTATAGCGTATAGCCTATAGCCATTTTAAAACATCCACTTTACCACCGGGATTAAAAGATAGATTGCAAAACCAATAAAGATAACACCGATTACATAGCCCAATCGATTTAATAACTGTTCATTAAAAAATCGCTTTAGCTTAGAAGCTGAGTAGGAAATAATTATTTCATTAATAAAGATTGCGGACAAGGCGCCAAAATAAAAAGCATTTGCTTGACTGGCAGTATAGTTAAACACCAGCGATAACTGAGTGGCTATCGCCAGCCAGGCGATAAAATTACCCGGATTGAGTAGATTGAGTAGAAACCCCTTAGTGAATTGGAGTGAAATATTCCGCTTACCACTCTTGGGATACAATATGTGTTTACTTCCGGTGAGATTGAGCACGCCATATATCAACAAAAAAGCTGCACCCAGCATGCGCACGATCATCTCCGTAGTGCCACCCGGTGGAATCAACTGCGCATTGAAGTGTCCCACTGTAATCATTAGTACATCCGAAAATATAACACCGGCGATTATAAAGATCGAACTCAAAATGCCATTGTCAATACTATTTTGAATTAGAGTAAAGAATACGGTTCCAAGCATTACACTCAGTATCATTCCTGTACCAAAACCGTATATTAATGCATCCATCGATCGGAGATCAGGTACAAAGCTAAACGATGCCCGATTTATCACGACACATCGGCTGCATTTATTTATTCTTCTACATAAATAAAAACAGTCAATTTTACCAAATAAAATTTGGTATAGGTTGCTGAAAATGACATAATTAAAAATTTAAACTAAATGTCGCTTTCATTGGTAGGTTTATTAATTTTGCCCCGAATTTAAACGAAAATAAAAGTTTTCAACATGAATATCCGAACATTTCTCGCTTCCTTTCTGGCCATTTTTATGATGACAAATGCTGCTTTTTCACAGGATGACCTCATCAATAAGATCAAAAATAATCAAACTGACGGCGCAGCGCGAAAATTTCAATTTTCGAAAGTATTTGACACAGAGGCTACATCCATCAAGGATCAGGCTTCGTCTTCTACTTGCTGGAGCTATGCTACATTGTCTTTTTTGGAATCTGAAATCATCCGTATGGGACGTCCCCCGGTCGATCTCGCAGAAATGTTTGTCGCTCGCAATCAATATATAGATAAGGCAGAAATGTATGTGCGATTGCACGGCGGATTGAGCTATGGTACCGGCGGCTCTGCACACGATATCTTATATGTATATGATAAATATGGCCTTTTGCCGCAGGATGCATATACGGGTCTAAACTATGGCACAGATAGGAATAATCTCGGTGAGATGGAGAATCTCATCACGAGTATGCTAAAAGCACTAACAAAAGATGATTCCAAAAAATTGACACCCGTATGGAAAAAAGCCTTCTCTGCAGTAGTCGATACTTATCTCGGTGAAGTACCCAAAACTTTTACATACCAGGGCAAACAATACACTCCTCGCACTTTTGCAGATCAGGTAGTGAATCTAAAGACAGCGGACTATGTAGAATTTTCCAGCTTTACGACTGCACCTTATTGGCAAAAGACGCTACTAGCTATACCGGACAACTGGACATTTGGACAGGTGTGGAATGTACCCATGCACGATTTGACTAGCATTATCGACTATGCTCTTTCCAAGGGCTATTCTGTTGCCTGGAGTACAGATGTAAGTGAAAAGAGCTTTTCGTGGAAGAATGGCGTAGCCTATATTCCTGCGAAACCCTTTGAAATGATGAACAGTGAGGAGAGGGCTAAAATGTTTGACGGACCACAGCCGGAAGCAGATATCAATGACCAGCTAAGACAGCAAGAATTTGACAACTATCAAACTACAGATGACCACGGTATGCAGATTACCGGGTTATATAAAGACCAAAATGGCAAGGAGTATTATAAAGTTAAAAACTCTTGGGGCGTCTCAAATGACAATGAAGGTTATCTCTATGTGACCAAAAAATTTGTCCAAATGAAGACAACCTCGATGCTGCTGCACAAAGATGGTGTGCCGGCAGAGATCAAAAAAATGTGTAAAATCTAAGTCATGTTTTTGAGCAAGCAAGAAGCTGACGTCCCGGTGATAATAGCAGGCGACAAAACTCAATTGCAGGAATTGATTCATCCGATCAATGACTCCCTCCCTATAGGCTATAGCTTGGCTAAGGCAGAAATCGCTCCTGGAGAATCATCACAACTTCATAAGTTGGATAGTTCAGAACTGTATTATATTCTGGCGGGCAATGGCAAGGCCATCATTGACAAAAATGAAATCTATATAGTACCGGGGTCGATGATATTTATACCCGGAGGAACGGAACAATTCATAGTCAATACCGGTACTGAAGTATTAAGTTTCCTCTGTATTGTAGAACCATATTGGCAATCAACTGCTGAAAATATTTTAACGAATTAAAGATAAGATTGAACTTATTTCATAAAATTATGCTTTGTAACATTTATTTCTAACGATAATATTTAACTAACCCTCTTTTATAATAGACCTATGGCAACAACTATTATACGCTATTCAGATCAAGATCTACTGGAGTTTAAAGAACTCATTGACGGAAAATTGGCTAATGCACGTCAGGAATTATCCTTCATGCAGGAGCAGATAGCTGAGCTCAATGAGAACGCAAGTGAAAAGCAAGGTGGCAACTGGTTTGATGACAGCAGCATCAACACCGAACTGGAGATGCTCGGTAACATGGTGATCCGTCAACAACAATTCGTCATGAATCTCGAAAATGCTTTGATCAGGATTCAGAATAAAACATACGGAGTATGTACTGTCACCGGTCAACTCATTTCAAAACAAAGATTACTACTTGTACCGCACGCCACCAAGAGTGTGATCGCCAAAGAAATAGAAAATGCGGAGAAAGCCAAGCAAGAAGCTATTGCTAAGGCAGAGCGCGAGTCTAAAGAACGCGCTACTGCACTAGGTTCGAGTGCAGAAAAAACAGAAAAAACTTCAAAAATTATTTCTAAAATCGTCAAAAAGCCTTCTAAGGCAGCAGCTGGTAAATCCTCAGCAGCTAAAGATGATGACCTCGATGACCTGGATCTGGAGCTGGAACTGGAAGAGGAAGAATCAGAATTCGATGATAATATTGTCACCGGAATGGATATGGATGACATCGCAGATGATCAGGACTACTTTGATAAATAAATAAGTCACTAATTCAAGAAACAAACCGCCCTAAAGGCGGTTTTTTATTTTCTGGTATATTCCCTTTATAAACGGATTGTTATCTTAGCGATGATTTCGTAAATTTGCACATTAAACTCCATTAATGAACACAGCAGCATTTATACCCATTTTGATCCAATTTGCAGTAGCAGCGGGCTTTGTGATCTTCGCATTGGTGTCTACACACCTTTTGGGTCCTAAAAGGTACAGCAAGATAAAAGAGGAAAATTTTGAATGTGGTATTGAATCTGAAGGGAATGCAAGGATGCCGGTCTCAGTTAAGTACTTTATGACTGCTATTCTCTTTGTCCTCTTTGACGTAGAGGTTATATTCTTCTACCCGTATGCAGTTAATTTTCAAGAAATGCATTGGCAAGGCTTCATAGCTGTGGTCATATTTATTGCATTTTTCATGCTTGGCTTTATTTATATTTGGAAAAAAGGAGCACTTGACTGGGACAAATAAAATGGAATCAAGTAACTATATTCGGGTGCATCTTGTTCTAACAACAAAAAGGCAAAAATCATGGCAGAAATAAAAAAAGCTGACCTCCCACCCGGATATCAGGGCGAGGGCTTCTATGCAACAAAATTCGATAGCATTATCGGTCTGGCTCGTGCAAATTCCTTATGGCCACTACCCTTTGCTACCTCATGCTGCGGTATTGAATTTATGGCCACTATGGCCTCCAACTATGACCTGGGACGTTTCGGAATGGAGCGACTCAGCTTCTCTCCACGTCAATCAGACGTGCTGATGGTGATGGGTACCATAGCCAAGAAAATGGGTCCCATCCTCAAGCAGGTCTATATCCAGATGGCCGAGCCAAAATGGGTCATCGCTGTAGGTGCATGTGCCACCAGTGGTGGATTTTTCGATACATACAGCGTCCTGCAGGGTATAGATAAAGTGATACCGGTAGATGTGTACGTACCGGGCTGTCCCCCTCGACCTGAACAAATATTAGACGGAGTCATGCTCATACAGGAACTGGCTAAGAACGAATCAGGCAGGAGAAGATATTCAGAACAATACAAGGATTTATTAGCTCAATACAACATCCAATAACTCGATGACTGAAGCAGCAGATAAAACACTTGATCTGATCAAGACCAAATACCCGGAGATCGAATGGTTGTTTGATTACTCTTATGATATGCTCTCTGTAGAGTGTCCTACAGCACACATTGCAGAGTTACTCGAATTTCTGAGGGATGATCCAGAGGCAGGGTTTACATTCCTTACTGACTTGTGCGGGATACATATACCCGGACATGTAAATAAAGAACTGGGTGTAATTTACCACCTGCACAATATGCAGAGAAATGAAAGGCTCCGAGTGAAGACCTTTTTCTCTATCGCCCATCCGCGGGTACACACTATGACACATCTGTGGCCGGCTGCCAACTGGATGGAGCGGGAAACGTATGATTTTTTCGGCGTAGAATTTGTCGGACATCCGGACCTGCGTCGTATCTTGAATGTGGATGATATGGATTATTTCCCGTTGCGTAAGCAGTATCCCTTGGAGGATGGTACGCGAACAGATAAAGAAGATGAATTCTTCGGACGATAAATAAAGAAATAACATGAGCGTAGATAAATGGCAAAATTTTAGCCCTGATCCCACTGAAGAGTTCGACAGTATTCAAGGGACATTGGCAACCCTAAATCTGGGACCTACTCACCCAGCTACCCACGGTATATTTCAGAATGTACTTAAGATGGATGGTGAGAAGATATATCATTCAGAACAGACAATCGGATATATCCACCGGGCCTTTGAGAAATTAGCTGAACGCCGGCCATTCAATCAAATCACGCCCATCACCGACCGAATGAATTACTGTTCAGCACCGATCAATAATATTGGCTGGGTGCTTGCTGTAGAAAAATTAGCCGGAATCAAGACCACCAAACGCATAGATTATATGCGGGTGATCATCATGGAATTAGCCCGTATCTCAGACCACCTAATCTGCAATTCAATCATCGGCGCAGACACCGGAGCACTGACAGGATTTACGTATATATTCCAGATGCGAGAGCTCATCTATGAGCTATATGAAGAAGTATGCGGCTCGCGACTGACCACAAATATCTCACGTATCGGTGGGTTTGAAAGAGATTTTACTCCGGAGTTTCATCGAAAGCTTAAGATATGGATAGATAAATTTCCGACATGGCACTCTGAGCTCGCTATTTTACTTGAGCGAAACCGGATATTTATGGACAGGACTATGTATGTAGGCGCCATAACTGGCCCACGTGCCCTGGCTTATGGCTTTACCGGTCCCAATCTACGTGCTGCAGGTGTTGATTATGATGTTCGGGTATTCTCTCCATATTCCTCATATGAAGATTTTGATTTCTCGATTCCCGTAGGGCAAAATGGCGATACCTATGATCGTTTCATGGTACGGCAAGAAGAAATGCTTCAGAGCTTCCAGATCATTAAGCAGGCTTACGCCAATCTACCCGAAGGCTCTCATCATGTAGATGTACCGGGTTACTATCTTCCGGAGAAAGAAGAGGTGTATCGCAGTATGGAAGCGCTTATCTGGCATTTTAAGATTGTCATGGGCGAGACGCCTATTCCGAAGGGGGAAGTTTATAGCGCCGTAGAAGGCGGTAATGGAGAGTTGGGCTTCTATCTGGTCAGTGATGGCGGACGAACACCTTACAGACTCCACTTTAGAAGACCTTGCTTTATATTTTATCAGGCTTTCCCTGAGATGATCAAAGGAGGTATGCTCTCAGATGCTATTCTAACTATGAGTAGTATGAATGTGATCGCCGGAGAATTGGATGCATAATTAAAGAATAAAAGAAATAAAGAAAGCATGGAATTTAGCCAGGAAATTAAGGATAAAATCTCCAAACTAATAGAAAAATATCCTGCTGGTCAGCAGAAGAGTGCCCTCTTACCGGTCCTTCACCTGGTGCAGGATGCACATAACAACTGGCTGGATGTGCCTGTCATGGATGCTGTTGCTACTGCGCTAGATCTCGCTCCTATCGAGGTATATGAAGTCGTCACATTCTACTCGATGTACAATACCCGGCCAGTGGGCAAATACCTGCTTGAAGTATGTCGTACAGGACCATGTATGCTTAATGGTTCCGATCAAATCATTGAATATATCAAAGAAAAATTAAACATAAAAGAAGGTGAGACAACCACAGATGGCCTCTTCACACTGAAACCCGCAGAGTGTCTCGGTGCATGCGGTTACGCTCCTATGATGCAGCTCGGTAAGACCTATCGAGAGCATCTGACCAGAGAAAAAATAGATGCCATCATAGAAGAATGTAGAAACTCAGCCGCCCAGCTTAACTAAGTGCATAATTCAGGCAAAAAAGCAGATTGAAATGAAATTACTACTAGATAAAGCACATATAGAAGGCATCATCAGCTACGACGTGTACAGACGTGAGGGTGGCTATGAATCTGCTGCAAAAGCATTCAAAATGACACCCGAAGCTATAGTGGATGAGGTAAAAAAAAGCGGCTTGCGTGGCCGTGGTGGTGCAGGTTTTCCCACCGGCATGAAGTGGAGCTTTATCGCTAAGCCGGAAGGAATACCCCGCTATCTCGTAGTCAACGCCGATGAGAGCGAACCGGGTACCTTCAAAGACCGCTATCTGATGGAATTTATTCCTCATCTGCTCATCGAAGGAATGATCATCTCTTCATTTGCACTCGGTGCAAATACTTCATATATATACATTCGTGGTGAATATGCCTGGATCACCGATATACTGGACCATGCGATTGATGAAGCTAAAGCCAATGGATGGCTTGGAAAAAATATTCAAGGCACCGGTTATGATCTGGAAATCTATGTACACCGCGGCGCGGGTGCTTATATCTGCGGTGAAGAGACCGCCCTTCTGGAATCACTTGAAGGTAAGCGCGGCAATCCACGATTGAAACCACCCTTCCCTGCAGTCAAGGGTGCGTGGGGGTGTCCCACGGTGGTAAATAATGTAGAAACCATTGCTGCAGTCACGCCCATCATCCGAATTGGTGGCGATGAATATGCAAAAATAGGTGTAGGCAAATCCACCGGAACCAAACTGATCTCAGCTTGTGGAAATATAAATAAACCGGGTATCTATGAGATCGACATGACCATCTCAGTAGAGCAATTTATCTATGATGATGCCTATTGCGGTGGTATCGCCAATGGCAAGCGCCTTAAAGCGTGTATCCCGGGTGGCTCATCAGTACCTATCCTGCCGGCCAATCTTCTGCTTACTACTGCCTCAGGTCAGCCGCGTATGATGAATTATGAAAGTCTGGCAGATGGTGGCTTCATTACCGGTTCGATGATGGGTAGTGGCGGATTTATCGTACTGGACGAGGACCAGTGTATAGTTAGACACACGATGACATTGGCACACTTTTACTTTCATGAAAGTTGTGGCCAGTGTAGCCCTTGCCGTGAAGGCACTGGTTGGCTTTATGATATCCTGAAGAAGATAGAATACGGCCGAGGTAAGATGGCTGATATTGACCTGCTCTGGGATGTTCAGAAGAATATTGAAGGTAACACTATATGTCCGCTTGGAGATGCCGCAGCCTGGCCCGTAGCCGCCGCCATACGCCACTTCCGCGACGAGTTCGAATGGCATATACTGCATCCGGAGGAAGCTCAAACCCGAAACTATGGGTTAGCGCACTACGCTGATGAGTTGCCTTTAGTTGCCGGTTGATATTTCTAAAATGCGCTCTGGAGCATTTAAAGATTAGCTTAGTCTGCATCAACAGAATTTACCTATCAAGCATTAATATTGAGCCACTTCGCAGTTCATCTCTATACATCTCTATGCCACCGGATTGCATCCGGGCTATTCACATCAAATCCCTTCTAGATTTTTGAGATTAGTATCTAAACCTATAGTGGGGAATCTGATAGTTCAGCAACCTAACATAGAGGAACAAGTCAAGCTCAATAATTAAAAATTACTCCATCCACGTCTTTTCTTCTCCCAGTTCCACGCTGTTCGCATGATATCATCTAGTGAATACTTTGGCTTCCAATCGAGGGCTGACTTGGCACGATCATTATTTGCATAGATAGATATGACATCACCTGCGCGACGAGGTCCCTTAAGATGTGGAACTGACTGTCCTGTCACTGACTGAAAACTATTGATGACTTCCAGCACCGTATTCCCAATGCCTGAGCCCAGATTGAATATTTCGAAAGGAGATTTATTTCGGCCGTCCAGGATGTAGCTAAGCGCTTGTACGTGTGCCTGAGCGATATCAGTGACGTGGATATAGTCTCGGATACAAGTGCCGTCACGAGTCGGATAGTCCTCCCCAAATACGGTCATTTCCTTTCTCAGTCCCATGGCAGTCTCAGTCACTACCGGGACCAGATTAGACGCATTCTGGGTGGGTGACTCACCTATCTCATTGCCGGGATGTGCGCCGGCGGGATTAAAGTAACGAAGTGCGATGGTACTGATTCCCGACTGACCACCAGACATATCGCGAAGTATTTGCTCACCCATCAACTTGGTACGGGCATAGGGAGATTCGGGCTCAGCTAAAGGTGTATCCTCTGTGACCGGAACCTCCTTGCTATTTCCATATACACTGCAGGAAGAAGAAAATATCAATCGATGGCAATCATGTTTCTGCATTACATCGATCAAATTAATCAGTCCTGACACATTATTTCTGTAATACAGCATGGGCTCGTTTACCGATTCATTGACACTTTTAAGCGCTGCAAAATGGATCACTCCTTCAATGTCTTCCTTGCTGAATAACTCATCAAGACCTGCCCTATCATTCACATCAATAGCATAATTCTGTACGTATATGCCTGTCGTTTTTTCAATTCCAGTTAGTACCTGTTCATCAGAATTAGAAAGATTGTCCACACTAATAACTTCAAAACCATGCTCTACCAATTCGACTATAGTATGACTACCTATATAGCCGCAGCCACCTGTAACTAATATTTTGCCCATGAAACACTGTATATTTGATGCAAAAATAACCTAAGACATTGAAGTCACCAATTTCTGTGGTCATAATAGCGCTGAATGAAGCAGCGAATATCAGTCAGTGTGTCACTAAGGCTGCTCTGATATCTGACGATATCATAGTAGTAGACTCAGGTTCGACAGACGCTACCGTAACACTTGCCGAGGCCGCCGGAGCAAAGGTGCATCAGATGCAGTGGCAGGGATATAGCTCTACGAAAAATGAAGCGAATACATTGACTCGTCATGACTGGATTCTCTCCCTGGATGCCGATGAAATACTTTCAGAAGAACTTATAGCATCTATACAGGAGTGTACATTGGAAGAAAAAACAGTCTATTTGCTCTCCAGGTTAAATAACTATTGTGGCCACTGGATTCGACACTCCAATTGGTATCCGGATTATGTGTACCGGCTCTTCGACCGCAGATATTGTCGCTGGCAGGGTGAGTTTGTACATGAAAAGCTGAATTTTCCCGCTGATTTTAAATTAATAAAACTGAAAGGAGACTTGCTACACTACACCTATCGCACTGCTGAGGAGCACTATCGAAAGATAGAGAGATATGCCGAGCTTTCGGCGCGGGAGAAACTCGCTAAAGGAAAGAACAGTAGTCCTCTGAAACTACTTATCCTTCCCTTTTTTAAATTTATCTCTGTGTATATATTTCATCTAGGCATACTGGATGGCGCAGCAGGCTATCAGATAGCGCGGCGTGAAGCGTATTATGTACGTAGGCGAAATGAGTGGATGCAGACGTTAAAGTGAGGTTAATTATCTACTTTTTACTATATTTAAAAATTCGAAACTCTATCTTTGGAATTATATATCATTTGAGTTAAACTAATGAAAATACTAAATATCTTTTTGCTTCTGATCGCCGGATTTATTTCCGCAAATGCCCAAATCCTCGAACCCGTCAAATGGAAGTTTTCGGCCACTCAGGTAACTGAAAACGAATATGATGTGCTGATGACAGCCAATATCGACAAGGGCTGGTACGTCTATAGCCAGAATATCGGTGAGGGAGGCCCCGTGCCGACTGAAGTAGTCGTCAAACCCGGAAGTCATTTCACCCTTGTCGGAAAGAATAAGGAAGGTGGTCACATGAAAAAAATGTATGACGAAATATTCGAAATGAACCTCGTCAAGTTTAGTGAGTTATACACTGTCACACAGCGCATCAAGGTCACAGATATCACCAAACCCGTCACCGGTAGTGTGCTCTTCCAGACGTGTGATGATACCCGATGCCTGCCACCTACGGAGGTAGAATTTAGTGTCAAGTTAAAGCCAAATGCAAACCTGAATAAGGATGATAAAAAAGAAGATAAGGTTGGCGTAAATGATGACAAGCCTGTCTCCAATCAAGAAGAAGATACCACAGATGAAACCGGCGTCGTAGTTGCACCTATATCTCCACCCTTGGATAGTAGTGCCAGACAGATCAATGAAGCTACTCTGAAAGGTATATATGCCATCAATAAAATTGATCTGAACAGTCCTGTATCAGAATGCTCGATAGACTCTGATACCAATGTGGGGAAGAATAAGAGCATCTGGAATATTTTTTTTCTGGGATTTATTGGCGGTCTGATCGCGCTTCTAACTCCCTGTGTCTTTCCGCTTATTCCACTTACGGTCAGTTTCTTTACTAAGAGCAGTTCAACTGCGAAAAAAGGGGTTCGAAATGCCTTCCTGTATGGGTTTTTTATTCTGGCAGTATATCTCCTGCTCAGTGTTCCCTTCCATTTACTAGACAGCATCAATCCCAATATACTCAATGATATCTCCACGAATATGTGGCTCAATGTGGCTTTCTTTGTGATTTTCATGTTTTTTGCCTTCTCATTTTTTGGGTTCTATGAGATCTCACTGCCCAGTTCACTGACCAATAAAGCCTCTAATGCAGAGGGCATCGGTGGCGTGCTTGGTATTTTCTTTATGGCAATTACACTTGCTCTGGTCTCTTTTTCATGTACCGGTCCCATCTTAGGTTCACTCCTAGCTGGTGCGCTCACTTCAGATGGCGGCGCGTGGCAACTGACGTCTGGTATGGCAGGCTTTGGGCTAGCTCTGGCTCTGCCCTTTGGTTTATTTGCCGCTTTCCCAGGCTGGATCAATTCCCTACCTAAATCAGGTGGCTGGCTGAATACTGTAAAGGTCGTACTTGGATTTGCAGAGGTAGCGCTTGCCTTCAAGTTCCTCAGCAATGCTGACCTGGTGAGCCATTGGGGCTTCCTAAAGATCGAGCCTTTCCTCATCATCTGGATCCTGTGTTCCATTGGATTGGCTGCTTATCTGTTTGGTTGGTTAAAATTTCCACACGATTCGAAAATTAAAAAACTATCTCCTGTGCGACTAGGACTTGGTGTCATTGCTACTGTATTTGCACTGTATCTGTTCTCTGGATTTAGATACAATAGTGATACGCAGACCTTTACGTCGTTGTCACTGTTAAGTGGGCTCGCGCCGCCCGTAGGTTACAGCTTTATTCATCCCAAGGACTGTCCACAAAATCTCAATTGCTTTCACGACCTGAATGAAGGTCTCGCTTTTGCCCGGGAGCGGAATCTGCCAGTCTTCCTAGACTTTACCGGATATGCCTGTGTCAACTGTCGAAAAATGGAAGAACACGTATGGCCGGATAAGAAAGTATATCATCTCCTCTCCAATAAGTATGTAGTCATCTCACTTTACGTAGATGATAAGGAAGAACTTCCTGTGGCGGAACAAACTACGCTATACTATTCCAACGGCAAGCCACAGAAATTAGTGACCAAAGGGGATAAATGGAAATATTTTCAGACTCAGAATTTTAACAACAATTCGCAACCACTCTATGCCTTGATCAAACCGGATGGAACATTGCTCAATACGCCCGTGGGCTACACTCCCAATCCCGATAACTACGTCGCATTTCTTCAGTGTGGCCTGGATGCCTTTGAAACCTCAAAAACACTACTGGGGGCGAAATAGATGAAGTGGATTGACTTCCATTTTCTAATGTTAGCTATAATTTAGCAAGCACTTGGGGAGGATAACTTGTAGAGTATAAAGTCGCTGAGTCTCAGAGTATCTTTTTTTCATCTCAATTTTTGAGCAAATGTACGGGGCATCCCATTTTGACAAATATGGTGTTCGTGGGAGGTTTACAATATAGCGAGTATTTCTATAATGGGTATTCACATTTTAGCGATAAGCGTGATTCCCAAGGTATTGGCTATCTAAGAAACGTGAAGCACTCAATCAGAAGTAGGTCTGATTGAGTCGGGAAGAGTGCCATTTGAGGGGTGGACATGCCGGGGAGTGGTAAATATTGAGCCGAATA
>DAOLZQ010000078.1:0-12510 GCA_035426385.1 Saprospiraceae bacterium
GGGCGATTTTCAAATTCCTATTTATGTAACTAAACTTACTGAGACAAGTGCTACAGTCAAAATAACTGTGAGTGGTGAATCAGCCGGCGCAACTACGAATATCATCAATGATCTGAACTTGCAAATACTGAATCACACCGAGGATATGGGAGTGGTATTCCCAGATGTTATATATAGCAAATTCACTCCCTCAAATATGACAGAATGAAAGAAACCAATCTGCCTATTAATACAACGGAGCCGGAAGTAAAAAATGCAATTAAAAAAGCCGGTCTGCCTCCGGGCTCGTTAGTGTATACCGGAAAGATAGATTCACAATTACCTATAGTGCAGCATCTCTCTGTCCATGCTCATGAGATAGTCACTGGTTTTGTCCAGTATGATGAAATCGATAAAATACCGACAGGAGAGAATTATACTTGGGTGGATGTCAGAGGACTTTCCAATATTTCACTTATTGAAAATCTAGGCAATAAATTTGGCATTCATTGGATGTGGATGGAAGATATTTTAAATGTGCACCAGATAGCGAAGTTCGATGATCTTGAAGGCAATTGTTTCATCTCAATTCCATTTATGAGTTACAATACTTCAAATCAAAAAATAGAAAAGGAGCAGATAACTATTTTTTTTAATGAAAAGATTATTCTCAGTTTTCAGGAAATGAATAGTGACACATTCTTATTGGTCAAGGAGCGGATGTGGAATAATGCACAGCGATATGCACAGCGGCATCCAGATTACATAGCATATTGTTTATTAGATCTGGCAGTGGACAAATACCTGGAAGTAGTACATCATCTAAATGAAAAGATAGATAATTTTGAATTTCAAATAGAACGTAATCCTAATACAGTTTTAAAAAAGCGAATTTATCATTATAGGAGAGATTGTACTTTATTCTCAAGAGACGTTCTGCCAATAAGAGAAGTTGTGCTAAAGTTTAAGATGAGTATTTCGCCGGCAGTTCATAAAGATCTTAGAATTTATTTGACCGACTTGTATGATCATGCACAGCAATTGACACATTCGGTAGAGGTACTCAAGGATAATTTGTATAATCTGACTGATCTTTTTCATTCGGAGATAAATTACAAAACCAATATCGTCATTAAGACACTGACAGTGATCACAGCTATATTTATTCCACTCACTTTTATAGTGGGTGTATATGGGATGAACTTTAAATATATGCCGGAGTTATCTTCTCCCTACGGTTATTATGGTGTGTGGATCATTATGATTCTCATAGCGCTGATTGCATTTATCATATTTAAAGTCAAAAAATGGATTTGAACATTGGGATTTATTTTGCCTCAAACCTTGTTTTCACTACAAATCATAATGAATGAGTGAAATAAGTAAGCGTAAACTTCGTAATAAACTTTCAAGGTATGCCCTTCAGGCGGGTTCCAAAGTAGTGTATATAGTCTTGTTAATGTATTATTCTTATAAGAGAAGTGAAACCCCAAAGTGGGCTAAAGCTAGTATTTTAGGCAGTATTGCGTATTTTCTCTCACCTATTGATTTTATCCCGGATCTTACGCCGATCCTCGGGTTTACCGATGATTTGGGTGTATTGCTGGTCGGACTAACTGCGGTCAGTATGTATATCAACAAAGAAGTAAGAGATAAGGCAAAACACAAACTTACCCAATGGTTCGACGAAGAGGATATTGAACAAGCTGTTGAGGATATTGATCATAAAATCAAAGGTAAAAAATGAAAAGTTTATTAGGACTACTGGTGTTCGCAGTATTATCTCTTGCAGCACTGAACATCCATCAAGCTTATAAAATGGCAGCACTGCCTCAGCTCATCAAAGCTCCTGACCTCAACCGGCCATTTTCCTTCGCCGGTGAAGAAATTCCGCGCTCCAATCCGGATGTATTGGATCGCCTGGATAAAGAACTGGTAATGAATGCTTATTTGCATGGAACTATACTCATGAATCTTAAATTGGCCGGCCGATATCTTCCCCTCATTGAGAGAATTTTAAAGAATCAGCGTATTCCCGATGATTTCAAATACTTAGTACCGGTAGAGAGCAATTTTTCAAATGCTGTCTCACCTGCAGGAGCAAAGGGATTTTGGCAATTTATGGCACCCACAGCTCGTCAGTTGGGCCTGGAAGTAAACGATAAAGTAGATGAAAGATTTAATGTAGAAAAATCTACTTACGCCGCTTGCGCTCACATCCAAAGCTTGTACAATATTCTCGGAAGCTGGACACTTGCAGCCGCCGCTTATAATGGGGGCGATGGACGGATCAGACGTGAATTGAAATCCCAGGACGTATCAAACTTCTATGACCTATATCTCAATCCTGAGACTTCAAAGTATATATTTAGAATTCTAGCGATTAAAGAAATACTAAATAATCCGGAAGGATTTGGTTTCTCATTGGATGAAAATTTGAAATACCAGCCTTTTGAAGATCTTCGGAAGGTTCAGGTTGATTCTACAATACAGGATTTGGCCGCTTTTGCTAAAGATCAAGGTACTACTTATAGGATGTTACGCTACCTAAACCCTTGGCTAATAGATAGGGATCTGCCTGTCAAAGGTAAAACTTACGAGATTTTATTGCCGGCAAAAAACTAGAGAATTTAATTCCTACATGTATTTGCTGTGGTCTGTTAATACCACTAGACTTTTCTCTATTACTGGACTTAGCCCTCCAAAAACACTTTTTTTTGAGAGAAATTCAGCCTTTTGTGCAATACTGCCCTTTTTTTTAAAATATGGATGAGGTTTTAAAAAGAAGGATTGTACACTGAACTAATTAAACTTTTATGAGTAATAAGGTATTAAGACACGGACATATTAAATTAAATAATATTGGATAATAAGTGTCCACTCTTGGAATTTTTATAATTTTGCAGCCTTAAAAATAAAACTATGCCTTATTTATTCACTTCTGAATCAGTATCTGAAGGCCACCCGGACAAAGTAGCTGATCAGATTTCCGATGCACTCATTGATTATTTTCTAGCTTATGACCCCACTAGTAAGGTGGCTTGTGAAACTCTGGTTACTACTGGTCAGGTCGTAATAGCAGGCGAGGTGAAGACCAATGCTTATCTGGACGTACAGGAAATAGCACGTGAAGTTATTCGTAAGATTGGCTATACTAAGAGTGAATACATGTTTGAGGCTAACTCTTGTGGTATTCTATCTGCCATTCACGAACAGTCCCAGGACATCAATCAGGGTGTAGAGAGAACTGCACCGGAAGATCAAGGTGCAGGAGATCAGGGAATGATGTTTGGTTATGCCAGCAATGAAACTAAGAATTATATGCCACTGGCTCTGGATCTTGCCCATCTCTTACTGCGGGAATTAGCTGCTTTAAGAAGAGAGAATAGTGAAATAACCTATTTGCGTCCAGATGCAAAAAGTCAGGTGACCATCGAATATGATGATAATAATAAGCCCATGCGAATTGAGACTATTGTGATCTCTACCCAACATGATCCTTTTCATGAGGATGATGACACCATACTTAAGAAGATTAAAGAAGATATCATCAATATCTTGATACCTCGAGTTAAGGCTCAGTTGAGCTCTGAGACTAGAGATCTTTTCAAGGATAACATAGTTTACCACATCAATCCCACCGGAAAATTTGTACTGGGTGGGCCGCATGCAGACACAGGACTTACCGGCAGGAAAATAATCGTTGACACTTACGGTGGCAAAGGCGCGCATGGTGGAGGTGCCTTCTCTGGTAAAGATCCTTCTAAAGTGGATCGCTCAGCAGCATATGCTACGAGACATATTGCTAAGAATATGGTAGCAGCCGGCGTATGTGACGAGATGCTTGTTCAGGTTTCTTATGCCATCGGTGTAGCAAAACCATGTGGCATTTATGTAAATACATACAATACTTCCAAAGTAGGTCTAACCGATGGTGAGATAGCACTCAAGATTGAAGAAATCTTCGATATGCGGCCCTATGCTATCGAGCAGCGACTGAAACTGCGCAATCCTATATATAGTGAAACAGCTTCTTATGGGCACATGGGAAGAGATTACGAGAAAGTAACGAAGACTTTTAATGAAGGCAAAAGAAATGAGAAGAAAATTGAAGTCGAACTGTTTACATGGGAGAGACTGGATTATCTAGATGAAATAAAATCTGCCTTTAATCTCTAGCATGTTTCTGGAGTGCATAGCAAGTCGTTCCTAATTCTTTTAATTTAACTAATACTTCATCTTTGGCATCTACCACAGGTCGTAGACATATTGCTAAAATAACATTTACCATGACGACTCCCGATGACGATGGTCGGGAGGTGTTTATGACTGGCAATTTCAATGGATGGCAGACGCACGATCCCCACTATCGAATGACCCGTGTAGGTAATGGAAAGTTTCAATATACTCTGCCGCTTACACCTGAGATTCATTTTCCATTAAACTATAAATACACCAAGGGAAATTGGGATGCTGAGGAAATAGATGCTTCGGGAGTTAAAACAGGCAATCATGAATTGCTGTTGCCAAAAGCTAGAGTTAATGACAAGATTGACCGTTTTCTGAAAGATGGCCAGTTTACGGATATCGACTTTAGCCCATTGATTGAAACTGTTTCTGACCTTTTCCCCATTCAGTCACTTCATAAAAGGAGACGTATTCGGGTCTTACTCCCTCACAATTATCACACTTCTGATCAGCGATATAGTGTATTATACCTCCAGGATGCCCAGAATCTCTGGGACAAGGAAGCACCTTTCGGTACTTGGGGTATCGATGAGCAGTTAAAAAAAATGGCTATTTCAAATATGAACATTCTTATGATCGTAGCGATAGATCATGGCGATGAAGAGCGAGTCATCGAGTTTACACCAGTTCAGAGCCCCCGTATAGGTAAATCAGAAGGTCGCGCCTATCTCAAGTTTATAGTGAGAGAATTAAAGCCCTATATAGATCTGCATTATCGGACTCTGTCTGCCAGAAGTGATACTGGTATAGGAGGAAGCTCCATGGGCGGACTCATCAGTATTTATGCCGGACTCATTTACCCTGAAGTGTTTAGTAAGTTGATGATCTTTAGCCCCTCATTATGGGTAACTCAAAATGTTTATCTGGATGCGATTCAGTTTCAGAGTTATTTTCCGATGCGTATTTATCTCTACGCTGGCGGTAAAGAGAGTACATCCATGCTTCCTAATATTACCAAACTAAAGAATATTTTTGAAGCGAAGGGTTACACTTCCGGTGATATAGCAATTAAGCTATCTGTCAATCCAAGTGGTGGACATAGTGAGAAGATGTGGGGTGGTGAATTTATCCCTGCTGTGAAATGGCTATTTTATTCAAAATCCTGAAGTGTTTTCTTCTATTGATATAAAAACATGGAGGCGTTGCGCACCATTTCTCTGAAATATGGATCTTTTAAGTCTTTTATAAACCGGATTGCCTCTCCGGTTGATTTCATCTCAGGTCCCAGTCGCTTGTCTACTTTAGGGAATTTGTCAAATGAGAACACAGGCTCTTTAATTGCATATCCTTCTAATTGGTTGACTACTTCAAAATCTTTGAGCTTATTCACGCCAAGCATAATCCGAGTGGCGATATTGAGATAAGGAACTTTATATGCTTTTGATATGAAAGGTGTAGTTCGGCTCGCTCTAGGATTAGCTTCGATTACATACACCTGCTCATCCTTAATGGCAAATTGTATATTGATCAGTCCTTTTATGTTGAGTGCTTTAGCCAGTTTATAAGTGTACTCCTTCATTTTTTCAAGTACTTCATCTGATAGACTGTAAGTAGGTAAGACTGCAAAACTGTCGCCGGAATGGATACCGGCAGGCTCTATGTGTTCCATGATACCCATGATAAGTGTGTCTTCTCCGTCGCAGATCGCATCAATCTCAGCTTCTTTAGCTCTTTCGAGGAATTGATCAATGAGCACCTTATTGTCAGGCATGTGCTTGAAGATATTCAAGACAGCCCTCTCGAGCTCCGTATCATTAATCACTATTTTCATGCGCTGTCCACCCAGTACATATGATGGTCTCACTAGTACAGGATATGTCACTCTATTGGCTATCTGGAGTGCTTCATCAGTATCTTGTGCGGCCCCATATTCAGGATAGGGTATACTTAATTCTTTTAGTAAGTCTGAGAAAGAACCCCTGTCCTCAGCCAGATCCATACTCTCAAAGGAAGTCCCGATGATTGGAATGCCTTCACGGTGCAGTGTCTCGGCTAGCTTTAATGCGGTCTGCCCTCCGAGCTGGACGATGACTCCGATCGGCTTCTCTAATTCTATGATCTCTGCTAGATGTTCCCAGAAAATCGGTTCGAAATATAGCTTATCTGCCATATCAAAATCTGTGGAGACTGTCTCTGGATTGCAGTTGACCATGATGGCTTCGTAACCCGCTTCTTTGATGGCCAGCAGTCCGTGTACACAGCAATAGTCAAATTCTATACCTTGTCCGATACGATTTGGGCCTGAACCCAATACGATAACTTTTTTCTTATCAGAAGGAATGCTTTCATTTTCCTCATCAAATGTAGAGTAGAAATATGGAGTCTGTGCGTCAAACTCCGCTGCACAAGTATCTACTTGCTTATAGACTCTCTTGATGCCCAACTCATATCTTCGCTTCCTCACATCTATCTCATTGACCCTTAGCAGCCATGCAATTTGTGCGTCCGAATATCCGGCTCTTTTTGCCTCGTAGAATAAGTCTCGAGGTATATCTACCGGCAGATTGAATCGCATTATCTGCTCTTCTAGCCGATACATATCTTTAAGTTGACGGATGTACCACAGGTCGATTCCTGTGAGTGCCTTCAGTGTCTTCTCGGGTACTCCCAGCCGCACTGCATCTTTCAGACGATATATGCGGTCGTCACTGACATTGACCAGTCGCTCCATGATATCTTCAGTACGGATCCACTCCTTGACGTCAGCACCTAGCCCACTACGGTTGTTTTCTTGTGATTGGCAGGCTTTTTGCAAAGCCTCTTTGAAGCTTCGTCCTATGGCCATTACTTCGCCTACTGATTTCATCTGTAACCCCAGTTGATGATCTGCGCCAGGGAATTTATCAAAGTTCCAACGCGGCATTTTTACGATTACATAATCGAGCGAAGGCTCGAATAGGGCAGAGGTTGAACCGGTGATTTGATTTTGAAGTTCATTGAGATTATAGCCGATTGCCAGTTTTGCAGCGATTTTAGCTATTGGATATCCAGTTGCCTTGCTGGCTAGCGCAGAGGAGCGGGAGACACGTGGATTGATTTCTACTGCTATTAGTTCTTCGGTATCCGGATTGAGTGCGAACTGCACGTTGCATCCACCTGTGAAATTGCCAAGTGAACGCATCATCTTGATGGCATCATTTCGCATTTGCTGATAAGCTGTGTCACTCAGTGTCATCGCAGGTGCCACGGTGATGCTATCACCAGTGTGGATACCCATAGGATCCAGATTCTCTACCGTACATATGATGATGACATTGTCGTTTGAATCGCGAAGTAATTCCAGCTCAAATTCCTTCCAGCCTATCACAGCTTTTTCTACCAGAACCTCATGTGTAGGGCTAGCTGATAGTCCATTTCTGAGTGCTTCGCCGAAGTCTTCATCTTTCATCACGAAGCCTCCTCCTGTGCCACCCAGAGTGTAAGAAGGTCTGATAACTAATGGAAATCCTATTTTCTGAGCAGCTTCCATACCTTCCAGAAATGAATTGGCTATATACGAAGGCGCTACCTGCATTCCGATTTTTATCATCTGAGCCTTAAACATTTCCCGGTTCTCGGTAAGTTCTATCGCATCTAGATCGACACCGATCAGATTGACATTATATTTTTCCCACACTCCCTGTTTAGATGCTTCGATGGCGAGATTGAGTGCAGTCTGCCCGCCCATGGTGGGGAGTACTGAGTCAATGTTTTGTTCTTCCAGTATCTGTATGATGCTTTCCACTGTAAGCGGCAGAAGGTAGATATTATCTGCTGTGACTGGATCAGTCATTATCGTGGCAGGGTTGGAATTGATGAGTGTAACTTCAATACCTTCTTCCCTGAGTGAACGGGCAGCCTGTGTACCTGCATAATCAAATTCGCAGGCCTGACCTATGATGATGGGACCGCTTCCTATGATGAGGACCGAGCGGATATTAGCGTCTTTTGGCATTCTGTATTTGGTGTAGGAAAATCGGTGCAAATGTACCAAAATTATTATCAATCTATTATATATCCATCAACTTCATATGAATATAATCTAAATGTGACATTTCTGCACAATGAAGTGATTATCAATGACATAATTTCATGTCCTCCTGAAATTTTATTATCAATTGATGACTGAATGTCATTTTTTAAAACATGGATTTGATTTTGAGTGTTTGCTTAAAAAACATTGATATGACGCTCGATAATTTTACCATAAAAGCTCAGGATGCCATTGTAAAGGCACAGCAGCTTGCCGCAGACAATAGCCAGCAGACAGTGGATTCCTCACATCTCCTCAAGGGACTGATGGAGGTCGATCCCAATGTCTTTGAGTTTCTGCTCAATAAGACTTCAGCTAACATCAATCTCATAAAGACTGAAAATGAGAAATTGATCAACAATATACCCAAGGTTCAGGGTGGTGACAAACAGTTCTTGTCCAATGATGCCAATAGTGTATTGGCTCGCGCACGTGCAGCCATGAAAGAATTTGGTGATGAGTTTATCTCACTGGAATTAATCTTGTATGGTATTCTCACCGGTCAGGATAAGACTGCCAAGCTGCTCAAGGATGCCGGAATCACTGAGCAAGACCTAAAGAGCGCCATACAGTCTATGCGCAAGGGAAATAAAGTGACCGATCAGAGTGGTGATAGTAATTATAACTCACTCAATAAATACGCCATTAATCTCAATGAACGTGCCGAATCCGGCAAGTTGGACCCCATCATAGGCAGAGACGATGAAATCAGAAGAGTGCTCCACATACTCAGTAGGCGGAAGAAAAATAATCCCATCCTTGTGGGAGAAGCAGGAGTCGGTAAGACTGCTATCGTAGAGGGTATTGCCTGGCGAATAGTCAAGGGTGATGTGCCCGAGAATCTAAAGACGAAAGAGATTTTCTCGCTAGATCTCTCTGCTCTCGTAGCAGGCGCTAAATATAAAGGCGAGTTCGAAGAGCGCCTGAAAGCAGTAATCAAGGAAGTCTCTGATAGCGATGGACAGGTCATACTTTTTATTGATGAGATACACACGCTCATTGGCGCCGGTGGCGGTAATGGTGCCATGGACGCAGCTAATATCCTAAAGCCGGCACTGGCCAGGGGTGAGCTACACGCCATCGGTGCTACTACACTTGATGAATATCAGAAATATTTTGAAAAAGACGCCGCTTTGGTCCGACGTTTTCAAGTAGTTACAGTCAATGAACCCAGCGTCGAAGACACCATCTCCATATTGCGGGGATTACAGGAGAGATATGAGGTATTTCATAAAATAGAGATTCTCGATGAGGCACTCATCGCTGCCGCCGAGCTGTCACATCGATATATCGCCGATCGTCAGTTGCCCGATAAAGCCATTGACCTCATAGATGAAGCCGCCGCTAAAATACGTTTGGAACTTGACTCTGTACCGGAAGAAATAGACGAGTTGGATCGCAGAGTAAGGCAATTAGAGATAGAGCGTGAGGCCATAAAAAGGGAAAAGGATACCAAGAAGCTCGATATTATTAATGAGTCGATAGCGAATGCTCGCCAGCAATATGACTCTATCAGAGCCACCTGGCAGAATGAGAAGACCATTGTGGACAACATCAATGCCATCAAGGTTGAGTTGGAAGATCTGGATCGGAAGGCAGAAAAGGCTGAGCGTGAAAGTGACTTCGAGACGGTGGCAAAGATCCGCTATGGTCAGAAACAAGATCTAGAGAAGCAGCTTGCCGAAGCTGAAAAAAAGCTGAATGACCTTCCGGAGGGATCTCGATACACGACTCAGCAGGTACGCGCACAAGATATTGCTGAGGTAGTAGCCAAGTGGACTGGCATCCCTGTATCAAAGTTGCAACAAAGTGAAAAAGATAAACTAATCAACCTTGAAGATCAGATTGGTAAGCGGTTGATAGGACAGCAGGAAGCTGTAGTCGCAGTAAGTGATGCGGTACGCCGCAGCCGTGCCGGTCTTGGAGATCCTAAGCGACCCATGGGTTCATTTATCTTTCTGGGACCGACCGGGGTGGGTAAGACGGAACTAGCCAAGGCACTAGCCGAGGTGCTTTTTGACGATGAGAATGCCATCACCCGTATCGATATGAGTGAATATATGGAGAAGCACTCAGTCTCTCGATTAGTCGGAGCGCCTCCCGGCTACGTAGGCTATGAAGAGGGTGGTCAGCTCACTGAGGCTGTGCGCCGACGGCCGTACTCCATTATCCTACTGGATGAGATCGAAAAGGCTCATCCCGATGTATTTAATATCCTTTTACAGGTACTCGATGACGGTCGTCTCACCGATAGCAAAGGCCGTGAAGTTAACTTCAAGAATACCATCATCATCATGACTTCCAATCTCGGCTCGTCAATCATACTTGAGAATTTCGAACAACTAGAAAAAGCTGATTCTAAAAAGGCACAACAGATACTGGTAACTACCAAAATGGAAGTTTTCGAATTGTTGAAGCAGACCATGCGACCTGAATTTCTCAATCGTATAGATGAGACGATTATGTTCCTTCCACTTCGTAAGGATGAGATAGAGCGTATCTTACTTATCCAGATCGGAAGTATCAACAAGATGCTGAAGCGCCAAGACCTTAGTATTTCTTTAGATGAGACTGCTATCGACTTGCTGGTCGATATGGGCTATGATCCACAGTTTGGTGCACGCCCTATGAAGCGTGTCCTTCAGAAAGAACTGGTCAACGAACTCTCCAAGTTGATTCTCTCCGGAAAATATCTTCCCGGTGATATCATCAAGGTGAGAGGTTCAAATACAGGTCTTATATTCACAAAAGAGGGAAGTGATGAGACTGTCCTTCAGACTACCATGGGCGACAATCCCGATCCTGATTGGTCAGGTGAGGAAGTAGAAACTCCAAAGGCCTAAGTAGAGAGGTTATAGATTTTGAATATAGAAGTGAGCTGATCATTCAGTTCTGGGAAGACGCGAGCAAAATGTGGTCCGTAAGTAAAATAGTGGTGCACTGCAACGCCCCAGGCATCTACAGCGTCCGGAATTCCGATCAGGCCGTGGATTTCCTTAAAACTATAATTGGCTACTCGATAAAGATCTTGCCAAAATTCTATGGTATCCACCTCAGGATAGTTGATGCCCGGCATGGTGACCTTGAATACTCTGGCATATTCATACAGTACGATGTTAAAATACTTTTCTGGCTGCTGGAAAGCCGGAATTAAGTGCCGCATGGAGAAGATCAGCGCACCATCCTCCATATTTGTTTCGGTGGCGTGGTAGAAACTGGCATAGTTGGGTGACAAGAAAGGGTAGGGGTACACAACTATTCGGTCGAAAGGCCTCATGAGAAAATCATTCTGTGATAAGGTAAGTCTCACTGCTTGAAAAGCGATCATAGCACTGATGTCATACGGTAATTCCTCTTCTATGCCCATATTAATCCAGGCTTTATCCTCAACATATAGCACCACCCTGCTATTAAATAACTTCTTCTCTTTGGGATCTAAGTTCTTATACCAGGGATGGTACAGTTCAAAGATACGTTGCACCTTAGGCTCCAGGCGAGGAGGATTGCGTTTACTCCACCAGAAATTTATTTGTGGTCCCAACATATAGGTAGAACTGACTATTACTGCGGGAATTGCTAGATATAGGGAGAGAAAATCTCCGGTCTGTGTGTAAGAATATCCCACGATGACCAGCGCCAGTAGGAAAGATAACAAATATAATATACCGGTAAGTCGCATCTACGTGTCTATTTTTAATCAATGATTTATGACTTCGGCGTGCCCCCGCTCCAGACGGGGTCGTGCTATCCGCTCTTACACCGGGTACCCCGGTGACCCGCTTCTATCACTCACGCATATTGTCCAAAACCAACAAACGGCCGCAAAACTATAATTATTTTCTTTTACCTACTTGTTTAAAATCGAATATCGTATATCTTTGCATCCCGAATTGGTACCTTAGCTCAGTTGGTAGAGCAAAGGACTGAAAATCCTTGTGTCCCTGGTTCGATTCCTGGAGGTACCACAAAAGCCCTGAATGTCTCATTCAGGGCTTTTAATTTTTATGTATCCGAGGTACATACTAGGTTTATTGGCAGAACGCAGCTTGTAAATTCCGCACTTTCACTCTTACCATTCTATCTCAAGCAGCCAGCATCGCCTCGTAGCCCTATGGTGTCCCCCTTATGAGGAGTTTTCCACGCAAAGTATGCGGCTTGGGGCAGGGGGTGGACATTTTAAATATTAATTAAATCTCTGAGTAATTTTATTCCCATAAGTAGCGAGCAATGCCTCGCTCGTCACTCAAAAAAAAAGAATAATATCAATCAAA
>DAOLZQ010000079.1:0-12423 GCA_035426385.1 Saprospiraceae bacterium
ATATATTTAACTTTGAAGGTAAGTCAAACTCCCGCTGGTACCATCGGGTATGATGTAACTTCTACTTGCACAGGTGATACACTGAAACTATATGCTACAGGTGGATCTTCCTATTCTTGGTCAGGACCGGGAGGGTTTACTTCTACACAACAGAATCCGATTAGACTGAATTCTAACAGTGGGTTTAGTGGAGTGTATACAGTAGTGATTACCAACATAGCAGGATGTTCTGTTACACTTTCTCAGAATATCACCATTCGTCCATTACCTACCATCACTGCCTTTACTACTACTCCTGAAGTTTGCGAGGGTGGTACAGCTCTTTTATTTGCAAATGGTGGAGTTAGCTACAGTTGGAGTGGCCCTTACGGCTATTCATCCAATTTCCAGAATCCTATTATCACTAATATTCCGATGTATATGAGCGGAAAATATGCTGTGAAAGGGTACAATGAATATGGTTGTTCCTCTACTGCGTCAGTGCTAATTACTGTTCAGACCGTAAATGCAGTAGCAAATGCTACTCCAAACCCGGTACCTTCAAATGGTACCCTGTATCTTACTGCTTCAGGAGGTACTAACTACCAATGGACCGGCCCGAATGGTTTCCATACGACTCAGCAAAATCCAATTATCACTAAATTTCAAAAGACGAATGCGGGATTGTATTCTGTAATAGTAAGCTCTAGTGCAGGCTGTCAGGATACCAAAATAATTCTGGTCAACATTCAGGGAACTGGATTCGGTGCTAATGCGGAATATAGAATGGAAGGTATTTATCGTCAGGTATATCCTAATCCATCTAGTTCAGTAATCAGAATTGCGGACGATTTCCAAGGTGAATTTGCTTACAAGATCATTAGTTCTAATGGTACGATTCCTATGCAAGGCAAAGCATCGGTTGGAGATAATATCTCTATCCAAAATCTGCCTGCAGGCTCTTATTATATCCAGTGGAATTATACTGCAAATGATAAACAACAGAGTTTCATCAGTCAGTTTATTAAGACTAATTAATTCAGTATAGACTAGTCTTCTGATTAGTCAGAGATTAAGAGGCGCTGCTCAGTTAGAGTAGCGCCTTTTTTTTATTTACTAAAACATTAAGTGAAGAGTGAGATAAGGTAATTGACTGAATCAGGCTGCATCAATGAAAAATCAGATTACTTCCTCCATTTCATTGTATAATTTGCATTACCGTAGGTGCTACTGAAATAAAATTTGAATGAAGAATACTTACAGAGTTTTAGCTGTAGATAAGAATTTAATTTGGAATGAACTGAGAAAAAATATGAGCAATTATTGGGAACTTATTCTTCCTCATTCCCCATCTGGTCCGCCTCATAAAGCTTTTGAAAAAGTGAAGCTTCTTGCATTGCCGCCTCTAGCGTATCATCGAGATAGAATTGAATTTCCGGCATGCGGCGCATGTGCGATTTGATACGTTTATAAAAATTTTGTTTTATTTCGGGAAGCGCATGTTGGATGGCGTCCATTATAATTTGAGGTTGTTCTGCATTGTAAATGCTGAGATAGATTTTAGCCAGTGCCATATCAGCTGTGACTATGACATGTGTCACTGTCACCAGCGGCTGAGCACCAAAGATATAAATACCTGATTCCTGCAGGACGAGACTGATGTGCCTGCGCAATAATTCAGCGACTTGAGATTGTCTTTTCGACATGATTCTATTCTTTTATGAGTGGATAAAGATAGACTATTCTACCATTTCAATTCCAGACAGGAATAGCTGATATTAATTTTTGGGTGTATTCTTCAGACGGATGATTATAGATATGGTCAGCCAGGCCTTGTTCTACAATACTACCTTTGTTCATTACCAGTATTCGGTGACTGATAAAATTTACTACTGATAAATCATGAGAGATGAAAATATAAGTCAATCCTAGCCTTGCTTGTAAGTCTTTAAGCAGATTTAATATTTGTGCCTGTACACTCACATCTAGTGCCGAGACTGATTCATCACAGATGATTAGATCCGGTTCAAGTGCCAATGCCCTGGCGATACTTATACGTTGACGTTGGCCACCGCTAAACTCGTGTGGATACCGATTAGCCCAGTCTCGTTCTAATCCGGTCTGTTCCAAAAGATACTCCATTCTCTGACGTCGGCTACCCTTTCCCGGATACAAATTATGTACTATCATGGGCTCCATAATGGCCTCTCCTATGCGCATATTGGGATTGAGTGACGAATAGGGATCTTGGAAAATAATTTGTATTCTCTTGTGAATGGATTTGCTACTCTCACTCCTCCATTGGATTAAGTCCCGGTCTTCCAGCAGCATGGATCCGGAGTAAGGCTGCTCCAAGCCGACAATGGTTCGACCTAGGGTAGATTTTCCACAGCCGGATTCTCCTACTATTCCTACAGTTTCCCCACGATGGACAGAAAAACTAACATCGTTTACTGCATATAAATAGTCTGTTGGCGTACCCCAGAAATTCTTTGATGTAGGGTATAGCACTGTAAGGTGTTTTATTTCTAGCAGATTCTCATCAAGCTGCGCAGTCACATCATCATTTATGAGGTAGCGTTCATTTGCAGGCACTTCATTAAAGTTATAAGTATCTCCTTGATGGCTTATGTGCACAAAATCGGAAATTACCGGTAGCCGGCTAGGCTTAGATTTTAGTGGAGGTTTGCATGCGATTAAGCTTTGGGTATATAGGTGCTTTGGTGCACTCAAAACCTCCTCAGTAAGACCAGACTCGCAAATGATGCCTTTATACATAACATAGATACGTTCAGCGATTTGTCTGATTACACCCAGGTCGTGTGAAATAAATAATATAGAAATGCCTAGATCCTTGCTGATGTCAGCCAATAGCTGCAGGATCTTTTGCTGTATGGTCACATCAAGAGCCGTTGTGGGCTCATCGGCAATAATTAATTCGGGACTGCAGACTAGTGCCATTGCGATCATCACCCGCTGTATCTGTCCACCTGAGATCTGATGTGGATAAGAATCATATATCCGCTCCGGAGTCGGTAATGCAACCTTGTTAAATAATTCCAGTGTCTGTTTTTTTGCCTGCTGTCTACTATAGCCCAAATGTGTCTGCGCTACCTCATCTACTTGATATCCGCAAGTCAACACAGGATTGAGTGAGGACATTGGCTCTTGAAAGATCATAGCTATCTTCCGGCCTCTGAGTTGTCGGAGGCCTGACTCAGATAGACTAGTTAGTTCGACAGCTTTATTTTTATCCTTCTCAGAAAAGCATATACTTCCACTGATTTGCACCTGCCGTGCAGGTAAGAGTCCCATGATAGCGAGTCCGGTGACTGATTTTCCGGAGCCGGATTCACCTACTAGTCCTGTGATCTCGCCCCGTCGTAGATGAAGGTCAATATTCTTAATGACCTTATTTATCCGATCTTCGTTTTTGAAGCTAATCGTGAGGTTCTCGATAGAAAGTAAGTTCTGTGAGTCATCCATCATTCACAGACTAGGGTCCAATAGGGTAGGCTTATCATTATCTCTATTTCTTTTGTAAAAATGAAGGTGTCTTCAATCCCGACCTGCTGATCTCTTGTTCCAATAATTCACTGGCCTGGGCACTGAGTTCCACTAGGGGCAATCTCAGTTCTGACTCACACAATCCCAGCAGTGACATCGCCATTTTAATTCCTGTGGGATTACCTTCAGCATAGATATATTTGTGAATGTCCAATAACTGTAAGTGATATTTAGCACCCTCCTCATATTTACCCTGTAATGCCAGACGTATCATCTCTGACATTTCATATGGAAATGCATTGCCCAAAACTGAGATGAGACCGTCTGCTCCTAAAGCCATTGTTGGAAAAGCGGTAATATCATCTCCTGAGAACACCAGAAAATCATCCGGCCTATCTTTGATAAGTTTACTTAGTGCCATCATGTCGGTGCTGGCTTCCTTTACACCGATCAGATTGCTATGATCAGCTGCTAGTCTCAGTGTGGTCTCTGCTTTGACCACGGAGGCTGTCCTTCCCGGTACATTATAGATTATTACCGGCTTTGGTGAGGCATCAGCGAGATGCATATAGTGCTGGTAGATTCCTTCCTGAGTAGGCTTTACATAGGCCGGGCTACTAGCCATAATTACATCTACGCGACTCAAATCAAAAGATTTGACTTTCCGAACTAATTCAGCTGTATTATTCATGCCGAAGGGAGCAAATATGAGCGGTATGCGCCCTGCTATTTGTTCGACAGTAAAATCAAGAAGAAGTTGAGTCTCCTCAACTGTTAGAGCTGTAGCTTCGCCCGTTGTCCCAAGGCTAACCAGAAATTCTACCTTTCCATCGATGAGGTGATTAATGATTCTCCCCAAAGCAGGAAAGTCTATTTCACCTGCCCGGAATGGTGTAACCATTGCGACGCCTGTTCCTTTTAATTTTAATAAATCATTCACGTACTTAATGAATTGAATATTTGAATAAAATATTTGACTTTGCCTGCCGGAGTACTATCAGCAGAATTTAGTATAAAATTATACAAATTTTTGTATTCTTTGTCGAACCGTACTTTGTTGCTAATATTTAAGTTAGTCAAAAATAATTCCAGCAGCGGACTAGATAGTGCAGTACAATTGAGCAACCATTTATTTCGTGAAAAATTACCCGAGGGGAGATTTTTAATTTTCCCCATAAAATTGATACTTTTCAAAGCAATAGTCTCTTCTGATGTACTGTCTTCATTAACTGTGATAAATAGAAAGTTTATTTTATTGGGGATAGATCGTAATTCAAAAAGAATCGAGTTTCTTAAAGACTGAATGTCATTCCCTTTATTTTCCATCACAATTAGGATTTCCTCAGCCGTCGAAGATCTGATGGGGCGTCCTTTGAATTGTAATATAAATTCAGCAATCTGCTCTCTCATGAGCGGAATGGTGGCAGATTAAGCCTGAGAATCATTGGTTATTTTGAATTTCCCCATATGACGATATTTCTCTATCCTTTTTTGTATCATGTGCTTTCTATCCATCTTTTTCAACTCTTTTAGATTTGAAATAATGTGCTGCTTTAAGATTTCAGCCATCTCTTCAGGTGCAGAATGTGCTCCTCCCAATGGTTCTGAAACGATACCATCCACTAGTTTAAATCCAAACATGTCTTCCGGCGTCAACTTTAGTTCTTCGGCTGCCTTCACTTTATAATCCCAGCTTCGCCATAATATAGTAGAGCAGTTCTCTGGTGAGATTACTGTGTACCAGGTGTTCTCGAGCATATATACTCTATCACCTACACCTATACCAAGTGCACCACCTGATGCCCCCTCACCAATAATATAACAGAGTATATTGGTCTTTAACTTGGCCATTTCGAAGATATTTCGTGCTATAGCTTCAGCTTGCCCACGATCCTCAGCCTCTATCCCCGGATAAGCGCCGGGCGTATCAATAAAAGTAATGACGGGCAGTTGGAATTTTTCAGCTAGGTGCATTAGTCGGAGAGCCTTTCTATAACCTTCAGGATTGGCCATGCCGAAATTACGATATTGGCGCGCTTTTGTATTATGGCCTTTCTGATGACCGATTACTACTACCGGTTGACCTTCCAGTCTGGCCAGACCACCTATTATAGCTTTATCATCATGCACATTGCGATCACCGTGCAATTCCATGAACTCATCAAATATCTTTTCGAAATAAAATAGTGTATAAGGCCTGTCAGGATGTCGACTCAACTGAACTCGCTCCCATGGAGTGAGATTCTTATATAATTCCAGCTTGACTATATCAATCTTTTTCTCCAATGACATTATAGTGTCCTCCAGATCTACTTCGCCCTTAGCTTCCATCTCTCTCAAGTTGTCTAGTTGGGAATATAATTCAGCTAGCGGCCGCTCTAACTCGAGGAATACGGTTTTATTAGTGTTATTTTCTGACATAGGAAGGCAAAAATAAAAACAATGGATCAAATATAGCAGTCATGCAGGATATGCAATACCTTTGTGAACTTTATAGAATAAAGATAATACTTAAATGGCAGAACTCGATAAAGTCTATCAATCGGAAGCGATAGAGGATAAATGGTACGCTCACTGGAGTGCGAAAAATTATTTTCATTCAGAACCAGATGAGCGTGAAGCTTATAGTGTCGTAATCCCACCTCCTAATGTCACTGGTGTCCTCCATATGGGGCACATGCTGAATAATACCATTCAGGATATTCTTATCAGACGCGCACGGCTGAAGGGAAAAAATGCTTGTTGGGTACCAGGAACGGACCACGCATCTATCGCTACTGAGGCTAAAGTTGTTCACTGGTTGCGTGAGCAAGGAATCAAAAAGTCAGACTTGTCCCGAGATCAATTTTTACAATACGCCTGGCAGTGGACAGAGAGATATGGTGGCATTATACTTCAGCAACTGAAGAAATTGGGTGCATCCGCTGATTGGAACCGTACTGCCTTCACCATGGATGAAGTACGCTCAGCAAGTGTGTTCAAGGCGTTTATCGACTTGTATCATTCAGGTAAGATCTACAGAGGCTTACGTATGATCAACTGGGATCCTCAAGCAAAGACGGTACTTTCCAACGAAGAAGTAATCTTCAATGAAGAAAATGCCCGACTCTGCCGACTCAAATATTTCTCAGTTGAGGAGCCGGATAAATTTATAGTAATAGCTACCCAGCGCCCTGAAACCATCATGGCAGATACCGCCATTGCAGTACATCCTGAGGACGATAGGTATGCTGAGTGGATAGGAAAGGAAGTATTAATTCCATTGATCGATAGACCCATTAGGGTTATCGCAGATACCTATGTGGATCGAGAGTTCGGTACAGGAGCTCTCAAAGTCACTCCTGCTCATGACATCAATGACTACGAACTCGGAAAAAAGCACCAGCTTGAGGTGATTGATATCCTGGCCGATGATGGTACACTAAATGATAAGGCCCAGATATTAGTGGGTATGGACCGCTTTGATGCACGGCGTGCCATCATGAAGATGTTAGAGGAAAATGGCCACTTAGACGGCGTATTGGATTACCGTACCAACATAGGTCGCTCGGAGCGGACAAATTCTATAGTAGAGCCAAAACTGAGTCTACAATGGTATGTGGATATGAAAAAGTTAGCTGCACCAGCTTTGGCGGCTGTGCAAGAGGGGGAAATAAAGTTTTTTCCAGCCAATCAGGTAAATACTTATCGTTACTGGATGGAAAATATCCGGGACTGGTGTATTTCACGACAATTGTGGTGGGGTCACCGCATTCCAGCTTATTATCTTGGTGATGAGGTATTTGTGGCTGCTTCGGTAGAGGAAGCTGCCAAGATAGCTACTGAAAAAATGGGAAATGTCGTGAACAAAGAAGATCTGCGGCAAGATGATGATGTACTGGATACTTGGTTTTCTTCTTGGCTTTGGCCCATTTCCGTCTTCGATGGATTCAATGATAGCGTTGATTTCAAATATTATTATCCTACTGCAACATTGGTGACTGGCTGGGACATCATTTTTCTGTGGGTGGCACGCATGATTATGGCAGGCTATGAATGGAAGAATATGAAGCCTTTTCAAGACGTGTACTTTACCGGAATGGTACGTGATAAGCAACGCCGCAAGATGAGTAAATCGTTAGGAAATAGCCCCGATGCACTAGAACTCATCAGCAGGTATGGCGCAGACGGAGTACGCTTCGGTATGTTGTCTTCTTCTCCAGCCGGTGGAGACTTGCTCTTCGATGAAAAATTGTGTGAGCAAGGCCGTAATTTCTGTAATAAAATATGGAATGCACTCAGATTGATTAATTCATGGGAGACAGATAGTGTTACAGCACTAGATATGCCCGAGAAAAATAAACTCGCTGTCAAATTTCTGCGTGCTTCGATTGCCAAAACATTGGAACAGACTGAAGTGAATTATGACAATTATAAATTGTCAGAGAATCTCATATTGATCTATTCGCTGATCTGGGACGATTTCTGCGCATATTTCCTTGAGATTATAAAGCCGGCGTATGAAGGAAAGATTGACGCGGAAACTCTTTCTACTTCAAAAGAGATTTTCAGGCAACTGATGATAATACTCCATCCTTTCATGCCCTTCATCAGTGAAGAAGTCTATCATCAGTGCTCAGCACCCGGTGCTGAAGAAGAGGATTGTATAGTTGCTGTTTACCCTACTGACTTTCAATCTGACGCGCGCTTATTTCATGCGTTTGATGTGTATAAAACCACGCTAACCCTGCTGCGAGATGTGCGCAATCAGAACAATTTAAAATTACGCGAAATATTAAATATAGCCATCGAAAAGGGTCAGGATGATGCTTTTGAATTACCGGGATTTATTGATTTAATTTCAACTATGGGATTTGTTACTATCGCTGATCATACTACTTTCGAAGCAACTAAAATGGTTAGTGGATTGGTGAAAACACATAAGATCCTGATCCAATTGCCGGGCGAAATGGTAGCTTCAGAAGAGAGTAAAGAGAAGATCCTGGAGCAAATAAAATATTTCGAAGGATTCGCTGCTGCCATTCAGAAAAAACTATCCAATGAGCGCTTTGTATCTAATGCACCTGCAGATGTAATTGATAAAGAACGGAAAAAACTTGCAGATAGTTTGGCGAATATTGACAGCCTAAGGAGGGGGCTTTAAGCTCCTTTATTTAGGCGCAAAACCTTATGGAGACTCAGTGATTAGTACTTCTTAAACTATTTCTTGTAAGTCGATAGAGTTCAATTTCTATCTTTAATTAGATATGAAAGAGATTCAATTTAGATGTTAAAAATTGAGGGAGCAAGCAATACTTTAGTAAGAAATGTAATCCTTATTCTACGCGGGTTCGTTTCTTAAATTTCCCTTTTTTCCAGGCATCAATAAATTGTTGCCACGCAAATAAATTCAAGATATTTTGTGGTTTTACCTGCCCGGCGTAATAATAAGTAGCAGCATTCTGTCTGAAATACTGAGAAGATGATTCTTTACCGTCTACCGGTATTTTATCGTACAGAGACGCTAAAACCGATTTATCTAAATTCTGCTGAGCGCGGTTCAATATATCACTGTTGACATCCATGGTGAGGAACTCCACTCGATAATTATCTTTTGATGGCCAGGGATAAATTATTGTCTCCGGCAGATATATATTGTCCTGATACATGATCTGGACGATGGTATACCTATTGGTGGTAAGCGTATCTGGTATTACATACTCCACCGGCTTGAATCCAACAAAACTAAATACAATAGTCTCGCCTTTCTCTACCACTAGTGAAAAGAATCCATCCCAATTAGAGAAGGTACCTCGGCTGGTCCCTTTAACTCCGATATTCACGTAAGGTAACTTCACTGGCTGATTATTCTCATCTGTAACCACAATACCAGATAACTGTATTGGGCCCGAATATCTGGATTGTCCCGATACAGAAAGTGCGAAAGAGCACCATAAGAAGAAGATCAATATAGAATAGCGCATACTAATGATTGATGGTCAAGAATGTGTCAATATGGTATCTTGAACGTTTTAAAATTGAAATTCGCACCCATGTACACGGCAGTAAAACATTAAAATAATGTGAATGTTTCTCTGTGACTGCTTTCATTATTGAAATAGACCTATTCCCAGAGCGTATTCAAGCACCTGTGACATAGTCTCAACATATTTAAACTGTACCCCCTCCAAATAATTAGCAGGGACTTCCTGAATATTCCTTTCATTCTCACGGCAAAGCAAGATTTCTTTCATACCTGCTCTTTTGGCAGCCAATACTTTTTCTTTTATACCACCTACGGGAAGCACCTTGCCTCGCAGAGTAATCTCACCGGTCATCGCCAGAAAAGGTTTGACTGGCTTTTTGATAAATGAACTGGTAAGCGCAGTCAACATAGTAATCCCTGCAGAAGGACCATCTTTGGGAATGGCGCCCTCCGGTACATGAATGTGGACATCATATTCTTCAAAGTGGCTTTCCGGTATGCCCAGTTGCTCTGCGTGAGCTTTTATAAAACTCAGCGCAGTATTAGCTGATTCTTTCATCACATCGCCAAGATTTCCTGTGATGAGTAACTTTCCCTTGCCTTTGCTCAGGCTGGTCTCTATAAACAATATATCACCTCCCACTGGTGTCCAGGCCAAGCCTACAGCCACGCCACTAGATTGAAGTTCGGTATACATCTCGTTAGAATACCTTACCGGACCCAGTATATTGTGAATGTCCGCAATAGTTACTTTTTTATTAAATTTTTCAACCATCGCTATCTTTAATGCATAGTGCCGCATGACAGCACTCAGGCGATGAGATAGTGACCTTACTCCGGATTCTCGCGTGTATTCACTGATGATAGCCTCAATAACCTTTGGAGTCAGTTCGATAGACTTTGACTTAAGGCCATGATCTGCTTTGAGTTGTGGAATAAGGTGTTGAATCGCAATATTTATTTTCTCTTCTACTGAATAACCGGATATTTCAATGATTTCCATTCTGTCCAGCAATGCAGGTTGGATAGAATTAAGAGAATTCGCAGTAGCAATAAATAAGACCTTGGAGAGGTCATATTCTATCTCCAGGAAATTATCCATGAAGCTGTTGTTTTGCTCCGGGTCTAGTACTTCCAGCATAGCAGAGGAAGGATCACCACGGAAATCTTTGCCTAGCTTGTCTATTTCATCCAAAATAAAGACCGGGTTTGAGGACTTAGCCTTCTTGATACCTTGTATGATACGGCCCGGCATTGCTCCTATGTAGGTCTTTCTATGTCCGCGTATCTCCGCCTCATCATGCAGTCCACCGAGTGACATCCGTACAAAATTACGCTTCAATGCTGTGGCAATCGATTTTCCCAGAGATGTCTTTCCCACCCCCGGAGGACCTACCAAACAGATGATGGGCGATTTCATGTCATCTTTTAATTTTAGAACAGCCAAATGTTCCATGATCCGTTCTTTGACTTTTTCGAGCCCGAAATGATCTTTATCCAGTACTTCGCGTACCTTTCTAAGGTCGAAATTGTCTTTCGTGCCTTCCTCCCAAGGTAGATCCAACATAGTCTCGATGTAATTGACTTGCACACCATATTCACCCATCTGTGGATTCAAGCGCTTCAGTTTATTGAACTCTTTATCGAAGACTGCCTTCGTGGCTTGATTCCATTTCTTCTTAGAGGCACGGTCTTCCATGATTTGGTACTCGTCCTCAAACACATTTTGGCCTAACTCCTCCTGGATGGTTTTTAATTGCTGTGACAAGAAGTAATCCCGCTGTTGCTTCTCCAGATCAGTGCGCACTTTTGATTCTATCTGGCCCTTTAGCCGTAAGTGATTGTACTCTGTATCCATTTTCTTAAGCAGATCATTGGCAAAGTCAGGCAAAAATGCCAGCTCTAATAATTCTTGCTTTTCTTTGATCGTATTGGACAGATTGGATGCTATGAAATTTAGTAAAAATAGATTACTGTCTATATTCTTTAGCATGATAGAAGCCTCACCCGGAATATTGGGAGAGAGTTCGATAATTTGTTTAGCTAGGTCACGTACTGTGCTTATTTGAGCTTCAAACTCGAGCTTATCATTTGCTTCAACATATTCCAACGTGGTGAATTTGGCTGAATAATATGGATTGGTTTGCACAAATTCATCTATCATAAATCGCTGCTTACCCTGAATGACTATGGTAACAGAACCATCCGGCATACGTAACATCTTATGTATCTGGGCTATTACACCCACTTTGTACAAATCCTTTTCCGTCGGATTTTCTATGTTGGGATCGATTTGGGTCACTACACCTATGAGCTTGCCATTTGAGTTGGCGAACTCTACAGCTCTCAGTGACTTGTCTCTATTCACAGTGATCGGAATGACAATCCCGGGAAATAGAACAGTATTGATCAAAGTGACCACAGGGATTATTTCGGGAAAATCAATTTTCTTGTCCATTTCAGACATGTCAATCTGTATAAAGGGCAGTCCCTCCTGATCATCTCCAAAATTTTGAAATTTATGAAACATGTATATATTTTTATGGGCAATTAACCTTATACAGTTAATTTTATGGTACAATTTAGAACTTGATTTTGCAAACACCCTACCATTTCACTATTTCGTCATATAGGCAGTAAAATTCACTGCTGCCGCAAATAATCTGAAATCATTACAGTCAATATGTCATATCAGGCCTCCGGATTGAAAGTGTAACTTCCGGTATGATGATACACTTCACCGGGCATGAGGATACAATCGGGAAAATGGGGCTGATTCATCGCATCTGGAAGTGCTTGGGATTCAAAGCAATAACCTAGATGTGGCCCATAACGCACACCACCTTTACCCTGAAGGACAGGAATACCTGCGCCTGCGTAAAAGTGTATGCACGGTTGGTTAGTCATTACCCTCATGTGCATTAGTCCATCTGTGCTGAGCACCTCCGCACTCGGTGATAACCACTGGTCTT
>DAOLZQ010000080.1:0-7424 GCA_035426385.1 Saprospiraceae bacterium
ATCTTGATCTTCCACCAGGGTAGACTTTTGCAGATCCAATTTGTAAGCTGCTCTGGCTTGAAGTATCTCATCTATTATTCCTACTTCAATACCTATTCCCAGTTGATCCTGACTAAATGAATTTGATGTAAAATTAACGATGGGCGTGATTCTTGCTGCGTCTCCCATATAGAAGTCGTATGAAGTACCGATATTCAATGTTACAGGAAGTTCATAGGGAGCCGCTCTCTGATCATAAGCGAGGTTGTAATTATCCAGCGCTTTGATGGTAGTAAAGCCTTCTCCTTTGAATTTCATGGGAGTACCCAGGTTGCGCAGAGCAAGCCCAAGTTTAAAATTATCTTTCTCACCATTCACATACTGTACTCCTCCGTCCAGACAAACTCCACTAGCTTTGATGTCACCAGCGCTTTCTACTATAAAGCGGGCAGAAATACCAACTGATACTTTATTTTCAAAAGTAGTGGCATAAGAAATTGCTAGATTAGCCCAATTGGGAGAAAATGTAGAGCCTGTTCCTTCAGGTTGTTGTGTAGTGGTAACCGGAATATCTCCGAATCCAAGTACCATCACATCAATACCGAAAACACCTCTCTCCCCGACTTTCTGAGCCAATCCGAAGGCGGTCATATTGATCCCTGTTCCTACCAGGTATTTAGCGTGGCTGAGTGTTATTTCTGTTTTAGTGATTCGGGCTAATCCGGCAATATTTAAGCGTGTAGCCTCGATACCAGAGATACCACCTGTATTTATAGTATGCAGTCCGGCACTTCGAGCCCATGGGTTCATCAATAATTCACCCGCACCTGCAGATCCCTTTCTGTCTGGATTACCGGCGAAGACAGAAACTATAGTGACTGTTATTAAAAATAGTGTAGTAAAAAAATTCTTCATTATTAATAATTGAAAGACTTAACAATAAGGTAGGAAGGTCTCCCTTCCTACCTGATTAATTTCTATTTAAAATCCGGAAATTTCAAGTTGTCTGATGGCGCCTACCCACTTCACCACACGCTCACCCCTATCGGTCTTGATGTGAATGAGATATACACCACTTCCAACAGTGATTCCACGTGAGTTTTTCAAATCCCATTCCAGATCGGGATAGATTTGTCCAAACCGTACTGCAGAAGAAGGATCATTTCGCTTTTCGGGGGTTTCATTTCTACTGAAATGCTTGATAAACTTACCATCAAGAGAATAAATAGTGACATCAGCTTTTGCAGGAAGATTAGTAATCTTGATCACATCTGATATTTCATTTCTCTCATATGAAGAGTATGCATAGTATGGATTAGGAACCACTTTAATGCTATCAAGTGCTGCGTTGGCCAGTTTTTCATCTTGTGCTACAAACGATTTACCTTTTATCTCAAAGTTATACATTGGCATGCCTTGGTTTTCACAAGCAGGCTCTGAGGTCTGATAATTATTATTGACACGCAATTTTGAAATAGTCTCAGCAGGAATCAAACCATTAGCATATGATTTTAATTGAGAAGCAAGTGGCAGAGCAGTCCATGTAATCATAGCTGCTACACGGCCTCTATTGGTAAAGTTACCACCTCCCTTTAAGAATCCGCCTATCTGAGCGCAGCCATCATAAGTTCTATTAGTTACATATATGAAATGCTGTGCACCAAGGTAGAAAAATGAAGGATCACGTGGACCCTCTAATACGAGTGCATTGTTTGGATTCCAGATCATATCTCTGCCAGCATTTGGATTTAATCCTGCAGCAGTAAGATAATCTCCGAAAAGCGAAGGATCATAGCTCGAATTTTCTCCAAAGAAAATATTCAATCGCTGACCTGTCTCAACATCGACAGCATAGCCCGGGAACCATGAGAAACCTTCTGTATCTTCCTTTACCGGATTTCCATTAGCATCCACATCTTTAGATATAGATTGGCCCCCTCTAAGTTGCAGAGTAGTTCTAGCCTTCTCGGCGAGATATCCATTTTGTTTATACCAGTCATTGGAGGTTTCTACTACAACACATCTGGACCATAGATCTTTATTGTCTGTGAAGACGATATCGACATTGTTTAGTGTGGAGAGGTTGTGATTATTATATACATAATTCTTCACAGAGCCATTGATAGGTGCAGGAGTAATATCCCAGGTAGTACTGGTGTCGTTATTGATCTTTAGAGCTAACTGGAACGGGAACCATTCCAACTTCTCATAAGCATTCTTTGGATCCAGGTCAGGCTGAGATACGTCAGTTGATTTCTTTATGAAATTGATCGGATCAAAACTACCTAGATTGTCCTGATCAGCAATAAAGCTGAGCCAAGGATTAGCAGTTTTATCTCTCGGGCTGGTAGACTCACTAATAAATCCATTTGTCGCATCGAGGTCTTCTCCGGCTTCATTGTTATTGAAGAAAACAGAAATACCATAATCTGCTATCAGTTTTTCATTAAACAAGTCAAATTTCTCAGCAGCTACAAGGGTATTTCCTTTATCATCTATAAGGCTCCAAGTTGTAGTGGCGACATCCATCTTATTGTCATTCAAATTATCATCAGTAAATTTCAAAGTGAACTTACCGTCTTTGACATCCAATGGGTTGTATACTTTAATCTGGATAGGACCCGAATTTTCCTTGTATGTAACGTGACAATCAAAGTTATTCTCAATGTTTGCTTTAATAATACGATCACGCTCTGCGTCATCCATATCTATAGAAACTTGATAATTGCCCTGACCATCCAATCTGGTAATGACCACTCCATCTCCTACTTTAGCATTCAAATACTTATCAGTGATAGGGCGAGGAACAGCATGTTTAACTACAATCTTACGTCTTCCTCTTGCAAAGGTCAGTTTTTGACCTTGTTTGTTTAGATCAGTTTCATATGGGTCAAAATCCTTATAATTATTGGTAGCATAAGCTACCACAGTGTAAAAATATTCCTTATGGTTCACCAGTCGCTTATCATCACCTGTAGCGAATAGATCCTCAGTTATCTCAAATACATTTCTCAGGCCTTTATTCTCTCCTGTGACTTTCAGTTCAGGTGTAAGTAGCTTTTGGGTTGTGCCAGGAATGAGATAGTTGCTCTCAACCCAATTGTATAATTTAGAAATATTATTCTTTTTATCTACCTGAGCTACGAGTCTTGCTCGACTTGGATCATCGAGAGTGGATTGCGCGTTTTGATCTTTCAACTGATAGAGCTGATATCCTTCAAATTTGTATAATCCCGAATCTGCTTTAGAGGGAGAATAACCGGGATTATAACCTTCGAAGTTCAGGTCAGCATTATTATAATCAGCAGGATAGGAAAGTGCAAGTACAAACTTCTGATCAAGTTCGATTACGTCCATTACAGGTGCATCCGGTCCGTCAAATATTTTAAAGCAATTGTCAAATAGTCCCTGACAAATATCATCTGCTCTCCGCAGTTCGTCAAGTGGCGGACAAGGATACTTCTGGTTTGGAACCCAAGGCACACCTACGACCAGGAAGTTTCTCTTACCCGGTTCAAGCAGGATAGGTCCTGTAGACTGGATAGTTCGTCTGTCCCAAGCAGGCGGAGGTGTAGTACACATAGACCAGCCCTGATCATCTTTGGGATCAGAAGGAAATGCATATTTAGTAGGAGTACCACCGGTGGAGGCATATCCTGTACCACCTATTGTCAGCGGACGACCATTTTTCCAATAAGATCTTAGCAAGTTATACCACTCTTCCGGCTTATCACCTGATGGATCTGCAGTATTATCTCCTGAAGTATTGTTGTAATACATAAAGGCAGTCATACCTATATCTACATATTTATCGTCAATCGTTTTAGTCGGACCTTCAAAGTAGTCAATTCCTAAAATCGGTATTTTAGTTCCGTAAGTATTGACCGGCGATCCATTTGCATTACATATAGTACCATTCGTACCATCCTGATCATCAGCATTGTAATAGTAAACTAAACTCCTACTGGTATCACATCCGATATAGTCATCATATGGACAACCCAAATCTGCATCTACCCACCATCCAAAATAGCAATCAGTAATAGGCACCGGTGCTCTGTTGATCAATTTGTAACGCATGAAAGTCATATCATTAAGTGCATCACCAGTTGCAAAGGCAAAGGCCTCTACCTGGACTTCCATCTGTATAGGAAGGCCTTTGGTCTCAGAGTGAGCTCCACCATTATCATTGTATATCCAAAAAATCATCTGATCCGCTACTGCAGGATTAGCTTGATACTCAGCATCATATTTACATGCATCAGCTACACCTCTTACCTCAATAATGGGATAGTCACCATCCAAAGGATCATAGGAGCCTACATTACCATAGTCAGGATTATCCCAATAAGGTGCTAAGCTTGCAGTGGTACTGGGTAGTTGGAAGTTATTGTATTTTCTAAAATAGGGATTGCCCTGTGCAGGCCAGTTTAATACACCTGCAGGAATCTGACTTTCCTCATATGGAACTCCATTCTCTCTGAATAACTGGAAACGGCGCTTGTGTTCATCCACCTCATCACGGGTAACTTCAAACATACGATCCCATTCATTACACTGGGAGGCAGATATCTGACCATTATTATCTTCAAGCGGACCCGCCCAAAAGTCAGTTTCCTTTGCACCACCATATGTCTTTCCCGCAAACTTTAGCGCACCGGCTTCATCACGACCTCCTATCCACACTGCAGCAGCGAATATGGAGTTAACTGGTTTTGCTCCTGCGCCACTGATATTCGGCACGAAATAGCGGCCATCTGCCCTATCCCACCATACGTCACCTCCATTGAGTAACATGGCACGCACATTATTAACTTTTAGCTCTGATTTTGCCACTGCAGGTGCACAGAGTGCTCTAATCTCAAGCTTGTCTTTTTTAGCATTTTTAAGTGCCTCTTCATTGGGTACGCCCCAAGTACTATCGACTACCAGAAATGCTAAAATGAATATTAATAAAAACTGTTTCATAGTTTGTGTCAGTTTAAAAATTAGAAGTTAAAATTAAGTCCTAAATAAATTCTACGCGGACCATTAAAGAAGCCGGGATTATACATCAGCCAGTTGTATGTATTCACATATTCCTGCAATGTTCTCCCTTGTGAAGCAGCTACATCATTTACCTCATAATCACGGAAGGCTGCTTGTCCAAAGATAGTTTTCAAGTATCCATCATCATCCGGTGAAGAAGTCGCCTTGTACAACCCGAATACATTTCGGGTATTCAATAGATTGGTAATCCTGACATATACAGTAACAGGAAGCTGGTGGTTGACATTCGACTTATTCAGATAGAATGATTTATCGATTCTCAGATCCAAGTTATAATTCCAAGGATATCTTGCACCATTATAAGTACCGATTGATCCTGAAGATCCGAACTGTTCCGGTTTTTGTTCTTTAGTATATGGTCTTCCCGAGATAGCTGTTGCTGCCAAGTTAACACCTGCATTGGAGAAAACATCGGCACCAAACCAAACAGGACCATTATATCTCTTCCCATCTTCATAGCGGAAATCCATAATAAGCTTGAATGCATGTCTTTCATCAAAGTCCAATGGACTTAGGATACGCACTGAACCGTTCTTGGCAATATTGCGCTGAGTGTTTGGATCAGATCCTGTACCATCTGCAAACTGTAAAGTATAGTTTGCCTGAAGAGAGACATTGCCTAATCTTCTGAGGTCATATTGTAACTGTAGGCCCTTGACCGTACTAAAGTCAATATTGCGGTAGGTCAGCATACGACCGGTGTTGTTGGCGGTATTATTGAGATAGGTACTCTGAATCAGGTCTCTGATTTCCTTGTAATAGACTGACAGCTTCAATGCAGACTGCTCGCCAAGTGCTTGCTGGAAACCTACTTCATAGTCGATGGTTTTCTCCGGCTTCAAGTCAGGGTTGGGTATATCAGTAGCTGTCTCCCACAGATAGAACTGGAACGGATTGGCATAATTACCCGCATTGGGGCGCTGTACCAGGATATCATAGTGCCCAAAGAAATTGGCATCCTTGGAAATAGGAAATGAAATAGCAATACGTGGTGAGAATGTTACCTGAGGTATATAGTCACGGAACGATCTATTTGGATCATAGCTATTTCTAGAGATATCTGGCTTCAATACCGGGTCACCGTTTTCTAATTTGAATGCAGGATGAATATCTGCATTTGATGTAAATGGAGTATTTGTCTGGATTCCGTTTTTATCAAACCAAGTATCCTCTAGCCTATATACCACAGCAGTTCCATCAGTGGAAGCACTCGAAGTATAGACCTTGGAATCAGGATTTATGTTGGTGGGAATTTCTTCATTCCGCTTTGCGTAAAATTCCTTCGCAGTCAGAATAGGATATAAACTATACTGATCGTTCATCACTTTTGTATTGGCATCATACCGCTCTATGCGCAGACCAATTCTAAAGATAACATCTTTAGCCTGGAACTTGTCTTGTAGATAGAAGGATTGATAAGAGGGCGTAAATGGTGCAATGGTAAACTTCTTTACATTGTTATAACCAGCGATGGTATCAGTAAAAAAGTCATTGAAATTGGCATTTGTAACTTTATTACCCAGATAATCATAACCATAGAAATTGATGTAGCTATTTCTATAAAGTTCTTCAGCTGAGAACATATCCAGAGATAATTGATCAGGAGTCAGATTAGGTATGTGTACGACATCTGTGAGTGGCACACCCAGTTTTTCTCTCAACTTTTTATAAAATAGACTTCCAGATGAATTCTCTACGGTGGGGTTGTACAGCGTCACTACATTGCCATCTGGATCAGTCCAATTGCCCCGAACACTAGTAGAATCTAAACTACCGAAATGGGTATTGGCCAACTGATTGGCTAGGGTCCACAAGCCCGAAGGAGCGAGGTTATAGGATCTTTCCACATTTTGCTGATAGAGGAAGCCTAATAAAATATTGTGGCGTCCACTTTTCGCCTTATTTCCCACGAGGTCAAAACCTATGTCAACACGGCCGGTGATGTCGTCACTCTCAGACTTGGCAAATCGATTATAGACCTTTCCTACGTTATAGTAAATATTGTGGATATTGTCATAAGTGGCATTTGTCGAACCATTATTGTTAAAGACTGTCTGAGGATATATCTTGTCAATTGAATCCAAAGAATTGTTAAAGTTGGACAGGATAGGATTCTGAGAACCGGGCGTGTACAATGGGTTATTAGGATCCGCATAAGTCACAAAGCCGGTAGCTTGTTCCCATCTTTCTGTAGCGGTATTGAAGGTCAGAGGAACAGAATCCAATAAATGGAATTGGCCAACATAACCGTAGTCAAAAATTTTGTCCTTGTGTCTGTAATCTTCAGTATGTGACTTTTCTTTTTCATATCCACCGATAAGGGTATAGGATACATTTTGAATAAATCCTTTTTCGGCGATGTTTTCATTACCCAAGCGGTGACGAAAGCGTGCATT
>DAOLZQ010000080.1:7524-12070 GCA_035426385.1 Saprospiraceae bacterium
GCTGGGAGCAAATCGATTTTTGCTATTTGTGAAACCACCACCCAGTTGAAGTGACATACTTGGAGCTAAGCGAAAATCTAATTTTCCATTCAGGTCTAAATTGTCCGATTGCTCATTCTTTCTGGCTTTACTCCACTCCGTGATTGCGAGCGTATTAAATTCTGCCTCATTAAAATTGGTAGCACCGATGCGCCGCACCGGATTAGCTTCAATTCTTTTCAGCTCTGATTCTTTAATATATCTTATAGGCTCAAAGGAAGCACCATCATCATCGTGATGAATGAAGCGACCTGCCAAACGAAATCCAATAATTGATTTGTTATCCTTTTTCCATATAGGGCCTGAAGTAGAAGCATTTAGTTCTGTTCTACCATAGGCATCCAAATATTTAGAGGTCTCACCATCTACATATAGCGAAAACAATCTACTTGGTCCTTTAGTACTAGCTACCAATACACCGCCTGTGACGTCTCCATACTGAGCCTCCAGACCACCTGTGATGACCTGAAGCTGCTCTACTTCATTTGGCGGAATGTATGCACCTGATACTTTCACACCATCTATAATATAGGTTGTGGCACCCGGTCTTGATCCTCTGATGGAGATATCGCCCGAGTTGCCGGTAGAAACACCAGCCGAGGTACTTGCTATTGCAGTAATATTCTTGAGTGGTGAATTTTTGATTTGTTCCGCGGTGACTGTCGTACCCTGAGTCGTATTATCCTGCTCGATGAGAGGCACTTTATGCTCGGTGATAGTCACCTCATCAAGTGTCTGCGATTCGGGATTCATGTTGACATCCACACGGTTGGACTTACCGGCGAAGACTACTACATTCGTAATGATCTGCTTACTAAAGCTCAGCATAGTCACCTGCATGTTATAGTTGCCCGGATCGATATTGGAGAACTGGTAGTTACCAAATTCATCTGTCACCGTACCTTCTTTTTGGACTCCATCCTTAAACAATAAGACAGTAGCGCCAATGATGGTTTGATCCTTATCATCCTTGATCCTACCCATAAGTGAGGTCTGAGCGTCAAGTGAATATAAAAGTCCAAATAAAAATACTATTAGTAGATAAAATCTATTCATACTTCTGATTTATCAAATTATCTTTTACAAAATGCAATTATAGGAAAATAATAGGTATCAATTTCACCGTAAAATATATTTTATTTATATCAAATGGTTAGAAAAACATATTAAATCTTAAAATATCAATAAAAGTATTGATTTTCAGTGGGATTACTTATAATATACTGAACCTTTCCTAATAATGTTTTTGAAATTTTAATTTTTGATTCTACAGTCCACCCTGCTACATGAGGAGTCATAACCACCTGCGGCATCTCACTCAATTGGGACATCATGCGCCGATCATCTTCAGTATAAGTCGCAGGTTTTTCATTTGTAAATACATCCAGGCAGGCTCCTGCAATCTTTTGATTCTGAATACCTCGTATTATACTATCGAGATCAGCAATACCGCCTCTGGAGGTATTGATTAGAATGACGCCATCCTTACACTTATTAACAAACGCATCATTAAGCCAATTCGCTGTCTCAGGAGTAAGAGGAACATGGAAACTGATGATATCAGACTGCTGGAGGAGTTCCTCCAGAGTAGAAGAGTGGCGTCTGGAAAAACATTGATCTGTAAGATTGAGCGATTTGTATTTATCATAGATGTAAATATCCAAATCAAAGCCTGCAAGCACCTCCGACATTGCCGAACCGTTATTTCCAAATCCTATAATCCCGAACTTTAAACCGGAAAGCTCCCGACCCCTCACTGATTCACGATCCCACCTGCCTGTACGGACCTCTTCCATCCCCTGCGGCAATTTATCAAGAAGTGAAAGTAGCATACCAAGAGCATGCTCTGCAACTGCCTGGCGATTACCCTCAGGAGAGCTGATGACCTTAATAAGATGTGAAGTACAGTAAGCGACGTCAATATTGTCCAGCCCTGAACCCAGCCGACAGATAAACTGTAACTTCTTTGCTTTAAGAATACGGTTGACATCCATCCTAATCTTTGTATTGACTACAATTCCTTCATATTCACCAATAACTGTATCAAGTTCTGCCGGCAAAATTTCAGGATGATAGTCGACATGAAATCCCATTGTGGTAAGCCCATCTATCAATGAAGGGTCACAATAATCAGTAATGATGATCTGCCTTGAAGATAGCATAACTATTTATTAGATTTGCTCAAAAGTAAGGTTATGAAACATCTTTTTTATCTTATGAGTATAATTCTCCTTTTAGTAAGTGCTTGTAAAAGAGATGTAGCACGAACTAATAAGGAATATCCCATCAAGGTGGAGGTAACTATCCGAAATCAGGCCGCGGAGGACTCATCAAAGGTGACAGCATACGTAACATATAATGATTCGATAGCTAAAGGAGAACCGGATACAACACTATACGATATCACTTTAGGCAAGGGATTAGAATTACATCGTAAAAAGATAGATCAAAAAGTAATTTATGAAGGAAGTGGAAGTGGTCTGCAGGGTATGTCTGAGCAGCTATCACTACTATCCAAAAAGTCTCATAATTTCAAAGTGGCGGTTCAATTGCCGCGACTGGAATCATTTACTGTTGTACCCAGAACTAATAATTCAAGTCCACTCTCAGTACAATGGAAAGGAAATGATCTCCTCGGAGATGAAACATTGACTTGGATAATAATCTGTAATAATAAGACAGCCATCGGGAATGTACAGGGCCCCTCAACTTCACATGCCATAGAGATCAAACCGGCTGATATTCTGCATCTGCCAGCAGGGGATGGCCAAATATTTCTAGTGAGGACTCATAATACTCAGAGCAAGATCAGAGGCAATGAGATAGTGGTCAGATCTGAATTTACTTCTGAAAGTCAGCAGGTGGTAATCAAAAAGTAATAACAATCACTATCTGATATTAAGATTTCGTTATATTTGTAAGGCTGTAGATAGTTAGCTACATGTCTTATCATTCTGACATCCTCCTTCCAACTGTACTTATCATTTGTATTACTAATATCAATAAACGTATGAAATCTATACATTTCCCTATTGGAGTGATGATGTGGATCACACTATTTACACTGCTAAATACCGACTTGAATGCACAGTGGAAGGCATCTGTGCCACTACCGGTGGATACATTTGGCGTATATGATCTCTCCATTTCTCCAGCAAACAGCAATGTGGTATGGGCAATAGGAACAAAGTGGTTTGTGGATTCAATTGATTATCTCCCATTGTCCAACCCGTATCTTCCGGTGACTAGAACCACTGATGGTGGCCAAAGCTGGAGTACAACAAATTTATCTTTCGGATATCTTCCCTTCCCCTCCAATATCACAGCGATAGATGAGAATAAAGCCTGGGTGGCAGGTGTAGACGCAAATACCAATAATTTCCTGATGGCTACCTACAATGGTGGCATTACTTGGGATCGATATAATGATGGAATCTATATATTTCCTACTTCCTATATCAATGAGGTATATTTCTGGGATGTCAACAATGGTGTAGCTATAGGTGATCCTGCAAAGATCCCGGGAGATACACTGCAGACCTTTGAGATTTATACGACTTCAAATAAAGGAAAAAGCTGGAATCGAGTCCCACCACAGAATATGCCAACCCGGTTACCAAATGAACTGGGTGGAACTGCCTTTTACAGTGCCGTGGGTGATCATATTTGGTTCGGAACCATCGATTTTGGCTTGGGCAGACATTCTCGCGTCTTTCACTCAGCAGATCGTGGCTATCACTGGACTGCCGTGTTGACAGAAGCAACTCAGACCTCCTTTGCTGATATCGGCAATGGCATCGCCTACTCTTCAAAAAAGCTATTGCGAACAACGGATAGTGGCAATACTTGGTCGGAGATTCCGATGCTCACCGGAAAAAATATCAATACGATGGCACTGATACCTGATTCACTTTTCATCATTGCTTCTACCAGAGAGAATAATTACTCAGGTCCCTTTGAAACTTATCTGAGCAAGGACTGGGGTCAATCATGGAAAAAGATCGGGAGTGGTGAATTAGCGGGTAGCATAAGGTTTTCCGCTGACGGAAAAGGCTATGCCGGTGAATGGCAACCTGTGGATCACGCTACTAGGATGTACACTTACAATTATATACCTGACACTGTAATTACTCAGTTTAATAAACCACTGATCGAGAAAATGATCTTATCTCCGACCATAGCGCATGATGAAGTTAATATCATATTCTTACCATTGTCGGAGGATGCCACGCTTGAGATATACGATATTTCAGGCAACAAGGTTTATGGTGAATGTCTAGTTAAGGGAAATGCAACTTATACAATAGACTGCTCTCAATATGCAGCGGGAAACTATAGCATTCGTATCCGTCAAGAGGGGAAATTAGTAATTGGGAAGTTCATCAAACTGTAAAGTTTGAATGGTTGATGTAACTAGTTTATTACTTCATCACTCCAACAATATTATAGGAAATGTGTCGTGTCTTCGATAGCGGATTAAAATCTCCCGCTCGTGCGGGATTACCAA
>DAOLZQ010000081.1:0-11685 GCA_035426385.1 Saprospiraceae bacterium
CCTATCCGCCGGGTGTCTATATCTTGACTACCACGTACAGTGATCATTCTTCCGCTGTAACTAAGTTGATCCGGGTGGAGTAAAGTGGATTTGTCTAATTATATTGATTGTACCTATGCAAGTTGGCTCCGGGACAGCATAACCGCAAAGACTTGTCACTTGTCACTTGTCACTTGTCACCGGTCACATTTTACTCCCTACTTACACTCCGGATTAATCCCCAGTATATAATCATTTACTATATCCAACTGATCACAATACTCATCTCCCATGAACCCTGCTACCTGATTGTCACCCAGATGCGCAGCGAGAAAGCGGGTATAATCTCGTGCTAGAGGCAAATAGCTCCAATGCCATTTTTCTTCGTTATAACCCAGCGGCCGAAGTTCATTTCGTGGTGTATAGGGTTGATAAAAGCCAAACTTAGCGGCATTGGCGTGTAGCCATTCATAAAGCGGTTTTCCTTTGGAAGCATCCTCGAAGTAGTCATTCTCTAGAGCATTCAGGTCGATATCAGTTCCCCAGTGATGACGTGAAGTACCGGGCATAGCGGAGTATTCCATGATTTTACGAGCTCTTGTCAGCCCATCGGGATAGGCTTCACAGGCATTGACATGCCCATCTACCGGAAAGATACCCGACCACTTATTCTCCCAGATCCATTTCTGATAGGCAAAATTTCGGGTAGCTGACATGATACACAGTGTATATCCGGCCTCTTCAGTAGCAGCAGCCATACGCAGGAAAGCCTCATACGCTTCTTCCTGCAGTCGCATATCAGGCTTGTTGGCATACTCGTCGCGAATCAGTGCAAAGCCGGGCTGAACATCTGGTTGATATTTTCCCAACAGAAAAGGAATGGTTCCATTCTCAACCTTGTGATATTTTTCAACCTTATTTTCTTCCATGTGCCTGCATGCTGTGGATAGCACACACCAGCCCGCAAGAAGCAAATATAATTTGCGCTGCTTCAAGTATATGCCTTATCAGGGTTATTATCTAATCGGTAGATTTTGAAACTTGCCGTCAGTGATGTCATACACAGTGGCTTGATCCGATTTTCTGATGATCTTAAAATTAAATTCACCATCTATTTTCTTGTTGGCGTGTTTTGTAACCTTTAGTTGGGCACCAGGAGCATACGTAAATTGATCAGCAGCAAAAATATAACCAAAATAATCCAACTTTTGTGCTGCATATAAACCTATTGCTTTTCCCACTGATATGGTACTGATATTGTCTGAAAATAGGTAAGTACCTACAGCATTTGCCGGATTAGACAGAGTGGCAGCCATGATAATGGATGAAGTATCCGAACCTATCTGAGCACATGCGCCGATGAGCAATGAATCATGGCGTATAGCTGCAGAGGGCATGGTGTCAATCTCTACAAAATCAGCAATCAATGGATCAGTCAGATTTTGAGAATTCCAGGCTACGCCATTTACTTTACACGTAAAATAGAAGGTATTATCAACCGGTTTCGGTTCGTCTTTTTTGCAGCCTATTATACCTATTCCGAGACCTAAAAGGCATAGTAATACTAATACTTTAAAATTTTTCATTAATTTATTTTTAATTGATTATTCTATGGAATGATACCCCAAAAGGGATTTCTCTTTGATCAAAGATACAATATTTTCGGGGAGAAAGTCTTCCCAGCCCGCCTGTCCTGCCCGAATCATGTTCAGTACCCGAGTGGCGCTAATCTTCAGTACAGCAGGGTCATAACAGTCTATATCTACAATCTGTCGGGTGGAGAGCAAAAATTTATACAGATATTTCAAATGCTCATCCATCTCGATGTCTCCTGCGGTCATCACTTGAATAGTACCGGGCAGTCTTGAGGGATACACATACATACGTACACGACCGGTAAAGATCCGGGCGAATGCCTGGAGTAGTCCATACTCACGATATTCATCGATCATCTGATCTATATATCTGGCCAGATAGCCCACTGTCAGTACGATGCCGATCACAGGTGGTTTGTATTCTTCCAGATATCGGATGAGTGTGTGCTGGCCGCCGCGGGCACTCAGACAAACCACAAATCCCAGATGACTCAGCATTTCAGCGCGCTCTAGGAAGTCCTGTTCATCAGGTTCATGATCCTTGGATAATATATCCAGCGTGATCTCCGCCAGTATCACCAGATCTGACTCAGCTATATGGTGGGTAGAGCGAAACTGACTGGAGGCAGAGCGTATGATATCATAGTTCATCCAGGTGATGGGCTTGAAGGCGCCCCGAACAGACAGGACGGGTTTTCGGTACATAAACTCAGATGGGTGAAGATTCTGACCATCAGGCCCAAACATGGCAACCTCAGCAAGACCATAATTGACCAACTTAAAGCTCAGTGATTTATTGTCAGTGTCGTTGAAATCCTCGCCTTGCAGACGGATCATATCCACGCTGACTCTTCCTTCCAGCCCGTCGATGAGTGATTTTACAAATGCATCCATATTGTGGGGGTAAAAGAAACACCCATAGATGAGATTTACGCCCAACTTGCCGACTGCCTCCTGCTGCAATCGGTTGTCCGGATCCAGCAATCTGGCGTGTAAAATTAGATCATTGTGAGGACCGCCTGGGATCGTCTGAAAGCGTAGTCCCAGCCAGCCGTGGCCTGAGATAGTACGAGTATAGTTTATGGCAGCTACGGTATTGGCAAAGGCGAAGAAACGAGTGTCCTTGCGCTCGTCTCCGAGACGATTGATGAGCAGTCCGAACTCATGGTCCAGCATCTTGAGGAGTCTCTGCTCGCCGACGTATCGGCCGGAGGGTTCTGCACCATAGATCTCGTCAGAATAGGTCTTATCATAGGCAGACATCGTCTTCGCAATGGTGCCTGCAGATCCACCTGCCTGAAAAAAATGTCTTGCTGTCTCTTGCCCTGCACCTATCTCGGCAAAAGTGCCATAGATGTCTGATGTCAGATTGATTTCTAGTGCTTTTTGATCAACCTCCACTCTAAAATGCTATATTTGATTCAATCAAAGTTAAGTCAGATTACTGTATTTGAGCTAAGAATTGAATAGTCAGTGAACTAAACTTATACTCTGCATACAAATAAGACAGAAAGTACACTATGTTGTTGGGTAGGTAATGGGCAATCTAAATTGAGCAGAACTAAATGATTCAAAGTAAAAAACTATCTCTTAAAAGGATAAAATTTTGCTTAATAAATTTCGTGGAGGGTAAGAATTTGACCAATTTTGTGGACTTTAAGTTCTAAACTAATTCTCACTTAGCTCTCTCAACCGGATTTACTTAAAGATTGTAGTTACCTAATAACCTTTTAAGTGTGACAAATATCTATTTTCACCGTATAAATACTACTATATCAGTCAAATGATTGTTAGGAAAAGGGGTTTTTATTGACTTTTATCAAAATTTTGGCAATTTTAGTAGCTCCTAGTTTAGATCTTTCAAGTGATTTTTTATGAATCTTTTTTATCAGCCATATAGCACAGAAACTTTCAGAGGCCGCGCCCCCAATTCTTACAAGGCCTTTGGTATCAGGCAGTTGAGATTGTTGTACCACTCTCTTGGCTTTATCGCAAAACCGGAAATGGTCAGAATACTGAGCGAGATGGTGACTTATGAAGTTATTCCTAAAAACACTCAATTTATCACCATGGGCCAGCATTGTGATAAAGCATACTTTCTCCTGAAGGGAACGGTCTTAGAGTTTACTCTCAAAGGTGACCGAAGGCAAATCACTAATTTAATGACTCCTGGCAATATTATACTCTCGATGAATGCCTGTGTTTCAAATTCTTTTTCTGAAATCAGTTCAGAGACTTGCGAGAAATGTCACTTTTTAGTACTACATAAAAAGGATACACTGATTCTTACCGATTCTGAATACAAAGATCAAATCAGTCAATTCTGCACTACCTTAATTAGTAGAGCGTTAAAAAATCAAAGCCACTTAGCAAATTTGGTCTTTCTGAGCAATGAAGAGAAATTTAATCTTCTGAATAAATATTACAACATCATTTTCGATCAATTCTCACTAAAAAATATTGCATCATTTATAGGGATGCGGCCTGAGACCCTCAGTCGGTTGAGAAAAAGCACTTCAAGAAAGAAAATATGAATTATTACAACATCCGATATAGTGATGAGACCTGCGGTGGAAAGTCAGATATCGTTTGGAGAGAATTTGGTATTCAGCAGTTAGCTAATTTATATAAGTATTTTGGATTTGTCATATCGGATGAGCTGATCCCATTAATAGTCAATAATGTAGAATATAAAGTCATACCTAAAAATGAAAATATTATCAAAGAAGGAGAGATGTGTGACTTGCTTTTCTTTCTCATCAGTGGAACTGTCAAGCAGCATGTACTCATACAAGGTAATCGCCAAGTAGTCCACTTACTGGATGAAGGCAATTTGTTCTCTTCTGTTAATTCATTTTTTATCAATGAACCCTCAGAGATATCTGCTACTACATGTGAGAAATGTAGATTTCTTATTATAAGAAAAGACAATTATCAAAAGATTATTAATTCAGTGTATAAGAGTGACATGGAGCGCTTTACCAGACAGGTACTTGTATTTATGCTACAAAATCAAAATAAAAATAAAGCGCTATTATATTTGAATAGTAAGGAGAAAATCATCTTTTTGATGAATGAATTTCCGGGTATTTTTGATAAGTTTAAGATGAAGGATATTGCGTCTTTTGCCAGTATTAAAATAGAAACCTTGAGTAGGGCGAGAAAGGAGTATAAAAATTTGGCTAAATAGCTTTAAATCAACTATTTAATTGCGTTCCCTTCACTTTGCGGATAACCTGTAAGGTTACGATTTAGTCGTTTAATTAGCATTAATTTCGGATCTTTGCATCCGCGTTTGACGTTATAGTGCCGCGATATAAATAATTATTTCTATGAGTGATTTTTCATTTTTGGCCAATGCTCATTCCTCCTATATAGAGTCATTGTATAACCAATTTATCACAGATCCTGAATCTGTACCTGCAGACTGGAAAGCTTTCTTTACCGGCTTTGACTATGCTGCTGCCGGCAATGGCAGTCCAAAGACCCCCTCCGCCAATAACTATACCAAAGAGAATGGCGTCATCAAATTGATCCAGGCTTTTCGTCTGCGTGGCCATCTGCTCTCTACTACTAATCCCATCCGGGATAGAAAGGATCGGGCACCTCATCTAGACCTGACTGACTATAATCTGGAGGAGAGCGATATGCAAAAAACCTTCGAGGCGGGAGCAGAGATCGGTCTGAGTGGTGCAACGCTGGCTGCTATTATTGAGCGGCTAAGAGAAATATACTGTGGCAATATCGGCTACGAATTTGGCTATATTGAAAACTGGGAGAAGCGCCAATGGCTCATCAGCAAAATAGAAGGCCGCGATCAATTACCCGGTTATGGTATTGAATTGCCTGAGAAGAAGCGAATTTTATCTAAGCTCAATGAAGGCGTGATGTTTGAAGAATTCCTACATACTAAGTATGTCGGTCAGAAGAGATTCTCTCTCGAAGGAGGTGAGACCACTATACCCGCGCTGGATAGTATGATTAATTATGCCGCCGGTGAAGGCGTAGAAGAGGTGGTGATCGGTATGGCCCATCGGGGTCGTTTAAATATTCTGGCAAATATTCTGGGTAAGACCTATGAGCAGATCTTTACAGAATTCGAAGGTACTTCAGAACCCAACCTCAGTTTTGGCGACGGAGACGTAAAATACCACATGGGTTTTTCCAGCCAAATAGTCACATCTTCAGGCAAGAAGGTATATTTGAAATTAGCACCCAACCCTTCTCATTTGGAAGCTGTCGATCCTGTGGTAGAAGGGTTCGCCAGGGCTAAGGCCGATGTAATGTATGAGAGTGAGTATGATCGGATCCTACCCATTCTCATCCACGGTGACTCTGCGGTAGCAGGCCAGGGAGTGGTGTATGAGACTATACAGTTCAGTCAGCTAGACGGATATTACACGGGAGGTACCATTCACTTTGTGATCAACAACCAGATTGGGTTTACCACTGACTTCGATGATGCGCGCTCTTCTACTTATTGCACAGCTGCTGCGTATCTGGTAAAAGCCCCGGTATTTCACGTCAATGGAGATGATCCGGAAGCGGTAATTTTCTTAGCTAAGCTGGCCGCTGAATACAGGCAAAAGTTCAATAACGACGTCTTTATCGACATGGTATGTTATCGACGGCATGGGCATAATGAAGGTGATGATCCAAAATTTACCCAACCGAAGATGTATGACATCATCTCAAAACATCCCAATGTCCGAGATCTCTATCTTCGAAGACTGGAAGAGCGTGGAGATATCACGTCGGAGGAAGCACGCCTCAAGGAAAAGCGATTCTGGTCTCTGCTACAAGACCGCCTGGATATGGTCAAGCAGACACCACTACCTTACACCTATCAGGAACCTGAATTAGTGTGGAAGAGCTTGAGATTTACCAATGACCCGAATGATTTTATCACTTCACCCGAGACGGGAATCCCCAGAGAGACACTGGTGAGCATTAATGATCACCTCAATAGTTACCCGGCTAGTTTTCATGCACTAAGTAAGATATCCAGACTGCTCAAGGGTAAAAAAGAACTTGCCGAAAAAGATCAAATGGACTGGGCAATGGCTGAATTGGCTGCCTATAGTTCTATTCTACTCGATGGCAGCGACGTACGCATGAGTGGGCAGGACGTAAAGCGAGGTACATTCTCTCACCGGCATGCCGTGTTTGTAGATGTCGAGACAGCTGAAGAATACAATCGGCTCAGTGGCCTATCCGAAGAGCAAGGTCGCTTTATGATATATAATTCATTGCTTTCAGAATTTGCAGTACTGGGATTTGAATATGGATACTCACTTGCAAGGCCTTCAGCTCTGGTACTTTGGGAAGCACAATTTGGCGATTTTGCCAATGGCGCACAGACCATTATGGATCAGTTTATCTTCTCCGCAGAGAGCAAATGGCGTAGAATGAGTGGGCTTGTTATGCTGCTGCCACATGGCTATGAAGGTCAGGGAGCGGAGCATAGTAGTGCGCGTCTTGAACGTATCCTGAGTATGGCTGCAGAGCACAATGTCACCGTGGCCAATGTCAGCACACCGGCCAATTTCTTCCATATACTCCGACGCCAGTTGGCCAGACCTTTCCGCAAGCCGTTGGTCATAATGTCCCCAAAGTCATTGTTAAGACATCCTGACTGCATTTCCTCATTTGCTGATTTTGATTCCGGCACTCGCTTTCAGGAAGTCATTGATGACGTGCGGGTGAAGGCAGGGAAGGTGAGAAAAGTATTGCTGTGCTCAGGTAAGATATACTACGACCTACTGGAATACAGTCGTGCGAATTCAATCACTGATGTCGCTCTCTGTAGGTTGGAACAGATTTATCCCTATCCACAGGAAGCGATCAATGGTTTAGTGGGAAAATACGGTAAGGTCAATTATGTTTGGGTTCAGGAAGAACCGGCTAATATGGGAGCTCGGACATTTCTGAGAGATGTACTACCGGGAGAATTCACTTACCTCAGCCGCACGGCAAGTGCTGCTACTGCTATCGGATTTAAAAAAGTACACGATCGTCAACAAGTGGCTCTAGTTACAGATGCTTTTAAATAGAGTCGGAGGTGATATATAGGGATATCAGATTCGAATATTAAGAAACAATAATGCGATTGCTCAGTTTTAAAAGAGTAATGGTGGCTCCTTTGTCTACCCTGTTGTTCTATTTAATATAATTGTTTTTAAAAATGCCCTGATCCATGCCCGAAGGACCTACGATATTATATTCCAGTGAGCAATGCAGTTTCCTCATCGGCCAGAAACTTATAGATGCAGGAGGCTATGCCGAGATGGACAGGTCGGGTATGTCGAATATTAAGTTAAAAGATATTCGCTCTCACGGCAAGTATTTCATCTTCGTATTTGCAGATTTTTTTGTCACTGTGCACTTGGGTTTATTTGGGCGATTATTGATCAATGAAACGAAAAAAGTCAATCCCAGTTTCTCACTCCATTTCGCACACGATGAACTCAATTTTTATGTCTCCAGAATAAAAAGATATAGCGGTAAGCCTGAAGATTATTTTGACTGGCGTATAGATGTGATGAGCGAAGCATTTGACGAAAAGCAAGTTTATAAATTAATTCATGAAAACGCTGCTGACCAAATGATCGGTGATGTCCTGATGGATCAGCACATCCTGGCAGGTGTAGGTAATATCATTCGCAATGAAGCTTTATACCGAAGCAAGATACAGCCTGAAAGCATAGTCAAAAATATACCTATTCGAAACTTGAAAAGAATAATTACCGAGGCTCAGGAATATAGTCAGGAATTTTACCATTTAATTGTAACGGGCGGTGGTGTAAAGAAGCAGGCGCAGATCTATGGAAAAGATGAATGCCCGGTGCATCATACGCCACTAAACATTTACATTGCCGGGAAGGTCAAGCGAAAGACCTATGTATGTACTAAATGTCAGAAACTATATGTAGGTAAGAAGTGATAAAAGTTAGTGATTAAGTGATTGAGTGATTGAGTTGTTTGAGACAACTGACCAAAAACATCACGAAGGGATTTAATTTGAATAGTCCCGAATGAAATTCGGAGATAATTCAGGTCTTATGTTAGAACAACAAAGTGGTCCAATAATTTTAAAAGGTATACTAATAGTCAAATTCTATTTTCCACAATTAGAAGTTTTGCTCCCTTACCACATACAGTGGTCGGTTAAGAATATTCTGATTGATGCGACTGAGGTATTCGCCTATAATCCCGATGGCAATCATCTGGATACCACCGATAAATAAAATACTAATCATGATAGAACCCCATCCCGGCACAAAATCTTCAATAATAAATATTGAATAAAGGACGTAGAGAAAGATTATAAAAGCGACAATGCTGATGAATAAGCCCAGGTAAGTTACCAATTTTAAGGGTGCATTTGAAAATGAGGTAATACCGTCGATAGCCAAGCGCAACATTTTCCTAAAACTATATCCGGTGATACCTGCAAATCGCTCTTGCCGATCATATAGTACTGAAGTCTGATTGAATCCAATCCAAGCCACTTGGCCTCTGATAAATTTATTTTTCTCTGGCATACGGCGCAATTCTCGCACTACTTTCTTATCCATGATCCGAAAATCACCACTGTCCACCGGTATATCGATGGTGGTCAACCTGGACAATATCCTATAGAATGTTTTTGCGCTCCATTTCTTAAAATAGGTCTCACCTTGTCTTGAATTTCGGCGGGCATAGACTACTTCATATCCCTCCTGCATCTTGGCATACATCTCGAGGATTAATTCGGGCGGATCCTGAAGATCAGCATCAATAATACACACCGCCTTGCCACTTGCGCTATCCAGGCCTGCGCTGACGGCTATCTGATGGCCGAAGTTGCGACTGAGATTAATGTATTTTACCTTAGAATCAATTTCAGCCAGCTTTTTGATTTCATCTATGGTATCATCTTTGCTTCCGTCATTGATAAATATTAATTCGTGTGACGGTGAAATTTGCTCTAATACCTTCTTGGCTCTGGGATAGAATTCTGGCAGAGTCATTGATTCATTATAAACCGGGACAATGAGTGATATCTCCATTATCTATAGTTTTTTAGGCGTTCTTCTTCCCGTCGGTTGTCCTTTTCTTTTATTGTATTCCGCTTATCATATAGCTTTTTTCCACTTGCCAGTGCAACTTCTAATTTGGCGAAGCCTCTGTCAGTGATGTATAAGCGAGTGGGAATGAGGGTGTGACCCTTCTCAGTCAACTTGCGTTCTATCTTCTTTAACTCTGTTTTATTTAATAGCAAGATGCGATCTCTGCGAGCCTCGTGATTATAGTACGAACCCTGAGAGTACTCTGAAATAAATAAACTCTTTACGATCAACCTGCCCTGCTGAAATAAGCAGTAAGCGTCTGCGAGATTGGCCATCCCTTCGCGAATTGCCTTGATCTCAGTGCCGCGCAATTGTATTCCCGCCTCAAATTTCTGTAGTAAGAAAAATTCAAAAGCAGCACGCTTATTCTTTATATCTATTTTCTTCTGTACTGACATTAATTTAAAATTCCTTCAAACTTAAATAAATTTAACTCATCTCTATCTTACTTAATCAGGATTTATAACTGAGCATTTTATTCTTTATATAGTGATCGAACTGATCGCTATTGCTTCCGATGAAGCGAACTTCTGCCGGAAGATTATAAATAGGCAAATTTTGTTCCAAAATAAATGGACGGTGCAGGGCAAGTCTCACAGCATCTTTTTCTGTGGTCAGAATTATCTTCTTGTCTACCTTCAATTGATCCAATGAAACTTTCAAAGATCCGATCTCCTGATTGGTAAAATAATGGTGATCGCCGTATTCTAAACTGTGTATTTTAGAAACCTTGGATTTTAAATAAGTAAGCAGATAATCAGTCCCGGCAATGCCGGAAAATAGAATAATTTCCATATCGGGAGTCAGTTCCAATCTTTCCTGAGTATTGAAAAGACGATAAGGTGTTCCGTAAGCAAAAGTGGAAAAAAAGACTTCCTGATGTGGTAAAGGAGATAATTTCTCCCGATAATATGCTTCTTCCTCTGCTGTCAAAGTAGAGGGGCATTTGGTCACTATGATGCAATCACCTCGCTCTGCGCCTTCCCGCGACTCTCGCATAGCACCTACAGGCAGTAGAAAATCATTGAAATAAGGCAGATCATACTCAGTAAGCAATATATTCAGATAAGGAGATACTGAGCGGTGCTGAAAGATATCATCCATTAATACGACTTGTACCTGGGGATTATTCTGTAATAAAGCAGGAATGGCCAGTGCTCTGTTTTCTCCCACAAATACGGGTAGAGGGGGAAACTTATACTTCAATAGTAAAGGCTCATCACCTACTTGTTCGGAAGTGGATTGAGTGGTGACAGGCAGGAAACCTATCGTCTTTCTGCCATAGCCTCGGCTGAGAGTAGCTACATTGATGTAGGGTTCTAGCAGTCTGATGAGATATTCTATGTGGGGTGTTTTCCCGGTCCCGCCTACTACGAGATTACCCACACCTATGGTAGGCAGTGAAAACCGGGCAGAACGGATGATATTATAATCATATAGCGCATTACGTATCCAACCTATTACCCCAAACAATAGAGCAAACGGCAGGAGTAACACAGCTACGGATTTTAGCGGATTCTTCCTCTTTACATTCAAACTCACGTCAATAAAAATTTAGCGCAGAAACCAGGATTCTGCTCTGTTGACTATTTGAATGCCTGAAATACTTTTAAGTTTATTCCGGGAGCACACTAACATCAGATTGCATTATCAGGTTCTCCTGGCCTGCATTGGATTTTTATTGCCAGTGGTAGGCTCAGATTTCATCTTTCGCTTGAAAGCTTTGATCTTGGACGCTTGCGGCATTACTCCCCAGCTATTATTATTCTCATCGATATCCGCAGTCTCACGCATTGGATCCAGCTTGATGGAAACTACTTCTTTTGTCTTGGCAAATGTCTTGGTCACATTTTTCTCATTATAGCGCCAGATTTGTGCAGGTATACGCGTGATCTCAGTAGAGCCATCGGCATATGTCCATTCGATAATGATGGGCATGACCAGGCCTCCTTTATTTGAGAAGCTAAGTTCATAATAGCGTATATTTTCAAATGGTGCTG
>DAOLZQ010000082.1:0-11502 GCA_035426385.1 Saprospiraceae bacterium
AGTGCTCCAAATAAATTGACTCTTAAGCTGACGCCGGTGGACATTAATATAGGTGGACGATTGAGTTTGTTATCATTCTTAAACTGATCGAACACATTGAAGGCAACGCCACTATCGAAAAACCAAGCTAATTCGGTGAGTATAAACTTTGATTTTATCAGCGAAAGACGTTCAGGGCCGGTGAAAGGCAACCGAATTTCAAAGTTGGCTGCAGCCAGCTTTGACCCATATGTCAGATCGTAGGAGATACCCATTAGGTTCTGGAAGTCTTGCTCAGAATAGCTCAGGAAGCCTCGTACCAAAGTAGGGTCAATAGCAAATAGTGGATATAGCTCATCAGCGCTTCCACCTCCACTATACCGATTGTAATTATATATTCTTGCACTTACATTGATGGGACGCAGGAACTTATAATATCTGGCATCTACCAGCGTAGTCCAGAAATCATAATAACCAAAGTATTTTTCAGCACCAACACGATATCGCCAGCCATTCATAGGACTCGCCACACCCCACTGAGCATTGTCACCCACATAAGCCGTATTGGCATTGAATAGGTTGAACCCGGGTGGCGCATCTTTCTTGACCTCATTTGAAGTGAGAAAAGAGCCATTATTTCGGTCATAGGGATTATTTGGATCATAATAGTAGAATTCCTGTAGACTAGTGATGCGATAGTGGTAGCGGCTATAGCCCAGACCCAGCTCTACGCGCTGGCTGATATTGAAGGGGTACTGCACTATTCCATTGATGCCCTCTTCGAAACGTCGCACTAGATCTATATCATATTTTAGTGCCGGGAACACCAGCCCATTTTGATCTATTACATTGGTCTGAGTGATATCGTTCAGACCGGAATAGACGGCGGGTATGTGTGATAAGCCCAGCCCCCAGGAGATTCTCTTAGTATTGTTGAGATAAAATACCTGGCCACCGAAATCATAGATCTGTCCATTGACTGCGAGATTGGAAAATATCTGGTGCTCACCCAGCATATCACTGAGCAATATAGCTATACCACCGGCCAGACCGGTACGTGTACCATAACCCTGATTGGTTCCTACCCCTATACCAGTACCACCTGTGATCATGTCCAGTTTGATTTTGGCTTTATAGGGTTCTTCTGAAAAAGCCATTGACTTGACATCATATACTTCGCTAAGACGGTCTATCCGACTATTGACCAGTGTCTTGCTTTTATCCTCCATATGAGGCAGAGTACCCGGACGCTGATCAACGTCATTCTTATTTACCACTTTTATCGGCAAGCTTTCGGGGCGAACGCTTTTGATTTTGTAATCGTGATCATTGTAGTAGCTATACACCATTCGATCTCGCTTGTAAGAGACTGATAGCGCCGGAGAGTATGGCGTGATACCTGTCACGCCTGTAGTCAGTTCAGTTAGTTGAACTAAGCTATCAGAAGTAGGTGAATAGCGGTATATGTTGCGATAGCCATCTCTGTCTGAGAGAAAGTAGATATTCCCGCGATCGTCATATTGTGGATTAAGGTTGTCCGCGCCGGTGAAGATGTCATATACTTCATGTGTTCCTGTAGTCATATCCCGTGTGGCAATATTGAAGGTCCAGCGGTTTTTTCTTTGGGGAGTAAAGGTCTTTTCATCGGTAGCATAGGTGAGCATCTTACCATCAGCACTCCACGCAGGTTGCATTTCTGAAAACTGGTCATTAGTGAGTCGGATTAGTTCATCCTTTACGAGGATGTATTGAAACATATCTACTTGGCCATCCACCATGCCCACCAGCACGATGCTCTTGCCGTCGGGGCTCCATGCCGGATTAGATAGGGCGGGCACATCTTTAAATTTTATGGTGCGTGAACTGCCTTTATCTACATTTTTGATCAGTAATTCATTGTGCCCCTCGGCAAAGACGATATATGCAAATTCTTTACTATTGGGACTCCAGGTACCAGCTGATTCGATGTAGTTAAACTCTTCGATATGTCCGCCTTTACTACTGCTTGACAGTTTCCGGATAATTTTACCGTCACTGGTTCTAGCGAGATATAGATCTGTAGAGAAGACACTCTTTTCTGAGAGAAATATCATGTATTTTCCGTCAGGACTGACATTTGGACTCACATTGAGCTTGCCTGCGTTCTTATCATTGATTATTTCCTTACCGGGAATGATTTGTTTTTTACCTGAAGTGTAAGGGGCATAATATTTTTTGAGCGCAATGACGAACTCTTCACTCATTTCCTTTTCTGACTTACCAAACATCAGTGTAAGTGCACCTTCAAATCCGTATAAAGCTGTATTTCTAAATAGTGGTTCTATCACTTCATCACCATATTTACCTGCCATGTAAGCCCAGAATGCCTGTCCGTATCGATAAGGGAAATATTCCGGATTATCCAGTTTTCTGAAAGTAGGTACATCATCGTTGAGGACTGCGTCTCGCATCCACATAGCTGTGTAAGTATCGTAGCTGCCTTTAGACATATATTCTGCCATACCTTCTACCATCCATAAAGGCAGGTTTTGCAGATTCTGGATTGAAGTAGAATCTCCCCTCAGGATGAGATCGTACTGAAATGCATGTACCATCTCGTGTCCTAGTACATGGTGAGTTTGCTCATTTGAGAACGCAAGCGGCATGATTACTCTGTTTTTTAATGCCTCTGTCACACCCCCCGTGCCCACGCCAATATTGCCTGAGATAGCATTAGTCTGCTGAAAGTCGGCCTGATTGTTGTAAAGCAATATGGGATTATTGGGAGCAAGATTATTTTTCAGTACATCCGCATGTTGTGACGCCCACTCCTCAGCCCAGGTGGCAAACTGGTAGATTTTATCTTTATTCTTTAGATAATTGTAAATGTCAAAGCGAGGTGTTTTTTCCACTTCAAACTTTATATCATTATACCGTGGTTTATTCCGGCCGAAATATTGAGCTTGCAAGGTGGAAATACTCAATGTGGTCAAAGCCAGAAATAAAAGAGAGAGACGTCGGATGGTACTCATATATTTGTATTTTGATGTTTTATTAATATAAATAAAAACCTTTTAGTTCATCGGGAGTTTTTGTTGTCACCTGATATATACGCTTGCCGGCAGTATTTTGTCGAGTACAAAACGTCACATGGTAACATATTTCTATGGTATTAACGTTATATATTGCTTTACTTTGAAACTTATGAACAGGAAAATTAAAATTGGTATTATCGTATTGTTCACCTCCTTCCTGGGGCTGGGTGCTGCGGTGTACAGTAATGACAAGTTATTTGAGATTGTCAAGAATATTGAAATATATACTAAGGTCTTTCGCGAGTTAAACACGTATTATGTGGATGAGATAGATCCTTCCACACTGATGAAGACCGGTATTGATGCCATGATGAATAGCCTGGATCCCTATACTGTATATTGGAGTGAGAGTCAGATAGAATATTGGAAATATATGACCGATGGTAAGTATGAAGGTATAGGAGCAGTCATACGCACCGTGGGAAAGGACATCACCGTCATGGAGCTATATGATGAATGCCCCGCACAGGAGGCCGGACTGAAGGCTGGCGATGTGATTAGGGCTATCGACGGCAAGAGCATGGAGGGCAAAAAGGGTGAAGACATGAGTCTCTATCTGAGAGGCGTTCCGGGCACTAAGGTAGTGCTTACCATTGAGCGGCCGGGTACACCGGGTACGAAGGATTTTACCATCTCTCGTGGTGAGATAAAACTATCCAACACCCCCTATTCGGGTATGATTACACCAGAGATCGGCTATATTTCTCTCATCACATTTACTAAGGATGCGGGTAGAAATGTTGCTAATGCACTCAAAGAAATGAAGGATAAAAATCCCGGTATGAAGGGAGTCATCCTGGATCTGAGAGATAATGGAGGAGGGCTTCTTAATGAAGCGGTGAATGTAACCAATGTCTTCGTGCCCAAGGGCCTGGATATCGTCAGCACACGTGGAAAGGTGAAGGAATGGGATCGCAGTTTCAAGACCACCAACACACCCACCGATGAAAAAATCCCACTCGTGGTTCTGATCAATAAATTTTCAGCCTCTGCCTCAGAGATCGTAAGTGGTGCTCTCCAGGATCTGGATAGGGGAGTACTCATAGGTCAGCGGTCTTACGGAAAGGGCCTCGTACAAAACACCAAGGAGACCGGCTACAACTCGATGATCAAACTGACTACCTCAAAATACTATATCCCCAGTGGGCGCTGCATCCAGAGTGTCTCATATAAAAACGGTGAGCCGGTGGATATACCCGATGTGCAAAGAAATAAATTTAAGACTAATGGCGGACGGACTGTACTGGATGGTGGTGGAGTCACTCCGGATATCAAAATTGATCTACACAGTGGTGAGACTGCTATCAGATCTCTCATGGACAGCTTTGTGATATTTAAATACGGCACTCAATATGCGCTCAAGCACCAGACAATTGCCGAGCCAAAGTCATTTACATTTAGTGACTTCGATGATTTCATCAAGTATGTGGAGTCTGCCGCTTATCCCTTCGTCACTAAGACTGAGAGTAATCTAAATGAACTGGAGAAAAATTCGAAAGAAGATGAGTATTACAAGACCATTAAGGATAATATCAATACCATGCGGTCAGAATTAAAGTCAGAAAAGCGAACTATTCTGCTCAATCATAAGGACGAACTGAATAAACTGATCGCCAAGGATATCGTCACCAGATATTATTTCCAAAAAGGAAAAATCATAAATGGAATACAGAACGATGAAGAGGTAAAAGAGGCAATTAAATTATTAGGTGATGCTGCTGAGTATAAGAAATTGTTGTCTAAATAAATCGTTTTTAGAATTAAAATTTGAGGGAGGGAAAATTGCGCTCGATCGCTCCGAAGGATTTATAAAATTGAGCTACGCCGGGCAGTGAAGAACCTTCGAAGTCCAGCAAGAAGGGTGTATTAGCGTAAGTTCTAATTATGTGATCGAGAATCAGTGGCTGCACAGGCAATTTTCCATATTCCTCATTGGTAAATGGCATAATTGTAATCAGCCGACAATTGGTCTTTAAATAAAAGAGTCCACCACAGATGGCTTTATTTTCATGCTTGCAAAGTATGATTTCACCCCATTTATTTTCCATCATCCCATGGAGAAATGACTTTATATTTTTTAAACTAATTTTTTCATCGACTTTGCCCATTGTGTGTGTAAAATATAATTGAGCAAATAGATCCATATCTGACGAATATTCAATATGCAGCTCAGTAGGTATTTTTTTCAACTTGCGCCTGAGATTATCATTGTATGATTGCGATAAGACTTCATAATTATCTTGTAGTGGCAGTACGAGGTTGGTTTTTGTCTCCGTAGTCAGAAGATACAGCCCTGAATTATTTTCATTCAGTTGTACATAAGCACGGACTGATCTTCGGCGAAGTATTTTTAATATCTCACTCTGTTGTTCACGTGTGGGCATTGTCTTGCCAATGATACCCAGTTGCTGGCAAAAAAAAGGTTGATAATATTGTTTTAATCCAATTAATTTCCGATTATAAGGAAGTGGCATTGCCCAATTATTTTCATCATCAATCAGCGCCTCCCATTTTCCATCCGTCACCAAATCCAGAAAGTGGGTATATGCATATGGAAGTCCTTGAAGGCAGGTCTGCACCAGATTATTCCAACGTGATGTGTCTATATTTTTCCGGACAATAAGTTTCATGTCAGTTTTTCATGATCCAGTATAAGCCATCGCGTATGGGTAGCATAATTTTCGTAAATCGAGGATCTGCAGCGACACTGCTATTGAATAGAGCCAGAATAGCTGTGTTCTTGTCCTTTTGAATCTCTTCAGTAGATAATACCTTACCTTTCCATAGTACATTATCCACCAGTATGCTGCCATGTGGTGAGAGCTTTTCCAATGCAGTTTCTAATAGAAATGCGTAATCTTTTTTTGTACCATCTATATAGACGAGGTCGAAAATAATATCCATTTCTGGAAGGAGAACATTTGCATCCCCATAGATGATTTCTATTTGAGATCCTTTCGGATGATTGCGGATAAATTGGTCGTGAGTGGCTTTCAGTTTTGGATCTATTTCAAAGGTATATAATCTTCCCTCAGCTTGCAATCCCTCTGTCATGCATAGTGCAGAGAATCCCGTATATGTGCCTATCTCAAGAATATTCTTAGGCTGAATGGTCCGGCTGAGCATAGATAGAAATATGCCCTGAAAGGCACCCGTAAGCATTCCTGCACCGGTGTGGTTGCTCTCAGTATATTCGATAAGTTCCGCCAGCAGTGGATTTATCCTCGAGGTATGAGTTTCACAGTAATGTTCGATTAGTTCTTGTGAGATATTCATATTTTCATTCTTCTGTTTGAAATGATAGGATAGAGAAATACAGCAGTCAATATGACCAGCATGCCAATATAGAAGAGAAAATCAAGTTGTTTGTTTTCTTTTAAAATCAGAATAGCCAGCACCACTCCATACAATGGCTCTAGATTAATGGTCAGATTGACAGTGAATGGGTTCAATACACGTAGCGCACGTGCAGTAAATATAAATGCCATGACGGTACACACGACAGAGAGAATGAAAAGCCAGAGCCAGTCGATTCCTATGGGCATGAATTGTGTTACAAAGCCCAGTTTCACAAACAGTGGCATCCCTATAGTCAAAAACACAAATCCGCTGGTCAGTTGAATAAATACCAGTGAACGAAGTGGAGTTACATCCAATAATGACTTGCTCTGCACAGTGAAAAATGAGGACAAAAAGGCAGCCACCAACCCCATCCATATCCCTGCGCGCATAGATAAGTCGGTGACATTAAAGATCATAGCCATACCGGGTATGACCAGTAACCCAATTCCAATCTGTAACCAATCTACCCTACCTCTGGTAAATAGCGGGTACATTATAGCAGTAAATAGTGGCATAGTAGCCAGCATTACGACAGCTATAGAAGCATTGGCCAGTTTGATGGATCCATAGAAGCATATCCAGTGTGCTGTAATAGTCAGTCCGGACAATATCAGCCGATATAGTAATGAACCGGATAGCGCAAATAATCCCTTTCCGGGATTAAACATAACGAGCAGTGCACCCAGTGTGAGTAACAATCTCCACCAAACTAATGAGATGGCATCTATATGAAGTAGTGCGCCCAATATAGCTGTAAACCCATAGGCCAGGACAGCGATGTGCAGAAACCAAAAGGCTTGCCGAGTGTTATCAGGAGCAGTAGACATAGACAAAGAAATGAATTTTTTTTGGCTGTGTCTTTAATATATTGCTTTACTTTGTACTAAATTTAAACATCGACATGAAACTTTCCATTGGTAATGAAGCTCCTGATTTTACCCTTTATGATAGCGCCAAGCAGCCATTCCATCTCCACGACCATCGTGGTCATTATGTAGTGCTTGTGTTTTTTCCATTGGCCTTTACCGGCACTTGTACTAAGCAGTTGTGCAGCATGAATGATGACTTTAGTGTTTATACTGATATGAAAGCTACTGTAGTGGGCATCAGCGTTGATTCTTGGGCCACATTAGCTAAATATAAAGAAGAACTTAAGCTTGATATAACCCTGTTAAGTGATTTCAATAAAGAAGTATCTGCGGACTATGGCTGTCTCTACGATTCCTTTATGATTGGCATGAAGGGAGTTTCTAAGCGTTCTGCATTTGTCATTGACCCTGCCGGCATACTCGTTCATCAGGAGGTCCTGGAGGATGCATCACAGTTGCCCGACGCCGAAGCGATCAAAAATTCTATTACAACTATCTAAAAACCCCATTTATATGTTTGGTCAAAGTAATTCAGCTTATGATTTTGAAGAGGATGTACTATTACAGGAGAGCACGACTACTGACATATCTGAACTGATCGTATATAATGATGATTCCATTACTTTTGATTGGGTCATCACTTGCTTTACCGATATTCTAAAGCATTCAGTGGAACAGTCAGAACAGCTTGCCTACATCATTCACTATACCGGCAAGGCTGCAGTGAAAGTAGGTCCTTACGATACACTGCATCCGTATAAAGAAGCGCTTATAGACAGAGGATTGTCTGCAGTCATTGCCTGACCCTTCTCCCGAACTATTCTTCAATGCCGGACATGGCATTTTTCCGCATCCCGGTGTAGCAGGCGATAATGGCCTATTAGCAATAAGTGAAGCACTATGTGCTGACGATATTTTATTAGCCTATCGATTTGGAATATTTCCCTGGAATAATCCGGGAGAGCCCATAGTTTGGTGGGCGCCTGATCCACGATGGATTATCATACCTGAAGACATCAATATTCACAAATCTATGCGCAGTCTCCTCAATGGTTCTCGTCTGGAGCTTCGCGTAGATACACACTTTGAGGCAGTACTGGATGGCTGTTCGGGAGCGGGAAGTGGCACTCGGTCGGAGACCTGGATCGAGGACAGAATTAGATCGGCTTACGGAGAGTTATTTGATCGCGGACACGCTCATAGTTTCGAAGTATGGGAGGATGGAAAGATAGTTGCCGGCTTTTATGGTGTAAATATGGGCGATGTATTCGTAGGCGAGAGTATGTTTACACGCATCTCCAATGGCAGCAAGTATGCGCTGATCAAAGCGTGTTCATTTTTCAACTATTTGGGTATCCGAATTGTAGACTGTCAATTGCATTCTGAGCATGTGGAGCGAATGGGTGCTATTCCTGTGAGCAGGCAAGATTATCTCACCTTCTTGCGAAGAAGAGGATTTATACGGATTGAATTGGTAGGGAAATGGACTCAATTACTGCAGCATTTTCAGAATAAATCAGGTTAGTTTTTGATATAAAATCGCTCAGTAGCCAAATGCGCACTGCATATACCTGAATACTTTCTATTTTCGTTGTATAATCTTTAGTTTGAGGGATATATTCAATTTCAGAACTCACTACAGAACTTATCTGGCTATCATCGGTCTTTTCGCACTGGTGATCTCTGTCGTCTATACTACGTTCCTCGCTCGAAAGCTGAAGGAAGGCGAACAGAAGAGTGTAGAGCTGTATGTAAAAGCACTTGAAGAGCTGGCTAATCCAAGGAATATGAATGCCGATATCACCTTATCGAGCCAACTTACTATGGATTTTAAGATCCCCACTATTCTCACTGATGAGCAGGACAATATCATCAATTCAAATAATTTCAGGGTAGAATTTGAAAAAGATACCGCTTACATACGCAGGCAGTTGATTCTGATCAAGAATGGTGGTTACAAGCCCATCGAGGTGCCCTATCTGAAGCAAAAGATCTATTATAAGAATTCATTGCTATATAGTCTGCTCACTTTTTTTCCCTACGTCCAGATTTTATTGATTGCTGTATTTATTGGGATTGGGTACCTCGGGCTATCCTCTGCTCGGAAGAATGAGCAAAATCGGCTGTGGGTCGGTATGGCAAAGGAAACTGCGCATCAGTTGGGCACTCCCATAAGTGCAATTCTAGCCTGGCTTCATCACCTTCGCGATATTACACAGGGCAAAGAAAAGGAAAATGAGATCATTGACGAACTGGAAAATGACGTGAGTAAGCTGGAACTGGTGGTGGATCGCTTCTCCAAGATCGGTTCTGTACCTATACTCGCCCCGGTCAACATCTATACTGTGCTGGAGACCATTAGGAATTACATGAGTAAGCGCTCGCCGCGAAAGGTGCAATATCACTTTCCGGTATTCGAAGAAAATGCGGCTGCTTTTGTCAATGTCAACCGGCATTTATTTGAATGGGTACTTGAAAATCTAATACGCAATTCACTTGATGCAATGGAAGGCAATGGCTCTATTTCTGCGGAAGTCTATACTGACGACAGACACGTATTTATCGATCTGTGTGATACGGGCAAGGGTATGACATCAAAGCAAGCCAAGAATGCATTTAATCCCGGCTTTACTACCAAAGCAAGGGGGTGGGGACTCGGCCTTTCCCTGGCACGTAGGATAGTAGATACTTATCACGGTGGTAAGATATTTATCAAGAAGACAACTCCGGGTAAAGGCACTACCTTCACCATTCAACTGCCGAAGGTTCATCCCACAGATGAAATCAGACAAGCTATTAGTTAATCTGGCATAACCCCTAAATCGACGGTTTATTTTCGCGGATGGCTTCGCTGATAATCAGGTCAAAAAATGATGTCAAAGTATAGCCCTGCGCTATCGCTTGCTGAGGAATAATACTCGCCGGCGAAAGGCCCGGTACTGTATTTACCTCCAATAAATAAAATTCATCCTCCACAAGAATGTAATCTACTCTAGCAAATCCCTTAATATCCAGTAATCGGTATATGCGGCCGGTATATTCCTGTACTTTTTCTCTTAGGGTGTCAGAAATTTCAGCAGGTGTTATCTCTTCCGACAGTCCTTCATACTTCGCTTCGTAAGTAAAAAACTCTGTTTTGGGTATGATTTCAGTTACCGGCAGCACCACCATCTCACCATTGCTCTCGAATACTCCATTGCCAAATTCCCTACCGGGCAGGTAGGTTTCACATAGGATTTCAGTATCATATCTGAATGCTTCTTGTATAGCCAGCCTAATCTGCTCGTGAGCCTTAACCTTGGTCACGCCGAAGCTGGAACCATTTTTATTTGGCTTGATAAACATGGGTAGTTTGATATCTGCGGCGATGTGGTCGATCAGGTCATCTGTGATGGGTGTGTCTACTCTCAGGAAAAATTCATGTGCCAGTGGAATTCCGGCCGGACGTAAGACTTGCTTGGTCAGGTATTTATTCATGGTCAGTGCGGAGACAAATCCATCGCAACAGGTATATGGTATCTCCAATACATCGAAATATCCCTGCAGTAAGCCATTCTCCATTGGCGAACCGTGAATGGCACAGAAAATCACCTCAGGTCGCCACTGGGCTCCATCAATAATAATTGAAAAATTATTTTTATCTACCGGGGTTCCCGTCTCCAGATCACTCCAGTGCATACCATCTAAGTCTATCAGACGAGCGTCATATTTGGAGCGATCGGTGTGCTCGAAGACTGTTCCGGCGCTCAACTCGGAGATGCCTCTTTCGGCTGAATCACCGCCTGACAGGATAGCTAATTTTATCTTTTGCATTACTCTAAGAATGAATTACAATATTACAATTATTTGTAATGTATATTTTGATTTTTTTTAGACTGTTTATAAAAATAAGGAAGTCCACAATGTCTTGGAAATAAACTTTGAGAGTTGTCATCCCTACGGGATTCAACTTTCTTCCTAACTCACTCTTGCTACTGATAAGGCATTCCTAGAGTGATTTATGTTAGTTGAAATCATTACCTGCATTTAAAAATCCGACAAAGCATTTCATGAGTGTCTGGTACCCAATCAATGATCAGAGTGGTGCACTACAGTTCAATAAAGAGTGAAGGAAATAGCTGCTTCATTTTTATAGAAAGTTGTTCACTCATTGAAATTTTCAAGCTCCCTTCTCTTCTAAGAGTTAGGTTGGGAGTGAGTAGAGCCGGAGAGAGTAAAATTCTTTCATTTCTTATCCA
>DAOLZQ010000083.1:0-8785 GCA_035426385.1 Saprospiraceae bacterium
ACCACAACTGCGCAAGCTAAAGCTGGAATACGGAGCTAATTTTGAGATAGAATACATACCATACCACAAACAAAAAGCAAGTCAATGCACCTATAAATATCCAAGCTGGATATGTATCGCTTAGACTTCTATTTTCAATTTGTTTGATTCTATAAATCATTATGAACAATACCGGCAAATAGGCCATATATAGCCAATTTGAAAGTGTAGGAAAAATTTGAGTAAACTCTAATAGAAAATAAATTACCAGCATTCCTATTATAATTGTTCTGTAGGTAGCAGGTTTGAGGTCCTTGGTATTCATATATTTTATTTTATTAATTTATTTACAATAACTATGTTGAGCTGCATCAGAAGTACAGCAAGCAGTTTTATCTGATCCATAAGAAATTATTGATGCACCAGTCACTACAATAAAGCCTCCCAATACTACCCAAGGATTTCCACCCGATACAAGTGCGACCAATGTTAAGTCTTTTGCTGCTCCAATCATAATATGTTCTTTCGCATTACTAATACACTTCTTATAGTCTGCACAAGGATCTGCTCATATTAATAGTGAATCATCTTCATTTGCCAACATGGAATTTGTTAAAACTTCAGTTAGCTCTTGAATTGTAGAAGAATTATAAGTTCTACTAATATAATTATTTAGTTTCGATAAAGATATCTCTAGTTCAAAAAAGTTTGATATATTATTTTCCATGAATTCGGAATATAGTATACCTGAATCTTGATGGGTTATTATTGCCTGATTCTCATAATGATTAAATGCATCTCCGGTGATATTATCAGCATAATTTAGGGCCAAATAAAAGTCTCTAGTATATAATTTTAAACTGTCATCTATAACAGTGTTTAATGACGTCAAGTATTGAGAGGAAATAGTTTTTGGTTTTTGCGGACTTAATCTCTCATCCTTAACACAACTATGTAAAGTGAGTGACAATAAAATATATAAAACAAATAATTTTTTCATAACAAAAGTCTAAAACAAAAATAATGCTACTCATTTCAAGTTACTTTCGCACCAACTATTCGAAATCCTGCAGAAATTAAGATTTAGAAAGAGAGAAAGAAAGAGAGAAAGAAAGAAAGAAAGAAAGAAATGACATTAAGATATCGTTAACTAAACTTATATTTTGGATTTGCACTTTAAAACAATGCATTATAACTTAAATATTTTATTATTGATATTTAATCTTGTGAAATTAACATTATACAAAATATATATAATTCTAATAACTCTTATTTTTAGTTAAATTTTGGACTCGCAATCAAAAAATTATTTCTGAGTATAAACAAACCGCAGGTAATGTCAATCAGCAATGTGGTACCATTCAGGTATAACTTCCAAGTTGCAATGAATAAGGCGATTGGCTATTTCGGTCGTATGGTGCAGGATATATCTGATTGCAGTACATTTAAAAATCTTGAAAATGTACACCGTTAGCTTAGTCTGAGAAAATCAGATTTAATGTAGATTCCTACCTTACTTTGGTCCATTCTCTTATATCAACTACCATTACAATTCGCGATCTTATATCTAGGGAAGAATGTTGGTATGTTTGCAGACTCACTCTTCATTCGCCCACTTTCCAGCTCATTTCCCTATATTTATTATCTGAAATATCACATCCATTTATTATGAATCAGATTGATGCCTACTTTACAACCTTTCCCGCTGAGGTGCAAGACCGGCTAAGCCAAATAAGGAGCATTATTAGGGACAATGCGCCACAAGCCGTTGAACGGATGTCGTACGGTATGCCTGGATATTTCCTTTATGATAAGCCGGTGGTTTATTTCGCCGGCTATAAGAAGCACATCGGGCTATATGCAACTCCCACTGGACACAATGCTTTTAAAGATGAGTTATCTCTATACAAACAAGGCAAGGGATCCGTCCAGTTTCCGATAGACAGACAACTACCCACTGAACTGATCGTGCGCATTGTAAAATATCGGGTGGATGAAATTAAAAAATTAGATTGACTATGGCAGATAACCGCACTCCGGAATCTATCCTCCGTCCCTGGCGAGAGGAAGATATAGCTTCACTCGTCCACCATGCCAATAATATCAAGGTGTCACGGTTTCTGACCGATGCTTTTCCATTTCCCTATACTGAAGTACACGCGCGACAATTTATCACCGACTCAATGAGCGCTGATCCGCTACAGCGATTTGCCATCGAGGTGGGCGGTGAGGCGGTGGGCTCCATCGGAATTCACCCACAGTCAGATATCATGCGGCTGAATGCTGAGCTGGGATACTGGCTGAGTGAAGACTATTGGGGCAGGGGCATCATGACCGGGATCATCCATGAGGTGGTGGAGTATGGCTTTAAACACTTTGACGTGACTCGTATCTATGCCCGACCCTTCGGAAATAATGGAGCCTCTGCGAGAGTACTGGAAAAAGCTGGATTTACACTGGAGGCAAAGATCGAACGGAACATCATCAAGAATGGTGAACTACTCGATGAGCTCATCTATGCCATCAGAAAATAATTGACTGATGCACCTTTTTCTCTATCGTTTGTTGTGAGATACTAGAATGACACATCCGCATCCCATAATACTGTTTGATGGCGTCTGCAACTTTTGCAATGCCTGGGTCAAATTTATCCTGAAGCGAGATAAAGAGGGAGTCTTTAAGTTCGTTCCATTGCAATCGGACATCGGAAGAAAACTACTACAAGAGCAGGATATTGATACCGTAGGGATTGATTCGATCATGCTACTCACACCTCATGGACTGCTGACCAAATCAGACGCAGTGATCGCCATAGCACAGCAACTGCCCGGTCTGTGGTCGGCATTTCGCATATTGAAGATTTTCCCACGCTCATTTAGAAATAGAGTATATGAACTGATAGCCAAATACAGATATCACTTCTTCGGAAAAAGCAGCGAATGTATGGTGCCAACACCGGCTATGAGGTCGCGATTTTTAGAATGACACCTGCCTTATTTCAGCTACCTTTGACGCATGGACTACACTTCTGAAGCCAGAAAATTACTCACCGGACAGTATATCTATGCTGCGGTGCGATTGGCTGTGGCGGTCATCGTCCCCTGTGTATTGCTCTCCTATTTTGGTCTGCTGAGAGAATATTTTGCCTTTCCACTGGGCGTTTCCTTCCTCGGTATTATCGACCAGCCGGGTCCGTTCTTCAGACGGCGCAACACGCTCCTACTCGGCTTAGTAAGCTTTTTCCTCGTGACACTTACCATCAATCTCACTTATACCTATCCGTGGCTGGTGATACTGGAGATCATTTTCTTCGGCATGTTTTACTCGCTCATAGGTGTCTATGGTACTCGCATGGCTGCACTGGGGGCTCTCTCGCTCATAGTCTTCGCTATCTTTATCAATGGCCATTATAATGTACATAGTTTTTACTTTGCACCGCTGGTGCTCACCGCCGGTGGCCTCTGGTATATACTGCTATTCACCCTTTTCTCTTCACTTCAGCCATATAAGCTGCCGAAGCAAATGCTGGGCGAGAGCTTTATAGAACTGGGCACCTATGTCAAGATGAAAGCGGTACTGTACGGCCGAAGACCCGATTTCAACAAAATATTTGACGATCTGCTACCAGTGCAAATCCAAATCAAAAACCAGCATGAAGGACTGCGTGAGATTCTCTTTGAGACGCGTCGTATAGTCAATGAATCAACAGTATCCAGCCGACAACTGATGCAGCTTTTTTTGGAAAATGTAGATCTGTTTGAAAAATTGCTCACTTCCCAACAAGACTATGAAAAATTATACAAGGACTATGCGGGTCATAGCGTCATTGAGGCTATGCAACAGTTTGTCTATAGCGTAGGTGAGGAATTATTTCATATCGGACTGGCACTGCAAGCCGGCCAGCAAGCTACAGCAGTCAGTGAATACAATATGCTGCTGGAAAAAATTAAGTCTGAATTTAATGCAATGCTCACCACAAAGGTAAAAGAGAGTTCACTAGGCGATCACTTGATCCTGGATTATCTGGTGGAGAATTTTATGAGCATCGGCGATAGTCTGGATAAGATCTATTACATCTACAACCGAGACAAAAAATTGGCTTCCAGCCTCATCGATGAGCTGGATCTACAAAAATTTATACCTCATCAGGAACGCTTCAATTTCCGTATATTGAAGTACAATCTCTCACTGAAGTCACAGCATTTCCGTCATGCGGTTAGGCTAACTATTGCGCTGCTCATCGGGTACCTCACCACGCTGGCGCTCGGTGTACTGGGTCACCCCTATTGGGTTCTTATCACCATCATCGCCATCATGAGGCCTGCGTATGGCATCACCAAGTCAAGAAACAAACTGCGGATCTACGGTACTATCCTCGGCGGCCTGACCAGCTTTATGATTTTGTATCTCGTACCTTCCAATACTGCTCTTTTCGTGCTCTTCATCCTTGCCTTCGTGCTCTGCTATACGTTCCTGAAAAATAAATATCTGGTGGCCGTATTCTTTATGACCATCTACCTTTTTATCGGGTTTCATTTCATCGGCTATGGAGATACGACGCTGTTATTTAAGGATAGACTGTTGGATACATTGATAGGAAGTGTCATCACTTTTCTTGTATCCTTTCTGATACTGCCTGTATGGGAGCACACCAAGAATAAACCACTCATCATGGAAGCACTCATAGCCAATAGAGAATACTTTGAACAAATAATCAGCTTACTTAGGACTAAAAACAATACGCCCGATCTGACTTTCAAATTATTTAGGAAAAATGCACTCATAAGCCTGGCAAATCTCTCTGACAATTTTCAAAGGATGCTCTCCGACCCCGCCAATAAAAGGAAAAACCTGCAGCACATCCACCAGTTTGTCTCTACCACCAACACGCTAACTTCCTACTTAGCTTCACTGTCTATGTATGCCAGAAAGAGGATCTATGAAGAATTAATAATCACAGATGAGGACGCCATAATTCAAACTCAATTTGACAATATACAGCGGATCTTTGCAAGTGAGCCCGCCAACCCCCGTGAAATAAAAAAACTATTTCCCGGACTTCATACCACACCTGATCCTGATATCAAGAATATAAAAATACTGTTTCGCCTCATTTCCGGCGTAGTCCAGGAACAAAGCCGTATTGCGAGCAAACTCATGCTCGACAGCGAGTTCGTGTAAGAAATCCTTCATCTGCTCCTTATAGCCTCATGGCCTTATAGCCTTATAGCCTCATGGCGTATGCTGGTCTGATTTTTTATGATGAATATCTATTTTCAATTTCAGGCGTTACATGGAAGATTATTTTTGATCCCCTTTCCGATATAAACCATTAAATAGCGACTTTGAGCAAGCAACTACTCTTACTATTATTTATACTCTTCAGCGCCAGCCTCACTGCACAGCAGAAGGTCACCATCAATGGGCGCGTTCTGGATGCTTCCAATGGTGAAGTACTCATCGGCATGCGAGTGACAGCACCCGCCACCCAAGCCATCACTGTGACCAATGAATACGGTTTCTATTCACTGGTAGTGCCACGCGCAGACACGGTTACGATCATCGCCTCCGGTATCGGATTTGTGAATGAAGTCATCAGTACACAGGCTCTCGTAGATCAGCGAATCAATATCTCACTCACACCGGCAAATGAGCTGCTGGATGAAATAAGCATCACTGCTGATCCTGTCAAGGAAAAACTCAACTCTACCCAGATGAGCGTAGAAGCCATTACTGCACGCCAAGCGAAGGTACTACCCGCCATCTTTGGCGAGGTAGATATCATCAAGACACTACAGCTCAAGGCAGGTGTGTCCTCGGGTTCTGAAGGGTCTAGCGGCCTCTATGTACGTGGCGGTGCAGGAGAGCAAAACCTCATCCTACTGGATGAAGCTACTGTGTATAATGCCAATCACCTCTTTGGTTTCTTCAGCACCTTCAATGCGGACGCCATACAAGATGTGAAGCTCTACAAGGGTGGCTTCCCGGCACAGTACGGCGGACGCCTCTCCTCAGTCATCGACGTACGCCTCAAGGATGGAAATAATCAGAAATTTTCCGGTTCGGGTGGTATCGGGCTCATCGCCTCTCGACTTACACTTGAAGGTCCCATAGGTGATGAGAAGACCTCCTTCGTGCTTTCCGGCCGACGCACCTATGCAGATGTCATCACCGGCGCTATCAATAATTCAAAAAAAGGCGATACCAGCTTTCAGAAGATCCCCGGCTACAACTTCTATGACCTGAATGCAAAGGTCAATACCCGACTTTCAGAAAATGACCGCCTCTACCTAAGTGGTTACTTTGGAAAGGATGTATTCAGTTTTAGTGACGAGGCATTTAAGTTGGGCTTCCAGTGGGGAAATGCCACCGGAACAGCACGGTGGAACCACATCTTCAATCCCCGCTTATTTGCCAATACGACACTTATCTTTTCCAATTATTTTTATAATATCTCGAATGAACTGGCGGGGTTTAATTTCTCGCTCGGATCTAAAATCAGGAATTACTCGGTAAAATCCGACATTAGCTATCACCTCAGCAATAAGCATCAGGTTCGCGCCGGACTGGTAGCTACCTATTATCAGTTTACCGTGGGTCGACTTAAAGCCGGCTCGACAGACAATTCGATTTCTTTCAATTCGGGTATTGATCGCGAGGCAATGGAGTACGCAGTGTATGTCAGTGATGAATTTGAATTGGTCAAAGACCTGAAGGTCAATGTAGGATTGCGTGTCAGTGCCTGGGCGCAAAATAAGTTTTTTGACTATGGTCTGGAACCTCGGCTCGCTTTGAATTATCAACTCAATTCGAAGTTTTCCGTCAAGGGCGGCTATGCGCGTATGAAGCAATACGTGCACCTAGTGTCCAACTCTTCGCTGTCACTTCCCACCGATGTTTGGTACCCTTCCACCACTATAGTTCATCCGGAGTTATCTGATCAAATCTCTGCCGGCTACGTATTTTCATTTGGAGAGGGATTTGTATTTACTAATGAATATTACTATAAATGGCTAAACAATCAGGTGGATTTCCGGGACAATGCCAACCTATTTCTGAATGAAGATTTGGATAATGAATTTGAATTCGGCCGTGGATACGCCTATGGCGCAGAAGTTTCCGTCGAAAAATTGACCGGCAAACTGACGGGCTGGGTTGCCTATACACTTGCGAAGGTGCAGCGTGGGGACTTTCCGGATATCATGGGCGGACGCTATTTCTCACCCAAGTATGACCGCAGGCATGACCTCAAGGTCGTCGCTTCTTACCAACTCAGCAAGCGCTGGACTATCTCAGCTACCTGGGTGTATGGCTCAGGTGACCTCGCCTGGTTGCCTTCCGGGAGGACATTCTTCCAGGATATACAGGGCGGTGAAGTTTCACCCGTGACCTCTATCTATGGTGATCGAAACAGCTTTCGACTACCTGCCTATCATCGGGGTGATCTGAGTGTCGTATACAATATGTTTCCGCGCTGGGGCAAATCAAATTGGACTCTAAGCATCTACAATGTATATGATCGCAGGAATCCATTTTTTATTCTGCTCGAGACAGAATTTGAAGACCAGACCCAAAATGGAATTCCGATCCAGCTGCCTAAAAAAATTACTGCAAAGCAGGTTTCTCTATTTCCAATTCTGCCTTCTATCACTTACAATTTTAATTTCTAAGCATGCGATACATCATATATATTTTTCTGGCGACGATTATTCTTTCCTCGTGCAATCTCAGCAAGGATATTGACATAAATCTCCCCGACTATACACCTCAGCCGGTGGTAGAATGTTACCTCATCCCCGGCGAACCCTATCGAATGTTGCTGACTAAAAGCAATAGTTATTTCGATCCGTTCAATTTTGATGATCCGCTGAAATACTTTGAATCCATCGTACTTCATGATGCTACTGTGATGATCATACATGAGGGCGATACTATCCGGCTCAGAGAGGAAGTTCGTCTTGATCTCGCCAGCCGTAAGCTATTTAATTATGTCTCGGATAAAATAGTACCTGAGGAATACGGCCAGCCCTTTGAACTAAAAATTATCACACCCGAAGGCAAGAATATCTACGGGATCACACAGATACCACCTCCGGTACCCATAGATTCTGTCCAGTTAGAATTTGATAAAGATGAAGCGCGCGAATTGATTTATATGACAGACGATCTGTCGAAGGAGAATTACTACAGGCGCATGATCACCCGCAATACGCTGGATAGCTTGCCTGAGCAAGACTATGTCACTGATGATAAAATATTCACCACAGCCAAACAGGCCTATGGAACCGGCTACGATTTTAAGTTGGGTGATATCGCCATCAATACGCATTACCACATCACCAGAGACTACTATCTATTTGCCAATAGCATTCGGAATACCAGCTCCAATCCCTTTACTCAGCCCGGCATAGTGCGGAGTAATGTGACAGGTGACGCTAAGCCACTGGGCATATTTACCGGATTTACTTTTGATCGGGATACGGTCAAGATCGTTAAATAAACCGTCGTTTTCCTTCGGGCCTGTCGACTAAAGCGGAGGCATGCTTCGTTTTACACTTTCGCAGTGTACATTTGTACAGGCTTTAGAGTAGTACATGAGTAGACGCATGATATGGTTTTTGATCACGCTGATGAGTATCGCAGTCATCGGCTTGGGTGTCATTCAATACTATTGGATGCATAGCGCCATTGAGACCAATGAGGAAAAATTTCGCAATGACGTCTTTGATGTGTTGAACAATGTAGCGGAGAAACTGCGCAATGCAGAGCGCTTTCGCCTCTATAAATCCACCTTTGGTGCCAGTCA
>DAOLZQ010000083.1:8885-11447 GCA_035426385.1 Saprospiraceae bacterium
CTCTATAATTCAGATTTTAAGGTCAATATATTCGATAGCAGCAATAAGGAACCCGGACTGCTGATGATCTATTTCCCGGACCGCTCTTTCTATGCACCCATCAAATGGATAGCGCTCAGCTCGCTGCTCTTTACGATGATCATACTGGGTACATTTATCTATACCATTTATGAAATATTGCGTCAGAAAAAACTGTCGCTGATGAAGAATGACTTCATCAATAATATGACCCACGAGTTCAAGACGCCCATCGCCACTATTTCACTTGCAAGTGATAGCATCGCCAATCCAAATATTATCTCTGATCCCATTAAGATCAATCGATTTCTCAACATCATACAGCAGGAAAATACCCGCATGCTGCATCAAGTGGAGAAAGTGCTCCAGATGGCGATGCTTGAAAAGCAACGGATAAGACTTAATGTAGCTAAGGTCAATCTGCATGAGGTCATCAAGTCAGCCGTCGAGCACATCAATCTACAGGTGGAACAGAAAAACGGCTATATAGAGACCGATCTGGAGGCCGATCCCTGCGTTATAGAAGGCGATATCACACACATCACCAGTATGGTGCACAATCTGCTGGACAATGCCAATAAATACTCGCTCGAATATCCTCAGATCAGCGTATCCACCCGCAATACTGCAGAGGGAATAGATGTCATCGTGGAGGATAAGGGAATCGGCATGACCCGAGAACAGAAGAAACAAATCTTCGATAAGTTCTACCGTGCTACCTCCGGCAATCTGCACGATGTGAAGGGATTTGGTCTGGGTCTTAGCTATGTGAAAGCGATGATGCTGGCGCATCAGGGACAGGTAGAAGTCGTATCGGAGCTTGGAAAAGGCAGTATTTTTACACTTTCTTTTCCATTGTTGCAACATAAAGACGATTGACATTCGTTATAAATTTTTTAACCGGACAATTAAAGGTAGATTATGAGTGAGCACACACAGAGAATTTTATTGGTAGAGGATGACCAAAACTTTGGTGATGTATTGAAAAGTTATCTCGAGATGAACAATTATGAGGTGATTCTGGCTAAAGATGGCGTTGCAGGCATGGAGCAATATCGGGATGGCAAGTTTGATCTCGGTATCTTCGACATCATGATGCCACGCAAGGATGGACTGACACTTGCATCTGAGATTCGCGAGAAAGATAAGAGTCTGCCTATCATCTTCCTCACTGCCAAGAATATGAAGGAAGATATCCTACAAGGCTTCAGACATGGTGGCGATGATTATATCACCAAACCATTTTCATCTGAAGAGCTGCTACTTCGTATCCAGGCATTGCTGAAGAGAAGTGCGCCCAAGTCCGCACCCGAGGCAGATGCCAGAGATTATTATATCGGAAAGTACCATTTCAATTTTCCTTTGCGTACGCTCACATTTGTAGATGATCCTACAGATGAAGAGAAGCTATCACCTAAAGAGGCTATGCTGATGAAAATGTTTGCGTTGAAACCCAATGATGTACTGGAACGGACAGATGCACTGGTCAAGATCTGGGGTGAGGATAATTACTTTACCGCTCGCAGTATGGATGTATTTATCACTAAGATCCGCAAGTACCTAAAGCGTGACCCCAATATTGAGATAATCAATATCCATGGAAATGGATTTCAATTGATGGTAAAAGAAGAAGCCAATACTGAAAGCTCAGATTAGGCCTCGTCCTTCGTATTTCTTACCAGGCCAATGCCTGAAATGAAAAATATTAAACCCAACACGCCGATGACGATTAGAGTCGTGTAGTCTTTATTATGTTGAATTACCTGTATACCGCAGTAGATAAGACCTATTATTCCCAATATAGTCAGAAGTGTCCCGAAAGCTCGTTTGATATTCATAGATAGTTTTTTATTTTACCACATAGTTTACAAGTTATAACAATAGTTTTCCTTTATAAATGTTGAGTTCATGTTCACTATCTAACTGAAATTATAATATTGGGGCTATTGAAATGCCTCAGTAAAGCACAATAAAGGCATATTATCACAATCCAACTTTTCTAATGTTTTGATGTTCATTGGTTAAGATATACAGAGTAAAATCATGGCACAGAGTGGAATATTTACGAGACCTTACAATTATAGGCGTTTTATCTATCTGGGAATAGGTATTTTGATGTTGGTACTATCCATCATTGATCATATCTGGCCGGGTATCTTTATCTCTGCTTATTTCATAGCTATGGGCTTTTTTGGTTTTGGCTGTGCAGGTAAAAAAGATTGTTGTAATTAAATAAGAATTAATGTCCACTAGTAAAATAAAATTTTCTGATCTCATCAAATCAGATACACCGGTGCTTATAGATTTTAGTGCCGAATGGTGTGGTCCATGCAAGATGATGAAACCCATACTGGAAGAACTAAAAAAGTTGATCGGTGACTCTGCCCGCATCATCAAGATAGACATTGACAAGAATCCTTCAGTTGCAGATCACTACCATGTGAAGAGTGTACCCACATTGATGCTATTTAAAAGCGGCAATTTGCTCTGGCAGCAGTCCGGTGTGCAATCAGCTCCACAGTTGAAGTCGGTGATAGACAATGC
>DAOLZQ010000084.1:0-2387 GCA_035426385.1 Saprospiraceae bacterium
TAAAGGCCAAACTATTTCAGCAGCACATTGACCGTTCTATTTAATAGTTTTCTAAGGACTTTCACATTCGCGCTTTCCAAAAAAAGATGCTGCGTACATCTAAAGAACCTAAAAAGTGGGACACATCAGGTCATCATTCTCATATAGTCCGAAATAGGATAGTGTAATTTCAAAGGTGCCCTGATTGCGACTGTAGTGGATGATGTTTGGAATGGCCGCATCATAGCTGACACCTACCAGCCAATTGCGGAATTCGATTCCCGCCAACAAGCCGGCTGAATCAAAATTATACTTTCCATTGGCACCCGCACCACGACCCCAGAGGCCAAAATGAAGTGCGAAGACATTTACCTGAGTGCGCAGATTGGCACCAATTGTAGCCATATCCTGCACTCCCTGGCGAACATACATCAGGCGTGGAAATAAACTCAGATCTTCACTCAGGATCACTTTTCCACCGAGATGCGCGGTCATCTTCATTGGCAACCGAAAAGAAGCAGCAGTCAAAGTCAATATCTCGTCCCGCTTTAGAAAAGAGACTTCCGGACGAGTTAGGTGTGCAAGTGCGATGCCACCGTTAAAGCCATTGCCTTTGGAGGGATAATTAGAGTATGATATACCTACACCCTGATCGAAATACGAAAAATTGTTACCTCCCAGTACTTCACCTGTAGAGGCAGTATATCCACTCTCACCATTGAACTGATCCTCAAAAGTGACATTAGTAAAGTTGATGTTGCGCTGGATAAGACTGAGATAGAGTCCTCCGGAAAGATATTGACCCGGGCTTAGCATTTTCTTATATGAACCTGCAAGTCCCATCTCTGTATTGCCATATTGTAACAGCCCGGCCTTATCAGTGGCAAAATATAATCCGGCAGCTGCCATATCATTCGCTCTCTTACGCTTATTGAGGTCAAAACTAAGATCTACACTCAGCGCAAAAGTGCTGAAGGGGTTCTCCAGATTGCGAAACCACTGGTCGCGGTAAGCCATACTAATGCGATAATTTCCATCAAAATTGCCCGTCAACGATGGGTCCATGATGAGTGGAGCGGCATAGAACTGTGTCAGGTAACGCTCCTGAGCAGTAAGCTGTAGAGTGAAGATAAAACAGCTACAGAGAAATAAAAAGTACCTTAATGTTTGCATGCGGTAGATTAATACAGAGGCCAAAAGTAATTAATGGCGGCTTTAAAACGAAATCGTCAACCGGATTAGCATACAAATAAAAATATGGAGTTATAAAGTGGAGTTAGTCCCAATCAGCAGCTACTGCTGTGAGGAGGATCACACCATTAGCATCTTTGAGTGTCATCTGATGGCCATTTATTTCCATAATAGCTGCCTCCTTCAATACTTTACCTAGGGCATCCTCAACTGACATATCATCACAAGCCATCAAAGTATTAAGAATGTCTGTAAATTCTACCTTTTGATCACCTTTCTGCTTAAACTTAAAATTGAAATTATTACATCCTGCATAAGCAGAGTAAGCATTTGGGTCGGAAAGATTGATATTAGCACGATTCTTGATCAGTTTATCCTGAGGTATATCTGCCATAGATTTAATCATCCATTCACGGTTAAAATGAATTTGATCTGCCGGAACTATCTTCTTGTGACAAGCGACGAAGATTGTTGCTGCAAGTATGGTTATTATTACTATATATTTCATGCCTCTATAAATGAATTATATGACAATTAGTTTTATGCGTAGCATGCCAGAAATTTAATTCATACTAATGCTCATTAGTTCACTGGAAATATGTGTGTCATTAGTTCCCCAATTTAAATTCCATTTCTTTTTAAATATCAGCCGCCATACTGACTTATAGTGCCCATTATTTTTTTCGCAATCTATTCACGTCAATGTAATAATTGATCTTGAGAGAGAATACATTCTCACGTCCGAAATTATTAAATAATCCGGTAAAGACGTCACGATACCCGAGCTGCAGCTGATAACCCGCTGTTCGCGAATTTGACCAGCCAAGTGAAAGATCACTTCCGGGTGCATATCGCCAGGTAAGCCTGATTAGGAAGTCAATAAAATTGAAGGAAGTAAATGCATTGAAATCATCAGGAGCTTTCAGAGTCCCAGATAATTCGCCGGCAGTATTTATCTCATGCAAGCTAAGAAAATGGACATCCGACCAATAAGTTCGCATATTTGCAATGACATTTAAATTATTGGTCAATTTAATTTGTGGATTTAATCCTATGGTATAAAACTGCAAATCTCGCTTTGAATAAATAACCGCTTGAGGATTAGCGTCCGGCAATTTCAAAGTGGAATTATTACCAAAAAAACCCACATCTAAGTTGCGCTCCTCATATTGTAACTCACCAAACAAAGAGATGTGATCACTAAATCTGATCCTGGG
>DAOLZQ010000084.1:2487-11442 GCA_035426385.1 Saprospiraceae bacterium
CCATTTTTATCTCTACCAGATAATTTAAACGCATTGATTAATGAATTTTTTTCATACTCGTCTACGTACTCTTTTTGCTGCAATTCTGCCGGACCATTAGACAATTGTAAATCACCTCCGATACGTCTTGAATAAAACAAACTTGATTTTCGAAATAAATCAAGTCCTTCTGTGAAAAAAGGCCTTTTTTCTTTGTACTCAACTTCAAAAGCGCTTAGGTTGACTACCCGCTCATCATAATCCACCTGACCAAAATCAGGAATTAAAGTCATGTCCAGTGTCAGCGCATCGGTAATTCCCAGTTTCATATCCAACCCTCCCACGACTTTCATCTTCTTCTTTTCAGACTCGGCTCTATACAGAGCTAAATATGGATAAAGTGCCAATCTAAAAGGTGGATTCAATCTTTCATTAATTATCATTGTACCCATCTGAGTAAGTGGTGTCTCCTGTGTGATATCACGAGGCCGCCAGGTGGATGACTCACGTGTTTTCTTTTTATTATAACTGAAATTAATATTCCAGTTCTGTACCTCTGCCTTTGTAAACCGCAGGGCTGAATACGGAATTTCAATCTCTGCTGACCAGCCCCAATCCTGAAGCTCTACCTTGCTCTTCCATACAGCATCCCATGTGGCGTCTTCCTCATCCTTAATAGTGACCATGTCCAACTGCACATTTGCAGGAGTAATGCTAAACTGGTACCCGGATAATCCACTTTTATAGGTGTCTATTATAACTGTAAATTGGTCTGAATTGAATACTTTATCACGACCGGATAATTCCTTAAGAATTTCCGAAGGTGCATCTTGGGCTTCCATACCCACCATTATACCATCTGAATTATAGCACACTCGCACTTTTACCGGAATAGATAATGGTACACCCGGAGTCGGCTCAAAATTGGTAAAACGCTCGATGATCTCACACTGTGACCATACTGCTTCATCCAGTCTTCCATCAACCGTAATGGCTTCTGCCCTGGTCGCTGTAAAAGAATAGGATTGTGGATCTATTTTATCTATAGTCTGAGCATTGGCGTAGAAGGGAATGCAAATAAAAGGAATTAATAAAAAGTCTTTCATATATATTTTTGAAAAAAAAATTTAATAGCCGTCTGAATTGATCAACCGATATTTGACCAATCTTTCGTGTTACTGAAGATTTTATTTAAATATTTTCTTAATTCTAAGTGTTCGGGTGCTGACAAACGCGGATCTTGTTCTACAACTTGCAGTGCATCCTTATTTGCAATTTTAAAGATATCTTGGTGAATATTTAAATTGGCCAGATTAAAATCAATTTTGCCACTTTGTTTAGTACCCTCCATGCTACCTGGTCCGCGCAATTCCATATCTACTTCGGCTATTTTAAAACCATCATTGGTACTAACCATGGTTTCAATTCTTTTTTTTGCATCCGCAGACAATTTAAATCCGGACATCAATATACAATAAGATTGGTCAGCGCCACGCCCTACTCTACCCCGTAGCTGATGCAACTGTGATAAACCAAAGCGATCCGCATTTTCGATCACCATTACTGAGGCATTGGGAATATCTACACCGACTTCAATTACCGTAGTAGAAATTAATATGTGGGTTTCACCCCGAATAAAGCGATCCATTTCCATTCTCTTCTCAGCGGATTTCATCTTTCCATGCACTACAGATAGGTGGTACTGTGGTGCGGGAAAGGTAGCGCGCAATCGATCAAATCCCATTTGCAAGTTTTCCAGATCTAACTTTTCACTCTCCTCAATAAGCGGAAAAACACAAAATATCTGACGCCCCTTATCTATCTCATTGCGCACAAATTGGTGCATTTCAGGTCGTCTGAATTCTGTCACGTGTTGAGTAACGATGGGCTTGCGGCCGGGAGGTAATTCATCAATCACACTCACATCCAGGTCACCATACACACTCATGGCCAGCGTGCGCGGGATGGGTGTCGCTGTCATTACAATGACGTGCGGTGCCAATGGTGAAGCTTTAGCCCATAGTGCAGCTCGCTGTTCGACACCAAAGCGGTGCTGCTCATCAATGATCACCACACCCAACTGCTTAAATATTACCGGCGGCTCTGCTACGGCATGGGTGCCGATGAGTAAATGAATTTCTCCTGAGGCTAATTGTTCCAGGATCTGAGTACGTTCTTTCTTCTTGGTAGATCCTGTCAATAAAGCAATATTAAATCCCAGATCGCCCACCATTTTCTTTATTGAGGCATAATGTTGCTGTGCAAGTATCTCCAGTGGAGCCATGATAGCAGATTGATAATTATTTCCGGCAGCTATGAGCGCTATTATCAACGCAACTACCGTCTTACCACTACCCACATCACCCTGTATTAAGCGATTGAGCTGAAAGCCGCTACTGAGATCTTTTCGGATTTCTTTGATCACTTTTTTTTGTGCACCGGTCAGCTCGAAGGGTAGATATTCTGCATAAAATCGATCGAAAAAATCACCCAATACGGGGAAAGAATAACCTCTGATATTTTGTTTGCGATATAATTTCTGCAGAATCAGCCGGGATTGATTTATGAAAAATTCTTCATATACAAAACGTCTCTTCGCCTGCTCACTCTCTGCTAGTGTGCGCGGAAAATGCACTTTAACCATACTGGTGTACCAGGGTAAAAAATTGTGTTTCTCTAATAATTGTGTCGGAATAAATTCTTTTTTTTCATCTTCCTCCAGTTCTCTTAAAATATTGGAAATTAAAGTGCGTCGCACCTTTACATCCAGTCCACTACGCGTCAATCGATCTGTAGTGTAATATATTGGCATCAGTCTGTCGTACCCTTTCTGAGTCGGATCGATGGCCTCCAGTTCGGGATGTGCCATATTGATGACACGATTAAATGAATTGATTTTACCGTAGATCAAATACTCATGGTCGAGATGAAGATAATTCTTGATCCATTGTATCCCCTGAAACCAGACTAGCTCCATGAGACCTGAACCATCTGAAACGTGTGCGACCAGGCGCTTTTTTTTATGGCCTACTATTTCAGAATATTTAAGTGTCGCCCTAAGGCAAATCCAATTATCATCAGGCCGAACCTGATTGATAGCAGTCACCTGAGTCTTGTCGATATACCGATACGGTATCTTCAGCAGTAGATCAGCGGCCGTGCGCACTCCAAATGCCTCCAATAAGAGTTTGGCCCTAGTAGGGCCGACCCCCTTGAGAAATTCTACCGGCTGATCTAGCTTCATGTTTGCACCTGGTTTGGTTCACAAATTTATAAAAAACGGAGATACCCTATTTTTTCATTCTGTGAAGTCGTGTTTTAGAGCTGAATATTTATACCCTCTTCAATTTCCATTATCTTTATACCCTATATGAAAAATAATATAATATTTCCCGCAGAATGGCATCCGCAAACTGCTGTAGGCTTGACTTTTCCACACTCAGGCAGCGATTGGGCATCTGTATTGGAGCAAGTGACACCCGTCTTCGTCGAAATGGTTCGGCTCATAAGCAGATACGAACAAGTGATAGTAGTGTGTGATTCTAGCGAGCGAGTCAGAAACTTACTCAGCGATATTGACTTGTCGCAAATTCATCTATATGAGGTGGAGAGCAATGACACCTGGTGCCGTGATTTCATGCCCATCACGATTCTAGAAGATAACAAACCCAAACTGATCAATTATTTTTTCAATGGTTGGGGATTAAAATTCCGAGCTGACAAGGACAATCTAATTTCGGAGAGATTATGGAGCGACGGTGTCTTCGGAAATCTGCCAATGCACTATGGCGGGATTACGCTGGAGGGCGGTGCGCTTGAATCCAATGGGGAGGGAACCCTATTGTCCACCACGCAGTGTCTGCTCTCGAGGAATAGAAACCCACACCTGTCGATAGAAGAAACAGAGGAGATTCTTCGTCGACAACTGGGCATTAACCATTTTCTGTGGTTGAATCAGGGCTATTTAGCCGGAGATGACACAGATTCACACATTGATACATTGGCTCGATTTTGCACACCGGAATTAATCACCTATGTTCAATGTAATGATGAACAGGATGAGCACTATGCTGCGCTGCGTCAGATGGAAGCACAATTACACCAATTTAAAACCGCTGAAGGTAAGCCCTTCGATCTGGTACCGCTTCCCATGGCTCCACCTCGATACGACGATGAGGGCCAGAGATTGCCCGCAACGTACGCCAATTTTTTGATCATAAATGGTGCAGTGCTGGTTCCCACTTACGAAGATGAGCAACTGGACAATGAAGCTTTGACGATCCTAGGCAGATGCTTCCCCGATAGAATCATTCATGGTGTGAACTGCATTGAACTTATAAAACAATATGGCTCTTTACACTGTATTACAATGCAATTTCCAGAAGAAATCATCTTCCAAAAACATCAACAATGAACATACTCAAGACGGGGTTAGTACAGCAAAGTTGCACTACTGATAAGCAAGAAAATATTCGAAAAAGCCTGGCCGGTATCAGCGAATGTGCCGCTGCAGGAGCAGAATTGGTAGTGCTACAGGAATTACACACCGGCGTCTATTTCTGTCAGGTAGAGGATATCGATATGTTTGAGCTGGCCGAACCAATTCCAGGTCCTACTACAGCTATTTTTTCAGCCGCCGCACGCGAGCATCAGATCGTATTGGTTACATGCATCTTTGAAAAGCGGGCACCCGGCATTTATCACAATATGGCTGTAGTCTTCGAAAAAGATGGCAGCATAGCGGGTAAATATCGAAAGATGCACATACCGGATGATCCGGCTTATTATGAGAAATTTTACTTCACTCCCGGTGATCTTGGATTCAATCCCATTCAGACCTCTGTCGGCAAACTAGGTGTATTGGTCTGCTGGGATCAATGGTATCCTGAAGCCGCTCGCCTGATGGCGCTAGCGGGTGCCGAAGTGCTTATCTATCCCACTGCCATCGGTTGGGAAAGTACTGATGATGCCGCAGAAAAATCGCGTCAATACGACGCCTGGTTTACACTGCAACGCGGCCATGCAGTAGCCAATGGTCTGCCGGTCATCACTGTAAATAGAACAGGACATGAGCCCGACTGGTCCGGAGTGACTAATGGCATCGATTTTTGGGGTCAAAGTTTTGTCGCCGGCCCTCAAGGTGAAATTTTGCACAAAAGCGCATCTGACAGATCGGAAAATTCAGTAGTCGATATTGACCTGCAGCGTAGTGAAGCAGTGCGACGGATCTGGCCCTTTCTTCGGGATAGACGGATAGATGCTTATAACGATCTGACTAAACGATATATAGACTAAGAGATCCTTGGGATGCTCCGAATGAGTCTTGCACTTTAGCGCTTTGGCGCTTTAGTCTTTGGGTCGCTGCACTTTAGCGCTTTGGCGCTTTAGTCTTTGGGTCGCTGCGCTTTAGTCTTTGGCGCGTTAGCATTTTAGCGCTTTAGCATTTTAGCGCTTTAGCACTTTGGTAGGAATACTGTTTACAGCTTATGGTGTAAAGCTTATTGCTTAGAGTTTTTTCAATTTTTCATGTCACTTATCACTAAATACCACCTCAATTCCAATCGCGTTGTCTTCAAACAATTCAATTTTTTCTGCCTCTAAACCCGGGGTTAATTCTATAGAATCTGCGAGTACCTCACTGGAAATGTAGTCTGCAAAAGATAATACAGATTCATGCACCAGCTCTGTGTCCTCGATCCGTATTCTGATACGGTCAGTGACGTTGAGATTTTGAGCCTTCCTGATATTTTGGATCTTATTGACCAATTCACGTGCAGTTCCTTCAGCTTGTAGTTCTGGTGTGATAGTGATATCCATAGCCACAGTCAACTCAGTGTCGGAGGCAACCAACCAGCCCGGCACATCCTCTGTAGAGATGATGACATCCTCCAGAGTAAGGTGAAAGTCCTCCGCAGGAGTCTTAAATAACCAACTATTTGATGCTTCGAAATCAGCTATTTCGCTATCAGTCATTGAGATGATGGCTGCCTGAGCTTCCTTCATATGCTTGCCCAACTTTCTGCCAAGTGTCTGAAAATTGGGTTTGATGCCTTTCTTTATCATGCCACCGGTATCAGTCACCAGTTCTAGTGTTTTTACATTGATTTCAGCCAGAATAAGTTCGCTAACAGCCTCCACTTTTGCAGCAAAATCAGCACTTAACACAGGAATAATGATCTTCTGTAAAGGCTGTCGTACACGTATTTTTTCTTTTTTACGGAGAGACAATGCCAGCGAACTGATGCGCTGAGCATACGACATTCTCTCTTCCAAATCTTTATCAATAGCAGCAGGATTCACCTCCGGAAAATAGGCAAGATGCACAGAAGTATGAGATTCCTTTGCTGTGACACCATTCAATAGACGATACAGCCAATCAGTAAAGAAAGGTGCAATTGGTGCAGCCAGTTTAGCCACAGTCACCAGACATTCATACAGAGTTTGATATGCAGATATCTTATCTTCAGTGTATTCACCCTTCCAGAAGCGACGTCGGCATAGCCGCACGTACCAATTGCTGAGGTGTTCATCGACAAATGCATCAATTTTTCGACCCGCATTAGTCGGTTCATAGTCATTGAAAGCAGTCAATACATCTGCTGTGAGAGAATGTAATTTGGAGATTATCCAGCGGTCAATCTCCGGCCTTTGACTTATCGGAATTTCCGCCTGACTGTAAGTAAATCCATCTATGTTGGCGTAAAGCGCGTAGAAAGAATAGGTGTTGTAAAGGGTACCAAAAAATTTACGTCGTACCTCTTCGATTCCCGAGAAGTCAAACTTCAGATTATCCCACGGTTGAGCATTGGTAATCAGATACCAGCGGGTTGCGTCACTACCGTACTTGTCGATAGTCTCAAACGGATTCACCACATTGCCCTTACTCTTGGACATTTTTTGGCCATCCTTATCCAGAACGAGGCCATTGGAAATGACATTTTTGAAGGCAACGCTATCGAAGCACATGGTCGCGATGGCGTGGAGGGTATAGAACCAACCCCGCGTCTGATCGACGCCTTCAGCGATGAAATCCGCCGGGAAATTTTGCTTGAATTTATCAATATTTTCGAAGGGGAAATGCCACTGAGCATAAGGCATAGAACCGCTGTCAAACCATACATCGATCAGATCGAGCTCTCGATACATTGGCTGTCCATTATGGCCTATTAGCACCACCTCGTCTATATAAGGACGATGCAGATCAAAATCCGCTCGCCATTCTAACTTGTTGTCTATGTTCGGACGAAACAGTTGCCCCGGCTCATCCTTTGGTGCATAGACGCCCTTTTGATAGGCTTCATTAGCTTTATTTAGTAGTTCTTCTTTAGAACCGATGATCACTTCTTCTACACCATCTGCAGTACGCCAGATGGGCAGCGGAATGCCCCAATATCTCGAGCGGGACAGATTCCAGTCCTGGAGATTTTCCAACCAAGCGCCGAAACGTCCGGTGCCTGTATGCTCCGGTTTCCATCGAATGGTATCGTTGAGCTCTGACATGCGACCCTTAGCTGCTGAAGCGCGAACAAACCAGGAATCCAGTGGATAATATAAAATCGGCTTATCAGTACGCCAGCAATGGGGATAATTGTGCTCATACTTCTGAACATTAAACGCACTGTTTTCTGTCTTGAGCTTGATTGCGATATCTACATCTACATCCTTGTAGTTAGCGCCTTCACTCTTGTAATCCTTGACGTAGCGTCCGGCAAATTCACCCATACTATCGATGAATTTACCTTGCTTGTCCACCATGGTGAGTGAACCCAAACCATGCTGAATCGCCGCTTTGCGGTCATCTGCGCCAAAGGAGGGAGCAGCGTGCACGATACCTGTACCATCAGAGGTAGAGACGAAGTCACCTGTGACCACCATGAAGGCATCGCCTTCCTCAGGTTGCGCATAGGGCATTAATTGCTCGTAGCGAATGTATTCGAGCTCCTTACCGGTGTATGTCTCCAATATCCGGTAAGGGATTACTTTGTCATTCTTATCATATTGCATATCAGCCGCTGCACCTTCTGACTTGAACCAGTTTGTGATGAGATCAGAGGCCAGTATGATGCTCTGTGGTGCACCGGTGTAGGGATTGAAGGTACTTACCTTCGCATAGGTGATATTGGCGCCCACCACCAGACCGGTATTGGACGGCAATGTCCAGGGAGTAGTAGTCCAGGCTGCTAGCCGCATATCTTCTTGATCATCTGCAAAGAGAAAAGCGGAGTTTGCATCCCGCTTCACTTTAAATAGGGCAACGATGGTGGTATCCTTTACATTTTTGTAGGCGCCGGGTAGATTGAGTTCGTGCGAACTGAGTCCGGTTCCCGCTGCCGGTGAGTACGGTTGAATGGAATAACCCTTATATAAATAGTCCTTAGTGTAGAGCATCTGTAGTAGATACCAAACAGTCTCGATGTAATCATTTTCAAAGGTGATATAGGGACTGTCCAAGTCCACCCAATAGCCCATACGCTGTGTGATATCGTCCCAGCGATCCTTGAATCGCATTACTGTCTCACGGCATTTACGATTGTATTCAGCTACCGAAATAGTCTTTCCGATATCCTCTTTTGTAATCCCTAACTCTTTCTCTACATTGAGTTCGATGGGTAATCCGTGTGTATCCCAGCCGCCCTTTCTTTCTACTTTTTCTCCCAACATGGTGTGAAAGCGACAAAAGATATCTTTCACTGCTCTTGCCATCACATGATGAATGCCTGGCAGTCCATTAGCAGAGGGCGGCCCTTCATAGAAGACATATGCAGGAGCTGATTCGCGCTCTTGTATACTCTGATCGAAAATATTATTTTCCTGCCAAAAAGCGAGGATTTCACGGTCAATGGCAGGCAGATCCAGCCCTTTAAATTCGGTATATTGCATACTATTTTAAAATGAGGTGCAAAGATAGCTTTTTACTCAAAATTAAGCGGGAGGGTACTTAAGGGTGTTGACTTTTGGCGGGATTAATGATTAATG
>DAOLZQ010000085.1:0-11385 GCA_035426385.1 Saprospiraceae bacterium
ATCGGCATATAGGATGGAAGATGGTGCTGTGAAATTTTGACCTAAAAGGAAATTATAAAATAGAAAGAGTGGCAGAAATAGCAGAATACGCTTTGTCAATATCATTTAAATGAATTTCAATAAAAATTTGTGGAAAGGAATATTTTCTATCAATAGTTACTATCAGTAAACCCGCAATTATAGCTTCTTATTGCAAATATGCATAATTATCAGCAATCGATTTCCAGGATTTCCTCTGTTAATGGAAGGGAAGAGATATATAGCAGGTAGACTGAAATGGTGTTTTATCCATACTAAGATATTTAATTGATGACTCAGATTATCTTCCGTTCACCTGACCATCGTCCGATATTTTCCCATTTTCATCCAAATAGTTGAGCCCAGTCATATTTTAACTTCAATTTTGACCCAAATTATAAGATCAGATGAAACACATAGTACTTTTTCTAATTTTAATGACCGGTTTTGCAGCACAAGCTCAGTTGCCATTTGGAGGTATGTCTGCTGCAAAAGGCAAGGGTCGCATCTCAGGAGGTGTAATCGATTCCATCAGTCGAAGTGCATTGGAATACGTAACCATATCACTCCGCAAAGCGGGTGAGACACAACCTATCGATGGCGTGGTGACTGATGGTAAAGGAATGTTTGCACTGAAGGAAATAAAGAACGGTGTGTATGATGTGAAGGTGTCATTTATAGGTTATGAGGATAAGCTTTTTAGGAATATCACTATCAATGATTCACTCTCAACTCAAATGCTGGGCAAAGTGATATTGGCTCCTGTTCAAAAATTATTGGACGAGGTCACCATAACCGGCAAGCAGATGCTGGTAGAGAATAAGATAGATAAGATCGTATATAATGCCAGCGCAGATATCACCAATAAAGGTGGAAATGCCGCTGACTTACTTCGAAAAGTTCCCACACTGAGTGTGGATCTGGATGGCAATGTATATATGCGGGGAAGTCAGAATATCAAAGTGCTCATCAATGGTAAGCCATCTGCAGTGATGGCGGCCAATGTATCTGAAGCGATGAAAATGATTCCCTCAGATGAAATAGAGAAAGTTGAAGTCATCACCAGCCCGGGGGCTAAGTATGACGCTGAAGGTAGTGCGGGTATCATCAATATTATCACTAAAAAGAAAGTGGTGAAGGGCGTGAGCGGCAGTATGAATGTTTCTGCAGGTACTCGTAGTTCATTTTTAGGCGCAAATACCAATGTAAAATATGATAAATGGGGCTTCAATGTAGGCCTGGGTGGATTTGGCTGGAAGGCAAAGGGTAGAATGGATGCAACCCGCTCACTGACTGCCTCTGACCTTTTCGAACTGACACAAGGCGGTGAGACCAGTACAAAAGGCATCGGTGGCCGGGGTAATTTTGGTGTTGATTATGACATCACCGATAAGGACAATGTCAATGCAAGTGTATCCTATAGCCGATTTAAAATGAATATCGACAATAGTATTCTCACTTCCCAAAAGTTAATGTCGCAAGAGGTGGACCACTATACCCGAAATATCAAGAGTGAAAATCTAAGTTCTTCGGTGGATGCTACTCTAGACTACAAGCATAAATTTAACCGAGAGAATCAAGAGCTCACTATGTCAGGTCAGTTTAGTAATAATCTTAGACCTACCGGTTATGAACTGGATCAATATAATGCGCTGGAAATAAAGAACTATTATGAGCAGAGTAACAACAGCGGTAAAAACAGGGAAAACACTATTCAACTGGACTACTCTCATCCATTTACTAAAAAATTGAACCTTGATGCCGGAGTGAAAAGTATATTCCGCAGGATTGAGAGTATATATTCTTATGATACTTTAAATTTTGCCACCAATCAGATTGTTTCCGACCAGAATAGAAATTCTGCTTTTGGGTATCTGCAAGATGTGTTGTCAGCATATACAGAAGGCGTATGGTATGTAGATGACCACTGGGGTATTAAGGCTGGTGTCCGGTATGAGATGACTAAAAATAAAGGCGATATCTTTCAGTCTGAGCGGAATCTGAACCAGACTTATGATAATATTTTGCCCAGTGGTACAGTGTCATATAAGTTTGGCAGTAGCAGTGTAAAGGTATCTTACAATCAGCGACTGCAACGGCCTAGTTTATTTTACTTAAATCCCTATTCTAACCAATCAGATGTAAAAAATGTTACGCGTGGAAATCCACGTCTAGAAGCGGAGCTGACAAACAATGTGGAGCTGGGGTATAGCACCTACTTTGGTATCAGCAGTATCAATGTAGCTCTGTATAATCGTTCGACCAATAATGCAATTGAAGCAGTACGTTCTCTAAGTGGTGATACGCTGATAACTTCGTATTATAATCAGGCAAAAAACAATAATACCGGGCTAAATCTAAGCGGTAATCTGATGTTTGGCTACAAGTTTATGTTGGCCGGAAATTTTGATTTGAGTTACGTCAATGTGGAGAATAAATCACTTGGTATTCAAAACTCAGGTTTTAATTATGGCATCAATGGGTTCCTCAACTGGACAGTGATAGATAAATGGGGCTTTCAGGGGTACGCCGGTATTCGTTCGCCTACCATCACTGCACAGGGTAGAAGTACTAGTTTCTATTTCTATGGACTGGGTATCAAGCGCGATCTGTTGAATAAGAAGGCCACACTGTCACTCGGTGTGGACAATTTCCTGACACCTACTCAGAAGCTTAAGACTGACTACGAAATCAATGGTTTGAAATACTCCTCCGTCAATCAGTTCAATGCTTTTGGAGCGCGAATTTCTTTCAACTGGATGTTTGGTAAAATGCAGTTTTCCAATAAGCAGAAGTCAAAGGGTATAGACAATACTGACCTCAAGGCCGGAGATGACGGTCGAGGCGCCGGTGGTGGCATGAGATAAGGCGGAGTGAGACGGGGGCTGGCCATGCGTCAGCCTCTGTGATGATGGTATTTGCCTAGATACGGCGGAAAGCGGATTTAAGCGCAAGTGACATACGAGGAGTATGAAATATGAGAAGTGGCTACCAAATTACTAAAAGAACGAGGACTAGAATTTAAATCAAATAAATGGTAACGTCGAAAACAAAAAATCGACTTTGTGTTACTGTGGCATTAGTACAAGGCAGGACATTTATACTTTTTATATGCTTGTGTACTAAATTTTAAACTCTAAATTCAAGACTAAATGAAAAGCCATAAAATAGATAGCCGTCTTATTATGACTTCCGCAAAAAAATCGAGTAGATAGCCAAAACTAAACCTTTAAGTAATGACAAACAATTTTGACATTTGACTAACATATAGTTCATATGACTTATTATATTTAATTTGTCCTTTAGTACTTTCTAGTCCTCTTCAGCACCTGGTCTAAAAATCAACGATCAGCCACTCCAAATACCTAAATCCTCTTAATATGAATCATGAAATCTCCTCAGCATTGCTCAGAACTATACCCTTTCTGGTTGTTATTTGTGTAGTAGCAATTTTATCAAAGCGTAAAAAAATTAATATTGAGGACTTAGGAGTTCGTAAGCCATTGTCAATCCAACTCTATTTAATATGGATAGTGGGGTTCTTAATTTATGCTTTATTGACAGAGTTCTCACTATATTCAATTAATATACTGGAAATAACAAAGTGGAATCATTCCTTTTACCCATCAATAATTCTGATACTTGGAGCGGTCATTCTTGCGCCCATAGCTGAAGAATTATTATTTCGTGGATTTATACTAAATGCATTGATTAAGAAAAGGATGAGTATTCATTGGGCTATTTTAATTCAGGCTTGCTTTTTTGTTCTGCTTCATAATTTTTCTTATGATAATAATTTGACTTCCAATATAGGTAAAGCACAGAGTTTAGTCGACGCGATATTATTTGGATACGCAAGGGTGTACACAAGATCAATATTCACTCCAATTACCATGCATATATCGGGAAATTTAATAGCCACTATTGAAAGGTTTATATAGTAAGCCATAGAAGGATTGATAAGCAAGTCGACTTAATCGCAAGGATTCGATCAGGTAATGAATTCACTATTTTCGTCAGCGCTAAGCATACGCTCGCCAACGGCTGCATGAGGGATAGGAGCGGAAATCGTTTTTCTCTGAGGTGCGAAAGAGAAAACGATTGCAGCGGATAGCCCGACCCCGACGCAGGCGGGGGCATGCCCAAATCAAAAAACAAGATGTGTATAACTAAATTTGCTTGACGACCTGCACAATTCGATTCAAGTTTTAATTCAGTCTTACTTGAAGTCAGCGCGCTTTTATTTTTGACTTCACTATCGATTTATTTTTATTGAGTATTCTCCATGTTCAATTTGGACCGCACATTCAGTTCGGATTAATTTGCCGTCGCTATAACTACCAATTTCAAATTTGCTTTTTTTAAGCCTGAACCTGTAGCTTCAAAAGTAATATTACCGGAGCGCTCACCGGATGAGACGATGGCGGTTAATTCACCACTGAACACTTTCATCTCGGGCGCTTGGAATGATTCAAGGCTGGTGCTATTTCCATTGGCGACGGCACGTAAAGAACCGACTCCCTTTACATTAAATCGGATGGTGCGGCTATCAGTCGAACAAAGATTCCCATCTCTATCCACTACACTTACGCGAATAAATGATAAATCTTTTCCATTGGGCAATAAAATGATACGATCTGCCGACAACTGCAGGTGATGTGGCTTCCCGGGTGTGTGAATTTCTTTTTCCTCCACCATTTTACCTTCATTATTGTAAGCAACTACCTTCACTGTTCCCGGCTCATAGTGGGTATTCATCCACATGAGTCGATAACGCTTTTGGCGCTCAAGAGCGGCTGCAGATTCTTTACTGGCCGAATTGTAAATGGTTATGGTCGTGTCTTTGGTTTGTTTGCCCTGGCTTTTGCCATTGATAAATAGCTCTGCAGCAGGGTAATCGGTATAAACAAAAATGGGGGTGATCTCTCCTGCTCTTCCTTTGAAATTCCAATTGGGGAGAATGTGAAGCGTATTTTCATTTTTGTTCCACTGGCTTCTATAGAGATAGTACCGATCCTTGGGAATGCCCGCCAGATCTACGATGCCAAATAGAGAACTGTGACTGGGCCAGTCGGTATAATATGGCGTGGGCTCACCCAGATAGTCGAAACCCGTCCAAACAAATTCTCCTATGGCGTACGGAAGATCATCATGCTGTATGAAATTATCTTCCGGTAGGTCGGACCAACTGCAATGTTCTACATCGTAAGATGACGATTGATGGTCCGGATAAGTTGCCATAGATCGGCGCACCACCGGAAATTTATAAATACCGCGCGAGCTAACGGTCGAAGCGGTCTCAGCACCCAGAATAATTCCTTGCTGAAGTGCCTTATATGCTTCGGGGTAGTCAGAAGTGCGGTAATTAATTCCGGCAACCTGCATCACTGCAGCAAAATTATTTTTGATGACAGTCTGCGGTTGATCCATGCCTTGTGTGACCCATCTTGAAGGGTCTTCTCTTACACAAATGTCTTGAAGAAAGCGGGCTATTTTGGCGCCACCTGCCATACCTTGTTCGGGCACTTCGTTGCCGATACTCCACATTACTACACTTGGATTATTTCGGTAATGATGTATCAGATTCACCAGATCTTTTTCTGCCCATTCATCAAAATATCGATTGTATCCATTCTTTTGCTTGGGCTCTTTCCATTCATCAAAAGTCTCGGCCATGACCATAATTCCCATTTCATCACAGACCTTTACTACTTCAGGTGCGGGCATATTGTGTGAGGTCCGGATGGCATTGACGCCCATATCTTTCAATATTCGCAACTGTCGGCGAATAGCTGACTCATTCACCGCAGCGCCTAAGGGCCCTAAATCATGGTGCAGACAAACTCCCTGGAATTGTGTTTTTTTACCATTTAGAAAAAAGCCTTTTCCGGGTATCATTTCTATAGATCTGATTCCGAATGTAGTGGTGTATTCATCTTTAAGGAGGTCACCTTCATATAATTTAGAAATGGCTTTATATAGATGGGGATTATCATTATCCCACAACTGTGGTGCCGGGACAGTGAGTTCCTGTGTGAACAGATCTTCATCATATCTACCGAGGCTATTTGTCACCGAGGCGACTGAATTGTCGTAAGGATCGACGATCACCGTTTGCAAAGAATAGGTTTCGCTAATAGTTTCCAGCGGTCTTTCGAGCTTCGTTTTAATGAGCACTTTTGCAAATTCTCCGGTAATCCTCGGTGTAGTCAATTGCGTACCCCAGATGGGAATATGAGCTGCCTCAGTTACGATGAGGTGCACATGCCGGTAGATACCTGCGCCGGGGTACCAGCGGGATGATTCCGGAAAATTTTCCAGTCGGACTGCCAACAGATTCTCTTTACCCGGCTCCAGAAAATCGGTGATATCAAAATGAAAGCTATTGTAGCCATAGGGCCAGAAACCAACTTTTCTCCCATTGATATAAACCTCGGCATTACTCATGGCGCCATCAAAGAGAATGGAAGCTTTCTTCCCCTTGGAAAAAGAAGGGAGCGAAAAGGTGTTTCTATACCAACCAACACCTACAAAGGGCAATCCCCCGGTGCGACCTGCGTGCTCAGTGGCTTCCCTCTGACCATCCTGAGTGATAGCAACTTCTTGCTTGTCATTGTGGGCGCTGAAGGGGCCGTAGATAGCCCAGTCGTGCGGAACTGTAACCTCTTGCCACTGGATATCTCGATAGTCCGGGGAGATAAACTGAGGATTATCTTGCCGTGTAAACTTCCAGTTCTTCTCCAATAATATTTCTGTGTGCGGTTGAGCATAGCTGTTTGTGAAGCACCACAAAAGCAGAAAAGAAATGATCAATTTTGTATACATTCTATATTTTATTTGAGCGACCTCAGACCAAGGCAAAAAAGAGGCTTCTAAAAGTAAGCAATTTTGCAAATTATAAACGGTTACGCCCAGATGATTTTTCAAATGATCCGAATACGATCAGTGGTCAATCAGGCCTACTATCTATTGATTGCCTTATCTTTCCAAACTAGAAAGTACCTTACGAATCACGCTTATTGTTAAAATATGAGAACCCTTATAGAAATACTAACTATATTTATCTCATCATGGAAGCAAACACATCCTCGACCATCCGCACAGCGCCAATGCATCATCGGGGTGATTGGCTTATACGACTTTATCTTCCTTGCGGTAGCATAATGCTTCAAAAACATCAAAAGCCCAGTAGATCCCTTAAGTACTAATCTAGGCAAATTGAAAAAAGCGAAAGATTGAAACGGGGAGAGTGGGGATATAAGAAAGTTGGCTGCAAGGCTTCAGGACAGACAAGCGACAAAGATATGGCAAGAAAAAAACTGAACACTAATTTACCAACGTTTGACGAACTTATTGTTCCGACAGTCAAAGCACTTATTCAGTTAGGTGGTTCTGGGACAGTTGAAGAGATAAATAGTAAAGTGTATGAAATTGCTAAACTTCCTGACGACATCTTACAAATTCCGCATGGAGAAGGAGGAACAACAAATGAAGTTGATTACAGACTTGCATGGAGCAGAACATATTTGAAAAAGTTTGGACTTCTTGAAAATTCTTCAAGAGGTATTTGGGCATTATCAAAAGCTGACATTGATGTTGACAAACTTGATCATATTGAAATTGCTAGAGCGGTAAGAGAGCAGAATAAACTTACGGAATCAAAACCAAGCACGACCAAGAAAACAACTGAAGAAATAGAACAAGAAGTTGTAGAGGAAGTTGACGACACTGAAGAATGGAAGGAGGAATTATTAAATATTCTTTATAACATAACACCTGCAGCTTTTGAGCGACTTGCTCAACGACTATTAAGAGAAAGTGGATTCTTCCAAGTTGAGGTAACAGGAAAATCTGGAGATGGAGGAATTGATGGTAAAGGAATTGTTAGAGTTAGTGGACTTTTAAGTTTTCATGTTATTTTTCAATGCAAGCGTTACAGAGGTTCGGTGACACCAAGTCAAATTCGAGACTTTAGAGGAGCAATGCAAGGACGAGCAGACAAAGGACTTGTTATAACAACTGGGACGTTTACGAGAGAAGCAATAAAAGAAGCTACCAGAGATGGAGCTCCACCAATTGACCTGATTGACGGAGAACTTCTTTGTGACAAAATGAAAGAACTAAAATTGGGCGTGGATACAAAATTAACGGAGACAGTTGATATAAAAGCTGACTGGTTTACCAACCTATAAAGAGCGGAGAAGAAGCCCAGCTGACAACAAAATGTATGTGAACATGGCGGGGTGCGGTTTGAGTTTGTAGTTTAGTTTTTCAAACAACGCTTGGTTGGTTGGGACAGTTTAGTATTTCAAAGCCCGCAACGTCACATACATAAACGTTAGCATTTATTTTGAGAAGACCTAATTACAAATCTATCGCAGTTGTGAGAGAATTGAATACTTTTAGATTTCTATCACAGTTATGAGAGATTTTGAATAAATTTGACCATGACCAAACTATCAGCATATAGCAGCTTTTTCGGCGAAATAATCGACACGATTAATTCAGCAAGGTATCATGCTTTTAAGTCTCTGAATAAATTTCATATCGGTCAGAATTTTGAAACCGGACGAATAATCGTTGAAAATCAAGATAAAAACCAATGGGGTCAATCTATTGTCGACATATTCTCAAAAGACATAAACAAACAAATTGATGGAGTATAAGGCTATTCGCTCCAGAATTTATGGAGAAGTCATAAGCATAGCGCCACTGCACCAGCGGGTTGAGCGAAGTATAGGTCATTTTCTTCATTGTGGTAACATAATGCTTAAATAACCTCAAAAGACCACTAGATCAGTTGGCTACCTATATGGACAAATGGAAAAAGCGAAGGATTGATACAATGAAGGGTGCGGATATAAGAAAGTTGGCTGCAACTATAGACCCTACTATGAATGACAAAAATTAAAGGATTGGAATACCCAAAAAATTATAAAACAATGATAAATCAAATATTCATTTCCGTAGTTCTTATGCTTTGGTCAGCAGTAGGAGCCACCTGTCAGACTCAACCCTCAAAGTGGATGGCTCAAGCGTATTTTGGAATAGAACAACATGACAAAAGACTTTTCCACTATCCAGATAGAGACTATTTACTCGACTTACAGCCACATAAATGGGGTACGTATCACTTTGGCTTGAATGTCAACTATGGTTTAATTCACCTTCGGAAATTAAGCCTTCTTGCAGGCTCTGGAGTCTCATTTGAACTGGCTACATTTAATAGACCATTTGATCATTCACTATTCAATAAGGACTTATTTAGAATTTTAAGGTACGAAAACAGCTACCTTAAACTTAAAATTCCTTTAAAATTTTCAATACAATATACTGTTGGCAATAGAATATTTTTCTCGGGAGAAGTACTATCCAATTTTGTTGCTTTTAGAAGAATTGATCAAACTGGAATTAATTCTGAATATTTTCCGTATAAAGAAAGTACTTTTGAGCTAGGTGATATAAATTTTAAGTTAGGGATTAATTATTGTTTTAAGAAATATTTTATTGGAATAAATTCAAGGGTTGGGAATTTTCAAAAAATAGATAAAATTATTTTTAATTCGCTTATCGAAGATCCTAGGGTTGATCAAAAATGGGAATGGTACAATCCTTTGAGATTTGATATATCATTTGGATATTTCTGGTAGATGAATAACTGAAGACAGATACAGTTGAGTAGAATTCCTCACCGGATTGCACCAATAAGGTATTCGGCTAACTATTTACCATGCCCCAACTCGGCCACTCCATATATGAAACCCCTATACAAATACGCGCTATATTTAACTTATCATGGAAGTACTCACATCCTCAGCCATACTCGCAGCGCCGCTGCATCATCGGGGCGTGATACGCATAGAACTTTATCTTCCTCGTGGTAACAAAATGCTTAAAAATCATCAAAAGCCTACTGCATCAGTTGGCTCCGGGTCACAATCAATTGAATAAAACCAAGGATTGGTATTAGAATGGTGCGTAAATAAGTATGAAATGTCATTCCTCACCCAGTGACTTCATGACTCCACGGAACGATATTGGCTAGTATGACAAGACACACTTCATATACGACAACAACTCTCAAAGGTGAACGAATGTAATTTTTACTCTCATTTTAGTAACGAGAGTAATTATTTAGTATTTTTGCCCTTGTATTAACAATGAGAGTAAAACTGACATTTGAAGAAATTGGGAAAATTTGACCGAAGAATTCCGTATAACGACCTTCCATTGCTACCGCCAAAGGCAGACATAGAAACAAAAAGCATACTTCGAAAAACAATTTCGGCAGGACGAGCATTAGCTCAGCTAAATGGGACTTTACTTAATTTACCCAATCCAACCCTGTTTTTAGACACAATTTATTTACAAGAAGCTAAAGCGAGTTCGGAAGTGGAGAATATAATCACAACAAACGATGAACTTTACAAATCATTGGTTGCTGATAGGAAAATAGAAAATTTAGCTACAAAAGAAGTTTTAAGCTACAAAGAAGCACTTTGGTTGGGCTTAGAACAATTGAAAACAAAACCATTTATAACAACTAATCTTTGTATAAAAATTGTTCAGTGTATTAAACAAAATAACGCTTCAATACGGAACACACCAGGAACTACACTGAGCAACACACAGGGCAAAGTTATTTACACACCACCAAGTGGAGAAACGATTATTCGTGAGAAATTAGCAAACTTAGAAAAGTTCATAAACGAAGATGCAACGATAGACCCATTAATAAAAATGGCAATATTGCACTATCAATTTGAAGCGATACATCCGTTCTCCGACGGTAACGGAAGAACCGGAAGGATTTTATTGTTAATGTATTTAAAACTTTCAGGCTTGTTGGACACGCCAGCAATCTACCTGAGTGAATACATCATTAAAAACAAAGTAGAATATTACAGGTGTTTACGGGATGTAACCGAAAAGAACGAATGGGAAGCTTACATTTTGTATATGTTAGATATGATTGAAGAAACTTCTAATAAGGGATTGAAAAGACTAAATAGGATCACAACAGCAATGGAAAAAACTGCAATCGAAATCAAAAATAAATTGCCAAAAATTTATTCTAAAGACTTGATTGATGTTTTATTCCGCTTACCATATACCAAACGTCAACACTTGATTAACGAAGGTATTGGAAACTTAAAGACAGTTGGAAATTACTTAAAAGTATTGGAAGATAACGGTTTTTTGAAATCAGAAAAAGTTGGAAAAGAGAAACTATACTTGAACCCAAAACTTTTAGAAATATTGGAGAACAAAGAATAACTGCCGATAATCGAGTGACGGCCTCTCCAATAAGGTATTCGGCTCAATATTTACCACTCCCCGGCATGTCCACCCCTCAAATGGCACTCT
>DAOLZQ010000086.1:0-10722 GCA_035426385.1 Saprospiraceae bacterium
AGTTAATTCTCTGAAAGTCTTGCCGATCAGTTGCCTGTTTTGTAAATTTAAATGGATAGAAACGGGCCGTTTTTTTTGGATGAAGTCCAGTTTACGGTGCAGTTCTCGTTCTTTTTCCAGGTTGACTCGCAGTATTTTCTTGAGGATGAGCATGCTCAGAATTATTCCGAATACACCGAAGGGATATACAATGGCGTATGCCAACGGAATGAAATTGATATTTTTGGTATTTAGCTTTAAGTCTATTGCAGTGGATTGAGCTGCTCCCATGCCGGGTGTATTGGTAACCGCGCCACTCATGACTCCGGTAAGTGTCGTAATACTAAAATCAGAGAAATAGTAAAAAATCAAAGTGATGCCTACCCCCATGAGTACTATTGCGATAGTAAGTAAGTTATTGAGGAGTGCGCTTTGGCGCAGAGAGGCGAAAAATCCCGGTCCTACCTGAAGTCCAATAGTGTATACAAATAGAATTAGTCCAAATTCTTTTAGAAAATGAAGGAAATGATCATTGACATGAAGTCCTAAAAGTGAAAATAATAAACCAATAAATAATATCCAAGTCACACCGAGCGAGACTCCAAAAATCTTTAACCGGCCGATCCAAATTCCGATAGCAATAACCAATCCATAGATGAGGACCGTCTGAGCAATACTATCGCCTAAAAATAATTCTCGAACCCAACTCAATGCTTACGATATTATCATTTCTGTCTAAGGGAAATTTACCGGTAAATTTAAGTGATTCATTTATTTTGAATGTTTCTCAGTACAATCAATTTTATGATAAACTAGAGTTCCAAATTTCAACTTATCAGAATTTTTCAAATACGTAGTATCACCACTTACCCGAATATCGCCAATGCCGGCGAGCATACCATCACCCTCCTTTTTGAAATAGTGGTGTGCGACACTTTCCATACCCTCAGATGAGAATGAATAAATCACGTGTAGGATATCTCCGTCGAATTCGCCTGTGATATCACCTGAAGAAGAGTCCTTCTCATAATTATCAAATACCATTCTTCCGGTCACTTTATTACCTGTACGAATATAGGACAGATCATAAGTATCTCTCTTTGTGATCATGCGATAGCATTCCTCAGTTGACAATGCATTTTCATCTTTAACTGGAGTAGCGTGAGTTATTGCTTGCAGAGAGTCAGTATTGATGCTGATAGTGTCAACGGGATTGTTGTTACATCCCGGTATTACTAAACCGAAGAAAATAAAGAGACTGAAAAATTGTAAACGATTCATGGCAGATAGATTTAATTATAATAAATTTCGGGTTCTGGCTCCGATAACACTTAGATTTACTTCGTATCCAAACAAAATAACAAACATATTGGTCTGTAACCAGATCAACAGTGCAATTACTGCTCCTATCGATCCATAAATCTTATTATAGTTTGCAAAATTATTTACAAAGTAACTGATGATCGCCGACACGACTATAAGTAAGATAGTGGCAATAGCAGCACCTATGGAAAAAAATGGAATTTTATATTTTATCGAAGGGGCAAAGCGATAAATAGCAGCAAGAAATACATATACCAGCAAAACAATAGGTAGCCACCTTGCTGATAAGATGAAGCCTTTGGTAAAGTAATCAAAAGTGACGTAGTCATCGATTATAGAAAGAATTACTCTACTCAAAACAATTGTGATGACTGAAGTCGCGAGGATTAAGGTAAGTACAAGAGTCAAAAGCAAGGCAATACCGCGCTGTACGAAAAAATTACGATTGAACTTTTCCAGGCCCTGCACTTGGTCAAAGGCATTCATCAGTGCGATCATACCATTAGAGGCAAAGTAGGCTGCGGCTATAAAACCGAGAGATAATAGGCCACTTCGAGGCTGAATAGTATCTGTGATTAATCCAAACAGAGCCCGCTCTACATTGAGAGGAATAAGACCATGAATGTATGATTCGAAGAGGGAAAGTGCATTGTCAATGGGAAAATAGGGCAGGGTAGTTAATAAAAAAATAGTAAAAGGAAAAAATGCCATTAGGAGGTTAAACGAAATGGCACTTGCCCTCAACATCACGTCTGTAAAGGTTAAATTACTTTGTAATAATTTCAGAACATTGTAAAGGGGCACCTGACCTAGTCCGGGCAATGAATGGGTTTTTGTCCATTCCTTTAAATCCGGGATGATCGTATCATGAAGTATAAAATGATGCCAATACTTCTTGAAATCAATCATAATGGCTAATTAATTTATCTAATAAAGCCGAAGGAATATTAATTCTTTTTTTAGTTTTTATATCAACGAAGCAAAGCCTGATCATGCCCTTATTAACCACTTTATTATTGCCATTAAATATCTGCGATTCAAATATTATTTCATTTTCCGGTATTAATGGAATATTGGTTTCGATAGTCAATAGCTCATCATAGAAAGCAGGTCGCAGATATTCAAAGTTGGCATTCATTACGGGCATCATTGTTGCCATTTCCTTTTCCATCCAGGCATACGTAATACCCAGTGAGCGCATGGCTTCTACCCTGCCTACCTCATAGTACTGTGCATAGTTTCCGTAGTAAACATATCCCATCTGATCGGTATCGGCATAGCGTACTCTTAACGAAGTCTGGTGAGTAAACATGCTTTATGAATTTGTGTTGGAAATCTGATCACGCTGTACTGGCAAAGTCATACAATGCGAGCCGCCTCGAGCTCGGGACAATTCATTCGAAGGCAGTGTGATAATGGTATTCTCCACTTCTTCCGGACGCATCTTCCCTGATTTAAAATTTTCTAATAGTTCAGTTGCGTGGATCACAGAATAACCCGCTTCACGGAATGCTATTTCCGTCTCTGGATTTCGATCATAGGCTATTGCCACACCCGGCTTTATAGCTACCAGGTTGCATCCATCCGTCCACTGTTCACGTTCCTGGTAAGGTGATTCACCTCGACCACTGAAGATGAATTGCATATCAGGATTGACTTCAGCCAATATAAAATCTTTGAGTGAGGGATAAGTAGTCTTTTCTCCATCAAGTCCGAACACGATTACATCACTGGACTTTCCGTCATAGATCAGTGGCTTATAGACCACCATATGGTTGTAATTTAATCGTGTAAATACGGTGTCGATGTGCATACAATACCTTTCTGAAGGAATATTGACCTGAGCTACTCTTTTTACAAGACCTTTTTCCAATACTACCTTAGCCAGCGAGTGGATAGCATGTTCTGAAGTACGCTCACTGTTGCCGATGAGTAGGAAGTCATTGTCAAACATCATAGTGTCACCACCTTCGAGATTGATCCATTCTCCCTTTTTGGAAGGAGGGAAATTTTCTCGCCAGTTGAGGTTGATTACTTTGCCTTCATCCTGAAGACTGGAGAATAGCGGATGTGCCCAAAATATGTAGCGTGCGAGTATGTTTTCACGATATCGCGCCTCTTTTGCGGCCTTAGCTATGACCACATGGTCCTTGACCACTATGGCAATATCTCTGGTAAAGATAAAATTTGGAATCGGATCAAAGAAGTAATGGTCATCCTCTGCATGATAGCCGGAGATGAGCACAGCGGCTAGCTCTTCGTTGGTCCATTCTTGGAAAATATGACCATAAGAGGAAGGTAATTCTTCATAGTCCACGATCATGCGGATAAGCTCTGCCTTCCTCACTTCATCGGCATTCAGCGCTTCACAGAGCAGCTTATCGATAAACAATACGTTTTCTTCACCGAGGAAAGCCTTTAGGACATTCGTGAAAATATCGTGCTCAGCCTGCATCTGCGGCAAATAGACAATATCATCAAATAACAACTCTTCCGCGTCTTTAGGGCTGATCCTGCTGATGCCTGCATCAGGGCGGTGAACGATGACCTTTCGCAAGGTTCCTATCTCAGAATTACAAAATACCTCTGGAACAAGCATATATAGTACAAATTGATTCACCGCAAAAGTAGGCAAAAGGATGCAATTGAAGTGGACTGGTATTGACTCCAGTCAATATAGAGTCGGAAAATCAGAGGAATCTTGGTGTTTTCTTGAGAAAACTCAATGATCTCTGCATATCGCATCAAACTCAGTGATTGTAGAATTACTACTTCGCAGGTAAAATGTGAAATAAAAACAGAGAATCAACCCTGTTTCTTTTCATTTTTATGAATCGAAACAAGAGTAAATTCTCTGCATCTATGGGATATCTTTTATTGGGCGCTATTAGCCACGTTAACTTTTCACTGATGTGTAGTCAATTAATTTTGAGTTACATTTTAATCACTTTTTGTATAGCAATACCTTGAGTACTTTGAATTTCCAAAATATATAGACCCGGCTTATAATCGCTCATTCTCAACTCAATTCGCTCTCCCTGAGCCTTTGTGAGAACCCTACCATTCATTGATTTTAAGGTTACGCTGAGTTCTATTGCACCTTCTACATACAGTAGTTGACTAACCGGATTAGGATATAGCTTGTATTCCACTTTGTTGGTCTTAGTGCTCAGAGGACTGCAATCGGGGTGCGCATAGTGTAAGAAGTAGACATTGGCTGGATTATTGACATCCTGAATTTTGATTGCCGGCAGTTCCTTCATTGAAAAAGTAAATTGTTTCGGAAAATCACTCACTAATGCTTGGCCCAACATTTCATTCCCCTCCCAGACGTTTACTTTCATATCAGGCGGCAGATTGCTTCCCAGGTAGAGCTTACCTACATAAGAATCTTTGCTGATACAATCTACTTCTTGCATACCGATATATGTGATCAGTAATCCATTGGTATCACTCTGGCAATAAGGAGGTGATATCACTGTATCTATAGCACAATCACCAAAAATTAAATCTTTAATCACAAATTCATAATGTCTATCCGTATTTCCATTGAATGGGCCGATGGACACAGGTAGATCTTCATAACTGAATCGTCCGTACTGGTGGTCGTTCCCCTGGATTCGGAAGCTATCACTAGCTTCATTTTCATCAAAATTGATTTCCACATAGAAATAATGATCTTCATTGCAGTTGGAAATGGTGACCGAAAGATTCGAAAGCAGACAATCTTCGGATTCACACATTTTGCCAGGTACTTCACGTACTTTGGTGCAAGCAGAATTATGTAGATCAGTAAAATGGAAAGCATGCCCCTGACCATTTCCAGCAAATCCGGTCAAGGTGATTGGTAAATCTGCATACGCAAAATGACCATAACCGCTTATTTCAAACGAATCACTGGTTTCGCCGTATTCAAAATCAAAAGTAATGGCATAGTGGCCGGTACTGTCACAATCAGATTTGACAGCAGATATTTCTCTGATGTAACATTCGCCACAATAAGGTGGCTCTATTTGCCCGCCGATATGACAATTCGGATGATTTAGATCAGTAATTCCAAATTCATAACTCTGACCTGAATTGCCGTTGAACGGCCCAAGGATGACGGGTAGATCCGTATAGGCGAATATCCCATACTGATGGCCATTGCCCTGTATGCGGAATGAATCACTGGTATTCATATGATCAAAATCGATAGTGACAAAAAATTGATTTTCCTCATTACAATCAGATCGAGTCAGTGTCAGCCCGCTAAGGTGGCATTCACCACATCGCCTGCCTTCCACTCTTTTAGTGGTGCCACAATTGTGATTTCCTTGATCATTGATGTCAAAGGTGTGATCGACGCCATTTCCTTCAAATCCATAGAGCGTCACCGGCAGATCAGTATAAGCATAGGTTCCATACCCCGCTATTAAAAAAGAATCGGAAGTACTTTGATATTGGAAATTGAAAGTAATACTATAATATCCAGCGCTATCACAGAGTGAACGCTCTGCGACTACGTCAAAAATCGAACAACCACTACAATACGGAGGGTGGATGAAGCCAGAAGTTTTACAATCCGGGTTGTGGAGATCTTTGGCTGCAAATTCAAAGGTTTGGTTTGAATTGCCTTCAAATGGGCCAAGTACGATGGGCAGATCGGCATAGGCGAAGTGGCCGTATTGGTGGCCATTCCCCTGAACATAGAAGGAATCACTCGTTCCCTGGTATTCGAAATCGAGGGTGACATAGAAATGATTGAGGCTATCGCAGTCACTGCGCGTGAGTGTCATCTCGCTCAGGTCGCAGTTGAAAGGTGCACAATGTCTGCCTTCCACTTGTTTGGTGGCAATACAATTGTGATTCGATCTATCAAATATATCAAAGGCGTGATTCTCCCCATCACCCTTAAAACCAGAAATTGTAACCGGCAGATCAGTATAAGCATAGGTTCCATACCCCGCTATTAAAAAAGAATCGGAAGTACTTTGATATTGGAAATTGAAAGTAATACTATAATATCCAGCGCTATCACAGAGTGAACGCTCTGCGACTACGTCAAAAATCGAACAACCACTACAATACGGAGGGTGGATGAAGCCAGAAGTTTTACAATCCGGGTTGTGGAGATCTTTGGCTGCAAATTCAAAGGTTTGGTTTGAATTGCCTTCAAATGGGCCAAGTACGATGGGCAGATCGGCATAGGCGAAGTGGCCGTATTGGTGGCCATTCCCCTGAACATAGAAGGAATCACTCGTTCCCTGGTATTCGAAATCGAGGGTGACATAGAAATGATTGAGACTATCGCAGTCACTGCGCGTGAGTGTCATCTCGCTCAGGTCGCAGTTGAAAGGTTCACATAGGCGACCTTCCACAAACTTGTCGTTCAAGCAATCATGATTCAACATATCAGCGATCAAAAAGCCATGGTCAGTGCCATCACCTTTGAAATGAGTTAATGTAATAGGAAGATCGGTATAGGCAAAAATACCAAAGCTTTCTATTTCAAAGGAATCACTCGTGTTTTCATGCTGAAAATTTAGGGTGATGTTGTAGTAGCCGGAATCATTGCAGGCTGATTTCTCTGCTACAATATTAGAAATATTACATTCTGAAGGTGGTGTCGGTAAGACTCCAAATATAGTGGACAAGACAAGGAATAGTGTTGCAATCATGGTGTAATAAATTTATAAATCGAAAATGAGGTGTATTTTTTAAGTGAACTAAATTCACCAATATATAAGTGAATTTAAACTCTCTCAATGTGTGGCTTAAGGGGGTGAATATATTTAAATGTAAGTATGCATTTTTAAATCATTGTAAATACAACCTTTGAAAAATAGGAAATCAATGATAATCTAGAGTTTTACAGCAATAGGTGCTAGGTAGGCCCCCATCTTATTAGAGTGCCAAAGATTTGGACTTAATATGATTGTAAGTATGAAGGTTTGATAATGAGATAATTACAATTGATCATAATAATCGCATTATAAAAATATGTTATGGTATCATATTTGCAACTATTAGGTAGATCAGTTACAGAATATGTCAGAGGCAAGTAAAGATATCAAGTATTATTTAAAAGACTTTCGGGTCTATATCATTCTGCTGATGATTATTATCCTGATGACCTTATTACTTCACATACCTGTATAATTTACCAGCGCATTAGTACAGCACCCCAGGTAAAACCACTCCCGAAAGAAACCATACAGACTAGATCACCTTCCTGAATCATACCTGCTTCATAAGCTTCAGTGAGTGCAATGGGAATAGAAGCAGCTGTGGTATTTCCATATTTTTGGATGTTATTGTACACCTGATCATCGCGCAGGCGAAGACTATGTTGAACAAAAGTAGAGATGCGCAGATTGGCCTGGTGCGGTATCAGCAGTTTTAATTCACTGATTGGCAAACCTGCCATATCGAATACCTCATGTACTGCCTCAGGCATACGGCGCACTGCATTTTTAAACACAAATTGACCATTCATCAGGGGATAAAGTAGTCCGTCCCGATACATTGTCTCAGTCAGGAAAGTACCGCCATAGGGAACCGAATTATCATAGCCATATTTTTCAGTATCACCGTATCGGCCACCATGGCAACCCGGATTGATAAATGCCAGTTCTTCGGCATAGGTCCCGTCACTATGCATACTGGCTGCTAAAATACCCTTCTGCGGATCCTCACTTTTCTGGAGTACAGCCGCACCGGCACCATCACCAAAGATTACAGTTACATTGCGTCCTTCCGTAGTATAATCCAGGCCCATACTGTGCACTTCAGCACCTACGACCAAGATATTTTTATAAATACCGGCCAATGAAAACTGATTGGCGACATTCATTGCATATATAAATCCGGAGCACTGCGCTCTTATATCAAGTGCCGGACAAGCGTTTGCAGTGATCCCTAGTTCTCGCTGTAACAGCACACCACAACCCGGAAAGAAATAATCCGGACTCAACGTAGCAAATACAATCAGATCAATATCAGCAGGTTGTAGGCCGGCGCGCTCTATAGCTATGCGTGATGCATGTGCAGCGAGGCTGACGGTAGAATCTTCATGTCGCTTGGCATAATGACGTTCTTCGATACCAGTTCTTTCACGAATCCACTCATCTGAAGTGTCCATGACCTTGGTCAGGTCATCGTTGGTGACTACCTGATCAGGTACATAAAATCCCAATCCACTTATAAAAGCGCCCATATTAATATTGTTTAGTCAGCCAAGATAATTAAAATAATAATTTTGTAGCAGACTCATCGTGCAGTAATGACACTTACAAAGAATAAAAAAAGGTTAAAAATGCCTTCCTTTTCCTATCTGCTGTTAGTATATATCATACTTGCGGCTGGGTGGTGGGCTATCCTGCTCTCCAGACTAAACCAGGAATCACACGAGGCACAGATCAAGGTATATGATTTGGAAGCTAAATTAATGGCGCAAGAAAATCCGGGTACTCAACTTCATACTCAGGAGACACTCAGAGAAGTTACCAAGAAATTCACCCGTCAGCGGGATATGATCTATGGTGAAACTATTTTCTTTCTGATCTCAATTATAGCTGGTGTAATCATCATATACCAGGCTATCCGCGCCCGGATAGGATTGGCAAAGAGACAGCGCAATTTTATACTGGCAGTGACACATGAGTTAAAATCTCCACTGACTACCATTCAAATGGTATTGGAAACCTTTCATCGAAAGTCACCCAATCCGGAACAGCAAAAGCTCCTGACAGAGGGTGCACTGGTTGAAACGAATAGACTCAAACAATTGGTAGATAATCTGCTGGCCGTCGCACGAACAGAGGAGATGCGTGAAGAGGCGGACACTGAGATAGATCTACATCCACTTATTGATGAGATCATAGTGAGATATCAGTCTGCCTATCCAAAGGCACATTTTTCTGTCATCAAAAATGCTACAGATAGTCGTATCAGAATTCAGCAAGCAGATTTAACGCAGATATTAAATAATCTGATCGAGAACGCAATAAAATACGCCGGAGATGATGCTGGCATCATACTTACTACCACTTCAGATGATAAGAATATACTGCTTCGGGTGGTGGACAATGGTCCTGGAATTCCGATAGAAGAGAAGGACAATGTCTTTAAATTATTTTACCGAATAGGCACAGAAGAGAATCGAAATTCTACAGGGACAGGAATCGGCTTGTACATCGTAGCATTGTTGATGAAGAAGATCAAAGGCCAGATCACCATAGAGCAAAATGTACCCCGGGGAGCAATTATTTCATTACAGTTTAATCGGATATTATGAGAATTCTAATCGTAGATGATGAAAAAAATATTCGTGAAATACTGAAGCTAAATCTCGAAATGGAAGGCTATGAATGCAAGGCATTGAGTGACGGACGCACAGCAGTAGAGACACTCAACGGAGAGCATTTTGATTTGGTATTACTAGATATCATGATGCCGGTGCTCAATGGGTATGATGTCTTAAAGCAAATCAGGATCTCACATGTGAATGTTCCGGTGATATTTCTATCTGCAAAGGACGAAGCAAAGGATAAGATTACCGGATTAAAATCAGGTGCTGAAGACTACATCACCAAACCTTTTCATATGGAAGAACTATTACTCAGAATAAAAAATGTAGTCAAGAGAAAAAGTGATGAGCCGGCTTCAGATGAAACCAAGGGAATTTATCGGTTTGATGATAATTGGATTGATTTCGATAAATATACCGGTTATGGAAATGGACGTAATTTGAATTTATCCAAAAAAGAAATTATGTTTTTGAAATTGCTCATTGATCACAAGAATGAAGTGTTGTCCCGTCAGCAAATACTACAAGTAGTGTGGGGCTACGATGTTTTTCCCTCTACCCGAACGATAGATAATTTTATACTTTCTTTTCGTCGATATTTCGAGCCGCCCAATAAGGAGAAACAATATTTTTACTCTATTCGGGGTATTGGATATAAATTCTTTCTAGCTCTCTAACTTTCTAAGCGATATCCGCAGGAGATTTTATTGCAGATGGCAATCCCACGTCGGATGTGCGGCTGTGATCGCTCATCAAAGAATTGCTTTATAGTTAGCTTACATAAATAAAGTTAGCGTAAAACTAATCTTCAGTGAGCGAACTGACTGCTCCTGCGTCCCGCCTTCATGAATAAAGTAAGTGTAAAATAACACTTCCATTTCTTGCCTCGAGCCGGCATGGCTTTTACTTTTTTTCAGTCACCAAAAAAAGTAAGAATATTCATTTGAACTATTATGAAATCCAAATTTTTTTAAAAGCACACTTTAGTTCAAAAAAATAATAGTCTAGGGCTGCGCCCTTTGCTGATGTATTGCGCTCCTTCAGAGCTTGTAATTTGGGTAACTTGACAAAGGGTTGCGCCCTTTGCTGATATATCGCGCTCCTTCAGAGCTTATATTTTGGGTAATCTG
>DAOLZQ010000087.1:0-10166 GCA_035426385.1 Saprospiraceae bacterium
CATATCTAGTGGTCTGAAGATATCCCTTACCGGCAAAAATTAAATTATCTATTATGCCGCTGGTTAACTTTATTTTTTCTGCAAGTTTGATATTGGTATTCGCTAGTTTGACCGATGAGTTAAAATCCCCACGATTATTCAAGTAGCGTATGAGAAAGGTATTATTTTCAATAGTGAGGCTGGTATCTCGAAGAAATTTTCTATTAATTTCTATCGATTTGAGAAAGCTCCTTCTCGATAATATTTCTTGATCACCGTTAAGATACGCTACTCCTAGCTGATTAGAGCTTCTCACAAAGGCTTCATACATCTTTGACTTAAGGAAGTATTCGGAGGCGTCTTCCAGTTGTTTTATTGCATTATCATAGTCATAAAGTGTGAGATAGATATTCCCCAGTTTGTTCTTTATTTCATAGAATTCGGCATTGTGATTATTTGAATTGAAAGAATTGAGGGCTTCAAGGTAATAATACACTGCACTGTCAGGTCTCTGAAGATCATCCATTTTCTTTGCAAGAGCCGTCAGTGATGCTATGATTGCTTTTTCATTCTTTTCGAGCCGGGCATTCTTAAGATTATCTTGAAATATTTGTAGATCACTGCTTATCTCAGTTTGTCCCCAAGCACTGACCGTCAAACCCAATGAAAAAAAGAGTATTGTGATGGTAGTAAAAAATTTAACGCTCCTGTGTGGAGATAAATGCATGCCCATGAAAGTTGAAGTGATAATTAAACCAGATTATTCTCAAGTGCCACACGAACTAACCCTGCGCTGTTGCGCACTCCTAGTTTTGACATCAAGTTACTCCGGTGGGTTTCGACTGTATGCAAGCTAATGAATAACATATTTGCTATTTCTTGTGCAGTATGTTCTTTGATTATAAGGCCAAGTATCTCTTTTTCTCGTTTACTGATTTTTACTTGCATGATGTCCATATTAGAGCCACTATTTTTCTTAGCAAAACTATTCATCATGGTTTGTGTCACCGGTTGACTATAATATTGCTGACCCTGCGATACAGAGTGGATGGCAGAGGCTAGTTCCTCATGATCGGTGTTTTTTAATATATATCCGGAGGCGCCTTCTTTTAGCACTTCCTTGATATACTCGGCATTATTGTACATACTGAGCACAAGTATTCTGACATCGGGATATTTCTTCTTTATCAGTTTAGTAAGTTCAAGTCCATTGATATTGGGTAAGTTGATATCTAATAAAATTAACTGGATGTTCTTATTTTTATCCAGAGCTTCTATGACATCTTTGCCATCATAAATAGCCTTGACAATTTCAATATCTTTTGAACCGGAGAAAATTGCCTGAACACCCTCTACAAACATTTTATGATCGTCTACAATCATCACCTGTATCTTCTTAATCTTCATCGGATCCGCATAATAGTGTAGATATGAATTAGCACTTTCCATCTTTGTAAGCATAATAACTTTAGTAAAAGATTAGTATATAACACAATGAGGATGGCTCTTTAAAAAAAATGTTGGTAAACTTTAAATACTGTATACCAAAGCCTATAACATATAAATTTTTAAAATGTTTGAAGATGCAGATAGATCGGTATTTACCCAGAATTTATAGATAAAAGGTTTATTTAGGTAACCGAATACTATTCAAAGCAGGTGTATTTAAAGAGATTCGAGCTGCTCTGTCTAGCTGGACTGAATTAAAACAGTCTGTATAAATATAAAATCCTACCTTCGTTTAACTTTTTAAAGAATAAATGAGCAATATTGTCGCCATTGTAGGTCGCCCAAATGTTGGAAAATCAACTCTTTTCAATAGACTAATCGGAAAGCGTCAAGCCATCATAGATGATGTGAGTGGTGTGACCCGTGACAGGCAGTACGGTTCTGCCCATTGGAATGGACACGAGTTTGTCGTAGTAGATACGGGAGGGTTTGTAGAAGGGAGCCAGGACGTATTTGAGAAGGAAATCCGTGCTCAGGTGCGCATTGCTATTGATGAATCGGCTGTAATTATATTTCTGGTGGATGTGGAGACCGGCGAAACTGACTTGGATCAGGAAGTTGCTACTTTACTACGTAATTCTAACAAACCAGTGATTTTGGCAGTCAATAAAGTGGATAATTCACACCGTTTTATAGATGCACAGGAAATGTGGGGTATGGGATTTGCCTCTACTCACTTTATATCATCTGCCTCTGGCAGTGGTACGGGTGAGTTGCTGGATGAGGCAGTATCGCATCTTACGGATGATAACGAATTGGAGACTGACCTGCCTAAGATCGCAATTGTAGGCCAACCTAATGTAGGGAAGTCCACGTTTACCAATGTACTTTTGGGAGAAGATAGGAATATTGTCACCGAGATTGCAGGCACTACCCGAGATTCCATACACACTAAATACAACTTGTATGGTAAAGAATTCTTTATAATCGACACAGCGGGTATCCGAAAAAAACAAAAAGTACATGAAGACCTGGAGTTTTATTCTGTGATGAGAGCCATTCGTGCCATCGAAGAAGCAGATGTCTGCGCCTTGCTCATCGATGCTCGTACCGGAATAGAAGCACAGGATATGAGTATCTTCAGGCTAGCTCAAAAAAGAAATAAAGGCATCGCCATTTTTGTTAATAAATGGGACCTTATCGAAAAAGAAACCAATACTGCTCGTGATTTCGAATTGGAAATAAAAAGAAGGATAGCTCCCTTCACTGATGTTCCAATAGTCTTTATATCAGCTCTTGAAAAGATTAGAATCTTTAAGACTGTGGAAATTTTGCTGCATATCTATGAAAATAAGATAAAAAAGATTTCTACATCCAAACTTAATGACGTCTTACTGCCGATAATTCAAAATACACCTCCACCTGCTCACAGAGGAAATATGATTAAGGTTAAATACATTACCCAGATGACTGCAAGTCATCCAGTGTTTGCATTTTTCTGCAACCATCCGGATCATATTAGAGAGAGTTACAAGCTCTTTTTAGAAAATCAAATCAGGGCAAATTTTGATTTTAGTGGTGTGAAAATCAGTCTTGTTTTTAAAGATAAGTAAGTAAATGAAAGTCATTGAAACACCGATATCCGGGTTGATTTTATTTGCGCCAGCTGTATATGAAGATGACAGAGGGTATTTCTTCGAATCTTTCAGAGCTTCATTCTTTGAAAGCCTAGGACTGCATCGGGCCTTTATTCAAGACAACCAAGCTTATTCACTGCGTGGGACACTCCGAGGATTGCATTTTCAAACCGGTTCCACTGCACAAGCTAAACTGGTCCGGGTGCCATATGGTGAAGTTCTTGATGTAGCCGTAGATTTACGTCCCGACTCAGCGACACTGGGAGAACACTATGCTGTCAGACTTAATGATATCAATCATTTACAATTATATGTGCCTGCAGGCTTCGCACACGGTTACCTGGTACTGTCCGAAAGTGCTGTATTTGCCTATAAGTGTGACAATTATTATGCGCCAGGCACTGAAGATGGGATCCGTTATGACGATACCTTGCTGAATATTAACTGGGGGCTGTCACCTGAAGAGTTAATCATCTCTCCGAAGGACCGGGCATTGAGCTCTTTTGCTGAATACAAATCTAATCTCAATAAGAATCTCTAAATAACCAAAATGTCAACTATAGCAGTTACTGGCGCCTCAGGCCAACTGGGCCAGCAATTCAACTTCATGTCCCAATTTTATCCTTTGCACGATTTCATTTTTTTTGACTCAGAGGAAATAGACATTACTATAGAAAGTGTAATTAGTAAAACACTGGATGAATATGACATTGATTTTCTGATCAATTGCGCTGCTTATACTTTGGTAGATCAGGCGGAGCAAGAAGAAGACAAAGCTTATCGCATCAACGCGGATGGGGTAGAGAATTTGGCCAGATACTGTCACAAAGAAAATATAATATTGATACATTTTAGCTCTGATTATGTGTATCACAATGAGCTCAACAGACCGCTACGTGAGACTGACCCTACTACACCAAAAGGCGTATATGCACGGTCCAAAATGGAAGGAGAGCGTCGTCTTATCGCAGAGATGGATAATTATTTGATATTCAGGATTTCTTGGTTGTACTCGTCCTATGGTTCTAATTTTTTAAAAAGCATCATGAAAGCAGCCCATGGACGGGATTCACTTCAGATCGTCTATGACCAGATTGGGTCCCCTACATATGCCCGTGATATAGCCAGTAAATCATTACGGGTGGTCGATGGATTAGCAGAAGGCTTATTTGATATCAAGTCGACAGCTGGAATTTACAATGTAGCAAATGCAGGAGTTGCGAGCTGGTATGATTTTGGACTTCAGATATTCGAACGTGCCAATATCAAGATCAAAGTTGATCCCATTTTGTCTGCCGAATATAAGACAGCAGCAGTTAGGCCTACTTATTCAGTTTTTGACCAATCTAAATTTAATGACACTTTTGGGTTTTCATTAAACCACTGGCTCAGAGGCCTGGATAAATGTTTTAAAGCGCTGAATGAAGACTGATGAAGATAGTATGTTTCGGGCCAGGGCCACAGTTTAAAGGTGGGATTGCCAATTATAATACTTCTCTCGCAAAGGCTCTAGATCACCAGGGTCATCAGGTAACTATCGTGTCCTGGACACAGCAATACCCTGCGATAATTCCGAGAGACTTCATCGATAGAGCCAGTAGGTCTGATCAGTTGGAAGGTACTCAAATCCGGGTGCGATACATCACCAATTATAATAATCCGGCAACCTGGAGAGAGACTATAAGAGCCATTAGCGAACTTACGCCGGATGCTGTCATCTTTCAATGGGCCATAGCAATACAGGGTCTGCCACTGGGTCGCATAGCAGCCGGGCTGAAGAAAAGATCCATTAGAGTAGTATTTGACTTGCATTTTGTCATTCAAAAGGAACATAGCTCCCTCGATAAGTTTTTCTCAAAATATGCTTTGCGACATGCTGATATGTTTGTGACCCATGCACTGAAGACCTTTGATGAATTAAAAGTCATATTTCCCGATAAATCATTTGCGCTCATCAATGATCAGCAGAGTTTAGATGGAACTACTCCGGTATTGAATCTGTATCATCCGGTATATGATATGTTCGTAAAGAAATCGGACTTTGATATAGAGGCCTTCAAGATACTGCATGGGCTCAAAAAGCACGTATTTATATTTTTTGGTTTTATAAGAAAATACAAGGGGCTTCATGATGCCATCAGTGCTTTCAAATTATTGTCGGAGCAGAGAGAAGACGTTTCGTTGCTTATCTGTGGTGAATCTTTTTGGAAGACTATAGATCAGAAAAAACTCTCGAGTAAAATAAAGTCAGGTCTATTCGGAATAGCAAAAAAAGTTTTTTTACGTCGAAAGGATGATGAGCAGGATTATGATCCGCTTCAGTTGATTTCAACGCTTCACGTTAAGGATGTAAAGGTGTTTAATGAATTTATTCCTAATGAAGACGTACATCAATATTTTCAGGCTAGTGACGCAGTCTTGCTTTTCTATGAATATGCCACACCCAGTGGGGTAGAGTCAATAGCCTACAATTTTCAAATGCCACTACTGGCTACTGCTGTAGGGCACTTTCCGGAGACTGTACGTTCGGGGTTTAACGGATATCTGGCCAGGCCGGGAGATATAGCCGATATGGCGCGTATCATGGACTTGAGCATTCGACAGCCTATTGATAGAGAACATGTAGCAGAAACTACACGGCACATGAGTTGGGACAATTATGCGACCCGTATTATTGAATCTTTGAGCTTATTGAGTGACTGTTAATTCTTCCTTATTTTTTATCCGCATTATTGAATTATTTAAATAATATTATGCTGAATTGACTATATAATGCCTAATTATAGTCTGTATATATGCAATTTATTTTATCTTTGAATAAGTAATTTTGGTGCTTACCCTAGTTAGGTTTTTACAAGATGTGAAATTTATATATGAGTCAATATAGTGACAAGGTTTGGTTGAAACAATACCCTGATCTTATTCCTGCGGAAATACCTGTGTCACCACATCAGGATCTTAATTCATTTTTGCGTGAGGTAATGGCGAAATTCGCTAGTCGTCCGGCTTTTTATTTTATGGATGCCAAAATGACTTTTAGTGAATTAGATAGATATTCTGATCATTTTGGTGCGTATCTATTGAATATGGGTCTCAAGAAGGGCGATAAGATTGCACTTATGATGCCGAATATTTTTCAATACCCGGTTGCTCTATTCGGTTGTATAAAAGCCGGGCTGGTTGTGGTAAATACGAATCCGCTCTACACTTCACATGAGATGGAGCACCAATTCAAGGACTCAGGTGTTGTAGCTATCCTTATTGCAGAGAATTTCGCTTTCAACCTGGAGAAGATAATCCACAATACCCACATCAAGCATATAGTGGTGACCGGAATAGGCGATATGCTCGGAGGAATTAAAGGCATGATGATCAATTTTGTGGTGCGCAAAATAAAAAAACTAGTCCCTGCATACCACTTGCCTGGAGCGATAAGTTTCAAAAGAGCGCTGTCCGAAGGTAAGAAGATGTCACTGCCCCCACTTCAGTCTTCACTGGATGATGTAGTCATACTACAATATACAGGCGGCACATCCGGCATTGCCAAAGGAGCCATGCTGACTAATGGAAATCTATTAGCTAATATGCAGCAAATCAGGATTATATTTCTATCAGTTCTTAAAGAGGGTGAGGAAGTAGGAATCTGTGCGTTGCCACTATATCATATATTTGCTTTTACAGTTAATTGTTTGGCACTATTGAGTTTGGGCTGCCCGTCTGTCTTGATTGTCAATGCACGAGATATACCCACATTGATCAAAGAATGGAAGAAGTATCCAATCTCAATTTTTCCGGCGGTAAATACTTTGTTTAATTCATTGATGAATCATCCTGATTTTAAGACTATCGATTTTTCTAAGTTGAAGTTACCCATTGCGGGTGCTATGGCATTGCAAAAAGCAGTTTTTGATAAATGGAAAAAAATGACCGGATCAGCCATAGTGGAAGGCTACGGTCTGACTGAGACATCACCCGTCGCTTGTGTAAACCCCGTCGATGGATCTACAAGAGTAGGTACCGTAGGTATCCCCGTTCCTTCTACTCTCGTGCGTATCGTCGATGAAAACGGAACTGAAGTTCCTGTCGGAGAAGTAGGTGAGATTCAGGTGAAAGGTCCACAGGTGATGAAAGGCTATTATAATAAGCCAGAAGAAACAGCGCGTACTATCATCAACGGATGGCTGTCTACCGGTGATATGGGACTAATGAGTGAAGATGGGTACTTTACTTTAGTAGATCGTAAGAAAGATATGATCCTTGTATCAGGTTTCAATGTCTATCCAAATGAAATAGAAGATATTGCGGCACTGCATCCCAAAGTACTAGAATCGGCAGCTATAGGCGTACCGAATGAAAAAAGCGGAGAATCCGTCAAATTATTTGTGGTAAAGAAAGACGAAACCCTTACAGAAGCCGAGCTGAAAAAACACTTCAAAGAATATCTGACAAATTACAAGATACCTAGAGAATATGAATTCCGAAGTGAGTTACCCAAAACAAATGTTGGAAAAATTTTGCGTCGAGCCCTCAAGCAATAATATTTTTTTAAAAAATTATTTAGTTAGATGAAAAAAGTATTTTTCACAATTATTTTATTTTCACTTCTTTTAGCACAGTTCAATTTAAATGGCCAGTCCAAAATTTATCTTGATCTAAAGAATCTGGAAAGTACAGGTAAATATATCGAGTCACCAATTGTAACAAATGTTGTTACTCCTGGAGATGAAAATGGTCAAGGATTAGTAAAGCATGGCGATGCTTGTTTCTTTAGACTCGATGAGGCTGTCAGTAATGCCATTCTAAATCAAAAACCGAAACTCATCCGCTTGCAATTACCTTATGGTGATGCAGGAAAAATAATGACTCTTCTTCTTTTTGAAAAGGAAATCCGTACTACCCATGTCAAAGTTACGACAAGTGATGGACGCACGCTGCAACCTCAGAAGGCTGCTTTTTATAGGGGTATAGTAGAAGGTGAGGCTAATAGCTTGGCCGGGATTAGCTTCTTTAATAATGAAATCTCCGGTATTGTCTCTAGTGATTTATTGGGCACATTTGATATCGGAAAGGTATATGGAAAAAATGTACATACCATCTATACTGCTGCTTCACTACCTATAAAGCCTACATTTACTTGTCATACTGATGAAAGCCAAAGCTCGGTTTCAGAGCCGACAGATGGATTGGAGAAAAGAGATGCGGGTGATTGTGTGCGGGTTTGGATTGAAACCGATTATGCCCTATATCAAAATAAAGGAGGGACGACTCAAGTAGAAAATTTCATGAGTGGTTTGTTCAATAATGTCGCTATACTGTATGACAATGAATCAATCAATACAATCATAGGCAGATATTATATCTGGACTACACCCGATCCTTATCCTACTAATAATTCAAATAATGCGCTAAACACATTTACGAATACAAGGACCAATCTTCAAGGTGATGCCGATCTCGCACATCTGGCTGCTCTAGGTGGGAATAATTTGGGTGGTATAGCTTGGCTGAATGTGCTTTGTGGTAATTCGCATTTCCATGCGTATTCTAATATTTACTCATCCTATGCAAACTTTCCTAATTATAGCTGGGATGTCATGGTTATGACGCACGAAATGGGCCACAATATCGGTTCACAACATACCCACTGGTGTGGTTGGCAAGGAGGTGCCATTGACAATTGTTATACACCAGAAGGTAGTTGTCAGCCGGGGCCACCTCCTACAGGGGGCGGCACCATCATGAGTTATTGTCACTTGACTAATTATGGAATTAACCTTAATAAGGGCTTTGGTCCTCAACCGGGAGATAAAATAAGGAGTAAAGTCCAGAATGCGAATTGTCTCGCCCCATGTCCTGATGATTGTCCGATGTACAATGTGACCGGTGTCATCTTTAATGTGAAGTGCAATGGTGGACAAAGTGGAAAGGTAAATGTAGACGATCCCAGTGATGGTACACCTCCATTTACCTACACCTGGTCTAATGGAATGAATGGTCAGAATATCAGCAACCTTGTTGCAGGTACTTATCTGGTAACCGTTACAGATGCTGCGCTTTGCACTCAGACTGCTGCATTTACAGTGACACAGCCTTCTGCTCTGGTATATAGTACCTCCTACGATAATGTAAGATGTAACGGAGGCTCTGATGGTTTTGCCTCTATTGATGTCTCTGGCGGCTCGCCGGCTTACGTATATGCCTGGAGTAATGGCGCAAACACAGCCTATAATGGCAACCTAAAGGCTGGAAGTTACTCTGTCACCGTTACTGATGCTAATGGATGCTTCGTTACCAAAGTATTTTTAATATCACAGCCCGATAAACTAAATATTATAGAGGATATCGGCACGGTAAGTTGCTTCAATAATTCAGATGGATTTGTTCACACAGGGACTACAGGTGGAATAGGTTTTGTCAGTTTTATTTGGAACACAGGGAGTGTGAGCAATAATATTGATGGCTTGTTATCTGGAACCTACTCAGTAACCGTTACCGATGGAAATGGCTGCACCAGCACTGAAACTTATTTCGTGCCTCAACCGGCTATTTTAGTCATAAACATTACTAAGACTGATGTGACGCAGCATGATGGAAGTGATGGAACGGCTAAAGCTAATGTAAGCGGGGGAACAATTCCATTTTCATACTTATGGTCTAATGGCAAAGTTAGCCAGATGATCACAGGACTTCCGGCGGGTGACTATCAAGTCACAGTGACTGATGGAAATGGATGTACATCTGTTCAATCCACTACCATATCAGAACCAGACTGTGCACTGACGGGTAATATTGACAAAACTGATATCAGTTGTTATGGTCAGAATAATGGTCAGGCTACTGCAAATGCATCAAACAATTCTGGTTCATTAACTTATCACTGGTCGAATAATGCTATTTCGCCGACGATCTTAGATCTTACACCGGGCACCTATACGGTCACAATAAGTGACGGTAACTGCAGCATAGTAAAAAGTACTACCATATTGCAACCTTCAGCCATGGACCTCACCACTTCCGGCGAGCCGACCGGTTGTAATTCAGGTTCGGGCACTGCTACAGCTCTTGTCAATGGTGGGACACCCAACTATCAATATATCTGGA
>DAOLZQ010000088.1:0-10092 GCA_035426385.1 Saprospiraceae bacterium
CCTTTATACTATCTACTTGCTCAATCTAAGACCTTTGTTACATAAAGTCTAAAGCCCTAAAGCGCCAAATGCTAACAACGCAGCGCGCTAAAGACCAATCACCCCTCTTCCAGTTCTTCAAAAAAACCGGTATCATAATTTTTCCTCACGTCATTCCATGGAAAAAATTTGCCATTCATAGTAATATAGACACCTGGTGGCAGCAGTTGAACGAAAGCCAACGCGGCACCGAGATTGAAAAATCCATCTGACGAACTTCCGAAAGCATAGGGAATCATAGCACCGGTCAGTACGATCGTCTTATCCACGATGTCAGCCTCAGCCAGTGCACGCGCAGTGTGAACCATCTTGTCAGTACCATGCGTGATGAGGATTCGGTCGTACTTAGCACTTCTGCATTGATATACGATCAGTTCGCGATCTGCTTCACTCATCTCCAGACTATCTACCATCATCAGCGTCTTGACATCAATCTCAAGGCTACTCCGACCACGTTCAAACATTTCATTTAGATGCGTATCCTTAAAATATAACTCGCCGGTGATAAAATTATATTCTTTATCAAACGTACCACCAGTGACATAGACCTGAATCATGTTTCTGCTCTTTAGTGAGCAAATATATAAATTCTTGCCAGTCAGTCGCTCATAAGGTTGGCTCCTCTTACTGTACAATGCGAATATTCAATTTAGTTAGAAGTCGGAATCCAAATTTTTCCTATATTTGAGCACCTTAAATTAGTTAATAAAACATATATATATTATTTGAATATGAACAAATTACATTCCGGAATTATGTATCTGACGTTTATGCTATTGATCGCATTTACCTCATGTAACACTAGTAAAACAGCTACTGCTCCGCCACCACCGCCACCACCGATGGTAATTGCACCAATGCCTCCACCTGTCGATCTCGAGCATCAGATCGACTACAATGGTACTTATCCTAAAGTGGAAGCAGGTAAATATGACAATGGAAAAATGTGGACTTTCAGCTATCCACCGAAGAAATATTTTAGTCAGACTTATGGTTTTGAACCGTCAGATGAGTGGTTAGAAACGGTCCGCCAGTCTGCACTCCGCTTTGCGACCTACTGTACTGCTTCCTTCGTCTCTGAGGATGGCCTAGTGATGACCAATCACCACTGCGGACGCCAGAGTGTGACCGAAGTGACCCGGGAAGGTGAGGATCTGCCTAAGGATGGATTTTACGCTAAGACACTCGCTGACGAACGCCCTGTTCCGGGCCTGTTTGTAGATCAATTGGTTTCTATGCAAGACATCACCAATCAGGTAATGGAAGCGATGAACAAAGGCACCTCCGCTGAAGAAAAAGCAAAGCTTCGCGAAGAAACCACTTCAGCTCTGATCAAGTCACACTCAGATGAAAAGGACATGACCTATCAGGTGCACAACTTCTATAATGGCAGTGTATTTCAGCTTTTTGGATACAAGCGCTACAACGACGTTCGCCTGGTCATAGCACCTGAGACAGCACTCGGCTTTTTCGGGGGTGACCCGGACAATTTTACCTATCCGCGATATTGCCTCGATTATACTTTCTTCAGAGTATATGATGAAGCCGGCAAACCGCTGAAAACAAAATACTACTATAAATGGAGTCCTGATGGACCAAAAGGAAATGAACCCATATTTGTTGTAGGGAATCCCGGTACGACCAAGCGACTAGCTACAGTATCACAGCTCGAATACGATCGCGATTACTCTATGCCGATGACCATCGATTATCTCAAGACTGCAGTTAGTACTTACAAGAATTATCTGGACAATCACCCTGAATCCAAACTGGAACTGACAGATACTTATTTCAGCATGAGTAATTCACTCAAAGCATACGAAGGAATGTATGGCGGACTGAAAGATCCGATTCTGATGGGTAAAAGGGCAGATTTCGAACGCACCTTTAAAGCAAAGGTCTTTGCAAATAATGACCTCAAGAGAAAATATGGCCATCTTTGGGATGACATCCATACTAGCAGAAAGCAGATCAGTATGTACTTTGATAAGCAAGTCAATTTCTCTCCGGCCAATTTTGGTTCAGAGTATTTTGGCGCAGCCAGTCAGGCGATTCGCATCGCAGAGGAAATGAAAAAACCAATGGATGCACGCAACCCGCGTATGAAGTCTGATGAAGATATCCAAAAACAAATTGCTGAACTAGCTCCAAATAAGGGCTTCCATAGAGAGATCGAGCAGAAAATGATCGAGATGTTACTACGACGTGCTTACACTGCAGGTATGACTTATCTTCCGGGTGTAAAGGACATGAAGAGCGTAAAAGACGCAGAGTCCGTCAGCCGCAAACTGATGTCCAATACTGTGCTGGACAATGAAGTAGAGGTAAAGGCATTATTTGCTAAGGGACCTGAGGCAGTACTAACTTCTAATGATCCATTTATCTCATATGCTCGCATAGCCGGTGATAGTCTGAACTATTATCGTAGCCTCATCATACCTATTTCTCAGCAAGAGACTCAAAATGTACAGGCCTTGGGACAAGCACTTTATAGTGTATATGGTACAGAGATTCCACCGGATGCCAACTTTACACTGCGTATCGCAGATGGCGTAGTTAAGGACTTTGATTACAATGGTACAGTAGCACCTGAAAATACTACTTTCTACGGTCTGTATGACCGCTTCTATTCTTACGGTCAAAAAGACCCTTGGGATCTGCCGGAAAAATGGCAGAATCCACCGGCAACATTTGATAAATCGACCAAGATGAATTTTGTAAGTACCAATGACATCATCGGTGGCAATAGCGGTAGTGCGCTGATCAATGCCAATAAAGAAGTCGTTGGCCTGGCCTTCGATGGTAATATCCAGAGCCTGCCAAGTCGATATATCTATGATGTCGATTCAGGCAATCGCTGCGTATCCGTGCATTCATCTGCCATCCTGGAATCTATCCGCCAAATTTACAAAGCTGATCGTATCGCGGATGAACTAGTGACTTCGAAACTACAAGTACCACCGGCAAAAACCGTACCGGCAAAGATTATGAAGAAGAAGAAATAAATTGATTTCAATTTTGACTTCCTAAACAGTCAGATTATTTATAAAATAAACACAATACCCGGTGGACTTTGGTCTCATCGGGTATTTTATTTATAGCATATGTTACATGGACTTATTCTTGCAGGCGGGCAGAGCAGCCGTATGGGTACAGACAAGGCACTACTGAGTGTTCGTGAAAAGGCAGCTTATCTACTGATCAAAGAGCAACTTAGACCTTATTGTAATGAGATCTTTATCTCCTGCAGATCAACCCAGGAAAAACTTTTCCCTACAGAACATCTCATCCGCGACGCCTACACTGATATAGGGCCGATGGCCGGAATTCTTTCCGCTATGGAATCTCATCCGCAGGTTGACTGGCTGGTAGTGGCCACTGACATGTTGCTGGTCGATTCTGAATTATTGGATAGATTGTTTGCCTCATTTACTTCAACTGATAGCGTCTTCTTTACAGAACAGAATTTTGTCGAGCCATTATGCGGCATATATCACCACAGTATATATGATGAACTAAAAGCAGCTTATCACACCTGCCAATATAGCTTAAGTAAATTACTCAGAGTTTCACCTCACGTCTGCTTACTCGCTGCGAATACACATACTCTGAAGAGTTTCAATGAACCCGCAGAGTTTAAAGAATATCTAAAATCTTTGGATCATCCCGGAGATGAATTAAACCACCTCGGTGATTTGACATCTAAACCGTAAAACCTGATCACATTTGCAGACAGAGGACAGTGAAATAATAACCTTAATGACAGACCCGGCGAGGTCTTCGAGGGGATTTACGCTACTCATGCAGAAGTATCAGGAGCGAATCTATTTCCTGATTAGAAGGATTGTACTCACTCATGAAGACACTGAAGATGTGCTACAGAATACAATGCTCAGGATATTTAATGCTATAGGCGGATTCAGACAGGATGCCTCTCTATTTACCTGGATGTATCGAATAGCAGTCAATGAGGCACTCTCCTTCAAGAGAAGTAAAAGTAAGCGACATCAGCCAGCAAGTGGTGATGAAGCCGCTTACCTACTGGAAAGTCTGAAAGCGGACGATTACTTCGACGGTGATGAGATTCAGAGGATGCTGACAGTGGGTATAGATTCACTGCCTGTTAAGCAAAAGTTGGTATTCCAACTGAGGTATTTCGAAGAAATGCCCTATCGGGAAATGAGTGAAGTACTGGAAACATCTGAAGGCGCATTGAAAGCCTCCTATCATATCGCAGTTCAAAAATTATTGGAATTTTTTAATAAAAAATAAATGAAAGAATTACCTCCTAAACGAAACAATTTTAAAGTACCGGAAGGATATTTTGCTGATTTGCCTGACAGGACATGGGCTTTTATCCAAGAGCAAAACAAACAGGAGACCATCACTGATCCCAAAAGGAATAAGTCCCGTCGGGGGAAGATTATTAGTATGATTTCTCTACTGGCTGCAGCAGTCATAGCCCTACTTTTCATCTTTCGCACTCCGGACACTTCCAGCCTCCGACTGGATAAGATTTCCAATGATGAGATAATATCCTACCTCGAACAGAATGCGGACAATACCGAAATTATCCACCTCGTGAATAATGGCAGTTTGACCATACAGGGCGAGATTAATACCGGTTTTCAGATTGATTCACTTGACCGTGAAACGATTGAATTATTAAACGATGCAGATTTATAAATTTAAATTTTCTCCTCAAATTCTATTGAAATGAAGAAATTATTGTTGTTGCTTTTTGCTTGTGCTATTTCAGCCACCGGATTCGCTCAGGCGGGGAAACGAATCATGTCGCAGAAGGTCGCCTATTTCACAGAGCAGATGAATCTTACTCCTGAAGAATCACAAAAATTCTGGCCACTTTACAATGAGATGAATGCCAAAATAAATACCCAGAAGAAAGAGATGCGGGGCGATGAAGTCCTTCCGTCTATGAGTGAAAAAGAGGCAAATATTTACCTCGATCAGTATCTCAGTCGTGAGCAAACATTGGTAGATCTCAAGAAGCAATATATCCGTGAATTCCGTAAGATCCTGCCCGCAGGCAAAGTGGCTATGTTGCCCGGACTAGAGAAAAGCTTCAATCGGGAATTATTGCGCAAGCTAAATCGGCGCGGTAAATAATTTCACCTCCATATTTTATACATTTGGGATAATTAATTAAATCCAATTAGACGGAGCTATCTCCTATTTCTAATTGATTAATACGCTTATCTCATGAATTCATTTGGCCGAATTTTTAGGGTTTCGATCACCGGCGAATCGCATGGCGCAGGCATTGCTATCATCGTAGATGGCTGTCCTACAGGCATCCCTCTTACACCCGGGTTAATGTCGCAAGCCCTGGAACGCAGGAAGCCGGGCGCCAAAGGTACTACGACCAGGACAGAGGATGATCTTCCACTCATTGAGAGTGGCGTATTCAATGAATTGACTACCGGCAGTCCCATTTTGATCCGTTTTACGAATAAGAATACCCGATCTACAGACTATGAGGCACTGCGGGCTACTCCTCGTCCCGGACATGCCGACTTTACTGCCTCACATAAATTTTTTGGATTTGAAGACTACCGTGGTGGTGGCCATTTCAGTGGTAGGCTGACCGTCGGGTTAGTCGCTGCAGGAAGTATTGCCGGGTTGGTACTCGATCACCTCTGCGGTCCTGACTTTAAGATCAGTGCCACGGTAGTAGAAGCCGGAGGCGAGACCGATATTGAAGTTGGTCTACAGCGTGCACTGGATAGTCAGGACAGTATCGGTGGCATAGTAGAATGCACCATTACGGGTGTTCCTGTAGGGTGGGGTGAGCCTTTCTTTGATTCAGTAGAGTCAGTACTCAGCCATGCTGCCTTCAGCATTCCGGCTATCAAGGGAATTGAATTCGGTTCAGGATTTAGTGCAGCACGAATGTTTGGCAGCCGGCACAACGATAGCTTACTCGATGCAGAAGGCAAGACCGCCACCAATCATGCCGGTGGTATCAATGGTGGCCTGACCAATGGCAATCCCATCATATTCAGAGTAGCCGTAAAGCCTACGTCATCTACGCCGGCCCCACAGGTGACCTTCAATAAAGTCAGCGGACAGCAAGAAGAACTCAGTATCAAGGGCAGACACGACCTATGTATAGCTCTTCGCGTGCCGGTAGTGCTTGAAAGCATTGCTGCTATAGCACTTGCTGATCTTGCGCTGCTGCGACTGACTCAAAGTGCTTCGTACAAACCACGAAATGGAGCGTCAGATTAAATTTCCTACCTTTACAATAAGCAATGATTTGAAATATGGCTGAGTCAAACTTATTTGATCCCATCGCCGGCAAATTGATCCACTCTGAGGAAGAAGATACCGCCGCTTGTATGGATTATGAAGCAGGCATAGCACCCTATCTGAGAGGGCCCTATGCTTCTATGTATATCCGCAAGCCGTGGACCATTCGCCAGTATGCTGGATTTTCGAATGCCGCTGATAGTAATGCATTTTACAAGAGAAATTTGGCTGCGGGACAGATGGGCCTCAGCGTCGCTTTTGACCTGGCTACCCATAGGGGCTATGATTCAGATCATCCACGAGTGACCGGAGATGTGGGCAAGGCAGGTGTAGCCATCGACTCAGTAGAGGATATGAAGACACTCTTTGAGGGCATTCCGCTGGATAAGATGTCAGTGAGCATGACCATGAATGGAGCCGTCATCCCCATTCTTGCATTTTACATAGTGGCTGCAGAAGAACAGGGTGTATCACCCGAATTATTGAGTGGCACCATCCAAAATGATATCCTCAAGGAATTTCTTGTCAGAAATACCTATATATATCCACCTGAGCCGAGTATGCGCATCATTGCCGATATCTTCAAATATACTGCTCGCTATATGCCTCGATTCAATTCGATCAGCATCAGCGGCTATCACATGCAGGAAGCAGGCGCTACCGCCGCCATAGAGCTGGCTTATACGCTGACGGATGGGCTTGAATACATCCGCACGGGCATTACAGCCGGCTTGAATATCGATGAATTTGCCCCACGGATGTCCTTCTTCTGGGGTATAGGAATGAATTTTTATGAGGAAATAGCAAAGTTGCGCGCCGGACGCCTCATTTGGGCCTCCATCGTACAACAGTTTAATCCGCAGAATACCAAGTCACTAGCACTTCGGACTCACTGCCAGACCAGTGGCTGGAGCCTGCTCGCACAGCAACCATACAATAATATCTCGCGCACCACCATAGAAGCGCTGGCTGCAGTCCAAGGTGGCACACAAAGTCTGCACACCAACTCAATGGATGAAGCACTTGCGCTACCCACAGATGCCTCTGCCAAGATAGCACGTGACACTCAGTTGTATCTCCAGCATGAGGCAGACATCACCGGTGTCATAGATGCGTTTGGTGGATCATTTTATGTAGAATCACTGACAGAGAAACTGGTTGCGGAAGCAATGGAACTCATCAACGAGGTAGAAGATGCCGGAGGAATGGTGAGAGCCATAGAGCAAGGGATACCAAAGATGCGCATCGAAGAGGCAGCAGCTATCAAGCAGGCAAATATTGATAGCGGACACGAAAAAATAGTCGGTCTGAATATTTTTCAAGAAAAGGAAGATAATGAACTTGAGCTATTGGAAGTGGACAATAAAGTGGTGCTTGAAGGCCAACTGTTAGGTTTACGCACACTAAAAGCAAACCGAGACGCGACCGCCGTCAGCGAGGCTCTGAGTGAGTTGGAGCAGGCAGCCCGGCAGGAGGACAATCTACTCGAAGCAGCCATCAAGGCGGCTCGTGCACGCGCCACACTGGGTGAGATCAGCCTGGCTATGGAGAAAGTCTTCGGTCGGCACATTGCGGCTACAAGAGTAATCAGTGGAGTATATATGAGACAGATCAGTGATGATGAAAGCTTCAAGACAGCACGTGCCCTCTCGGACACATTTGCCGGTCTGGATGGCAGAAGGCCACGTATCTTAGTGGCAAAGATTGGTCAGGATGGACACGACCGTGGCGCTAAGGTCATCGCCAGTGCTTTTGCCGATATCGGGTTTGACGTAGATATCGGGCCACTCTTTCAGACACCTGAAGAGGTGGCGCTGCAAGCGGCTGAGAACGATGTCCATATAGTAGGCGTGTCATCACTAGCAGCCGGACATAAGGTACTGGTACCCGCCGTGATAGCGGAGCTGAAGCGGCTAGGCCGTAGTGATATCATGGTCGTAGCCGGCGGTGTCATACCGCCCAATGACTATGCATTCCTTCACCATGCAGGAGTAGCTCATATATTCGGGCCAGGCACACGCATTCCCATTGCCGCTACAGATATTCTGCGTCAGATGATAGCTGCTGTATCACCATAAATTGACTCCATGCTAAATGTATCTTTGTGCCCATGGAACGCATAGTCTTCGCGTCAGATTTCCATTTGGGAATTAATGGCGCTGTCACTTCTGAAGAGCGGGAGAAGTTACTGGTCCGGTGGATAGAAGAGGTAGCTATGTCAGCTAGTGAGGTATTTCTATTGGGAGATATTTTCGACTTCTGGTTTGAGTACAAAAAGGCAATCCCAAAGGGTTTCGTTCGTTTTCAGGGCGCACTTGCTGCGCTGACAGACAGTGGCGTGCCAGTGCATCTCTTTATCGGCAATCACGACATGTGGATCTTTGATTATTTCAGGGAAGAATTCAACATCAACTTATATCGCAAGCCACATATATTCGAGCGCCAGGGTAGAAAATTATTAATTGGCCATGGCGATGGACTCGGTCCGGGTGATCACACTTTTAAAGTCATCAGACGTGTATTCCATTCACCCGCTATGATCGGTTTATTCCGATGGGTACATCCTGATTTTGGAATCCGCGTAGCGCATGCGTGGAGTAATTCCAGCAGAGCGGGGCACGGCGATATCTATCAGTACCACGGACCGTCGCGAGAGTACTTACTTTCATACTGTGAGGAGCAGAGCGCACTATCGCCTGATATTGACTACTTTGTGTTTGGCCACCGTCATTTGGTCTTTGATTATCTACTTTCCAATGGACACAGCCGATACATCAATATAGGCGACTGGCTACAGTTCAATTCGTATGCTGTGCTGGAACAAGGTGACATCCATCTTCGTTCTTATGATAATACGCCACTCAGGATAATTACCAATGAGACTACTTTTTAGCTTATTTATAATTCTATTCACTCTACCTTCCTTCGCACAGCGCTGGGAGGAAGTAGATAGTATGCAAGCCCATGATCAAATCACACACATCGTCTTTGACAATCTTTCCACCCGCTATCTCATCACCAATTCCAATCGAATAATACAGGACAATAGGAGCGGAGGAGGGACTTACGAATATCAGAATAACCGCCTCGGGAAGATCGGCAAACTGGATATCACCAATCCGCTGAAAATACTGGTGTACTATCCCTTATTCCAGACTTTGTTGACACTTGACAACACGCTGTCTCAGACTGCGCTGTTGTCCTTTTCCGGAAATACCAATATCGGTACTGTTCGGGCGCTTTGTCGCTCTGCAGATAATTACATCTGGATCTATGACGAGAGCAATCGCCTGATGAATAAGATAGATGTGGGTGGTAAGATTATCACTCGTGGCATTCCGCATTATACAGTACTGCTTGATACTGATCATGAAGTGGTCATGTGGCAGGCCAATGGGTTTGTATTTCTGACACAGGATGGTAAGCCGGTCTATCGTTTTGATCAGTTTGGTAAATACAGCGATGAGATTCACATACCTGCTGATGCACACATAGTAGATATCAAAGATTATATATATTATACTTCGGATGGTGACCTCAGAAGATATGATTATACAAAGTTTTCCTTCGAAGCGGATGAAGTGGTCTTACGTGGCCTTCAGCCTTCGGATAACCTGGCCATTGATTTCTCTCAGAATATCATCTATAGATATGATGAACACGCCACACTGCTACGCTGGATACCGTGAATGGTGAACAAGGAAGAAAAGCCATATTGATGGCTTTACGACGCAGTGAAACGGAACGAAATCAAAGCCCCGCCTTTGATGAAGTGGAGTCACA
>DAOLZQ010000089.1:0-10046 GCA_035426385.1 Saprospiraceae bacterium
CATACCCTCGAAGGTTTCCTCGTGATTCCATCTAATTTCACTTCGTAGGTTATTACCCTGCGATTGGCTAACGATAAAACATCCAACTGATCTATTAAATCTTCACCTTATTAGACAATGATCATAACGTAATCACATAAAGAAGCCCTGAGCCTCCTAGCTTACAAATCTTAAATATTCTGGTTTGAATGATATCCCAAAATAACAGGATATCTGTATAGAAATACCTTCACAAAGTGATGCTTAGATTTCATTTGACAATTTAGTATTTCTTGTTATAATGTCTGTCTATATATGGTAGAGCTAAGTAGACAAAAAATATACCAAACAATAAATCCCAAATTAGCAAAAAGAAAGAAAAGTTATTTTCATGCTTAAACACAAAATCCCAAATATTAAATATATTAGCAAGAAGCCAATAGACCCCAACAGCAAGGATTTTTTGATGTCTAAAAAATTTCCTTAAATTATAAATCATCTCTGTCATAATAATTTTTTTTATCTATATATTTATATTATCTTATTAAAATGGCCAGTAAGTGGTATTATCCGGTTGGTATTATCAATTACATTTAGTTTTGTAGTTGCATCTTTACATGTTAAGTTGTGCCAAGAGCCAACATTATACTCATTAATAGGTCGTAGTATCCGAACTTCTATTTCCAATTTATGATCAACTTAGGACACTTGTAATACTTCATCTTTTGTACATGAACATAAAACTGCAAGCATGGATAAAGTAATTAACTTTTTCATATAATTATAACTAAAATATAATCAATTACGCTACTCTTTTCAAGTTATTTTCGCTACAACTATTCAGAATCCCGCGGTAGTTTCGATTTATAAAGAAAGAAAGAAAGAAAGAAAGAAAGAAAGAAAGAAAGAAGAAATTTTAACATTATATTAACAAATTTTAAATTCCTTTTCATCTCTTTACAATACTCCCAAGACCTATTTTGATAGTCCTACGATATATAATACTGACTATTTCATATAATTCAATACATAATTTTAAGATCATTCGCTGTCTTTTCTTTAATTTTGATAATATTAATTATTAGTTTATTTTTAAATATTTCCCTTTTTACATCCGAGAATGTCGATGAGGATTGTAACATTATTCTCTATGTCATAAAGATACGATAGGAGCAAATAAACAATACTTAACTATAAGTACCGGAACTCTCTTTAGGTTCTTCCACCCTATAGGCAATGAACTGGATTATACACATAAAAAAAGGCTGACAAATGATCAGCCTCAACGTAAAAAATGTCAATAAACCGCGGTGGTATAGACCGCAAAAAGTATTTAGTCAAACATAAAACGAATTCCTACTTTAACTTCGGGGATTATATAGTTTTGATCGATCTTGTACTCAGGTACATTCCACTTAGTGGGAAAATAAGTAATCTGGGGATTTAAAAAAGCGTACATATTTCTTCCCACATTTGTTCCGACAGAAATACCGCCGATATAGCCAATTCCTATTCTCTTCTTGAAAATATTTTCATTTTCTATTCTGGTAATTGTATTAGCGGGATATAAGACCCAACCCCTGGAGCGCTGACTGATATTCCACAGCGCACCCGCTTCGATACCTACTATCCATCTTTTGATAGCGTGTTGATAACCAACTTTCAACGGTATATTTAACAGACTATGTATGATCTCACCTTTGTATATCTCTGTGCCTGAAGTGATAGTCGTATCCGTCTGACCATCAGGAAAGGTGACAATTGTTATTTTTATCACGCCCAATCTCTCTTCGTGAAAAGACTCTTTTAGTTGTGTAAAATTCACACCACTACTTATAGAAAATTTTTCATAGAGTGTCACACCGGCTTTTACTTCACCGGACCAGAGAAACCACGGCTGCTCAGTAGATTCCCTCCTCGTCAGATAAGCGAAATTATCAGAAGTGGCGCTGAGATGCCGAACCGGATAACCTATGCCAAACTGAGCATCGGCGAAATACTGAACCTTATTTATATTCTTAAACACAGGGCATTTGATGTCTGGTTTATTAGCTGACTGTTCAGCGGTAGAAAACGCTGCTTCACTCTCAGGTTTGATGTTATTACTCTCATTTTTAATTTCAGCGATGTTTTGAACTCCGGGAGTAGTTGTCCATTCTGAGGAAGGATACTTACTATTAATTAGCTCTTTAGATTCTGTTATTTGTGATAATGGAGGCTGGTCTGTAGTAGTAACAGATAGCTTTTCTGCTGATGTCAACCCAATAGCAGGTGCAGAGGAGCCTGACATACCTGATTTCTTATCATCTTCTGGGTTAGATGTGATGAGACCAGAAGCTTGTTTACCGGATGATTGATCCGTCAAATTATTTGTCGGAGGAGGGGAAGCTTTTAACTCCTTTATTGAAAGTTTGGAACTATTCTTTACTGTAGAAACACCTATACGCTCATTTACTTTGCTATTATCAGCAGGCATTTTATTTAGGGCTGATACTATCTCCCTTTGTTCCTGATCTGCCGGAGGCAATTGCATTTTATCTAAATTTTCTTCCTTCGAACTATTTTTGTTCGGTTCCACTTGCGCCATATGCTCCTTATTAATCACCTCTTCATCAGCGGCGGTACCATCATTTCCGGATGTCTTATACTCTATATGAAGCGGATTTGTCTCGCTACTGGGGGAATTAACCGTTTGGCTGATCAAATAGATTATACCGGCCAACAATAGAGTTCCTCCTATAATATATAGTACCATCGGCCAAACTTTCTTGTTTTCTTCTTCTAGGCCCTGGACAATATTATCCCATACCCCCGGTGGAGGCGTCTGAGAGTAATCTGCGGCTAATTGGCGCATTTGTTGTTCTAATGGTGTTAGGTCTCTCACTATAATAATTTTTTTTCTATAAATAAATTTTGTAGAAACTTCCTCGCCTTGAGTAGTTGACTGCGTGAAGTTGCTTCGTTAATTTGGAGGATTTCAGCTATCTCAGCGTGTCTCATTTCATCCAATACATACATATTGAAAACCAACCTATACCCTTGTGGCAATAGGTCAATCATCGATATCATCTTGTCATAAGTCATCTGATCATGATCCTCAGTATATGCTTGAATATTATCATTCAGCTCTTGATTAAAATCAAGGCGCTTTTTCCTATTCATCAATTCTTCGACACATGTTGTAATAGCAATTCTTCTGATCCAGGCACCTAATGCACCGGTAGCTTTGAAAGTATTCAAATATTTAAACACCTTTATGAAGGTCTTCTGCATTGCTTCCTGAGCTTCATATTCATCTTTAAAATAACGAAGGCAAATTCCATAAGTCTGACTCCCGTACTTATCGTACAGTACTTTCTGACTCTTTCGGTCATTTTCCAAACAAGCTTTTACTAAAGCTTCTTCCGTCATCGATTATTCTTATTACTGTCCTTTCAATAGAAATTCACCATTTATCTTTCTCGAACTTCCTTCCCCTTGCAGGGTGATGGTTCCATTAAAATTCCCTTTTATTCGTTCGCCGGCTTTTCCACCTTTGGTTATATTCAATGTAAGTTCAGACGACACCAGTTTTACTTTTTCCCTCAGCGCTAATTGCACAAATGTACCTTGAAAATTCCCGGCAGCATATTGGCCCGGCACTTTATCCTTATAAATAATACCGGTCTGTATCAAAACATCCTTTGGAGCAGCTGTGCCTGATAGCAAAGTAAAGTCCGCTGAATCTCTCAGTTGAAATCCATCGTATATCAACACATTATTTATCTCCATTGAGGGACAATTGATCATAAAAAAATCTGGTTCATTCCCACATATTAACACGTCCGCCAGATTATTTATTCCCGGTACGTTGAGAATAATATTATCTATAGTCACATTTGTGTTCAGATCTACCAATTGCATTTGGGCCTCACCGTCTGACTCACAGACCGGAATCACTACATTCACTTCCCCATTTTGGTCCAATGGTATATTTATCTTACTGTACTGCCAACCGAATATTGAGGCAAATCCCTTGATTACTTTTTTCTGTTCACAATCTACTGGAGCGCATATGAGTGTCATTGTCGAACTCTCCTCCAAATCAATAACCACTTTTCCCACATCAATGTTATCACTGGAGGCTTTCAATTCGCGACTATATAGTTCATTAGCCGGACAAAGCGCAGAAAATACCTTGAGTGTAATTGGCTTATCGGCTGGCCATAACCCACTGAATGTCCCATCCATATTGACCCCCATTAGACTTGCAGTGCCTCTCACTGCTGATTCATGAGTTACATATACACCCTGAAGTGGAGTGCCATTCTGATCTAACAGCCTGCCCGAAATATGTATAGCAGGGAGGTGAGTGCTATAGTTCCAGGCTCCAAGATGACTTATAGTAGCTGTATATTTATCACCCGATCTTGTCGCTGTCCCTTCCTCTTTCCAGTACCCTGTGGTCTCATCAAAATACCACATTGACAATGAAGTAGGTGCACTTCCTAATTGAGCAGAGGGAATAGGTATTATGGCGTTAATTTTCTTTCCAGTTGCTATCCTAAGAGACTCACCCGAGAGAGTTTGAAACTCGAATTGTATCACTCCGTAGGAAGTCAGCATTTCCACCTTGTTCGAAGAAGTTATACCTACTAGTTCTCCCGGAATTTCGCTCTTAAAAGTGGTTAAAGCTGGATCAGGATACCAAACTGCCATTTTCACCTCACCATCATAGGCTAGTCCGGAATTCTGATATTGTAGTGCATTTGATGGCAAACTCAGCTCCACTCCTTCTGCAGTAACTACAGTTTGTGCCAACGACGTACTGAAAGTATAGTCAAATTTCTTTTCTTTCATGATACAATGAATCTGAACCATGGTATTGCTAAATGATCTGAATACACTGCCGGTAGTGAAATATCCCTGTTTACTCACTGTTGCAAAACTGTGCCTATTGCTCACGTCGACACCATTTATTATGACTATTCCATAAGAATTGGTAATGAATGACTTACTTTGATACTGTATGGTGGCACCTTCAAGAGGTTGTTGCTTTTCATCGGTAACCTGAACAAAGAGATTTGTGGTGGTTTTCTTGTCCTGATCTGTAATAAACTCAATCGTGTCCTTAACACAACCTGCCAAAAAAATGCCCAATAAGTACAAAAAAGCAAGTAATCTCAAGTGCTTCATCTATTCTGTGTTTTCCCCATGACTGTATTATTGAGTGCTATGTTGCCTGCCAAGCAATAACAACCCATAACTTAAGTCGCTTCTCTATCATCCAGAGAAGCTAACCCTTAGTAAGTAAGTATATAAATAAATCTTACTCACTTTCTAAAAAGGATATAATGCTAACAATATAAGGATTTTAGATAAAACTTCTTTCTCTATATTTCTGAAAAGGGTATATTGCATGATCTTCAATACCATATTGAGGCCCTTCATTAAGCATTTTCCCTTGCAATTTATTTTTCACTTCACAATCATGCACATCATGAGACTAATTCTTAGTACAGCTTTACTCCTGATCCTCAATACTGTCTTACCAGCCTCCCCTGCCCACATTACTAGATTTATCCGCTTGGATCAGTTTGGTTATTTTTGTACTGACACCAAATTGGCAGTAGTCGCAGACCCACGCGCTGGATTCGATGCCGGAGATGCCTTTTCCCCAGGTACAGGAGTCAATCAGTATGAAGTGCGGAAATGGTCCTCTGATGAGGCAGTATATACCGGGACTATCACTTCCTGGAATGGTGGGACAACTCATACACAAAGCGGAGATAAAGGATGGTATTTTGATTTTAGTGCTCTGACTGCTCCAGGCACCTATTATATCTTCGATGTAACCAATCAGGTGGGCTCGTACCAATTTGAGATAAGCGATGATATATTTGGAGCCGTACTTTTCCATACGTCTAGGTTCTATTACTACCAGCGATGCAATTTTGCAAAGAGTGTACCCTTTGCTGACTCACGCTGGACAGATGCGGCTGCGTTTGAAGGCCCACGTCAAGACAAGCATGCTCGTAGTCGGTATGCAAAAAATGATCCCTCTACAGAACGAGATGTATCGGCCGGGTGGTTTGATGCCGGTGATTATAATAAGTACGTAACATTTGCTATTCAGCCTGTGCTAGTCTTATTGGATGCTTATTTAAAGTATCCCGGCATTTTTAAAGATGCCAATAACATCCCGGAGAGTGGAAATGGAATTCCAGATATATTGGATGAACTGAAATACGAATTGGACTGGTTGAAAAAAATGCAGGATGCTACAAGCACCAATGGATTTCTAATCAAGGTAGGTGTAGATACTTATGACAATACAGGTAGTCCTCCCAGCTCAGATCAAAACAACAGATACTGGGTACCGGAATGCACGTCCTCTACTATAGGCGGTGCAGCAATGTTTGCAGCTGCATCATTGCAGTTGAAATCATTTCCCTCATTGGCGAGCTATGCTGATGATTTAAAACTCAGAGCTGAAAATGCATTTAGCAGAGCAATGGTAACTACCTCCAATTTTACCACTTTTCAAACAACCTGTGACGATCAAAATATCAAATCAGGAGATGCAGATCAAGATGCAGCTTCTCAACTAGCTAATGCGGTAGTTGCATCCATATACCTATATGAAGCTAACATCGGAAACAACAATGCAAATACTTACAAAACATTTGTAGAATCTCATTATACTCAAATCAACCCCATGGCAAATTATTGGTGGGGTCCTTATGATGTGCACGTCGAGAACGCACTACTCCACTACACTACACTGACCGGTGTCAGTTCATCAGTTTCAAACGCCATCCGCAGTTCAAAAATTAATTCTAATACCGGAATGAGTATTGGTGCATTCAATAATCGCACTGACCTGTATCTCTCTTTTATGTATGATGATCAATACCACTGGGGCAGTGCACAGGTAAAAGCTTCCCTTGGCATGAGTGCTCAAAATTTCAAATATTATAATCTCGATGTATCCAATAATGAATCGTACAAAAAAACGGCACAATATTATCTGCATTGGTTTCATGGACTAAATCCTCTGGGTGTAGTTATGATCTCAAATATGTATGAATCCAAAGCAGATTCGTGTATCAATGAAGTATATCATTCTTGGTTTGCAGATGGTACGATCTTTGATAATACCAAACTTTCACAGGTAGGTCCTGCACCGGGCTTTATCCCGGGCGGGCCAAACAAGAATTATAGTGTTAGTCAGATCAGCCCGCCATATGCCCAGCCGCCGCAGAAAAGTTATAAAGACTGGAATACTGCCTGGAATGGAAGCTTTCAGGAAGCCAGCTATGAGGTCTCGGAAGTATCTATATATGTGCAGGCTTGCTATCTGAGCTTACTAGCCGGAATACTGGCAGATGCTCCTGACCCTGGTACCTGCGATCTACCACTTGCAGTACAAGTATCTAAGTTCAATCTCTCCACCTATAATAATAATGTAAGATTAGATTGGTCGCTTTACGAAGGTAATTATATTGACATAGAGCGTTCCGGAGATGGTCAGAATTTTAGAACCATAGCTCAGGAAAAAGCAGACATAGTATTCTACGTAGACCAAGACTTACAAGCTGGCACTTACTATTACCGATTGAAAGTGATTCAATCCGACGGCAATTATTTCTACTCAAAAATACAACAAACACGAATAGAAAATTCTTTTCAATTCAGCCAACTAAAATTTAATTTTGATAATAATCAAAATGTGCTATTACTTGAAAATGCGGGAAGCATACAGATCCATTTGAATTACACCCTCATCACTGCTCAAGGAGAATGTATCAGAAGAAATCAGATTACTATTGCACCTCGCGAAATCCATCGTATCTCAATGCAGGAATTTCCCCCGGGTAAGTATTTTTTCACATACCTAGATGGGAATAAAGTAATGACAAAATCTTTTATGAAGATAAATTGAGCTGCATACAAAAATAAAATGTCCACAGTCAAATTCGTATCTTTGCATCATGAATTTGCACAACCGAGTCAATGGAAAGGAGCTGAAGGAAAGACTTATGGCCTCAAAAGAGCCAAGGGTAACTTTATCTTTTTATAAATATTTCAGATTTGGAAATCCACAACTCATCCGGGATCATTTATACCTTATGTGGGATCAACTTAACGTCCTGGGCCGGATTTATATAGCTCATGAAGGCATCAATGCACAGATCTCTGTTCCTGACGCCCAATGGCCTGAGTTTATAAAATCTTTAGAGCATCTGGAATTCATGAACGGTACGCGCTTAAATATTGCAGTTGATAAAAGTGGGAAGTCATTCTTCAAGTTAAAAATTACACTGCGAAATAAAATCGTTGCGGACGGACTCAATGATGCATCCTTTGATGTAAATGATACAGGCACTCATTTATCTGCCATAGAAATGAACCAAAAAGTGCAAGAAGAAAACACTATTGTAGTAGATATGCGTAATCATTATGAAAGTGAAGTAGGCCACTTTAGAGGAGCTATATGTCCGGATGTAGAGACCTTTCGGGAGTCATTACCATTGATAAGGGACATGCTCGCCACTGAAAGAGATAAAAACATAGTGATGTATTGTACGGGAGGTATTCGCTGCGAAAAGGCATCTGCCTATATGAAGCATCATGGATTCAAAAATGTATTCCAGTTGGAAGGTGGCATCATCGAATACACCAGACAAGCGGCCGAACAAAATCTTGAAAATCTGTTTGTAGGTAAGAATTTTGTTTTCGATGAACGGCTGGGAGAGAAAATCAGCGATGATATCGTTGCTCATTGTCACCAGTGTGGGCAGCCCGCCGATACTCATGTCAACTGTGCCAATGACCATTGCCATTTGCTATTTATCCAATGTGCCGAATGTGCTGAACTATATGAGAATACTTGTTCTAAATTATGTCAGGAATACATTCATAATTCTGCCGAAGAACAAAAAGAAGCTGGAAAGAACAAAATCTTCAATGGTTCCCGCTTTGGAAAGAAGCGGTACAACCCTAAAAGGAATATGTCACTCTAATTTTGTTGACTAAGATACATTCATTTAGTCAAGCTTTTGTGAATATTCATCAGTAGTAGATTCGTGTATATCGATTTGGTAGAGTAAAGTGAAACTTGTAGGTTAGATTTGAATGTTATTAATTCTAAACTAGACACTATCATGGAATACAAATTAGCTTCAATCTTCAAGCGCTTTATCGCACTGGTCATCGATGGAATTATCCTCTCAATAGCTGTCCGAATATTGAGCTTCCCATTCAATTTCCCCTCTTATGATTCAGGCTTTGCTTTCATTCGCCATTACGGAGGAATATTCTTCTTTGTAGCACTGGCCTATTACGCTTTCTTTGAAAGCTCTGACATGCAGGCAACCCTGGGTAAGAAAGTAATGAATCTAAAAGTGTTTGATGAAGCAGGCAATAAGCTGACTGCAGGAAAGGCCATAGTGCGGAATTTTGTTAAAATCATCTCCGGCAATTATTTTATCATCGGTTTTATAGTAGCCCTTTTTACTAAAAACAAACAAGCACTTCATGATATAGTAGCCAGTACAGTGGTGGTAGAAGATTGATACTTCACCGTGAACTCCGGACATAAAAAAAAAGCCTTCAGCTGTTATACTGAAGGCTTTTGTATTTAGATCAATTTAATTGATCATTGCCTATAATCTCAGGCTTTTGGTTTCCTGCCTCTTTTGGTAGCCGGCTTAACGGCAGCTAACTTAGCGGATGTAGCTTTCTTTACAACAGGCTTTGCAGCAGATTTTGCAACCGCCTTCTTAGCTGTAGCTTTCTTTGCTACAGGCTTAGCTGTCGCTTTTTTAGCTACCGGCTTGGTAGTGGCTTTTTTTACCGCTGCTTTTTTTACTGTTGCCTTCTTTGCAGCAGGTTTAGCTGTAGTCTTTTTTGCTACTGGCTTCGCAGTTGCTTTTTTAACTGTTGCTTTTTTTGCAGGAGCCGCTTTTTTAGCTGCAGCCTTTTTTACTGGGGTTGCCTTTTTTACTGGAGCTGCCTTCTTAGCAGTTGTTTTTTTAACTGTTGCTTTTTTTGCAGGAGCCGCTTTTTTAGCTGCAGCCTTTTTT
>DAOLZQ010000090.1:0-9849 GCA_035426385.1 Saprospiraceae bacterium
TAACGGCAAGCCTTTTTTGTTTACTTTTTTTGGCGACTGAAAAAAAGTAAAAGCCGTGCCGGCTCGAGGCAAGATGTAATTAGCTTTTTATAAATTTCTATATCAATAAACTCCCCAAATCTCCGACATTTAAAAAGCCGACAAATCAATTAAAATAATTGGGACAAATCAACTAAAGGTTCTTAAAATTGGCAAAAACAAAACCAGCAGCTACAAATAAACAGTAATCTATGCTTTTGTCAATTTTGTTTGAAAGTTTAGTCCTGAGGGGTAACCCGTAAGGGCTTTCGCAAATAAAATCAAATAATAATAATGGGATCCTAAATGCAAGTAATAAATGGTGATCTTAAAATCATTAGTAGAGTTGGCGACTCTATTCATTATATTTAGCTTAATTGTCTGTATTTTCAGACCAAAATAATTAAGATGATTCGGAAAATTAAAAATTTATTTTTACTCGGCCTTATTTGCTGGATGACTATTTCCATCCATGCGCAACCTCACCATACTTTCACTTATGATAAGGACAAATTTTATTTGGACGGCGCTGAAATACAGCTGATAGCCGGTGAGCTGCATCCGGCGCGGATTCCGGAGACTTATTGGTTGCATCGTATCCGGATGGCTAAGGCAATGGGTTGCAATGCAATATCGATGTATGATTTTTGGAATTTCCATGAAGAAAAAGAGGGTCTCTTCGATTTCTTAGGTGAGCGAAAAAATACCGCCCGATTTATCCGACTCTGTCAAGACGAAGGCATGTGGGTTCTTTTCAGACCCGGACCATACGTCTGCGGCGAGTGGGATCTTGGTGGCTTGCCGCCTTATTTACTCAAAGACAAAAATATGGCGCTCCGGTCTGATTACGCACCTTATATGTCAGCAGTCGAGCGATATTTTAAAGTGCTGGCAGAAGAAATTACGCCTTTACTGATCACTAGAGGTGGACCGATCATCATGCTCCAAATTGAAAATGAATATGGCAGCTATGCCAACGATCATAAATACCTTCGACACCTTGAAAAGATCTGGCGTGATCTGGGCGTGGATGTCCCCTTCTATACCGCTGATGGCCCTGCGCCTTATATGCTGGAAGCGGGGAATTTGCCCAATTTCATTGTAGGCCTAAATAGTGGCAACAACGAAAAGGATTTTAACACTGCACGGCAAATGAATCCCAATATGCCCGCACTCAGCACCGAAACCTATCCGGGATGGCTGACGCATTGGGGCGAAGACTGGGCTAGGCCGGATACCACGGAGCTCAAAAATGCATTTATCTACCAGTTGACCCATGGCCGTTCTGTGGTTTTCTATGTGCTGCATGGTGGTACTAATTTCGGCTTTACTGCGGGCGCCAATGGCGGTAATCCTACTGCTTACCAACCAGATATCACCAGCTATGACTACGATGCCCCCATCAGTGAAAATGGACTTCCCACAACAAAATATTATATGCTTCGCCGGCTCGTAGAAAAATATAAAAAAGTAAAATTGCCTCCAGTGCCTGAGCCCATTATGACTATGGAAATTCCCTCTTTTGCAATGAATAAAACTTCTAATTTATTCAATTATAAATTCTCCTCCATCTCCTCACCTATGCCATTGACTATGGAGCAGGTAAATCAAAATCACGGCCTCATCATGTATAAAACCAGGTTAATCGGTCATCATTCCGGCACACTGCGCATTACAGAACCACATGACTATGCCTTGATATATCTCGACGGAAAATATCAGGGCAACATACAGAGAGATGGTGGAAAGTGGGAAATTAAGTTACCTAAGACAGACACAGCAAATCCGGAATTACTGATTCTGGTAGAAGCAATGGGCCGCAATAATTATGGACAATACATGACCGACCGAAAGGGCATTACCGACAAGGTAACTCTCAATGGTATGATCTTAATGGATTGGGAGATTTCTTCAATTCCATTTGATAATGATTTTATTTCTGGAATTAAAAATAGGATTGATACAAGTGCGCTTCAGAAAGAGTGTACTTTCTATACCGGGACATTTAATTTAGATAAGACCGCAGATACTTTTTTTGATTTGAGTAATTATCAAAAAGGTTATTTATTCGTGAATGGTCATCACCTAGGCCGCTTTTGGAATATTGGTCCTCAGCAGCGACTCTACTGTCCGGCAGATTACTTAAAGGAAGGCGTAAATGAACTGCTTGTTTTTGACTTTTATCAGCAAGAGCCAATGCCCGTCAGTGGAAAAAAGAACTTGACTGAATAGAATTTAATATACCTATAAGGCTTAAACCCTTATAGGTATTCTAGCCCGGATTTTTGAGTATTTTCTACCCTTATTCTATATCAACATACTCTACTCCGGTAAACATCAGACCACGCGCCGGCACTGACCAGGCATACGGCAGTATTTGTTCTGTTGCAATATCTTCTTTGAGTTGGTCTAAAGTGATCTTGCCCATAGCTACATTTATACAGGCACCGACAATAAGCCTCACCATGCCCCGTAGAAAGCGGTTTGAGCTGATGTGAAGGATATATTGATCCTCATTAAACTCCCAGCGACAATGAGATATCTTGCATATCGTAGTTTTGTTGACCGACCGTTGCTTGCGGAAGGAGCCAAAATGAGTAATCTGTGTCAGCATAGCTGCAGTTACTTGCAGTAACTCCCGGTCTGCTGTCCTCAATAGAGGATAAGTCCAGGCATACTGACGGGACAGTGGTGATTTACTTAAATTGATAGAATATCTGTACTGACGAGAGCGAGCATTAAAGCGAGCATGCGCTGTCGGTGAGACTTTCCTGGCTGATTTGATCCAAATGCCTTCAGGCAATATCTGATTGAGTTTGAACAGGAACGGTTCTAAATCTTCGATGGTCTCTACATCAGCATGGAAGACATAGTCAGTACCATGCACACCGGCATCTGTTCGACCACACCCGCTGATACCGATGGGAGTGCGCATGATTAGTGATATCTTCTCCTCGATCTCTTGCTGTACACTCAGCCCATTGAGTTGGCGCTGCCAACCCACATATCCACTTCCATCAAAATCACAAGTAAAAAAATAACGCATCAGGCCACTTTGAGGCTCTCTTTAATCCGGGATTTGGATAATTTACGCTTGACATATTCATCATCGACCAGAAGCGCCTTGACATTCTTGTGTGAAGGCAGTTCAAACATATCCTCCATGAATATCGCCTCGCAAATGGAGCGCAGTCCCCTTGCTCCAAGCTTATAATCAAGGGCCAACTGGGCGATATGCTCAAGTGCTTCGGTAGTCACCTTCACCTTGATGTTTTCGTATTCGAAGAGCTTGATGTACTGCTTGATAATTGCATTTTTGGGCTTCAAAAGGATCTCTACCAGCATATCTTTGGTCAATGGATCCAGATAAGTGAGGATAGGCAATCTACCGAGTAACTCCGGTATAAGGCCAAAATGCTTTAAGTCCTCATGAATAGCGTACTGATACAGATTCTCGACATTTACTTCTTTCTTGCCTGTACCGCGATAGCCGATTACCTGAGTATTCATTCTACGGGCGATATGCTTCTCCAGTCCATCGAAAGCGCCTCCACAGATAAATAATATATTCTGAGTATTGATCTTGATCAGTTTTTGTTCCGGATGCTTACGTCCACCCTGTGGCGGTACGTTAACATCTGTCCCTTCCAGCATCTTGAGCAATGCTTGTTGAACTCCCTCACCGGATACGTCTCGTGTCAGTGACGGATTATCGCTCTTACGTGCTATTTTATCTATTTCATCTATATATACTATCCCCTTCTCTGCGGCCTCGACGTCATAATCACATACCTGGAGCAAACGCGTCAGGATACTTTCTACATCTTCTCCCACATAGCCGGCCTCTGTAAATACAGTAGCGTCTACTATAGCAAAGGGTACTTTCAGCATCTTGGCTATACTTTTCGCCAACAAGGTCTTACCCGTACCTGTTGAACCCAAAAAGATAATATTTGATTTTTCGATCTCTATATCCTTTTCTGTCTGATTGAGTCGCTTGTAGTGGTTATACACCGCAACAGCCAGTGATTTTTTAGCTTGATCCTGACCTATCACATATTGGTCCAAATGCTCTTTAATCTCTCGGGGTGTCTTATTGAGCTGATCCTTCACGTATGAAAGTGTATTTCGGGATCGACTTACTAATTCTTGCTCTATAATATCATACGCTTTCTCTACACATGAGTCACAAATATGACCTTCCGGGCCCTCGATGAGCAACAGGACTTCTTCCTTGTCCTTACCACAAAAAGAACACGTAGTTGACTTACTATTTTTCATTGTGAATTATTTGTTTCCGTGGATTGGCCTTATCTAGGACCTCATCCACCAATCCATATGCTTTTGCTTCATCCGCTGTCATCCAATTATCTCGGTCACAATCTCGCTCGATCTTTTCATATGGCTGACCAGTGTGATTTGACAATATCTCATAGAGTTGTTTTTGCATTTGCTTGATCAACTTATAAGATATTTCCATATCAGATACCTGACCTTCCATACCTCCCAGAGGCTGATGGATCATCACCCGGCTGTGAAACAGACAGGTCCTCTTTCCATGTGTTCCAGCTGCCAATAATACAGCACCCATACTGGCTGCCAGACCGGTACAAATAGTACCTACATCAGGAGTCACATATTGCATCGTATCATATATACCCAGACCATTGATTACCGAGCCTCCGGGGCTATTGATAAACATCTGTATGTCGCGCTTGGGGTCGGTACTTTCCAGAAACAACAATTGTGCCTGGACGACATTAGCCACATAATCATTGACCGGGACACCCATGAAAATGATGCGATCCATCATCAGACGTGAGAATACGTCCATACTAACTACATTCATCTGCCGCTCTTCGATTACGGCGGGGGTAAACCCTTGTATATTGGGAACGCTAACATGCATATACTTTTCCAAGTGCATACTGTTCATATTCAAATGCTTGGTAGCATATTTTTTAAATTCATCCGTTGAAAACATGTCTTAATCTTTTTAAACTTGTTGAGTAATGCTTTTATCCGCGTAAAATTATTCCGGACTATAACCTTTCACTTTAACTTAAACGTTGAAAGTTGAGTTCTGATACAACACAATTATTCTGATTCAGTTGAATTGATCTCAAGTACTTCCTCATAATCTGTGTCATCGTCGTGAGAGTGATCATGCGAATGAGTTTCATTTTCTGCAGATTTTTCATTGACCTCCCTTATTTTGTCAATAAACTCGTCCATTGGAATCCGGACCGTTTCAATGTTGTAATTTTCCACCAGTGCCTGTGCTAATTTAGCCAGATATATAGTCTGTGCTTTTTCTTCTACGTACTTACTATTCTTCATCTGTGAATCAATGAGATTATTCATGATATTTTGGGGCACAGAATTACTTCCGAAATAGGCATTGATTTCTGCAGCGATAAGTCGTCTGAGCTCGCCTTCATTCACTTGAAGACCCAGTTCTTTGTCTATAGAATCTTTAATGCGACTCCAGCTAAAGTCAGCTTCTATCTCATGCATATGGTGATCGAGTGCGTGCTGATTGAGTTCAGTGTTCTGTATAAAGTACTCCTTCACGAAGCCTTCACTTACATCAAGCGGATACTGAGCACTCAGTAGATCTCTGAGACCCAGGAAGAACAATACATTGGCAGACGGACGATATTCGCGCTCCATCGACTCAGTGAGCACTTTTTCAAGCTCTTCTTTATCCTTGATTCCTCCATTGGGATCAATAGCTGCAAAGAAGGTTTCATCCATCTCGGCCGGCTTTCGCTCTACTATTTTTGTTATGGTAGCACTCAGTGGAGTAGTATGATCATAAGTTACCTTTGTCTCTGGAGTTGTATCTTCTTCTTCTGTCGCGTCAGAGTCCCTATGATTGAGCTTATCAACGATATTGTATTTGATAAATTCATCATTATCTGAGGCTTGCTCTCCTCTGAACTCAAACGCATCGCCTACTTTCTTGCCCATTAGTAGGTCTTTGAGCTCTGTATTTTTGATGGTACGAAGATCCAATCGGATTTCTATAGGCTCCCTCGCTGCATCATCCACCGGACGAGCATCGACCACCAATCGCACATCTTCTTTCTCTACTATATCTTTATCTTCATCCATACCCTGCTGAAGTAAGATATTTTGGACTTGAGCCTCGAGGTCGACTGTGGCTATCTGAGGTAATTCATATCGGACATTGCCTTGCAGGCCCTCTAGTATGGCCTCTACATCCACAGCGCGTACGAAGCTCAGCGTAGCTTCAAAAGGCTCATTGGTGTCGGGATCAAATGAAAAAGGCGTCTCACTCTTACGGAAGACCAATCTGCCATAAGTCTCAATGCCATTTTCCTTCATATAATTCTCTGATTCCTGAAGCACCAGCTTGTTGATCGCTTCAGCCAGCATCTCAGTACCGTACATACGCTTAAGCAAAGCTGGTGGCGTTTTTCCGGGCCGAAAGCCTTTCATTTTTACCTTCTGGACACTTTTCTTCAATTCATTATTGAATAGTGTCTTTATTTCCTCTGCGGGTACGTGAATATTGAGGTCTAACTGGTCTTTTGTCTTGTTTTCTGAATTGATATTCATACTTTCTGGATTATTCTTGTCTGGATTAATTCATTATTTTACTATAGCCACCTTGGCCAAAAGCGGTGCAAAGGTATGATTTTAATAGCATTTGTGATTTCATAATCATTGATTCCTTACATTTGCGCCATGAAACTAATCAGGAATTTCTGTGTCATAGCACATATCGACCATGGTAAGAGTACCTTGTCGGATCGATTGCTTGAATTCACTAAGACTATTTCTGAGCGAAATATGCAGTCTCAGGCTCTAGATGATATGGATCTGGAGCGGGAGCGTGGCATCACCATCAAGAGTCACGCTATCCAGATGAACTATCTGCATGAAGATGGTCAGCTCTATACTTTTAATATGATAGACACCCCTGGTCATGTGGATTTCTCATATGAGGTGTCTCGTTCTATCGCCGCCTGCGAAGGTGCACTGCTACTGGTAGATGCCTCACAGGGTATCCAGGCTCAGACTATATCCAACCTCTTCATGGCAATCGAACATGATCTGGAGATCATTCCTATCCTCAATAAAGTGGATATGGATAGCGCCATGATCGATGAGGTTTCAGATCAGATCATAGAGCTTATCGGTTGTAAGCAGGATGAGATCATCCTGGCTAGCGGTAAGACAGGCATAGGCATTCCAGAGATAATGAAAGCAGTAGTTAGTCGTATTTCTCCACCTAAGGGGGATGTAGATGCGCCGTTGCAAGCGCTTATCTTCGACTCTGTATTTAATTCTTTTAGGGGCGTGATCGTGTATTTTCGCCTGATGAATGGCACCATTCGAAAGAATGATCGCGTCCGCTTCTTCCATACCGGAAATGAATATAACGCCGACGAGATCGGTATTCTCCAGATGTCACTGGTCGAAAAGCCGCTACTTCGGGCCGGAGACGTAGGGTATCTCATCACCGGGATCAAGGTTTCAAAAGAAATCAAAGTTGGTGACACTATTACCTTGGCTCAGGGTGGATCTACGGATCCCATTATCGGGTTCGAAGAGGTAAAACCGATGGTTTTTGCAGGTATTTATCCTATAGACAATGACGACTTCGAAGATCTGAGAGATAGTCTGGAAAAGCTGCAACTCAACGATGCCTCACTGACTTTCGAACCCGAAAGTTCTGTCGCACTCGGATTTGGCTTTCGATGTGGGTTCCTGGGTATGCTCCATCTGGATATCATCCAGGAAAGGCTGTCTCGTGAGTTTAATCAAGAAGTCATCACTACAGTGCCGAATGTAATGTACTACGCTTACAAGACGGCCACTCCCACTACACGTATGGTTATCAATACGCCCAATGATCTGCCCGAACCTACCGTACTCGATCATGTGGAAGAACCTTACATACAAGCTCAGATCATCACAAAGCCGGAATATATCGGCTCTATCATGGGTCTGTGCATGGATAAGAGAGGGGTGCTGACAAAGCAGACCTATCTGACTCAGTCCAGAGTAGAACTATCTTTTGAGATGCCGCTAGCGGAGATCGTGTTTGATTTCTATGATAAGTTAAAATCTATTTCTAAGGGCTACGCTTCCTTTGACTATCACCCGGTCGATTATCGTCGCAGTGAATTATCACGGCTGGATATAAAAATTAATGGTGAAAATGTAGATGCGCTCTCAGCGTTAGTCCATCGTACTAAAGCTGAGCAACTGGGACGAAAAATCTGTTCGAAATTAAAGGAATTACTGCCGCGTCAGCAGTTCGTCATTGCTATACAAGCAGCTATCGGTGCTAAAATAATCGCCAGAGAAACCATCTCTGCGCTTCGGAAAGATGTAACAGCCAAATGTTATGGTGGTGACATCTCACGAAAACGTAAATTGCTCGAGAAACAAAAAGAAGGAAAGAAGAAAATGCGCCAGATCGGTAATGTAGAAGTGCCGCAAAAGGCCTTCCTGGAAGTACTAAAACTAAGTGATTAATACATTTCAATATTTTAAAAATGAAGAACTATCTAATTCTGATATTCAGTCTATTTCTGTTATCTGCTTGTAAAAATTCGCCCGCCGGCGAGGCACTCGGCACTGTTTCAGAGGATTTCCAATCATTTGATGGACAGAACAGGCCACTTTACAAGCTGGATACCGTAGTCACCGCAGAGGGAACAATATATGAACTCACCTATAGAGGCGGGCGCATGGACGCTTCAGTGCAGATCAAGGTGCGCAAGGATGGCAAGCTCATTCACAATCAAGATTACAAGACTGTAGGATCAATAAAGAACATTTACCACGCTGATCTCAATGGTGACGGACAGGAGGACCTACTCTTCTATACCACCACTGAAGATGCAACAGAGATCGGAAATGCATATTTGGTCTCATTGCAGGGCAATCAGATTGATTTCAAATACATTCTTCCATTTATGGATAAAGTCAATTCTGTCGGATATTTTGGCAGAGACTCGTTCTATCTCGACGGAGGGAATGTAATGCGGACTTTCCCTGTATATTCTCTCAACCAGTACAATCAGAAAAAACTGACTGATAAAAAGAGGTACCTGACTTATAAATTTGCACAGTCAGATACACTCAAGGCTTCTGCTGCCGAAGACAAATAAACGCTTAGTCGTATTTTTTGCCAAACTTTTCAAGTTTGGTTTGTATTGATTTTGGCTCATTGACCAGGTTCAAGAGGTCAGCTATACCACGAAATATTTTTGTTGGCCGGTCAGGAAAAGGCTCCGGGAGTCTTGTTAGATCAGGATAAGTAATATAGAAATCCTGCCATTCCTTATCATTTGAATGGCTCATCATTTCTCCGGCTATCAGGAAAGGCTTCTCCCCAATACTTAGATTTACTTCCGGTTTATTCTCTCTGTTCAAAAAAAAATGATTATTGTGTGCTCTGTCTCCTATGACATAATCATTGTCATATATGAAGCGCACCGGAGAAAACTGATAGTATCTTTCAAATTTTCGCTTCACTTCATTGTTTTCTTTATCTCTACTCTCGAATAGAGTCCTTTGTTTCTTGGCAATAAGATCTTGCGTTTTCTTATCGGGCTGGCTTGCTAAAACCTTTTCATAATGGTCCGTCTGAGTCCTGTATGAGGGAAGAATTACGATCAAATAGCCACTTCGGAGTGACTTATACTGTTCTTTTGCGTCTGAAAGATTGGTTCTCCGGTTATCTGAAACCACCATCTGACCCTGAGCCCTTATAGACAAAAAAAATAATAAAAGTATTAAATAGGGAATTTTATTCATTGATTACTGTTTACCTTATAATTCATTATA
>DAOLZQ010000091.1:0-5461 GCA_035426385.1 Saprospiraceae bacterium
GCTTCAACGTACTTGTCCTTTTTATTGCCGGAGGAGCCCACTGGGAATTTATTTCCAAGTGGCTCGAATGTCCTAACTTTTAAAATAGGTTGGTGAGGTACTCCATCATTAAGTGCTTTAATATTCTTATTCATTTCATCAATGCCTTCAGGCGAAAAGGCCATTAACTCTGGCGCTATCTCTTTACCTTTTATGTCAAGCCGATTTTTGTAATTATTTAAATGATTTAAGAGTATTTTTTGGATACCGGTGTCTGTAATTGTTTCAATCTTTTTTTCGTTAAATGTGTCATTAAGCGAAACTCTCGATGCTACATTATCCTCCTGCCAATAGTATATTTCTACACGAGAAACATCCTGGTCCTCCCACTTTTTATTTCGATCTGTAAAAAATTTATGTAACATTTTCTTATTATAATTAACGTCCACTAGTTCTATTACTTTGTCTCTAAGCTCTTTTGACACTATATTTGAATAATCTTCTAAAGCTGCACTAAGTAAAACTGTCTTTTTCTTTCTAAGCTTTACGAGACCGGAAACTGTTTCTTTATGCATGGGCTTCCTAATAGCCCAATTGGTGCCTTCCTGAGCTTTTCGCTCTTTAACCATCACTCCATCCTTTTCAGCCCATTTCTCATAATAATTGGTGGCTTTGTTGATAACTCTTAAGTTTTGCTTGAAGCTTATTATTATTACTTCAAGGGCTTTCAATGCATCTTTGGAAAATTCGGGCCAGGGCTTTATGAACTCAGTAGGAACTTCTCGTTCAATCACCATACCTGTTTGCGGATGAGTATAGGTAACTTGCTTATAATGGCGTAATTTTCTTTGAAGATCAAACCGTACTTTTGATTCCGCATATTTATTATTGAGCAGGTTTATGTGATCTCTCGTTGCACAAGCTATTACCAGAGCATCCATAGCATGGTGTCTATGGTCAATTCTTTTTTTGTTAAATCCTCTTGATAGTTCAATTGGCACTGACGGCAAGAATTTCTTGTATTTTTCATTCCAAGAAGTAAAATGATTAGAATTAGTTAGCACATTCATCCTTTCAAAACGAGGCAGAATCAATTCATTCCAAACATCATTAAGGCCCCAATCCTGTTTGAGTTCTGAAGTTATTTTTCCGTTTCCGGGAATCATATTTTTTGAATTCACACCATCATCATTATTTTCTGAACGTACTATATTAGACAACAGAGATGAGACCAGCTTACTAATATATCGGGTATCATTCAGTTGCCTTTCTATCATTTTCTCCGGAATCTCTTCTAAGAGCAGCTTTCCTCGTTTTCCTTGATTTTTTGAATAATTCAATTTTATAAAATCTTCATATTCTTCGATATTAAGGATGGTTACTGACTTGCTCTCGCCTATTTGTAATTTTTGGCCTTTGTGATTTTTTATAAATTCTAAGGCTAGTTGTTTGTCTTTCAGCTTATTTACAGCTGATTCACAAATAACTTTATTACTGAGGCTATCATCAAAATATCTACTTTGTGGAATGATATGCTCTATCTCATATTCTGGTGTGAAAAGTTTGTTGAGTGGTATAATATTTCCTGTATAGGGCGAACGATACTTTTGTTCGAGCCACAATTTATACCTCCGTAAGTCAGCAGAAGAAGGTTGTGCCGTTTTACTAATCTTTAAGATTTCCTCATCTATTTCAATATTTGAACTTAGAACACCCTCTTCATATATCCTTAGGATATCCTGTTGCATCGGTGAGTGAGGTCGGACGTTTTCTACAGTACTGTCGTTAATCAATTCTGCTAACAAAGATTTTATACGAAGATTTGTATTTTCATTTTCAGATATTTTTTTAGAAATAGCTTGCCGGGCATCAGCCGTGTTTTTCATTTCTCTGCCCAACTCTACGTGTATTTCATCAAAGAAATCTTTACCACCATTACCATATTTAAGCCAGATGTCTCTGACTACTCTGAGTGTTTCAGTAATCACCTGTTCCACTATAGGGTTACGTAGAGTATGTTGTTTGAAATTATTGATATAATTCTCAAGGTCTGAGACGGTGTTCCATTTTTCAGCGCTATCCGACTCTGAGTGTCTATCATATACTATGTATTGAGCCAACCACAATTGTAATCCCTGAAAATGTTGTTCGCTAGTCAGATTTAAGGCTTTTTCTCGAACCCTATCTTTGATTTGCTCATCATATTCACCGGTTATGATATTTTCAATTCGTTTTTTAGAGTATTTATCTATATTATCCCAGGACCAATATTTGCCAAGTCGCATCAAAGGCAAGAGCTTCTTAATGGCTTTTTCTGAGAATGAACCATACTCACTTTTAAAAGGTGGAAATCGTAGGAAAGCATCTACAAACAATTCACTGTCTAAATCATATTTTTGCGCAAACGTTCTCAGTGCCTTCTCGTAATCTATTTTGTCTGTAACAGAATAAATAATATGCCACAGATGTGATTCTATCTTTCTTGTTAAAAATTCCGTAGGATTGTCCATTACCTTAGCTAGTCGGGAATTGATAAGAGCTTTAGTTACATTGCAAGGATAACTTTTGTCTTCCACAAAATTCCATCTATATTTTTCTATATCTGAGGAAAGTTGTTTACCTTTTATTCCGGCCTTTTCCAATAGAAATTTGATTAAAGGCTTTTGCTCAATCTCCTTTCTATTATTTAAGAAGTCGAAAAGACCTTCCCAATCTTCCGCCTTATTAAGGAATTCTGAAGTTACATTATTTTCACCTTCTTTCTTGTATATAGCAAGATTGAACATCCACTGCCAGAGACGGAATTCTTGATATAGAGGATTTGATTTAGGGATAACTTTTAAAAATTGTATATTCTCATTGTTTTGTTGATCTCTATACTTTCTAAACTCTAGAGTACAATTGCTTATCGAAGATTTTTGACTGCGTAGGGGTCTTTGATAGAAGATTATGTCATTCAAAAATAAGTGTAGGAAATCTTTCTGATCTAATAAAAGTTGATGGGCATTGTTATTACGATATAATTCCCGAATGCATTCATTATAAAGGTCCTCATTCCTAAGCTCTGGATGAAATTCAATTTGTTTTTGTAAAATTTGGCGGAGTTCAGCTCTATAGAACTTGCGTTCGATTGTCCTTACTAACTTTCCCTTTATTTTTTGACTAGGATCCTTTAAGAGGCTATCATAGATGAACGTTCCGACAGTTTTGTGAGATTTATCAATTTCTTTCTCTGTTTTCTTTTTTTGTAAAGTCCAGTCAGATTCACTTGGAGCACGAAAACTTCTTTTTTCTTTTCCTTCATTATCCACTTTTATGGAACCATCATCATTAAGGTCAGTACTTACAATGAAATCTCTCAATTTCCCTTTCCATTCATATAAGGGAGTCTTGCTGGAGCGCCGATACACCCATCCATTTTCCAATATTAAGGAATACCAAATATCTGATTTCCCCTTTACAGGATCATCCGCTAACACATCCACCACGTACAAGGAGTAAAATTCCACCACTTTGTTTGCATTTTCCTCTTCTTCTTCACCTCTTAGTTGATAGTAACCCCGTTTTTGATTGAAGTTCAATAATATCCAGGATAGTTCTTCTTTTTCGATTTTCTGAGTCAGCGCTTTTTTTCGTAAATAGTAGATAGTCCAGTCATAGGGGATTAACCTTTCATTTGATGAACCATTTAGTGCATATGATGGATGGCTTTTTTGAAAATCCAATAACATCTCTGCAAAAGAGTTTTTGAACTGAAAAGAATACTCGTATTTATTTTTTTCTTCATTCCATGTGGCCTTATAGGCTATTTTAGGCTCTTTCTCACTAAGGAACTGTCCAAATTTCTTTTCAAAATCTATTTTACTTGCATAGTTTTCCGGTAAAAAACCCAGGACGTTGAGCACTCTATGGAGCCTTTGTCTTCTGAGAAGGTGTCTTTCTCGTAGTCTTCTTACACCGCGATATCGGGTGCGTTCTGCCGTTTGTGAGACCGAATTTCCTTTTCCAAAGTCTCCTAAAATATCCTGACTCATTGGGATTATCCTTGAACCCATTCCAAGTATTTCACCCTTTTTGTCGATAAAGTCCTGTTGGATTAGTGCCCATCCAATTGAGTTTGTCCCCAAATCCAATCCCAGTATTTTCTTCATGATCTTACTTTTAATTTAAAGAAAGATGAATATATAAATATTTTTTTATCTTTACTATTGAAAGCAATTCACAATAAGGATTATTCCGTTGTGAAAACATGTAAGGCGGCGCAAGTCGCCTTTTTTCATTAGCCTTAGGCTCGAGCTTATGGTTTCTCCTTCCTATCTAAACCTACTTATTAAGTAAAATCTTTACATACAACACCTCAAATTCACCACTACACCCGATTATTGTCAGGGCGCCAACGAGTGATCGCCTTTTTGATCTGATCCGAACTTAGATTTTCATTGAGGGCACGATTCAATAGGGTCTCAAATTCATCATCATAGGCAAACCTTAATGCGGCTATCTGACCAAATGATAGTTGCTCTGAAACTTCATCAGAGCGTTGATGATAAAGTTCGAAATAGCGTTGCTTAAACTCTAGCCTGACTATTCTATTTTGATTTCCAAGAGCGTAGTGTTGGCGCAACATCAAAGTGAGATAGGTAATTAAAAATATAACTACTGAAAATAGCTTCCACAACAGTGAATTTGCTTCATCATTAAATATTTTCCAGATTCCCAGTCCCAAAAGAAAGCCCAATAGAGGTAACAGAATAAAGTGATGTGGTGCGTAGTATTTGCTGTGATTTTGATAATTTTGTTGGCTCATGGTTTTTTGGTCTTTGGTCTTTGGTCTTTGGTCTTTGGCCTTTGGAGTTTGGTGTTTGGTGTTTGGTGTTTGGCGTTTGGTCTCTAGTTTTTAGCAATTGGGTAATAGATATTTTGAATCCTTGAGGATATATTTATATTTTCTCTAACCATTATAGTTAATCATTTATAATTAACCATTTAGCATTAATTGTCTATAATTATTAATTCGCTGCCCAATCTATTGCTTCTTGCAATTGCTCTTTATCAAATGCTTTAAATGAGCCTGGCATGATTATTCCAAATAGTTCGGTAAACTTCTGAACAGCACTATTTTCTGTTACTATTGCAGCCTTGTGCCATTTAGTGATATTTTTTAGCCCCAGCATGGCGTCTTGCCACCAAGCACCTACGTCAAAATTTTTCAATTCGGTGTTTATATAATAGACTAGATTCAGTTCATCGTATTTATCGACTAAATCATTAACTGCAGGCATAATGACTGAATCAAAATCTGCCTTTGAAACTTCGCCTTGAAATTCGAATGCTACCAAATTTTGGTAACCGGTTGTTATATTCTTTATCATAGGTGGTACAACACTTAATTCGATGTATATGTTTGGTCTATTGCTTTATGCCTGTTACATTTAGCATTTGGTGCGCTTCCCTCTTAGTAAATTGGCGCTTAACCAAATTT
>DAOLZQ010000091.1:5561-9647 GCA_035426385.1 Saprospiraceae bacterium
ATTCACCATTTACAATTAGAGAGGCTTACTGCTTATATCCTACTGCCAATGTCCTCAGCCATTTCATAATATTTTCTTACTTTTGCAGTAGATTTGGGTCAAATTAGACTTGATTCTCCAAATGTGAATTCGGAACATTATTGCGAAACCACCTGTTTCAGAGTTATGTAGGCAACTTTTATATTACAATCCGAATCTAAATAAAATATTATATGGAATTTATAATTATTAATTCTTTATCCGGACAAGACAGCAAAATACCGAATGATCAGGTAGCTCATTTCTTATATGAGCATCTGGAACAATATGGTGACACACTCGAAGATATTCAGAAGTGTATATCCTATGTGATGAATCCCGACAAAGGAGGGAATATCATAATAGGTCTGGATGCCGGAAAGATGGTGGGTGCAACTATTCTTAATAATACCGGTATGGGTGGATATATCCCGGAAAATATCCTGGTATATATCGCAGTCGATCAGAGTCAACGTGGCAAGGGTTATGGAAAGCAACTAATGCAACACGCTATTAATAATACTCATGGCGGAATCGCACTTCACGTAGAGCCCGATAATCCGGCTAAAATATTGTATGAAAAACTGGGCTTTACCAACAAATATTTAGAGATGAGATTGATAAACTAGATGTTATTAAAGAAATCTAGTGAACCTGGCAATTTACTCTTTATTCTGGTTTTTAAAATTTATTATATTTCTCCTAACATCCCATTCATACCACTATGACCGATACTATTCAACTAAGAAAGACACTACATCAATTCCCCGAACTGTCGGGTTATGAGGCTGAAACTGCCCAACGGATTTCTGCATTTCTAAAGAGATATATGCCGGATGAATTAATTACTAATGTAGGTGGAAGCGGGATTTTGGCAATATATAGTCCCAATTCTTATTATCGAAGAACCATAGTATTTCGATGTGAATTAGATGCGTTGCCCATTCAGGAAGTCAATGAATTTGATCACAAATCTCAGCGAGAAAATGTGTCTCACAAGTGCGGTCACGACGGTCATATGGCGATTATGTGTGAGCTGGCAAAGCGGCTTTCTAATCAAAGGCCTTTAGGCACTCGCGTTGTGTTGCTTTTCCAGCCTGCAGAAGAAAATGGTGCCGGAGCAGTTGCCATCTACGGAGATGCTCGCTTTAAAGCTTTAGAACCGGATAAGGTGTTCGCGCTGCACAATCTTCCAGGATACCCACTGCACGAGATCGTAATCAAAGATCATACTTTTACCTGTGCTGTAAATAGCATTATCATAAAATTGCATGGCCGAACGTCACACGCCGGAGAGCCCGAAAAGGGAGATAATCCCGCACTGGCCATAGCAGGTATTATACAGCAATACAATTCACTAATACAACCTGACTCAAGAAAAGAAAAGTTTACCATTTTAACTCCCATTTATATCAATATGGGTACTGAGAATTATGGTATTTCTGCCGGATATGGTGAGGTGCATTATACTTTTCGACGCGCCGCGAATGACGAGATGAAAGAACTGGAAGCTCAGCTGGAGCATATAGCAAGATCTGTCGCAACTAAATATAATTTACGTCTGGAGATCAGTTGGACTCAGAGATTTAGTGCAAATGAGAATAGTCCTGGCGCTGCTGATATAGTGAGAAGTGCAGCTCGTGCTTGCGGTTATCAGTTGACCGAGCGTGAGGCACCATTTCAGTGGGGCGAAGATTTTGGTCTGTTTACTGAACATTATGAAGGTGCAATGTTTGGCCTAGGCAGCGGAATTGAGACATCCGCACTGCACAATCCTGATTATGATTTTCCGGATGAAATCATCTCCACCGGAGCAGGAATCTTTCACAAAATAGTAGAACTCATTGATGCACAATAATTCTTACCTAGAGTTGGATGGAGCGGCTTTGGAAAAAAATATCCATTTTCTTAGAAAACATTTCGGAAATAAAGTAGTGATTTCCTCCGTGGTGAAAGGCAATGCTTATGGCCATTCAATAGAATCATTTGTTCCACTCGCGCTTGCAGTAGGAATCGATCATTTTTCTGTTTTTGATAGCCATGAAGCCCGAAGAGTAAAATCAGTTTCAAATGATAAAACTACCGTCATGATCATGGGGTGGATGGATAATGGAGCAGATATGAAGTGGGCTATAGAAAATGAAGTAGAATTTTTCATCTTCGAAAAGTCCAGGTTACAGGCTGCTGCAAATACCGCTAGAAAATTAAGAAAAAAGGCAATCATACACATTGAAGTAGAGACAGGAATGAATCGCACAGGATTTGATACTGTCGAACTGCCTCGATTGTTTGAATTTCTAAAGAAAAATGCGGATTACCTAATATTGAAAGGTCTATGTACCCATTATGCCGGCGCTGAAAGTATCGCCAATTATTTCAGAATACAAAAGCAAATCGAAAAATATAACAATATTTATCAGAGATTTTGTGACGCAAGTTTAAAGCCCATTTTGAAGCACTCTGCCTGCTCTGCAGCAGCAATGATATATCCGGAGACGAGGATGGATATGGTCCGTATCGGTATCATGCAATATGGACTTTGGCCTAGTTCTGAGGTCATGGTCAATTATTTTAATTCAAGGAAGAAAACCGTCGATCCTCTTCGACGCGTCATCAGTTGGAAAAGCCAGATCATGAGCGTCAAGAAAATAAAGCGAGGTGAATTTATAGGGTACGGTACCAGCTATATGGCAGGTGCAAATATGAAGATCGCAGTAGTGCCCATCGGCTACTCACATGGTTATAATCGCAGTCTGAGCAATGTGGGCCGTGTATTGATCAATGGTGAGCGGTGCGTCGTCATAGGAAATATCAACATGAATATGATGGTAGTGGATGTGTCAGAGCTACTACACTTATCAGTTGGAGATGAGGTAGTGCTCATAGGCCGACAGGATAATCTGGAGATTTCTATAGCTTCCTTTAGTGACTACAGTAATTTACTCAATTATGAATTACTGACTAGAATTGCAGCCGACATTCCTCGAAAAATCAAATTATAAGAATGGCATACTTAAAACTATACCGAAAGAAACTTCACGAGAATTATAACTTTCTCAATCAACTTTTCTACTCCAGAGGAATAGAGTGGGGCATCGTGACCAAGATATTGTGTGGCAATGAAAAATACCTGCGTGAGATTATAGCACTCGGTATTAAGGAAATTCACGATTCAAGAATAAGTAATTTACAAATAGTAAAATCACTAGATCCCACCATCCAGCGAGTGTATATCAAGCCACCGGCCAAGAGAAGTATCCGTCGAATAGTGAAATACGCTGATGTGAGTTTCAATACCGAGTTGCAGACGATTCGCTGGCTCTCAGAGGAAGCTGTTGCTCAAAATAAAGTTCATAAGATCATCATCATGATAGAAATGGGTGATCTGCGCGAAGGTGTATTGGGTGAGGAATTACTCAACTTTTATAAGGAAATATTGAAGATGCCCAACATCAGTATCTCGGGTATTGGCACCAACCTAAATTGCCTCAATGGCGTCATGCCAAATCAAGACAAACTAATCCAACTGAGTCTCTACAAGCAATTGATTGAGGCAAAGTTTGACATCAGGATCCCCTACGTTTCGGGCGGTACTTCAGTAGCTATTCCATTGATATTGAAAAATGCAAACCCGATGTCAGTCAATCACTTTAGGATCGGCGAAGCGCTGTTTTTTGGCAAAGACTTATTTACGGAGAAGACCATCAAGGGACTTCATAATGATGTCTTCAAGCTATTTGCTGAAATCATTGAAATTACTGAAAAGCCGGATACACCCATTGGTGAATTGGGGAAGAATGTCGCAGGTAAGACATTTGAGCCTATAAATGGAGTGGACTTGAGTGGCAGATCACTAAGGGCAATTCTGGACATTGGCCTGCTGGATATGCAACCACAATATCTACTTCCTGAAGACAAAAATATCACCCTAGTTGACGCCAGTTCAGATATGTTGGTGATGGATATCAGCCATTCAAAGAAGAATTACGAAGTAGGTAGCTTAGTCTCATTTAAATTGAGCTATATGGGTGCACTCTACCTCATGAACTCGTGGTATATTGAGAAGCA
>DAOLZQ010000092.1:0-9496 GCA_035426385.1 Saprospiraceae bacterium
CCGACTTCCCGCGGTGATCACTTTCTCCAGTTCAGTGACTTTATCACCCGGCAGTAATTCTGCAGCAAAGTGATCAATCGATAACTCACGCGCGACCTCTGCGACCACTTCAGTGTGATCTCCGCTGAGTACACTTACCTCAATGCCTTGACGGTGCAGTTGACCGATAGCCTCAGCGGCATCAGACTTGATCTCATCACCTAGAAAAATAGTAGCTTGATAAACTCCGTCCAGGACTACGCCTATTGATGTACTTCCCCGCCTGATCTCATTCGGTACCTGGACTCCGCGTTCCTTTATTAATCTTTCATTGCCCACCAGCAATTCTCGGCCTTTGAAAATTGCACTCATACCCTTGCCGGGAAGCTCAGTGACACCTTCCAGAGGCAGATTATGGTCGATATTGCCCGCATACTTCACGATGGCCTGTGCTATAGGATGAGATGATTTGGATTCAAGAGATGCGACCATGGCCAACACAGATTTCCTATCCACCGATAGCTTAAAGTCAATCTCCAGCACTTTGAATTCACCTTTGGTCAGAGTACCGGTTTTGTCTAGGACCACGTGTCGGATCTTGCTGAGCACATCCAGATATTGTGAACCTTTCACCAGGATACCATTAACGCTAGCAGCACCTACTCCACCAAAATAACCCAGCGGAATACTTATTACCAGCGCACAGGGACAGGAAATGACCAAAAAGACAAGCGCCCGGTATAACCAGTCTGCAAATACATAATCTGACACAAACAAAGCAGGTAGCAAGGTAATCATAACTGCCAATGCAACCACGATGGGCGTGTATACACGCGCGAAACGCCGTATGAATAATTCAGTTGGTGCCTTCTTGAGTGCAGCGTGTTGCACTAAGTCCAATATTTTAGAGACGGTACTATTTTCGTAAGTCTTGGTAACCTCATAGGTCACCACCTGCTCTAAATTGATCATTCCGGAGAGAATAGCTTCGCCAATCCGCGAGGTACGCGGCACACTCTCTCCGGTGAGAGCTGCAGTATTGAGCGTAGCGAGTTCTGAGAGCAGTACACCATCTAGGGCCACCTTCTCACCCGCTCGCAGGCGTATGATGTCTCCGATAGCTATATGGCGTGCAGGTTTGACCTCAGGTATATTGGATTTCATAACCGTCACAGTGTCAGGTCTCTGGTCAAGTAAATTTCGAATATTTGATTTTGCTTTTTTTACCGCCATACCTTGCAATAACTCGCCGACGGTATAGAACAACATCACTGCCACCGCTTCAGGGTATTGTTTTATAGCCATAGCACCCACAGTAGCTATTACCATAAGTGTAAATTCAGAGAAATAATCGTTGCGGCCTATGGCCTTAAACATAGAGATGATCACCGGCCAACCAACCGGCAGATAGGCCATCACATAATAGCTATCTCGATTTAAGCCCTTAAACCAAGACGGCATCAGAAAGTGATCCAGCAATAGCCCTATTATTAATAAAACTGAAGAGATTGCAGCCGGCAGAAAGGGTTTTAGTTGACCTTTTCCTTTATTCCCATGGCCATGATCGTGAGCGTTGTCATCATCGTCGGAGGCGGGCATTTCATCGCTAATAGAGGGATGATCCTGTACATGACTCTCTGTTGATTCTCCCGAATCTTCAGATGAAAGCATAACAGTTGATGGAGGAATAGAACTACTCGTGGGAATTGTATTCCCCACACTTTTATTAGACTTGGATTCACGCAAGCAACACAACTGATTACCTTGGTCATCATAGGTATGCTTGTGGCTCATTCGTTAATCATCTTTTTCAAGGTAACCGGTTTCTCCTTTTTCTTCGAGTGTGATCGAATCACCAGGAACTCTACAAAAATAGAAAATCCCATTGCAAAGTAGATGTAACCTTTAGATATGGATTCTTCAACTCCCTCGGCAATCAGCGATATTCCTATCAATAATAAAAAGGATAGCGCCAATATCTTGATACTGGGATGCTTATCTATAAATCCACTGATGGAATGAACAGTGAAAACCATCATGATCATCGATATCACGACTGCTGCAATCATGATCTCTACGTGGTCGGCCATACCTACTGCGGTAATCACTGAATCCAATCCAAAGACTAGATCAAGCAAGCCAATCTGAATGATGGTCTGAGTAAATGAGAGTGATTTAACCCGCTTATCCTGGTGTGCTTCATCACCTTCGAGACTCCCGTGAATCTCGATGATACTTTTATATAATAAAAATAAACCACCCACTATGAGGATCAGATCCCGCCCTGAGATACTCAGGCGCTCCGGCCATTCACCACCCAAGCCTAGCCAATCAGCACCATTGAACAAAGGTCGAGTCAAAGTCATCACCCAAGTGATAGATAGTAATAATAGTATGCGGACGACAAGAGCAAATCCTAAGCCCATTATACGAGCCTTCTTTTGTCGTTCAGCGGGTAATTTATTGGTAAGAATCGAAATAAATACGATATTATCAATACCTAGAACTATCTCCATCACCAGCAAGGTGAGAAAAGAAGCCCAGATTTCAGGATTAGTTATCCAGTCCATTTGTAGATCATTTTTCGGTGATAATAATACTCAATACTAGGATTTAGTTTTAGAATTTTATTTCCAGCCTCCACCTAATGCCTGATATAGACCGATTCGGGCCCTCAACACGCCATATTTGGCATTGATGTAATCCAATTCTGCACTGAGTGAGTTATCCGTTGCCAGCAATACCTCCAGATAATTAGCTAAGCCATAGTTCACGAGTTCCTGAGCGTATTCAGTAGCTACATTATAGGTTTCAAATTCTTGTCTTTTTAAATCTGTCAATTGCACCTGGGTGTCATAACTAAAGAGTGCATCTGATACTTCACGAGAAGCTTGTAACAATACTTTTTTATAATTGAGATAAGCTGCCTGCTGATTAGCCTGGCTGACCTCAAGGCGAGTTTTATTCTGACGTCGGTCTAAGATCGGTTGCGTGAGTCCACCGACTATATTTCCAAAAATGGATCCGACACTGAAAAGCTGATCAATATCTGCACTTAATATGCCGGTGCCGGCGGTCAGTCTAAGCGTGGGATAGAAATAGGTACGGGCGACATTCGTCAGTTCGAATGCACTTGCAAAGTCATATTCAGCGGCAAATACATCCGGTCTATTGCGCAGCAGATGGGCTGGCACCCCGATGATAAGTGCACGAGGAGTCAAAAGAGTGTCTACTGAAGATCGGGTCACCACATCAGGTGATTTACTTAATAAGATACTGAAGTAATTTTCAAGTAGTTTAATGTCATAATTTGTGCTTATTAGCAAGCCTTTTTCTCGCAATAGTTGCGCTTCACTTTGTTTCACCGCTACTGCGGTCAGGCTACCTGCATCCTTAAGAGCCTTAGTAGTTTCTAGGCTTGATTCGCGATTTGAAATAGTATTAGTAACCAGTTTTTTCTGTTCATCCAGTGCTAGAAGCCGATAATAAGTGTCAGCTATCTCACTGACCAATACACTACTTATGGATTGTCGTGCGGCCTCTGTACGTAGGTACTCAGCAAGGGCAGCTCTTTCATTACTTTTTAATTTTCCCCATAGGTCAGCTTCCCAGGAGACTGATGCGCCAATCGAATATTGCAAAAAGCTGGCTCTGTCAGTGGAGGTATTGCCGGGAAATGTATTCAGCGAAGGAGACTGGAATCCCACTTCCGGTCCGGCAGAAAGCGTCGGCAGATATGCTGCCCTGCCTTGAAGTAAGTAGGCATTGGCTGCCTTAATTCTTTCTGCAGCTATTCGGATATCAAGGTTATTAGATAGGCCGGTCTCAATATATCTAAGCAATATCGGATCAGTGAAGAATTGTCGCCAGGACAAGATGTCTATACCGGTAGTATCTGTCTGAACTTGATCTGCCCGATAATATTTTAAATCATCCTCTATTGCAGGGCGCTGATAAGGTTTAGTGACCTTGCATGAAGGAAGCAACCAGACAATTATCAGTGCAAACGATAATACCTTGACCGTCGATAAATTAATAGTGAGATTAAATCGCTTCCTCATATTCTGATAATTTATTCGACTTGAGCGGTCGGATCTTCTCCTGCAACCACTGAAAAATGACGTATAAGACCGGAATGACAATCAAACCCAATAAGGTACCTATCAATAGACCGGATGCAGCGCCCGTAGCAATAGATTTATTGCCCACTGCGCCCACTCCACTGGAGAAGACCAGGGGCATCATACCTACGATAAATGCGAATGAAGTCATCAATATAGGCCTCAGCCTCGCCTTGGCAGCGTTGATGGCAGACATAGTCAGACTCTCGCCGTGACGCCGCCGCTGCAGTGCAAACTCAACAATTAAGATGGCATTTTTAGCCAATAGACCTACCAGCATGATCAATGCTATTTGGAAATAGATATTGTTCTCAAGGCCGAACAGTTTCTGGCCTATATATGCACCCATTACACCCACCGGCAGTGAGGTGATGACAGCCAGTGGCAGAACATAACTTTCATACTGTGCAGCCAAAATAAAATATACAAATAGTAAGCTCAGCAAAAATATAATTGCTGTCTGATTGCTCGAATTAATCTCTTCACGCGTCAGTCCTGAAAAATCTATGCCATAACTTGGTGACAATGTGGTACCTGATACCTCGCGTATCGCCTCTATTGCATCGCCGGTACTATACCCCGGATTCGGTGCGCCTGAAATATTAACACTGGAGAAAAGATTGAATCTATTGATCGACTGAGGACCATATGTTTTTTCAAAATTCACAAATTGGGTTAGCGGTGCCATCATTCCTGCTTTGTTTTTAACATACAGCGAATTGAGGTGCTGTATATCGGCACGAGCAGAAGGAAGTGCCTGTACCATGACCCTGAATTGCTTTCCATATTTGGTGAAGTCAGCCGCATATATTCCACCTACATAGGCTTGAACAGTAGCCAGGATATCATCAACTGTAACACCTGCCGCAGAAGCCTTTTCGATGTCCACATTCATCTGGTACTGTGGATAGTTGGTATTAAAGGAAGTTTGAACATACTGTATTTCCGGCCGTTCAGATAAGTTAGCAATCAATTGCCTAGTTGTCTTATCGAGTTCATTAAGTTCACCGCCGGCTTTGTCTAATAAAATAAAATCAAAGCCTGCGCTACTACTGAAGCCCGGAACACTTCCCGGTTCGAAAAATATAAATTTACCTTCCGGAATTCCGGCAGATAATCCAAATAATTTCTTTTTGATGGCATCCACCGTCTGATCTGAATGCCCTTTGCGATCAGCGAAGCTGTTGAGTCGTATTAGTGCGAAGCCATAGTTACTTCCCGAGCCGGAAATGATACTCCTCCCCGTAGTAAATGTCATCGTCTTGACGCCCGGAATCGAGGTAGCCTTTTTTTCCAGGGCCTTCATAGCATCATACGTACGTTCCATACTCGCGCCCGGTGGCAACTCGGCATTTCCGAAGATAAGGCCGCGGTCTTCATTAGGCACGAATCCACTTGGCATGGTATGATTGGCCCAATAGATCAGTCCGACACTAACCACCAGTATCGCCAGCGTAACCCATTTGTGCCTGATGAGATATAGGAAAGCACGACCATAACGCATCGTAAATGCTCTAAATGCCGCATTGAAGGCGAAGAAAAATCGTTGCAACAAGTTTTTACGCTGATGCTCCTCTGCCATATGTGGTTTCAAAAATAAGGCACATAGAGCGGGACTTAGTGTAAGTGCATTGACTGCAGAGATTAGTATAGCGATGATGAGTGTAATACCAAATTGCTTATAGAATACCCCCGTAGGTCCGCCAATAAAGGTCACCGGTAAGAATACAGCAGCCATGACGATGGTGATGGACACGATTGCCCCTGTAATCTCACTCATTGCATTTACTGTAGCACGTCTGGGATTTTTCTCACCTCGATCCAACTTGGCATGGACTGCCTCCACTACCACTATAGCATCATCGACGACTATTCCAATGGCAAGAACAAGGGCAAAAAGCGTAAGCAGATTGAGCGAAAACCCTAGGAGATTCAGAAAGAAAAAGGTACCGATGATCGATACAGGCACTGCTACAGCAGGTATAATCGTAGAACGAAGATCCTGCAGAAAGATAAAAACAACTAGAAATACCAACAGGAATGCTTCGAGTAGCGTAGTAACTACTTTATCTATCGAGGCATCCAGAAACTCATTGGTGTCGAAATTGATCATGTAGTCAATGCCATCAGGCATATTCTTTTTATTTTCCGCTAGGAATTTTTTAATATTTTTTATAATTACCTGAGCATTTGAGCCCGGAGTCTGAAATATACCCAAGCTCACCGCCGGATTGCCATTGAATTCTCCCTTACCATCATAAACCAGTGCATCGAGTTTAACCGTTGCCACGTCACTCAGCCGCAGATATTGACCTTGATTGAGCGATTTGATGATGATGTTTTTATATTCAGATTCATCACGCAACTTACCTTTGTACTTGATGATGTACTCGAAGGAATTACCACTATTCTGGCCTACTGCGCCTGCTGACGCTTCCTGACTCTGCTGATTTATAGCAGAGATCACTTCAGAAGGAGCCAGTTTATAGGCTGCCAGTTTTGCAGGGTCCAACCAGATGCGCATAGCATAGGACTTACCCCCGAATACACTTGCTTCACCTACACCATTTATACGTTTGAGTTGGGGGATAAAGTTGATGTTTATAAAATTTTGGAGGAATACGTCATCGTAACCTTTATTGGTGGAGAAAAAAGATAAATACATCAGTGCACTACGCTGCTGCTTTTGAGTGACTACGCCTGAGCGCGTAACTTCGGAAGGAAGTAATGGCATAGCACGTGCGACCCGATTCTGCACATTCACCCCTGCGATATCCGGATTTACACCTTGTTCAAAAAATATCTCTATCTGAGCGGAGCCGGTATTGGTAGCATTGGAAGTGATGTAAGTCATTCCTTCCACACCGTTGATTTGTTCTTCGAGCGGTATCACTACACTCTCCATGACGGTCTGTGCATTCGCTCCCGGATAGTTTGCTCTCACCATTACAGTGGCGGGCGCTATATCCGGATACTGTGTGACGGGTAGTGTAGTGAGGCCCAAAATACCGAGAATCACTATTATAATTGATATGACCGTAGATAATACGGGCCTGTCGATGAATTTTTTGATCATGTGCTAGAAAATGGGTTTTATGTCCTTAGCTACGCTATCAAAAGGCATATATTTTGGTATGATCGGGCTTCCAGTGCGCAAGCCGCCTATTCCTGACATCACTATTGTGTCTCCCTGACTTATACCCTTCGATACAAGTGCAAGGTTGTGAATCCGGTTGATGACAGTGATCACAGTAGAGCGTACTGTATCACCGCCGACTGCATACACTGTCACTATCCCTTGCTGCTCGAAAGTAGCTGCTTCGGGTACTACTAGTACCTGCTTGTATGTGCGAGGTATCTTGACTGTACCGCTATTGCCATTACTTAGCAGTCCTGCCTTATTTGGAAAAGAGGCTCTAAACAGTATTGTTCCGGTAGCCGGATCTATCTGGCCGGTCACTGCACTGATTTTACCTTTCTCGGGATAGGCACTGCCGTTTACCAATTCGAGATCTACCAGAGGAAGGTTGTTTAATTTCTCCTTGACTGTCTTACCCGGTGTATCCTCCAGAAAGTTGAGATAATCTTTTTCATTCATTGAGAAATAGGCGACTACTCCGCTGATATCAGACACTGTAGTAATAGGCATTTGATCAGTAGGTCCGACCAGACTGCCAGCTTTCAGTGGCAGCTTACCCACTACTCCATTGATGGGACTGCGGATCACTGAGTAGTTGATATTCTCATTTATGCTATTGTACTGTGCCCTGGCTTCCTGCTGCCCGGCCATGGATTGTTGCAGCTTACTCTGAGCAGAGAGTAGTCTGGCTTCAGCAGTATGAAGTTGAACCTCACTGATGATTTTCTTATCCACCAGTGGGCGGAGCTTATCCACTTCTACCTGAGCAGTTCTGACATCAGCACGGGCGGCATTGATGGCAGATCCGGCAGCAGACACACCTGCACGTGCTGCATCCGCATTCTGAGTAAGCGTATTGGTTTCTAGCCTAAATAGAATTTGACCCCGACGTACTACAGCACCCTCATCTACCAGCACCTGCTTGATATAGCCGGATATTTTAGCGCGAATCTCATTGTTTGTCTTTCCCTCGATACTGGCCGGATATTCATCATACGAAGTGACATCTCGCAGAGGTACTGTAGAGACAGTATAAGTGCCTACCTTCTTCGGTGGGGCTTCACTCTTAGGTCCACAGGAGAAGAAAAATATCGAAAGGCTGCAGAAGTAAAATACATTTTTATAACTCATAGGAAGTGCAATATTACGATAACTTGAAATTTTCAAGTGAAGAACATGAGACTATTAACTTTCAATTAAGCAGAATAAACAAATAAACTAGGTATGGGTTTTGAATTTCAATCACACAACGGCTATTCTCTAAAAAGAAATGACACAAATATTCATTTTCTCCCGATAAATAGCGCTAATTTAGTGAGTGAAGGTGTACCTGAAGCCTTTGCGGCTCGCTATTGAATGTAAAATCAGGTGAAAATGCTTAATTTAGCCCTATTAATTGACCTTTTTAATAAAATATCAATGCCAAAGAGTCTTATCATTTTGTTTTCAATTATCCTAGTCACCACCTTCTCCTGTAAACAGACAAAATCCACCATGAAATCCGTTACAGACAATTCCTTTCAGGTAAATGCAGAATCATTTGCAGACTTGCAGGTGCTGCGCTATCAGGTACCGGGCTGGGAGAAGCTGACTCCTCAGCAACAAGAACTGGCCTATTACCTATATGAAGTGTCTCTCAGTGGACGCGATATCATCTGGGATCAACGCGGCAAGTACAATCTAATGGTTCGCAAGACCATTGAAGCCATCTGGAAGACGCCAGGTATAGCTAAAAACACCTCCGACTGGGAGAAATTCCGCACTTATAGCGGTCAGGTTTTCTTCAGCAACGGTATTTATCATCACTATAGTAGTGATAAGATCATGCCCACCTTCACATATGAATATTTTACTTCATTAGTGCGGCAGATTAATCCAAATGACCTGCCACTCTTTATGGGGGCCAATGAAGAACAATTACTAAGCATTTTAAAACAGGTCATATTCTCCCCTGGTTTCCAACCTAAAATGGTCGATCTGAGAGCAGGTGTTGATAATGTAGCTAATTCAGCCAATAATTTCTACGAAGGTGTGACTCAGCAGGAGGTGGAAGCATTCTATGATAAGTTTCCGAAAAGTGATCAGGAGCCTGAATGGGGCCTAAACAGTAAAGTAGTCAAAGAAGATGGTAAACTCGTCGAACGAGTATGGAAAAGTGGCGGCATGTATGGTAGTGCTATAGATAAGATGATCTATTGGCTGGAAAAGGCAATTCCGGTGGCGGAGAACGCTCAGCAAGCTAAGGCATTTAAAATAT
>DAOLZQ010000093.1:0-9409 GCA_035426385.1 Saprospiraceae bacterium
GTTGAATATCAAATCCTTTTACATTCTTTCCTTTGGTAGTCATGAAAGTAAGCACATTCTCATCACCATTTTTCCTGCCCGTAAAACTAATTAGTTCCAGGGGAAGTGGCGAACTAATACTGTTAGTTACAGTGAAAGGGCTAAATGAGGAATAGCCCATTTCACTGATGGAGTAATATCCATTTGTATCTAAAATGGCTGATTGCGGACTACTTAATTCCCACTTATCTAGCTCTGTATTATAGTGTGCTATGCTTGCACTACTTCGGTCAAAACCCGGCAGCTCATTTTCCGCCTCCCAATAAAATGTCAGGGTCGCATCAGTGCCGCCTGCTACATCTTCTTCTATGAGCCAGGTCAAATTTAGATTGTTGCTCGTCACATCATTGCCTGATTCACCATATTTCCTCACATACGGCAATATGCTTACACTAAAATTATCTTGATCTCCCAAATTATTTAATTCCAACAATACCTGGTTTCCCAGTGATCTGGCCACCGGGAAAATATTCTTAGGTAGGTTGTTATTTATTTTCAACTTGCCGGTGCCATTTGTTACTACATATCGGTCACTATCATAATTAATTACTTGACCATTTACTGTAAGGTTGTAAGGTCCCAGTATAAATATTCCGCCATTCCAACAAGGGAAAAGAGTCTGATCGGGTGCATTGAAGTCAAGATCTCCATTGATGTTAATGTCAGCAGTTAGGTAAAAATTAGTGGCTTCAATACTATCACCGGCTGAGGTATTCCCTCCACCTATTCCCAGCACAAATTCTCCCTCTTGAGCGACTAACCCTTCGATAGCTACTTTATTTAAGTTAGTAGGTCCGATATTTGTGGTTGATGTAGTTGGTATCCATCCTTCTGATGATTTCCGCTGAAGTAATCTAAGGTCGGACAATGGTGACAAGGCCCCTCCACCTCTTTTTTGGAAACCCAGCGCATTAACCATTGTCTTATAATTGCCTGACAGGTCTGTCAATCCTAATTTCCACAGACCGGTAGAAGCTGTATTAGTGATGGATATACCCTGCTCCACCATCGGTAGGCAAGAGGTACCCGGATCAATAGGCTGATATTCAGCAGTGACATATCCGGAAGAAGTATTTTCAAACTCAATTCCCATTATCTGTTTTGAAGTTCCTTTACCCACAGGTAATATTGTCTTAGAAGAGGCCGTACTTCCAGAAAAATATCTTTTAAATGGACCATTAACATAACCTCCTGTCCAGGATTCAAAAGGTCCCGTATATTCGACATTGGTAACTTCAAAAACAGCGAGATTATTTAAGCATAAATCACCAGCTAGCCCGGGCTCGCCAAGGGTCAGCAGATTAGTAGCAGTGGTATTTATTTTGCCAGACTTTATCATTAAGCTTTTGATAACTGTAAGTGGCACTCCTAATAACACTCCCATAGGGTTGCTATTATAAGAGGATAATTGCTTAATTTTATTTTCATTCTGATCAGTTGGTATAGGATCAGAAAGATTACGTCTGAAAAATCCAGATCCACTTATACTCTGTAATCCACTATTGATGGTAAAACTACTCCATTTGAAGTCACCCCCCAAATAGAGTCCACCATTTGAAGAAAACTCGCTTGTGTATAATCCATTATTTACCAAATTGCCTGAGAAACCAAGCGCACCTACATGTTCTGCATTAGCATCTATTATAATATCGTGGGCTGCAATTAAATAATTATATGTTGACGATTGTCTGCCTTCAGTATAATAACCACCCTTGATATGTATTGTCTTTAATTTTAAAAACGAAAAACCATATTCTGCTGGTGGGCCAGTGGCTTTAACAATATATCCCCCATAAGAGCCGGAAACTCCGGTATCATCACCACCACCCAGAGTTATGTCCCATGCTTTGTAAAAATCATTATTATTCCAAGCATCATAATCAAATGCAAACCCTCCGTTTTGACTCGGATCCAGAATGTTGATATTTCCTCCTCCATTATCAATCATGTTTGAAGTACCTATATAGATACCTGAACTAGCAGACGCATTAGTGCCATCATTTCCATCTATATTGATAGTGCCATTATTTGTTAACGAAAAGACACCTATCTGGGTATTACCGGAATGATTCCCTACAGATATTGCACCATTGACATTCAATGTACCTTCATTTACACTTAGACTTCCATACGATGCACTTAGAAACTTATTGCTATTTCCAACCAAGTCGCCCATTGAAGATCCACCCAGGGTCAAGATACCGGTTGGTGAGACTGTTAATGTTCTAAGATAACGCACTGTAATGGATCCGGTCGTCTTACTATCTGAGACTGTTACATTATGATTAAGTACTACAGGCTCATTATTAGCGCTATTGGGCGGTGGTGATCCACACAACCAAGTCCCATTTTGTGACCAATCACCATTGGCTTTAGTATGATACTTCTGGAATTCTGTTATTTCTATATCTTCATTAGAAATTTCGACAGGATAATATGTCGTAGTACCAATAACGATAGATTCTATCTCTGCATTAAGTAAATCATCGACGTTGGAGTTACATGCTACATCAAATACAACAAAAAAATACCTCGCATAGATATCTGTCCCGGTACCGGAAAAGGATTGACTCCCATTAAATACGAGTGTGCCTGTGGGATTCTCTATGGTGGGGCCAAATAAAATCGGGTTTGAAGAGCCGGAGCTTGGAATAGGATCAAAATTAGGATCAGACCCTTGATTACGGGAATAAAAAATCGAAGCGGAAAGAATGCTCGAAGCATCAGTCGTTCCGGATAGATTAATTTTTATTTGACTTACATTTAGTGGAGCGGTAGTGCCTAGAAGATTTATTTTCAGTTTCTTTATCGCACGCCTCCAAGTACCTGCGGGGACAGTGAGCGGGCCATACGTTTCAGCGGTTGTATTTATCACTTCCATATCTGAAGAATTCTTACTCACGCAAATGTTGAAATCTCCGCTATTGACACTATTGTTAGAATTTGAGATTGCAATTAAGTATTTATTGCCTATAGTTAGGCCGGAAGCGACTAGAATCTCAGGATCAAAATCTGAGAAAGTGACATCTACACAAGAAACACTTGAGAGTGTACAATTTAAGTCACAAGTAGGAGTCCCGGTATTTTTACGGTATAAACTAATTACCGGATCAAATCCTGCAGTGAGTGGATTTACGGTTATCCTCTGTGTAGTAAGAGCCGCTGTAAATTCAAACCACACATCGGGATTGCCGTGAGAAGCACAGTAGGAGTTAACTCCACTATACGCAGCTCCAATCGTGGTACTTGAGACAGAATTACAGTTTACTGCAGGTATTAATACTACCGGGCTAGAACAGTAATCATTGCTGTGATTTTGAATACAAAGATTAAAGTCATTATCTTCGGGCTCTTCGCTATAGGTATAAGAGACCACTCTTATGTAGTATTCTTCGCCAACTTCTAAATTAGATAATGAACCGGAAGCAGAAAAGCAAAGAAGTGATGGCCCTTCACAGTTATTTGGTCCTACTATATCACCATAGAAATATCCATCTCCGATAGGACTTATAGTAACAGTGGCCTTGGGATTAGTTGGAATAAATTTATACCAGACAGTTTTCTTATTATCATTACTAGTACAGCTTCCTACCACTCCTTCAGACGTAGCATTTATGCAACTTCCATTTATAAAGATAGTACAGGTGCAATCAGTATTAACATCCACTGAATAGGCACCGGTGCAATCATCATTTACGACCGGCTCCTTAATACAGATCTGATATTCACCCTCTCCGTAATAACCACGTTTCAGTGCAAACTTATATTGTTGACCGGGCACGAGATTCCTAAGAATCATCCTCGGGCCACCATTATAAAAGGTATACTCAAGTTTGCTTATTGCGACACACGAACTATTGTAGATACTGTCATTGGGGGACAAACTTGAATTGACTGTGATAATTTGTTTTTCTTTAGTAGCTATAAAACTATACCAACTATATAATAATCCAATTCCATAGTTATTATCATCTAATACTAAAGTGCAGGACTGATCTTCATTTACAGGTACCGGTGTTGAAGTACTACAAGACAGATTAGCAGGAGGAACACTGACACAAAGTTTGAAAGTGCCGTTTCCTGAATTGCTGTCATTGCTATACACTCGAATGAAGTATTCCTGCCCTATAACATAATCGGTGGATAATAGAGCTGTACCTTGTAGGCAATGAAGGGAGTTTAAATTGTTACAATCTCCCGTCATCACTTCGATCACTGGATCATAGATACCCGTACTTTGTAATGAAATCAGCTGAGCGCCAGAGCTCGCAGTAAATCGATACCATACATCATCATCGGCACTACCGGTGCATCCTCCTGAGCCGGTGGCTCCTCTGGTGTCACCTGATACTTGGAAATCACAATTCCCATTTGTGTTTGTAATTGCGATTGCATTTTCACAAAAATCATTACTTGGTGGAGTTGAAATATAGATATTAAATGTTATTTCTAAATTCAGAATATCAGCACTGTACACTCTTATATAGACCTCCTGGCCTATGGTCAAGTTCTGGAGGTCTAAATATTCATTTTCTTCGACTCCATTATCATTTGCACACGTTAAGAAAGTCAGTGCATCACAAGAAGCACCTACAAAAGCTCCAACTGCTACATCACCACCTGACAAAATGGAAGTTTCATTAGGGCCTTTAGTGAGAAGATTTATACCACCAGTTGATATTACATTGACTTTGTGCCGTGTAGAAGTAGCTATAAATTTATACCATAGATCATAATAAGGTCCGCTGAAACAGGTATCTGCGGGTACTGACGTGGGTTGGCTTACATTTAGATGATTATAATAACTTCCATCATCTCCAATATTGTCGTTGACAGGAAGAGTTTCAGCATTTAGACAATCATCTTCTTCTTCACTGGGTAATGTAAATGTATTGACGCATATTTGTACTGAATAAGGAGTATTTCCTGCTGCGTCAAATGCTCTTAAATAATAAACCTGACCAATTATAAAGGAATCAAAATTTAATGTCTCATTAGTACCACCTTCGTAATATTTACAAGCAACTACTACACCAGAGTTACAATCACCTTCAATTAAATCTATAACCCAATCATCTCCACTCTCACCGGACGAGAATCCAATTTGATGTAAAGTATCTGTAGCTGTGAATTTAATCCATATATCTTCAGAGGGATCTCCCCCACAATCAGAATCACCAAAGCCGGAATCTGTTGCACCATAATTATCAGCCCAAATACAATGCCAATCATTAAAATCTATTTCAATAGCACCAGAACAATCATCATTTGTGGGTTGAGCCGTGAGCTGAAAGCTCAAGAGTATTATACTTAGAAAAATGAAGAATCTCATAGCTATATGTTTTTAATTCTAAAAAAATAATCCTGACTTATTGAATGTATCAATAATCTGCGCACTTTTGTTAAGGTATGAAAATCTCATCCATTGTAATACATGGTTCATATCTTGACTTTAATTTTTCCAATTCCTCCTTTTTCCTTTTTAATACCTCACGTAATTCCCTAATTTCCGCTAAAATGACATCCTTAGGTGGAGGAGGTGCATGATGTAATTGTTCTTGCAATTCGAGTATTTCAATTCTAATACCAGCAATTTCCATCTCCACTCTCATGATTAGCATTATCAATCTGTCACAAAAATTAAAAGGGCGAATTGCTACGAGTGCTAAATTTTTGTCGTGATCTTTCATATTTAATTATTTTAGTTAATTATTATTTGTTACCTATACTTTCCTGCTAAGTAAATCAGCGCTGAATTACCTACCTAATCCTCCTTTTGAATTTTCAAACCTCAATGATGATGCTTTTCTTATGAAGGTTGTTTCTTGTTTACTTAAATTTTCACAACTTTCGTTACAGCACTTTTGTTCTTACCATCGATGATCTGAATCAGGTAAATTCCGGGGATGAGTGCTGAAATGTCAAGAGCATTATCTTTTATTTTTGCCGATACAGGTATGCCCGAATAATTATAGACATTGATAGTCAATTGGTTCAGTTCAGGATAGCCCGTGAATTGTAGGATGCCAGAAGTAGGATTGGGATAAATCCCACTAAATGAATTCTCAGTAATTTCATCATTCTTAAGTGACTCGTCTGATATCTTTAGTAACAATACATCTCCAAGGCCGCCACCAAATTTAGTCTGATGCGCTTTAGATGTTGCTATATTACTTTTACTTGAAGTACCACCGCCTACGTATATATCTCCAACCAAATCAATGTCTAACGTCCATGACCTGTCATTCCCATTTGAACCAAAGTAACTTCCCCAGAGTTGTTTGCCATTTTTATCAAATTTCTCAATCACACAATCAAAGTCACCACCACCAAATGTGCTTTGAATAGCATTTCCTTTTACCACTTTCGGAAAAGCAGTTGTGGTCATTCCTGAAAATACTATATTCCCATCAATATCAATATCAAGTCCGAAGAAATATTCATTTCCCCAGCCACCGATGAATGTACCCCAGATCCTCTTTCCATCAGGGGAAAATTTTTCTAAAAAACCATCAAAATTACCGCCTGCCAATGTTTGATATGCGCCGGCAGTGGCAATAGTTTGTGTGCTGGTGGTGCTGCCCAGAAGGTAAATATTATTCTCTTTGTCCACTTTCATATTATTTCCATTTTCTAACTTTGGTCCGCCGAAATAAGTACCCCAGCTTCGGGCCCCATCCGGATCAAACTTCATGATAAATGAATCATAGTCTCCGGAGAGTTTGGCTTGATAAGTATCCGGAGTGGAAATTCCATCCGTACTTCTTGTGTCACCGCAGATGACTACATTATTTTCATTATCTATATCTATTTGACCTATCTGCTCATCTTCGGCTCCACCCAAATAGGTGCCCCAAATCCTACTGCCATTATTGTCAAATTTTACTAAGAAACAATCGGATATTCCACCATTATAGCTACTGGAATATGAACCTACCGTAGCTATACCTGACAGACTGGAGGTAGTTCCGGCAATATATATAGTCCCTGAATTATCCACTTTCAGGTTTAAAAAACCTTCTGTAGGGTAGTCTGGGTATGAGCCATCTTCCAGAAGTCCTCCATAATAGGTAGACCAAAGGCGAAGTCCTTCTTTATCAAATTTGGCTAAAAAACAATCCGTCTCACCCCCACCATAGTCTGTTTGATATGTATTCGGTGAAGAAATATCATATAAGCTGGAGGTAAGACCCAACAAAATAAATTCTTGTTCGTAATACTGTACCGAGTAAAACTCATCGGCGCCATTTCCCCCGTAATATGTCGACCATTTTCTTGAACCCTTGCTATCAAAATAAACCAAAAGGCCATCATATGTTCCCCCTTTATAATAAAATTGATGGGCGCCCGTAGTGGCAATATTATTGCGACTGGAGGTAAGCCCCACCATCATCACATTATTACCCTCATCTTCTTGGGTCATACTTATCCAGTCCTCGAGAGAGCCACCATAGTAAGTGCACCATTCTATGACAGGATCGATAATGCAGGTTCCGGAGTAAGCATCTATTTTAAATGAAAGCGCATTTTCGTCTATCTTATATTCAGATGGAATTTCGGTTTTGGTGGTAGCATCATAACTATAGGGTTTATTTTCAGTGAAGTTTCCGTAAGGAGTTCGAACGTCAATATTTCCATACTGATCCTTCAAAATACTTTCAGCGCCTAAGTACTTAAGTTTGATCATTGCTGGATCAGCCCCCGGATAAACTATAAAATCGTATTTGAATCGGTCCCCATCAATATAAATCTTCCAATCTATGCCGGGATAAATATCTTTAATCAGTAAAGAGCTAAAGGCGGACACATGAGTAACGCCATCCACTCCACACCCAGTCAAATAGTAGTTCTCATAGTAATCCAGCTTTCCGGAAGGTATAATTTCATTTCCAATATTCGAACCTTCCAGCAGTACATCCACCCTGTATGAAGCACAGGAAGCTAGTTCCTCTTTGCCGGCCTTTCCTTTTTTTAATGGTTCAATAACCTTATCAGCCTCTAAATAGGTCTTTTGATATAGTGTATAATGTATCGAGTTCGACTTAATATCTATCCGCATATCTCCTGAAATTAGGCAATACCTTATATCATCAGCATGTGATCCGTCCTGATACATCATCTGACCTTTGTTTTCTATAAAATACATTGAACCGGGCTTAGGGACAACAGCGGCATTCAAACTCGAAAAATAGAATGTCAAAAAAAGAGATAAGAGAATCTTCATGGGATTATATTATATTAAGTTTTAAAGTTCTATCCCGGGTGTACTGATACCAGCTTACCTGAGATAGTCTCAGTCTAATATTACCTTAATAACCCAGGGGGGTCAAATATTAACATGATTTGCGGTTTTTATTAAAGACAAACTATTTTTCAACTCATAAGCTTGACCCGTACTCGAGTAAAGAGATACTAAAAGCCATAATATATCGGTTCGCTATATCTTCAGAACAAAGCCGATCTAACAGAATAAGGCACTTATCAGAGGAGGCATAATCTCACCCAAATATTAAATGGGCAAAAAAAAAGGATAAATTAGATGTTTATAAATATTACTATCTGAGATCTATGACGATCCTGATGTAGAGCATTCACCCTACCTGGCCAAATAGCTAATGTGGGAATTACCTTATTCTGCGTTAATTATCTCTATTGCCTTAATAAGTAATTCATCCTGACCTTTTCTAATTCCTTCAATTGTCGGCTTAACTTCTATGTCAGGAACAATGCCAATCCTTTGAGTTTCTCTTCCATCCGGATAATAAATACCTATTCCGCTTATCATAGTCCTTAAGCCACCCGGCAAAAAAAATTGAGATACATTGCCATCAGCACCTGCTGTCGTTGAACCAATGACGGTAACATTTGGACTAACTCTATATGCCATTGCGTGATACTCTGCAGAGCTCTGAGAAACCTCATTTACTATAATAATCACCTTTCCTTTATAATAATTTTCATTATCTCTTCCTGCGCTCATTGAATCTGAAAAAGTAAAAGTACCCGGTCTTTCAATACTTGCGTTTGTGAATTTGACAAAGGGAGTACTTTTCGGCATTAAATAGTTACTCAATTCATAAATAACAAAGTCAGAAGGATAATTCCTAACGTCAATTATTAACCCCTTTGTATTCTCTATTTCCTTCCATAACACTCGCAAATATTCACTTAAAAGATAACCATTATTTAGATATGCTATGTCTTTTGTTATAAGCTTAAAACACGTATCTTTAACAAGATATGCACTATAAATATTAACTTCAAATGAACTAAATGTTTTTAAAGATTTTCTTGCGCTAACACTATTTCTAATATATTCAACATTAATTATTGAATCATTTGATCTCAAAAGGTTACAAGAAAGATCTCG
>DAOLZQ010000094.1:0-9338 GCA_035426385.1 Saprospiraceae bacterium
GGGCTTCTCGAAGGTCAGGGGGCAGTGTATGCCACTTTTCGCCCGGTTGATAGGTAGGTTCAGACAGTCTTACAAATACTTGATCCAACATGTCTTTTCATTGTGAGTACCGATTTCTACCCTAAAAATGAAGGCTTGAAAAGAAGCTTAATAGCTCCTAAAGGACTTGCGCTTTTTAAAAGTCAACAAAAATAATAACAATATAACACACTGGTACATAGATATTTAGTGATTTAGAAATGATTTTGACACTAGGTGTATTGTGCGTATATTTGAGAGTTGTAGGTAATGTAATAAAATCTATTGTCTATCACTTTTTAAAATATTTCTACGTCAAACTACTTTGATGTAAATTCGTATTCCTCAAAAACATTTGATTATCACTTTATCGAAACTATGATTGTCAAATAACTTTGACACATAAAAAATACACATCAAGGTGTTTTGTCTATCATAAAATAGGTAATTTTAACGACAAATGGCTTTTATGTAACTATTTAATGATATATTTACATCAAATATAGAGAATATGGATTTTACTAATTCAGTACAATATCATTATGAAAAATTTCCGCCTCAAAATTTGGATTATGGGAAAATCGTCAATTCATTATTAAAAGCAACAGATGCTTTGGCTAGATATGACCAAATGCTTAAAAACATGCATAATAGTGAGATTTTATTAGCTCCATTACGAAATCAAGAAGCCGTAATTTCATCAAGAATGGAAGGAACCATTAGTACAATGGATGAAATACTAAAGTTCGAAGCCGATAGTGAAAATGATTCAGAAGAAGCAAAAAATGTACGCTCTGAAGTATTTGAGACAATTTTATATCAACGAGCACTTTTAAATGCCCAAAGAGCAATGAAAGATGGTTATCCATTTTCTCAGCATTTAATTAAAACACTTCATCAGCAGCTATTATCCTTTGGAAGAGGAGCTCAAAAAGCACCGGGACAATATAAAACTGAACAGAACTATTTAGCTGATAAAATAAAACAAAAGGTATTATTTACACCAATAAGCCCTGAAAAACTGAATGACGGATTAGAACAATTATTTACTTATATTAAAGTCAGTTCAGACCCGATTTTGATAAAAACCGCTTTAATGCATCTCGAATTTGAAGCGCTCCATCCCTTTCAAGATGGAAATGGAAGGATTGGACGTATGTTAATCACTCTACTTCTATGGTCATCAGGTACAATCTCAGAACCTCATTTTTATGTTAGTGGATATATGGAAGAACATAAAGATGAATATATTGATACTATGAGAAATGTCTCTGAAAATAACAATTGGGAAGCATGGTGTATATTCTTTTTAAATGCAATCGAAAAACAAGCAATTCGAAATTTAGAAATTGCTGAAAGCATAAAGAATTTATACGAAGAAATGAAACCTATTTTTTCGGATGCTTTATCATCAAAATGGAGTGTTAACGCATTAGATTATATTTTCACAAATCCTATATTTAGAAACAATAGATTCACTTCAAAGAGTGGAATACCAGGACCAACCGCTGCTAGATTTACTAGAATATTATTAGACAAAGAGTTACTAAGAACATTAGAAGAATCTTCAGGTAGAAGACCGGCACTTTATGCCTTTGAACCATTATTGAAACTAGTTCGAGTATAAAAACTACCTACAACACTACCTAAGAAAACATAGTCGCCCTTCGGAGCGACTCCGCTTCTTAGCCATATCGTTAGCAGACATTTCCCATCAAACACTCGAACAAAAAAATAGCAATGAGAATAATCTTTCTTTTTTTTCTTTTCACAATCTATTCAAGTCTTTTGGCTCAAGAACAGTTTAGACTAGATTTTCAATATTATAAAAAGTTCACAACTACACCAGGAAAAAATAAAAATGGGACAAATAAAGGATATTGGGGAGAAAATATTAAGGAAAATAATTCTTTTGTTTTTAATTATAACTCACATAAAGATATTGCTTTCTTTGCACCCAATAGTGAAAAAATAATATATATAAGAGATGGAGAACCACTGGAAAGTGAACTTTCATCGGGCAAAAAATACAGCTTAATAATTGTAACAAATCCAGATGGAATATACAAAGTACTTCAATATTTCGAAGATGGATTAATCAGAATTGTAGACGATAAGGGTATGATTGAATTTACAACAGAGGAAATGAATTTAGTAGAAAATCAAAATCTTTTTCTTTATGATACTTTAAAGATTTTTAAAATTACCGGCGACAAGTCTGACGTACCGAAAATAGTTTCAACCCCAATAATGATTAAGCAGACAAGTGATAAAATTACGGTTGATACTGGATCTGGGGAAGTTGAATATATAATTTCCGAAAAAATAGATACTCAAAATAGCACTGACAATGAAAAACATTATGATTGTTATAAAAAACGCGATAAAAATGACACGTATTTATTTTCATTTTTTAAAGATAGAGCAACAATGATTAACGACACGGAAAGTTATCTGTTTTTAAAAAATAAGTAAAACCGGAAAAAATATATTTAAAATAAATTGAGTCTATTCAATTTCATTACTATTAATTTTACCTCTGATTTCTTGTGATAAAAAGAATAATGTAAAAAATAATTTAGAAAAAACACCAACGTTTCTACAAATGAAATTTCTATTAAACAAATTGAAAGTGATGAAATAAAAAGAATTCTTTTCGCGAAAGCCATAAAGTTTCAAATTGTTGGAATTGGAAAAGATAGATTTGGGGATATCATGTATGATTTTGGTGGGTTGAAGACTTGATGAAAAAGTATTGGAAATGACTTCAGACCCGATTAGATGAACCCTCAACATAGGTTAAGCCTCCTATTATTTTTTATTCATTCAGTATCAGAACCTATCTTTACCTTAAAGTAACTAATCTTAATATTCAATGATGAAATCATTACTAGTGTTCTTTGCTCTGCTGTGCGGATTTCCTTGCTTCGCACAACTCTATCAAGTGCCGGTCTATACGGTTACTTCGTTACAGCAGGCACAACCCGGCGGTGAAGTCTCGAATGCGATTGACGATAATGATACCAGTATCTATCACTCCAGATGGCAACAGGTGGGAATCCCGGACGAGCTACAGTTCTATTTTACCACTCAGGTAAGCAGTATTAAAAAAATAATATATACACCCAGACAGCTCGGCTCAAATGGTATCTGGACTAATGTGAGTGTCTATTATAGCACTCAAAGCTCACCCAATAGTTTCATTTTGATTAGCGACAGTCTGAGTTGGCAAGCCGATAATGATGATAAGGTTATTGAGCTTCCGAATTCCATTCAGAAGCCATATGAGGTAAAATTTGTAGTGAACGAAGGGGTGGAAGATCTTTCTACATGCGCAGAAATGAGATTTTACTCAGAGACAGCAGCTCCCATCATCAGCGGCATTGATTGTGACTTTCCTACGGCGACATTAAGTGTCAGCGGTGCCAATGATATAAAGGCGACTATTCTGGCTGGCGGCTCTACAGCTTCATCCTTTGAGCCGGGTGAAGATATCAGCGGCTCTTTTGATAATGATCTCAACACGCTTTATCATTCATCATATGGCAACACGGTCTTGCCTGTTGTGCTTAATTATCGGTTAGATGGACTCACTAAAATTGATTACCTCAGATATATTCCACGCTCAGATGGTGGCTCAAATGGTAATTTTGGTAATGTCTCTATATCTTACAATACACTTGCAGATACTATTTTTAAAAACCTCATGGATTTCAATTTTGACCAATCCGGTCTGCCTGTTGCTGTTCATTTTCCGATCCCCATAACACCACTAAATGTCCGACTTACTGTAGCCAATGGGGTAGGCGATTTTGTGAGTTGCGCCGAGATGGAATTCTATACCTCCGGCTCTGCGGATAGTACTATTCTTTTTGGAAATATCTTTAGCAATGAGTTATACTCGGCACTGTATCCTACAGTTTCACAAATGGATATTGATACGATCTCGTCACCCTTCTATCAAGCTCTGGCTCAATGCATCTTCGATGGTAGCTACGTAAGCCGTTACCGCGTTCAGTCTTTTGAGGTATATCAGACGCTCTCTTCAATAGAAAGAACCTTAAAGATAGGACAGTACGATATCTTTGAAAATTCCACAGGAATAGCATTTCCACCTGGTGAAAAAATTGCCTTGTTTGCTCGGAATATTCCAAGCAGCACAACCGTCTATTTGACTGTAAAAGATTTCTCCACCCAACTCAATGGACCGGTATCATACTATGCCTTACATAATGGCTTAAATGTATTTGACGGCGCGAATAGTGGCCTGGGATACATTAATTATTTCAATAATGACACCAGTCTATTGGATGTAGAAATAAATATCGCATCGGGCAAAATCAATGGATATTTTGATCGGGAAACATCTACTAATGCGGAATGGCCTGATTTACTGGTCGGCACTGCCTATCCGGTGATAGATATTCGAGGTAAGTACGCTCATTTGGTACAAGAGAAGGCGGCTCTGAGAGGTGGCTCACCGTTCGATGCTCAGAAGTTGATAGGCAAGTACGATACAATCATACAGCATGAACGGATGCTAATGGGCCTCTTCAAGTATAATAAGTCTCCTAAAAACCGACAATTGGCCTATGGAAGTCATGGTGGAGGCTATTACGCAGGTGGGCTTGGAGTTAATCTGGATCTGGATTGGGGTGAAGAGAATCTCGTTGACCCGGAGCGCTTAGATCTCTGGGGCATCCCACATGAATTTGGACATATAAATCAAATCAGACCGGACCTCTATTGGATAGGAACGACTGAAGTTACGAATAATATTTATTCGGTCTGGGTTCAGTATAATATGAATCCGGCTCATGTGCCCTACGCACGCTTAGAGGCAGAACGAGAAGCACCTACAGCAGGAATGGCTGCAATCGAAGGTGGCCGCATCAATGGAACTATTTATAATACCCACATAAAGGGTGAGCCGATACAGGGAAGTAGCGACTATGATGTGTTTAAAGTGTTGGTTCCATTCTGGCAATTGGAACTATACTATCAATTGGCAGGTGCAGCACGCGATGCTCCTGTCTTGTCTTTTGATTACCCTACGGATTACACAGGTGTAGACTATGCGCACTGGTACGGAATAGTGGCTGAGACGTCCAGAAATAGCAATTCAGAAGGCTTAACAGATGGAGAATTACTGTTGAATTTTGTAAAAAATACCTGTGATGCTGTACAAGAAGATCTTACTACTTTTTTCCAAGAAACAGGCTTTCTGAAACCCGTTGATGTAGAGATAGATGACTATGGAATCGGACAATTAACCATCACACAGGCACAGGTTGATGCTGCGATTGCTTATATAAAAAGCAAAAACTATGACACTCCGGTATCTCCGGTGATGAATTATATTTCTGCACATAGTGTGAATATGTTCAAGAACCGTTTGCCATTAAGTGGAGAAACAGGACTTGGTGTATCTCTTAAAAATAACTACTTGACTGTGCAACATAGTGATTGGAAAAATGCAGTAGCATATGAAACTTATGATACCAGTGGTAGTCTATTATTTGTCTCAATTTCTGGTACGGGAGATCTTTCAAATCAGACAACGACTGTATACTACCCTTCAGCGGCCAAGGAAGTATACGCTGTTGGATTCGACGGTAAGAAGATCTTGGTATATCCTGTGCGTAGCGTATCAGTAGATAATCAAATGGCTAATTCTGCTCTGATTGTATATCCGAATCCGGTGAGTCAGAGCACGCCCATTCACTTAGTAATAAAAAATGATGTGGATCATTATATAGCACAAATAATTAGATCGGATGGACAGGTTGTATTTTATTCAAGTGGTACTATTCAGGATATTGAAACTCTTATCAATAAGCATTTGGTTATTTATCCCACCGGAAATTATTTACTCTATTTGAAAGATATAGTAGGTAGAGAATTTAGAGTGAAATTTATTAAAATTTAAAAGGATCAGACCCCTGGATTTTGAATGTATAAGGGTTAAGCAAATTTAATATCCAGACTCAAAGGAAATAGGTTTAACCATTTTATTAAATTATTTTATTGACAAAAACCAAACAACAAACCTTTTCGGAAATACTTTTCAACATGTACATTTCCTTTTGCACTTGCTAGGAATTTCCTGGGATAGACAGTCTTATGAAAATAAATTATCTTTGTCGAAATGATTACCAATCAAATTGTAATTATTAAATAGAAAAAATAATGTCAGAAGAAATGAAACCTTGTCCTAAGTGTCAGTCACCCTACGGATATTCACTGGGAAATGACCTTTATTCCTGTTCAGAGTGTGGTCACGAGTGGAATCCCAACGAAAGTAATGTTGAGAGTGCCATAAAAGTGCTTGATTCAAATGGAAACGAGCTAAATAATGGCGATTCTGTGATCATCATAAAGAACCTACCAGTAAAGGGGGCTCCCAAACCCATCAAAGCCGGAACCAAGGTGAAAAACATTCGTCTGACAGAGGGTGATCACAACATAGATTGTAAGATAGACGGATTTGGCCCCATGGCACTGAAATCTGAGTTTGTCAAGAAGGCATAGATTTTCCGCCCAGACGCAGATAGAAAATAAGAGCTATGACTAAAAATATTAAATTAAAAGCAGTAAACAGTTATAGTACCAATAATTAAGGCTGTCCCCCTTTTGAGGAGCTTGCCACGCAAGGAATGAGGTGTGGGGAAGGGAGGCGGCAAGTGTTAAAAATCACTTGTAGCCCAAGAGGGTTTAACCAAAAAACATACTCTACATTTAGATTGGGCAATAAATAATAAAGCTAATATAATAGTATATTTTACGATTTTGAGATAGCGACCATACAGGTCCAAACGCGATATTAAACATATAAAAAATAAAAACGAACTATAACATAGCTATGATACGTTTACTAGCAAAACTAAACTAGATGGATGTAGTCTTTGAATCGATTAAGCACCTTTTAGATCCTGATTGGATAATGAGTCATGGTGGTCTATACTTGGTTCTGTTGATTTTGTTTATTGAGACCGGCCTGTTTTTTGGTTTCTTTCTGCCTGGCGACCCTTTGTTATTTGTGTCTGGGATGGTCATTGCTTCCTCCAATGGAACTTTTCCTTTTAGTACCGACTTTTTAAATTTGCCCTTTTGGATGCTACTATTTATATTTTCAGCAGTTGCCGGCAATTTCTTTGGTTATTGGTTTGGAGATAAATTCGCACATATATTTAATCATCACGAAGACACCTGGTTTCTGAAAAAACGTCATATGAATGCGGCTCATGACTTTTATGCTGACAAGGGTGGGTTTGCAATTGCGATAGCGCGGTTTTTGCCCATTGTGAGGACATTCGCACCTATAGTTGCAGGTACGGTCAAAATGGATTTTAAGAAATTTACTTATTATAATATTGTTGGCGCCATTATTTGGGTAGGCAGCCTTACTTCCTTAGGCTACATTCTGGGAGATAATCCTTGGGTGAAAAGTAATTTGGAATATATTATTTTGGGTATAATTTTAATCGTGACGCTACCCGTAGTTTTCAAGTTAGTGTTCAAGAAGAAGTGATTCCTTTATAGGGAGCCGATATAAAGCAACCTAAAGACTAAAGAACTCACTATAAATGCACAGACATAAAAGGCTACAATATTGTTGCTGTTATAAAAAGTCAGGATGACATTACTCTTGTCATAATGAAAAATAAAGAAGGTGTTTCAGTTTATCCACACTCTTTTCATATTGGCTTTATGCTGGATAGTGTAGAAAAAGTGAATGAAATATTTCAGAAGTTAAATGCTGTGGGTATTGTTGGAGGGCAAGAACCAAAAAAATAAGAGATAGTTTTGGGTTCTATTTTAATTTTGAAAACATAATGATTGAAGTTGGACATTATTACCAATGACAATGCTGACAAGAAACATCAAACCGATGAGTTGCGCCTTTCTCACAACCTTGCGCACAAGAGTTGAGTTTCTCCCCTTCGAAAAATGCATTTCCCAAATCTAATTTGTCTCAGGGACATACAGGGCGGTTCATTAACTTGACCGTATTTGTAGATATTACTCAAGTATTGAAATATACCCACGAGACTTTAAGGGATTTACGGTTATTGTAGCGCCGAGTATAGGACTTTGCACTATGCACCAACCACCCTTCCTCGTCTTACTAAGCATGAGCCTAGTCCTAATTGGCACCCAGCCAAATCATAGCTTCATTTCTGGTTCGTGTTCCTCTGTACCCACTTTTCCAGTCGCCTTTACTTCAGATCGAACCTCACTATTCAAACCCTTGGGGCTTGCTAGTGCTACTGGTCGTTACCCCGCACACAGGAGACTTTCACTCCCTTGTTAATAAATGTCCTTTCGGACATCTATACTCTCTGCTTTTAGCTACTTTTACAGAGTAGTTTGCCATTCATTGCACACACAGCACATTTGCAATAGGCGGGAGTTACTCTCGGTGCTGCTCCGCGGTCGAGTTCCAAAGACAATTTTGTGGGTAATCAAAGTTTAGTTTTTCAAATCAAGTCTTGTGGTGAAAGTCCCGCCCTTCGGGTAGCTGCAAACCATTAGGCAACATTCAAAAAAATCCACTAAAGTTTGAATATTTTACTTATCTTTGACGTTAGTAACGCAATAGATATGATTTTGGCCTTTGGCACAAAAGAAACCGAACAGATTTGGGAAGGAATCCGAGTTAAGAAAATGCCGATTGATAATCAAAATGCTGGGAGGCGGAAATTGAGAATGCTGAACAACTCACAAGACATTGCCGATTTGCGAATTCCACCATCAAACAGACTTGAAAAACTAACCGGAAAATTAAACGATTTTTACAGTATTCGAATTAATAAACAATGGAGAATTATATTCATTTGGGACAAAGGAAACGCAAGTGAAGTAGAAATAATTAATTATCATTAAAAAAGAAATAATGGATAAATTAGCAAATGTACATCCTGGAGAAATCTTGAATTATGAATTTCTCGAGCCTTTCAATATTACTGCTTACCGACTTTCAAAGGACTTGAAAATACCGCAGACGAGAATTTCGGAAATTATAAAAGGAAACCGCCGAATTACGGCCGATACGGCTTTGAGGTTGAGTAAATATTTTGGAAATTCCACAAAATTCTGGCTTGGAATTCAAGATGATTATGATATCGAAGAGGAAAAAGAAAATAAACACGCGGAACTGAACGAAATAATCCAGTTCGCGGACAAGAACGTTGCCAAATCGAGTATACGAGCTCTCCGATAAGGTACGCAGCTCACTAATTACCAAGCCCGGCGAGGCCACCCTGCGTACGCGAGCTGCGCTCCTCCCCTTCGAAAAATGCATTTCCCAAATCTATTTT
>DAOLZQ010000095.1:0-9291 GCA_035426385.1 Saprospiraceae bacterium
CCAAACTATTTCAGCAGCATATTGACGTTCTAATAAATAATTTTCTAAGGGCTATCGCCTTCGCGCCCCTGTACGCTGTCGCTTCAGCCCTTCGGGTTCAGGCGCTCACCCGCAGATTTCGCTGATTTTCGCAGAAGACCTATTCAACAATATACCGGACACATATTTCTGAGTTGATTTGTGTGATTAGCGGAATGAGCGAATTAAGCCCTGCCTTGCAGGGCCAAAGGTGGTTAATCCACCTTTGATGAGCGAACTGCGAGCTCCGCGAACAGCTTCCTATATTAATGTTAGTGTAAATAAAGCCTTTGATGAGCCATTTCTAAATCCAAACTATTTCAGCAGCATATTGACGTTCTAATAAATAATTTTCTAAGGGCTATCGCCTTCGCGCCCCTGTACGCTGTCGCTTCAGCCCTTCGGGTTCAGGCGCTCACCCGCAGATTTCGCTGATTTTCGCAGAAGACCTATTCAACAATATACCGGACACATATTTCTGAGTTGATCTGCGTGATCAGCGGGACAAAAAGCTACTTTTCACACACCCCATTCATCCACATTGCGATTATCATTATCGGGTATGGGTGGCACCATGCCCCATAGCTTATAGGAAAACATCCGCGCCTTACGCGCTATCTCAGAATGGGACCGCATGTAATTCAATGAATTATAATCGTAGATAGATTTCGCAGGCAATACACCCAGCGACTTGGGCATATTGTTCACACTAAAGGTAGTACGAGTGCTATCTCGCCAGTCGAGTGTTCGGTCGATATGAATTAAGGCCAGGTCATGCCAGGGGAATATCTCCTCGTTCCAAGGCACCATGTTGTTGAAGATTTCAGGGTCGTCATCATCGCAGGCGGTTCTCAACTGGATGGACAACAGGTAAGTAAGCGCCTGCTTCTTAACCCTATCCTCGTATTCATACTTCAAATAGTTTCTTCCCCTATTTTCATACGGCAGAATACGCTGATTGGCGAGATCTTCTAACGAAGGATCAACAATGATACCGGTCTCAGCCTCTCTGTCATCCGGAATAACTCTATATTTAGCATAGCGCTTTATACCGTCTTTGCCAATAAAATAAAAAGGCGTCTTACTGAAGTAGTGCATATTATAGAAAGAAGAGGGATTGCGTCTCAATGCTTTTACACATCCAAATTCACCGTCGGGATATTTTCGCAAAAATTCAACCTCTGACACTCCCCATTTTTCTTTTCCTAAGTTAGCAAACTTAAAGAAACTGGCAACCGACCAAAAAGCACTCCTTTCTCCGGTATTTAATTCGAGATCAAAAGGGCTATCAAAATGATGATAAGAAAATTTAATTGAGATACTTCTGAAGCAATTCATTGCATCGTCCAAAAATGAAATTGATGCATGTCTAATCCGCGCCGGGTATCTTCTACCAGCGACAAAAAAGTCATGCTCCGGAAATTCAGGTTGATCGACTATCTCCACCCAACCGGTAGCCCCAATCCCATTGTTGTGACTCATTCGCTTGCGATGCGGAAGGCTGAGGAATAGCGCGAGCATCCAGCCGAAGCCCTTTGAAATGGCCCATAAAGAAATTTTATCTATCCCCTCTCCAAGCCAGATATAAATCACCCTGAAGAAAGATGTAATATTTTTCATAAATTAATTATTTTTCAAAGACATTTCAAACAAAGTCTTCTGCAGGTTAAATATTCGTTCTTGATTCGATCTTATGAATGTCCACTCCCCAGGCAGCAAACTGCTCTTGCTTAGCTTCCAGCAGTCTGAGAAAAATCGGATTTACGTCCTGCTCTTCATTGCGGGTTATAAAACCGTATTCAGTGCGGGATAGGAAGTTAGTAAACCAAATCATTTCTGTAGCACGCGTAAGATCAGGCGCAATATGCAAATCAGACTCGGGACCAAGCACGCCAGTCTCTGAAGTTCCAAATCTCAATCCACCACAGTTGTACAGCACCTCACCCAAGTCGTCATATTGATGCTCATTGATCCAGGTATGCATAAAGGTGGCCATCATGATGGCATATTTGCAGGCCTTTTTCAGATTCTCCATTTCTTCGGGATGTGACTCATCATATTCCTTTCGCTTAGTAATCGGTGACATAGATCTCAGTTGACCTTTGACTCGTTCACGGTGGGCTTCAAAATCAAAGTGATAGAGAAAAGAATAATACTTTTTCCTTCTTTCCATCTGATCTCTCTCCTGAATCGAAAGTGAATTGACATCCACCTCTGACATAAATACCGGCACACTGTGTTTTACCAAATCCTTAGAAAAGTAATATACTTCCATCCAGTGCTTTTTTATCATTTCAATATTTTCGTTGAAAAATATTTCTACAAAATCACTGACAATATGCCAGAATAAATTCTCCGCCAAAGCATAGTGGTGCATTTCATTTAGTGGAGTCATAGGCTCCCAGCCTTTCCAGTCATGTACTCCCAAAATATCGTACGTGCGATCTTTGAGTCCCTTTTCAGTAAGCGCAGTAGCCCGCGGAAGATATCCACCAATTATGGTAACATCTGCAGCAGCATTGATCAAAGCTACCTCTTTCAGATGCGGGCGTAGTAACCAAGAAAGCGGATTTAAATGAAAATTGCGGTGTGCAGCTATGGCAAATTGTTCGGTGTTTAAATGAGTGCCTGTGAAATGCTCATCTACTTCTGTCGAAACAGCTCCATTTACTCTGGCTATTCGTTTTGCAGCCAGCCACAGATCGCCATCATCTTTGGTAAATACCCGTTTTTGCCAGGGATCCTTATTGATGCCATTCAGCGCTCCGGTAGTATGAATTTCCACAGGAAGAGGTAAGCCATCTGTTCCTAATTCAAATTTAATTTCCACATCAGGCAGCGCAAATTCAATGTTGTGATCGTAATTACATATCCCAAAATAACTGATCCAGTATTTTGAGGGGTCAAGATCATCAGGCATAAAGCTTCCGCAATTCATCCCATTCATCATTCGCTCACCAAACCATTTATCTGAACGAGTATAGCCGGGCAATTTTTTTTCAATACAAATGGTCAAATTGTCTGGATAATCTGCCTGAATTCCGGCGAGAGAAATTACTTCAGGAGTATGCTTTATCTGCCAGATGTGCTTGGCTTTAATACTTTCGATGGGTATTAATTGATCCCAAAGAGCATCTAACCGACCTTCCGAATACTGTTCGGTCTGATCGCCATCAGCATCAGTGATCATCGCTCTGGGAACGACTGAATCTGGCCGGTAAATCCATAGATCCAATTGAATCTCACGTAGATTATATCCCATACCGACCAGATCTGATTTTGGAAGTTTTATAGTGTGATATAACTGGTGAATTGCCTGCGGCTTTTCATCAGTACCAAAATAAATATCAGAAGTGTGGTGAATTTCAAATCGAACCTTGGATTTTATAGCCCGCTTCCGCGCAGCGCGTAGATCAAAATCTAATTTAAAAAATCCATACTCATCACTATATGCAACACCCAGATTGCGCCATTGGAGCCACCGAGTACGGGCCCAAAACTCAAGCCTTACGTGTCGTATGGGGGTACGGTGAGGATATCGCGAGGCACGCACTATCTGTCCTGTGAGATAACTATCCTTTATTTGACCCCATATCTTTTCACGGCGCGGGAAGAAAAACTGATTTATTTTATGTGACGTTTGCTTTATATCATCATATACGTCATATATCCATTCACCTATCCTTGCGAGGATATTGTGCATCAGTCCTACAGAAAGTGTTCCAAGATTATTCATCTTACCTCCCACAGGGCCAAATAATCTCCTGCGCTTTAAATAATTAATCTGTGTTTCCTTTAAACACGCTTCACATATTTTTTCGGCGTCTTGAATTTCCATTATCCTCACTTATTTACAAGGTGTATATGATTGTTCTATTTATCTCCTGCTTGAAAAATTGTCTATTTTCCGTTTACGAAATACATTTTTACCTTTCCTTTTCCTTTGGCCTCCACTTCTCCCCGATATTCACAGTTATAATGTTTTTTGATCAGCTCATAAGTACTTTCGGATATATTGATTCTGCCTGGCTCACTATTCTGTTCCATACGAGAAGCAGTGTTGACGGTATCGCCCCATATATCGTACTGAAATTTTTTATGTCCCACCACGCCGGCTACCACTGAGCCACTATTTATACCCAATCGCAATTCCAATACCGCATGTTTACCATCACTATTCCGTTGGTTCATAAATGTCAATATCTCAAAAGCAGCAGCCACCATATTCTCTGCATGGTTGGTATTTGGCACCGGCAATCCTCCCGCAGCCATATATGAATCACCAATGGTTTTAATCTTTTCAATCCCGTATTTTTCAGTAATATTGTCAAACGCCTGAAAGCATTCATCTATCTCGGCTACCAATTCGGCAGGTGACAACTTTTCTGCGGTGGATGTAAATCCGACAAAGTCGGTAAACAATACGCTGGTACTTTCAAATTGCCGGGCTTCGGTCCTACCAAATTGCTTCAATTCCTGCGCAGTTTCATAAGGCAAGATATTGTACAACAAATCATCCGACTTCTTCTTCTCGGTAGCTAATTCTGCCGTCCGCTCTTCTACCTTTTGCTCCAGTTCGTCATACAATAGTGCATTGTTAATTGAAACCGCGATTTGCCCTGAGAGCAATTGCAAAATACGAATGCGATTTTCGGTAAAAGCGCCGCGGACTAAATTATTTTCGAGATAAAGTAGTCCAATAAATTTACCCAAATCAATAATGGGCAAGCATAGAACAGAAATAGGTTTATGCAGTATGATGTATTCATCAGAATTAAAGCGCGTATCAGCTACGGCATCATCAAGCACAATACTCTCCTTGGTTCTGCTTACATAAGTCACTACCGACTCGGCCAGCTTACCACTCTGAATATAAGGAATGTGTTGAATTTCGGCGACCTGGTTATTGGTCTCGCCTTGTGCTTCGATAAACAGTTCGCCTTTACGATCAAGCAACAGAAATCCTCGCTCAGCTCCTGCATTCTCGATAACTATTTTCATGAGCAATGATAATAGTTTGGACAACACGACCTCCCCAGATATAGTAGTAGATGCTTTCAGAAGCGAAGCCATATCCAGCTCAGAAGCATCATATGAAGTGCTTATTCTTTCAACTGATCCAGAAAGTTTTACTCCGGATATGTTTCCCTTAATACTTGATATAAATTCAGGATATAATTGTTCTAATTGCTTTAATTTCGCTTCAGCTCCCCAACTCCGGTAACGCTGATAGGCATTTTTCATATACATCTCTGCCAAGTCGCTTTTGTCTCTTTCCAAGAAATACTTTGCTGCCAGTTCATTCGCAAGCGCTTCTTCCTGCAGGAAACCAGCTTTGCGAGCCAGTTGTATCGCCATATCGTAGTGATCGAGTGTTTTACTAGTCTCACCTTGTATTCTATGCCATTCAGCCTGCAACAGATGAAACTTGTGCAGTTGATTTTCGGGTGCATGCTCTGCCCACATTTTAATTTTTGAGATATTCCCTTTTATACGTCTTGCATATTGTCGTCTTACGCTAGATTTTACTTTTCTATACTGACCCATACGTGCTAGTGCCTCATAAAACAAGAGCAATGTACGGCAGTATTGTGCTGTTACAGAACCCACATGAGGCAATGCCATTTCTCCTGATTGAATGGCATCATCATAGTGTTCAAATAGCGTTTGTAAAATCATCGTTTGAAAATGATATTTATACAATGCAGTCCTATCATTTCCCTCTATATGACGTGGCAACATTTCGCTCTTGCGATAAGCTGTTCCTTCTAATGTACATGGGTCGGCAGATTGGCCTGCCAGGCTTAAAGCAGCTTGATGATGGATAGCCAAGTAATTAAATGGAGTAAAATGCCCCATCTGCTTAATGGCCCTTCCGTTCTTTTCAAACTCATCAATAGCGTGCTGTAAATTCTTTCCAGACAAATAAAAATGCTGCGCATAGAAATACAAGCTAAAGCTTGCAAATTCTCCATTACCTGTTTCTAAGCCAATGTGATAGGCTTTTAAAAATGGCTCAAATGTATTCTGCAGTGGTTCACACCAGTGCTGAACAAAACAGGAATAATTAAACTTAGTACGACAGCTGGTAGCTCTTGCTTCGTTGCGGTCGGATAATTGCAACCCTACTACACCGGTCTTATATCCGGTCTTCAGAAATCCCAATTCGCACAATACTGCTCCATAAGAAGTATAGGAATAATAAGAGATGCCACAATTGCCCTTGAGCAATGACATGCGCATCATCTTAAAAACAATCATCAACATCAAGTTGGAGTTTACCCAATAAGCGGAAGGCAATACCTCAAACAATACACTCATGGCTTCCAGATCTTTACTTTGTTCCATCATGGGCAGGTGAACAAGGTCGGCAGGTTTGCGAAAGCCCAACACAAGCTTAGTATGTATCAGCGCTAATACTGCATGTGCCAACGTCGGCTTTGTGGGAAAAGTAATATTGAATTGCTTAAGTAATTTCAAGCCTGTTTCCAATGCTTCGCTCAATCGATTCTGTGAAATATGGCCTTGCACCCGAATCTCGTTTGCCCTCACAGTGTCCTTAGCGTGCTTGGCGTGCTCAGTAATGGTCTGTATGTACGATTCCATGTCAGGCACATCACTACACAAAAATGAAATTTCCGCAGCCAGCGTATTTAGCTCTAATGCTAATGGGTAATCAGTTTTCCAGACCTTATCGGGCAACAGGCCAATGGCCATTGTGATATATGTACGCGCGTGTTGAAAAGCAGATGCATTCTTTGCGCGAAGGGCAGCTTTTCGGTTTAATTCAAGCAACAGCTTTCTCTCCTCTCTTTCAAGGAGTGCCAGACCCTGGTTATAATGGTCGGTAATATCAAATAATCTGGTCGCTTGCTCTTCACCAATTGTATTTTGCAAAAGTAGCCGACCAATTTTTAAATGCGTAGCCGCCTTATCTACTTCCGGAATCAAAGAGTACGCAGATTGCTGAATGCGATCATGTGCGAATTTATACCCCACCTCAGTAGGAATTACAATACCTTCTGTAAGTGCTTCACGCAAGTTGCCTTTAAGACTTTCAACATTTAGGGTCGATATGACCCCTAGGGTGTTAAGATCAAACTGATTACCGATGCAAGCAGCCAAGGTCAATAAATTTTGAGTGACAGGATCCAGTGTTCTAATTTTATCCGCCATCAGAACCACCACATTGTCAGGCATATTAGTGGCTCTGATATGGTCTATCTGCCAGTTCCAGCTCTTTGATTCAATATTAAAGTGCAGGAACCCTTTCTCATGCAGCGACTTTAAAAACTGAGTGAGAAAAAATGCATTGCCTTGTGTTTTGTCGAATAGAAGTTCAGTGAGTTCACTCACTTGTTGCAGGTCAGTACCGAGTGCATCAGCCAGCAATTGCTTTACATGAATTTTTTCAAGGTTACCTATCTGAATAGTTTGGACAGGCAGACCGGTTTTGGTTATCGCACTCAAGGTATGCATTAGAGGATGCGTAGGTTCAACTTCATTAGTACGATAAGCGCCTATCACTAACAAATGGTGAATATCTGCATCCAGCATTAGGCTTTCCAGCAAATTGAGTGAGGCGCTGTCAGCCCATTGCAAATCATCAATAAACAAGACGATGGGATGATTGCGATGAGTAACTGCTTTGACAAATTTTCTAAATACGTATGTAAATCTCTTTTGCGCCTCCAATCCACCTACGGATATAAGCTTAGGTTGGGTTCCAATAATGTGTTCCAGTGCGGGAATCACATCTACCATTACCTGTCCCTCATTACCCATTGCAGCCTTTATTTTTTCACAGAAGTAATTGAGCTTCTCATTACTTTCAGTTAAAAAAGTATTTATAAGGTCTTTAAAGGCTGTAATGATGGCATAGTAAGGCTCTGAACGCTGAAATTGGTCATATTTCCCATTTATAAAATACCCTCGATTAGTAGTTATATGCTTGTGCACTTCATTCACTAAAGCCGACTTGCCGGTACCTGAATAGCCAGAAACCAAGAGCAACTCCATAGCCCCTTCGGAACAGCGATTGAAGGCCTGAATGATAGATGTGGTTTCACTTTCACGACCATACAATTTTTGAGGCAGCAAAAATTTATCGGTAAAGTCATCAGCACCAATTGGAAAATCAGAAATGCTACCTGTATAAATTAAATCATACAGACACTTATCGAAATCGGCCTTTACACCCAGGGCAGATTGATATCTATCTTCTGCATTTTTGGCCAATAGTTTTGAAATGATCTTCCCAATTTGAGTCGGAATGCCCGAATGAACTTCATTCACCGGCTTGGGTATCTGGGCAATATGAGCATGCACCAGTTCCAGTGCATCGGTTGCCGTAAAGGGCAAACTGCCAGTGAGCAGTTCATACAGAGTAACGCCCATTGAGTACAGATCGGTTCTATAATCAATTATTCTGTTCATTCTTCCGGTCTGCTCCGGTGAATTATAGGCCAGTGTTCCTTCTATTATATCCGGATTAGCAATGTACTCTTGCTTCAAGTCAAATGTGGATGAAATCCCAAAATCGATTACTGTCACCTTATTATTGGTCAAATCAACCAATACATTACCGGGACTAATATCCTTATGGATTATTTTATGCAGATGAATTTCTGCTATTGATTTACTAAGCCCGATCGCGATGTGTAGAAATTGTTCAAGTCCCGGTTGCTTGTCTACAAATGCCTCTGCTAGACTATTGCCATCTATCCATTCCAGGTAGAGCAAATGACGATTCTTTTCCCTTTTCTTCTCCAAAATATTTCTGGAGTTGAGTAAATGGAGCTGACTAAGAATTTCAAACTCATTGTTAAACACGTCAATTTCCTTTGGCGAGGGGAACTCATAGTTGAGTTCCTTGATGACAGTAGGACTCCCATTACCCTCATTCCGGTGGTAATAAACTTTGGATTTGATGCTCTCATGTATAAGCTTGTCTGCCATCTGCTCAGCTACATATTCAATACTGAGTGTACAAATATACTAAATAGAAATAAAAAAAATAATACGTAAAAGTATTCTATTACAACCGAGAGTTGATATAGGTAGATCCCACTGACACTGACTTTAAGTGATAACCAATGGATATACATGATGAAAACATCGCATCGCAACTACATCAGGATTCCAGACCATCTAATCAGATCCCATTTCTAAAATCTTTTGTTCTGTAAGAGGCTATTGATTTAGTCACCACTACTTATGCTTGCATTGTACAAATTATCTATTAATAAAGGCTTATCAGTGTTCGTCGGAATA
>DAOLZQ010000096.1:0-8642 GCA_035426385.1 Saprospiraceae bacterium
AATAGCCCTATGTTCCGCTCTATATTACAGATATTTTTTCCCTCGACTTGCCTGTCTTGTGGCAAATCTATAACTGAGGATGATCAGATGTTCTGTGCTACCTGTGCAATTCAAATAGCGATGACCGACTTTGACAATCCAGCAGAAAACGAAATGGCCCGCAGGCTCGCGCCAATCCGAAATCTACAGTATGCGGTCGCACCCTTCTACTATAAAGCGGACTCGCCTATACAGCAGTTGCTCTTTAAAATCAAGTATCAAGATAGGAGCGACTTAGCAAAAAAAATAGGCGTCTTCTTTGCCGGTTATATTCAAGAAAAATTGAGTGACAAAGCAATTGATATAATCACTTGTGTTCCTCTACACCGGGATAAACTCAAGCTGAGGGGATATAATCAAAGTGAAATCCTCGCCAGTGCTATCAGTGAGCTGAATGGTATTCCGTTCCTGAATTGTCTCAAGCGTCTTCGCCTTACCGAGACCCAAACGCACTTCGGCCGGATGGCCAGGTTGGAAAATCAATCAGACTCTATCCAGTGTACTGAGGAAATTAAAAATTACGGTCACGTGTTGCTGGTAGATGATGTGCTGACTACCGGGGCTACTGTGGAGACCTGTTGTGACGCCCTACGTGGGAAGAACCCAACGATCGCAATCAGTATTGCTACACTTTGCATGGCTGATCACTGGTAATAACTATATACTGAGGAAATGCATCAGCGACTCATATCGCTCTGTCAGTGTATCAATGTAATCACCTTCAGTAAAGGTTCCTTTCACTTCAAAGCCGTATCGCTCCAGTGATGCACGCAGGAATTGAACCTCCTGAAGACTCACTTTTATGGTCACGTATATCTGCTCTGAATCGGGCTGATGAGTGATATAGCTACTTAGGATATAGCCATTCTCTGACTCTACTACGCGACTTATGTTAGTCAGGCTGTAGTCAATTCTACTCATCTCCATTACCAAGATAGATCCTGGATCACTCAGAGAGCTCTCAGTCGCAAAACTGTGCATCAACTTTTCAATTGTGATGAGACCTATATATTTATTGCGCTCATCCAGTACCGGCATAGCTGTCACGTGAGATACATTCATCATCTCCATCACGATAAGGATATGCTCCTTATCTCGAATGAAGATTTGCTTCCAGGTCTGGAGATAACCATTCAGGGGAATCATCTGATCATTATCCAAAATTTCTTCTTCAGAAATCAAGCCAAGCAATTCACCATCCTCTACTATGGGCAAGTGCCGGATGAGGTGCTCTTCCATTCTTTGCAAAGCTACATCACCGGTATCGGTAGAGCGCAATGGTTCTATCTCAAGTGCAATTAATTGTGATGCCAACATATCTTAAGAGAATTGTTTGGTATATATAACGTCAAGCAAAGAGTTTTCGTTTTTGAAGTGTAAATTCTTCATCTGTGAGTAATCCATTTTGACGAAGTTCACCCAGCTGTTTCAATTGTCCCAATAATTCGTCCATATCTTTCTCTGGGCTTTCAGCAGGGGTAATACTTTGTTCTATCGGTTGGATCATAGGCTCTTGTACATCAATTTCCACCTCTTCTTTTGGCCAATGCATGAAACCACCGGCAGCTATCTGGTCATACTCAGGTTGAATCCTGAAATAGGCCATAGCATCATTTGTTTTTATTTTATTCAGATCAGTAAAACCATTACTTATGGCTGTTTGAATATTCTGAAAGAGCTTCTCCTTTTCTTCGAGAAGTGAGTTGCAGCAAGCCATTTGAAAATATAATTCACCATTATTTGGCGTGTCAACCAGTGCGCTTTCAAAAGAGTGATAAGCATCCCGGTAGAGATAATCATCAAACTGCTTTACTGCCGTCAAATAATGTTTATTTGCAGTGAGCGGGATAGTTGATTTTCTCTGAGGAGGACCAAATGAACTTTTTCCGGTGGCGCGGGAAGGAGCTGTGTATTCAAAGGGAGGGGTTGAGCGCTCTCCTTTCTTGAAGACAATGGTTCCATTGCGGGTACGATGCATCGCCCCCCCAGTGGTAAAACTTGCATTATTGTACCGATTATCAAATTCCTGATCATCCATAATCATAAACCGAATGAAATCAATAAATCCAATAATCATTGGAATAAATGTCCAGGAAAAGACGGCTGATAACACACCCAGGCCAATCTGACCAATATAGAACTTTTGTATTCCTACCCAACCCATAATAAGTCCAAGGAAAGCGGCTACGTGTCTGTTTCGTGAATTATACTTTATTTGTCTTCTTGCATTCATAGTATCGAATATAACATAAATGTCGGGTGTAATATTCCGCAAAGGTGGATTTTTCGATTAACTGACAGAAATAATGGATGATCAGAGGAGAATCTTGCAAGTCAGTACGGCAATATCATCCGGAAACAACTGTTCCTGATTAAATTCATCTATCCGGTTTAGCAAACTTTCATTGAACTCCTTTACATCAAGTTGATGATGGTTCTCTACAAAGTCACAGAGGATGGCATCTTCAAAATTCTCACCAGACCGATTGACTATATCTGTGATTCCATCAGTGTACAGTACCATCGTGGCATCATCTCTCAGTTCAATAATCTCGGGCAATACCATTGGAATATTTTCAACAATACCCAGTAAGGTGGTTCCTTTATCCAATCGCATGCATGAACCCTGGGTATATAGAAAAGGTGGAACATGGCCGGCATTCAGGTATTGTAGCGTCTTTGTCTTCCGGTTATACTCAGCTACAAAAAAAGTAATAATACGTTCATTCTTTGTGGTCTGAAGTACTGCGCGATTTAGAACATCTACCAGTTTGTCCAGAGTAATGTTAGAATTTAGCGTCTGATGTACGATTCCCTGAAAATTTGCCATGACTAAGGCGGCCGATATACCCTTGCCAGAGACATCGGCGACACAGAAAGCAGTTCTATTATTATCAAGCAAGAAACAGTCTATATAATCGCCACCGACATTCCACAATGGTTTGTAGATAGACGAAACCTTTAAGTGGTCTTGCTGTGGCCATTCCTGCGGCACGATCAATTTCTGAACTTCTGAGGCGAGGTTCATCTCATTTCGAAATCGCTCACGCTCCAGCTTTCTGATAAAATTGCGCTTATTGTCTATAGCCAGTGAGATCAGATTGGCGAGGGAGGTGATAAAGGAGAAATTATGAAAGAAATTGCCTTGTGGAGTGACATCACCTATCAGTATGCAGGCAATAACCTCATCTCCATTCCAGACAGGAATAATATACTCCATGTGAAACAGCTCTTTCTTATCCTTTTTCTGAATGATAGTCGGACGCGGATAGGACTTTATAATTTGACTCATCTCCGGAACAAGGCATTCTGTGCAATTGAGTGCTGACTTAATTTCCCAACCTGAGCTTTCCCTATAGAGAAAGATCATCCGGTGAATCAATACTTCGTGAGTGAGTGTCAGATGGAAGATGTCAAAAAGCTCGGCCTCTGAAGCATTGCTATTGATGGCCTTACTTAGGTTAAGTACAGTATTGACCTGAATCTCCATCTGATAGAGGTGCTTTTCAAGCTCAATTATCTTATCTGTATTTTGCTCTGCGATTGTGGGCATCAGGTCCTTATGTCAGATTTGACATCAAATATATCTCTAATCCCATTGCCAACCAAGTTAAATGAAAATACCAGCAGCAATAAGACAACCACCGGAATAATGGCAAGCATCGGCTTTCCACTAAGGATATAGCTATAATTCTCACTGAGTAAAGATCCGAGTGAAGGAGCAGGCGGCTGAATGCCAAACCCCAGGTAACTCAAGCCACTTTCGATAATGATGGCTGAGGCAAAGTTTGACACTGCGATGACAATCAGCGGACCCATCATATTGGGCAGAATGTGTCGAAATATGATCCGGGCTGCACCCATACCCATCACCTTGACTGACTCAATGTATTTCTCGCTCCTCAAGGCAAGGACCTGTCCTCTGACCAACCGCGCTGCATCGACCCACATGGTCAGTCCCACCGCTATGAAAATATTTTGTATGCCTCGCCCGGTGACCAGGACTATGGCAAATACTAAGATCAGAGTGGGAATACTCCAGAATACATTCATGATATAATTTAGTACTGAATCTATCCTGCCGCCAAAGTAGCCGGCCACCATCCCGATCATGGTTCCAATGGTAATAGATAAGAGCACCGCGAGAAGACCAATAAGCAGACTAAACCTCAGCCCAAGTAAGGTGCGTGCGAAGAGTGAGCGACCGAATATATCTGTCCCAAACCAAAAGGTGCGCCGCTCAATGTGATTTTTTCGAACCTCTTTACTAAGCTGTGAGATAGAAAAGTTTTCTTTCATTCCATTTTCAACCTGGAGAGCAATACTATCTCCCTGCCGACTCAGAACACTTACTGCTTCCCGCCCATATATGATCTGAGCCAGATTGAGTGACTGAACCGGAATAGAATCCCGGCTAACCTCTTCTTCATACTGCTTATAATAAATGGAATCCCCGCTTATATGCCAACTACTCACCGGTATTAAATCATGAGTGGATGGGCTACCTGAAAAGATCCTTCGCCACAGTGGCACCGGCGGATAATTTGACTCCTTGTGCACGCTGAGGAGGATAATCTGGAAGCCTGGTTCCTTTAGGCTGATGGCGGGGATCTGCTCATTGATCTGTGGTGTTTTATCCTGCACCACCAGGAACACAAATATTGAGAGCAATGAACAGAGTGATATAAAAAACAGCGCAAAAGCCCGCAGTGGACTGCTGATAAATTTCTTAAAAGTGCTGTTCATAACCGCCACAAATTACGCCAATTCCGTGATTCTATTCGATACTGATATCAGGAGCAATACCATACTCATCAATAAATGATTTATAGAATGGCGAAAGTGATAGTATCTCGGGATTGCCTACCATGATGAGTCGCTCGCGTGCACGGGTCAATGCTACATTCATCTTACGGTCGATGCCTTCACCTCCCGAGCAGATCATCTGCATTTGATCAGGATTAGAGACCACCATAGAGATGATGATAATGTCGCATGCGCCTCCCTGAAACCGCTCTACGGTATCGATTACACAATCTAATTCAAAATCCAGCTGTTGAAGGTGATGCCGAATATTTATGATCTGAGACCTGAAAGGCGTAATAATTCCGATAGTTTTTTTACTCAGAGATACTGATTGTGAGCCATACAAAGTATGCAGATCTCTCAATACGGATAGGATGATATTTGCCTCCTGATTATTCATCTTCGAAAATGTCAGGTGAGCTACCGGTGAAGGAATAAATAGTACCCTCTGTGCATTGAGTGCCGACAGATACCCATTATGACCTTTAGGTATTGAATCTATGGACACCAATGTGTCCTCCTGATGGGGCAGGAGAATATCCAACTGGCCATCATAGAAGTACCGCGCCGGAAATGACATAATATCGCGATGCATGCGGCCCTGCTTATTTAATATGCCATAGCACCAGCTCCACTTTTTACTTACCGCTCTTATATACAGTCGCTCGAAGAGTGACATACGAAGGTCAAATATGCCCGTCTCATTCAGCTCTGCATCAGTCACCTGTGTCCACTCAGCAGGCTGTGTGACTACAGCCGGCAATTGCTTGTGATCACCGATCATGATAAATTTTTCCACTTTAGTCAGCAGGCTGATCAACTGTGGATCCAGTACCTGCGATGATTCATCTATGATGGCATATTCGAAATGAACCAGCTTGAATAATTCAGGCTTGCCGATGAGAGAGCTCACTGTGCCGCAGAAGATCTTCTGTGAATGGATAAACTCGCGCAAACTTTTACGATCATCGATGCCCGCAATTTTTTCCTCCAGCAACTGTGAAGTATAGGCAGCATCTGTAGAATATCGCGACCCGATGCGCACATACCGGCTGCTGAGCTCAGGGCTAATCTCCTGGATAGCAGCGCACAATTCATCCACAGCACGGTTGGTATAAGCGAGGACGAGTAGTGGTCGCTGAGTACAGTTGGTGATTTGCTCTATGAGATGACGTGCGATATAGCTGGTCTTACCCGTGCCGGGAGGCCCCCAGATGAGAAAATAATCCTGTGCATAAAGCGCTGAGGACAATATATCCCTTTCGTAGGGAATGAAATCTTCCAACTGAAATCGGCCATCATCAGCAGGCATGGCAGGTGCCTGGATGCCCAGCAGAAGATCTTGCTTATAAGTGGAGGTAGAGATAAATGAGCCCACTGCTGCCATCTGACTGGTAAAGCTGGAATCCATCATATCTTTTTCAATATTCCACCACTTACCACTTTCGAATAGCTGTCTATTGAGTTGCGGATTTCGAAGCCGGATAGTCACCTCATCCGGAGTATTGGAGATGAGAGAGCCCTTAAATACCTGATGAAAGGCCCATTCAAAATCTCCTGCTTCATCAGTACCATACAATATGATAATATCACCGGGTCTAAAATCAGCGAGCGCATTGGTCGCTTTAGACTTGTGCAAGGTGATGAGACCCTCGCTCAGCACGATCTGCTCCATGTCTATAGTCAGAAAGCCCAATATGGCAAAATTGTTATTTTTTTCTGTGTAGGCATTGTTCCAAAGCGCACTCTGTCCCTGCGTCTGCTGATCTCTTAGCACACCATGCTTTGACATAAATAATTCGCGTGAGATAAATCCGATGTATGCTTTGAGATACTTCTGCTTAAGTGGCGTGAGCGATTCGAACTTTGTCTTAAAATAAACCAGATCCTGTAGTAGAAAACCACTGAGGCCACATTCCATCAATTCTTCCAGTATTCCAAACACTCCCGTAATATCATTGCCATTGGCATCTATGCGGCTCAGCCGATGCTCTATAGAAGCCAGATTGTTCCTGACGAGTATGGCTTCAGCCTGCTGTGAAGCGACCATGGGTGCATATCTCAGACCTTTGGTATTTTCTGCAGAATACAAAATATAGGTTCTTATTTCCTGTTGTTTTTTCCGGTTGGGATTGATCAGCAGGTTATAGAGAAGCGTCTGTATATAGTGTGAATGATTTATACCATAACTATTGGGTTTGAAGATTTTTCCACTCTTCAACTCTACTATAGTACGGATATTATGATCCTGAGTCAATAGGTCAAGGCGTCCCTGCAGACCATACGCCGGCGCATAGAAAGAGGGCTCTATCATGATGTGTTCGAGTGAGATATTCTGGAGTGGAAACTGATTGCGGACTATCTGCTGTAAATTATTAAAATGGCGTTCACTATCCTGTAGGATAATCTTAATCTCACTATTCTCTTTGGTGGCAAGATAGATCGGATTTAATTTAAAGATACAAGATTGAATCTGTGCAAAACTAATGTCCGGATCGCGCGTCAATTCATCTAAAAAATAATTAGCGAGAAACCCCTTAAAGATAGGGTCAGTCATCTCTCTGCTTTTAAATTTTTTAATAAAATGCTGATTTGAGATTACGTGATTATAACCAAAGCATTCAGCAACAGAAGTGACATCCATCAGAAAATCTGGATGCAGTACCACCATTTCCGGGCTGTAGGCTTCATCAATGACATGAACACCGATGAGGCTTACAATGACTGGAAGTGTATAGTAAGGCAGGTTGAATTTTAAATTTGCAATTAAATTTTCATGTTGTACCGGGTCTAAAATGACGCGAGTCAGTTCACCGGTTTCTTCATCTATTCCCCTTAATAAATTATCCTCCAGATGAGCCGACTGAATTAAGAATCTCCGGTAAGAATAATAGACCTCCTTGTCTCTTCCAGTATTGGCAATACTATAACAAAATGCGATTTCTTTCTTAAAAAAAGGATGTCCGATCTTGAATACTGCAGCAGCCAGAATATCGAGGGCACCTGTCTTCAATTGAAGTTCATCAAAATCGTCGGTACCAACTATTTTATTTAAAAAATTCTTGCGATAGAAATGAAGAATAAATGAAGTGTTGCTATCCAGTTCAAGCTGGCTGATAGCAAAAGCGAGCTGGGCAAAAATCGTATTGAAAGGAATCAGAAAGGGATCGGTGTATTCATTTAATAATACCCTGAAAAGGCTATCCAGCCATCTTGATTTTTCTTCAATTGGGCTTTGTGATTCCAGTGTTCCAGCGATCTGCTCTCTGATCAGTTCATAATTGTATGTATCATTCATTTAAAATAGAATTGGGGGGTTAGTACCATTTCATTATCTTCAAATATAAACATTTATAAAATAGAGGTCTATCCCGTTTTGAAATTCTTATTGATCTGCTTCTCTCACCTTAGGCTGGGAGATAAAGCGTTTTTATGAAAAAATCTCAATGTCCCACGCAGCAAAAAAACTGTATTTTAACTTTGCTTGCAGCGCCCTTCTTTCATGCTGACGCTTTGGCGCTAAGAATTCAGGCGCTTATGAACTGATTTGTTGGCTTGTGAAATGCCGGTAATTTAAACAGAGGCTTTATCATTTTTAAACTATCTGGCAACGTCTATCACCCCTTTGATTTTAAGGATGACCGAATGAAGTCCGCAGGACCAAAGATGGTTAATCCATCTTTGATGAGGGAACTGTGAGCCCCTGCGAACAGCTTACGGAAATAAGGTTAGGTATAATTATTCTTTGATGAGGGAACTGTGAGCCCCTGCGAACAGCTTACGGAAATAAGGTTAGG
>DAOLZQ010000096.1:8742-8880 GCA_035426385.1 Saprospiraceae bacterium
TATAATTATTCTTTGATGAGGGAACTGTGAGCCCCTGCGAACAGCTTACCCGATTTCATAACTCAAGGAATGGCGCCGAGGGTTGGATAAGAAATGAAAGAATTTTACTCTCTCCGGCTCTACTCACTCCCAACCTAA
>DAOLZQ010000097.1:0-8821 GCA_035426385.1 Saprospiraceae bacterium
AAATAGTTTTTAAAATTTATATAAATATACTTTTTCTCGTCTATTTAAGAATTATAACTACATTCTTTTTGTTAATGCCCTACAACTCGTAAATATACGCACATTCCGCCTAGCACCAAAACCCTTTTTAAATTTTTAACGTGCTATCTATCAGTAGGTTATATTGCTTTAATCCAAGATGATATATAAAAAGCGCAAGTTCTGGGATAGAAAGCGCAAGTTGTATAGCCGCTTCACAGCCTGTGATCTCAGCGCCAGCTAAATTATCGGTGCAGGTCAGCAAACAAGGCTTTTAGTCGAAGATTCCTGGAGTTCGAATATGGAAATAGAGTGTAAATCTAGTATGGCGGGTCAGGCTTGGGTCTAACATCATTTCCAATATTGATGCATTAAGTCTTCAACCCATGACGGTTGTCGAATGGCTGTTTGGGGCTGAAACTCTCTAAAGACCGGCTTGATATCTAATACGGGTGTCCCATCAATTGCGTCGAGATATTTTACTTTTATTGTTCTGCCAGTATGTGCTATTAATTCTACAGTGGTAAGGCCAAGTGTATTGGGACGATCCTTCTTGCGTTGTGCAAAGATACCCATTGAGGGATACGCTGGGTTTCCTCTTGGTCTCCCGGAAAATAGAATGCCCTTCTGGGCTACCTTGTCCAGGTAATAGATTATCTCAAGGTGTGAAAAATCGGTGATGTTATCAAATGCCTCCGTCGGAATGTCGTCGGCAAGTTCTATTTCTGTGATTATTGAGCCCCAATGATCGTCTATGGGTTGCACCCGACTGTTTCTGACGGTGGCTATTGAACGTAATTTTATTTCCATTGGTGTATTTGTCTTACCCAGTCTTTATTTGATTCAATGGCTTTCGGGCGATTATAAAATAATGCTTGTACATCCTTTGATTTTTGCATCGCCATGATTACTTCCGGCAGGGGTTCAGTATATACACCTGGATAATCCACTTCTCCTGCTGAGGGATCAATGGGATAGGCTAACTGCTCTACTTCTATTGAGAATTGTGAATCTATTCCTTCCTTGTTGCCGCGAGGATCGACCCGAAACCAACCGGTCTCCTCGAGGTAAATCGCATTCAGGCCGTGGAGGGCATAGCCCGCTTTAGGGTCCTTTTTAAGTTGATAGCAAAAGCCGGTCGGAATATGCATGCCGCGTAAGAGACTAGCCAGCACATGCGACTTGGCAAAGCAAATACCTTCCTTCTTTGCTATGGTTTCCTCGGCATCTATGGTAACCACCTCACAAGCTGCTGAGTCAAATGAATGCTGTATCTCATCGCGAGCGAATTCAAAAGCAAGCTTGGCTCTTTCTCTTACAGAATTAGTTTGGGTAGTGATTGACTCTATTTGGTGCTGTATCAATGGTGTAGTAAATTGAATGACCGGAGGCACTTCTCTGAGGTAATCACTTATATCATCAGATTCAATAATTAATTTCATGATTTCATTTGGCAGATTTATTAATGGTTTGGAGTCATTCGTCTTTTTGGTACCGTCGATAATATAAATGACTCTCTTGATTGTCTTAGAGTCTATTCCCAAAAAAGATATTTACCTCCCTTAAAAATCTAATTTTCAATTAATAGGTCAGTGAGTAACATACAACTTGTCTTCTTCTTTCATTTTTCGTTTCCAACGTTTGTGCGTCCAGAGCCAAAACTGTGGCGTGTCTTTAATGCGATCTTCTAACCATCTCACGTGCCTTTCTGTTATTTCACCCGGACGAGTTTGGGTGGGATTTGCTTCTAAAACCCTTGCTTCCATTTCGTAATAACCCCGCCTTACTTTAGTTATAAACATATACACGAGTGGAAAATTGTATTCTCTGGCGTAACTTTCAGCGCCGAGTGGTATAGCTGAAGGTTGATTTAAAAACAGGGTCCAATGAACATTCTTACTATAAGTCGGCGATTGGTCGGTAGCAAAAATGGTTGCAGTTAGTTCATTTTTATGACTTTCAAATCCTTCTTTTACTTTTTTAGTTGACAGCATTTCCATGCCAAACTTACTACGGCTCCTTAGAATCTTATCTTCAAAAAACTTATTGCTCATTGGGGAATAAATACCTATGATTTCATGCTTCACCTGATTGCTTAATATAGCAGCTCCGAGCTCCCAGTTGTTGTAATGACTACCGACAATAATTATACTTTTACCTTCATCATAAAATCTATCTAAAACCTCAGGATTTAGGATTCTGCTTCTCCGGTTGAGCTCCTCCTTTGAAATACTAAAGAGCTTAACGCTTTCGACAATAAGGTCAAAAAAGTGGCTGTAAAATGCCCTTTCAAGATTCTTTATTTCGCCCGGTGTTTTTTCCGGAAATGAATTTTGCAGATTATTTCTGACCACCTTTTGTCTATATCCCAATACTTTGTAAAGTAAAAAATATAGAAGATCTGAAAAGAGATACAGTAAACTGAAAGGAAGATGCGACAGCGGCTTTAAGAGTAAATAATATAAAACTTTGTCCATCTTTTCTTATTGGTTATCTGCCTCTTATAGTCCGTTGACATCAATAGCATTACTTCGAATTTATATCAATTAATTCTTTAAAAATTGTCTCAATACATATTGTAATATTCCACCATTGCGATAATACTCTATCTCTATCAGCGAGTCTAAACGAGCAATAACATTAAACGTTGTCTCCTTTCCCGCATCATCTTTAGCAGTAATCTGAAGCTCTTTCAAAGGCTTAATATCCTGTGCAATTCCAGAGATGGTAAATGATTCCTTTCCGGTGAGACCTAAGCTATCTGCAGTTTCTCCCGGCTTATACTGCAGTGGCAGCACACCTAAGCCCACTAGATTACTTCGGTGAATACGCTCATAACTCTCTGCTAATACACACTTAATACCAAGCAGGAAAGTTCCCTTTGCCGCCCAATCGCGAGAAGAACCACTACCATATTCTTTTCCGGTCAAAACTATCAATGGAATCTGTTCTGCTTTATAATGTAATGAAGCATCGTAAATAGACATTTCCTTTCCTGAAGTCAAATGATTGGTATATCCTCCTTCTTTTTCGGCCAACTTATTTTTTATGCGCACATTGGCAAAAGTACCACGCACCATGACCTCATCATTCCCCCTACGCGAACCATACGAATTGAAATTCGCTTTTTCCACACCGCGACTGATCAAGTATTCTCCCGATGAGGAGTGTTCATTAAAAGAGCCCGCCGGTGAGATATGATCTGTGGTTACACTATCACCCAAGACCAATAGTGCTCGTGCATTATTAATATCTGCTAAAGGTTCCGGATGTTCTGAGATTCCGTGAAAAAATGGAATTTCCTTGATGTAGGTAGAGTTGGGATCCCATTCATATAGATTGCCGGTGGGAACCTCTAGGTTTCTCCAGATTTCATTTCCCTCAAATATTTCTCCGTAATTTTTTGCAAAATCCTTTGGTGATAACACGGTACTGAGCACTTCATTGATTTCATCATCTGAAGGCCAAATGTCTTTCAAATAAACCGGTTCTTGATTGGAATCATAGCTGATAGGCTCATTGATGAGATCTATATCTACCCGTCCGGCGATGGCATAGGCAACGACTAACATAGGAGACATCAAGAAATTCATTTTTACCTGTGGATGTATCCTCGCTTCGAAATTTCGATTGCCCGACAAGACAGAGGTGACCACTAAATTATGTTCGTCAATAGCTTTTGAAATATCTACTGCCAGAGGACCCGAATTACCAATGCAAGAAGTACAACCATAACCTACCAAGTGAAATTCAAGTGCTTCCAGATCTTTCATCAGGTCTGCCTTTTCAAGGTAGTCAGTTACCACTTTTGAACCGGGCGCAAGTGAGGTCTTCACCCAGGGCTTCACATCAATACCGTGCTCCCGCGCTTTTCTAGCCACCAATCCGGCTCCAATCATCACAAAGGGATTTGAAGTATTGGTACACGAAGTGATAGCAGCTATAGCGACGGCACCATCGGAGAGCAAGAATTTTTCCTGATTCCTGGTTATCCAGACTGATTTTAGACTGTTTGTGTTATCTACTTCCTCTGCTCCGTGAGGCACTTCAGCAGTAGCTTCGTGCTGCAGCTGATCTCCTCCTTCACCTTCGAAGCGTAGGATAGATTTCTCGATCTCACGTGACTCGTGTGTCAGATAATTCCGGCCATAGGATTCATGCAGAAGACTTATAAACTTGTCTTTAAAATCCTTTAGCAAGATCTTGTCTTGTGGTCGTTTGGGTCCGGCTACGGTCGGCACTACGGTGGAGATATCCAGTTCTACTATATCGGTATAGTTGATTTTATCTTCATGCTCACGCCATAGCATATTGGTCTTGCAGTACGTTTCCACCAGACTGATTTGTTCTTCAGTGCGATTGCTCTTTCGCATATACTCCAGCGTCTTATCGTCGATCGGGAAATAGGTGATGGTACATCCAAACTCAGGTGACATATTGCCGATGGTGGCTCTATCCGGCACAGAAAGATTGTCCAGTCCTGGACCGAATACTTCTACAAATTTTCCGACAACACCCCGTTTCCTGAGTAATTCAGCAATGGTCAATACTAAATCAGTAGCCGTAGAACCCAGAGGAAGTCGGCCGGTCAGTTTTAGTCCGATTACTTCAGGCATGATAAAATAAAGTGGCTGGCCTAAGATGGCCGCTTCAGCTTCGATGCCGCCGACACCCCAGGCTACTACGCCGATACCGTTGACCATCGGCGTATGGCTGTCAGTTCCAACCAAGCTATCCGGGAACACCTCACCGTTGCGCTCGATGACTCCCTTAGATAAGTATTCGAGATTTATCTGATGGCAGATACCCATGCCGGGTGGCACTACAGTGAAGTTATCGAAAGAATTTTGCGCCCATTTCAGAAATTTATAGCGTTCATTATTACGGAGGTATTCTTCATCCATATTCCGCTGGAAGGCATTTTCTGTACCGAAATAATCCACCTGTACAGAGTGGTCTATGACTAGATCGACAGGTATTAGCGGATTAATTATGTCCGGATTCTTTCCCTTTCGGGCCACTTCTGAACGAAGCGCAGCAATATCGACCACTGCCGGAACACCTGTAAAATCCTGCATGAGGACGCGCGCCGGTTTAAACGGAATATCCTTATCAACACCCTGTGGTTGCCAATTCAATAGCGTTTCGATATTTTCTTTGGTGACAGAGAAATCGTCAAAGCTGCGCAGTGCATTTTCTAATAGAATCCGTATAGAAAACGGCAATTTATCTATCTGATGGCCTTGCTTCTGGAGTTCGGTGAGACTGTAGTAGGTCTGTTCTCCGTTCCTAGTTTTTAAAGTTTTTTTGATTTGATATGGATCTGTATTCATGCTATTCATTTATCGTGGTTAAATAAAGATATTTCTGCCAAGTTTTTTCAGCGCTGGGGAAGAAGTACTTGCCTATGCTGCTAAACAGTCAAATATCTCATAAGGATGCTGAATTTTGAGAAATTTCTTTTCTAATTAATTCAATTATCAATATTTAGTTGCTGTGTCATTTATTGGTTCTGATTATCGTACGTATAGCGGTATTTATAGGTCTGAGATGTGGCGCCTTGGCGCTTTACCATCTATTTCTGCCATGCTGTACCGATTTGTTTTATCAAATGTACTAGATTCAGATAAAGAATCCAAGTGATTTTTGGTCTTTGGGCTGGTTCGTAGCTTCGTCAGTGCCGCTCTAGCGGTATGGTCATTAGTCTTTGGGACGCTTCGCTTTAGTCTTGCTCGCTGCGCTTTTAACTTTTAGTTGTTGGCTTTTGTATCTTTTCACTTAGCATCAGTCTCATTTAAAAACTGATGGCTGCGAACTGATAGCTGTTTGGTCTTTGGGATGCTTTGCTTCGTGAGTGCGACTTCAGCAGTATAGTTTTTGGGCGTGCCCTCGCCGGGGCGAGGTCGGGCTATCCACTTTATAGCGAGGAGTTTCTCGCTATGTTCGTTACTATCCCTCACGCTTTAGCTCGCTGCTCTCGCCGTTCTTGGTGTCCTCACCAAGCACCACACACTAATGAACAAGGGAAGTTTAAGTCTTTCTATTTTTTGGCAGCATTCACTATTTGCTGCCGTAATATTTTTTTCCACCCGTTTCTAAGATAATATCCTCAGATGAAAATAGGTATTTATTCTCAGGTAGTTAACATCAGATTATGCACTTTTATAATGACTTCAATAATAAAAAAAGGACCAGTGGTGGAGGTAAATTTATTTTGGTTATTATAGCCTTGTTAATCCATATAATAACATTAATCCGGACGTATAAATTTACTTTCCGAATAAGAAACATAGTTTCAATTCATAATTGTAATAAAGGCAGTCTCCAAACACCGCTGCCAAGAGTGCCTGCAAAAATATTCTCTCCACTGATGGCTAATGAATAAATATAGGAATTTGTTAAAGCGTCATTTACTGCAGTCCATGAATTTCCATTATTAGTTGATTTAAACACACCCTCAGTCGTCGCTGCATAGATACTTGTTCCGCTAATTGCTATTGTTTCTACTGTAGGGGATGATGGTAGTCCTTTGTTTATCTCAGTCCATGAGCTTCCATTATTGGTTGATAAAAATACTCCGCCAACAGTTGATGCAAAGATATACTTTCCCTTTGTGGCTATTGAATTAATATTAGATTTTATCAAACCATTATTCACCTCATTCCATGAATTTCCATTATTAGTCGATAGAAATACACCTTCAAGAGTTGTCGCAAAGATATTCGTTCCGCTTATGGCTATTGAAATGATAAAATAATCTTTCAATCCGTAATTTACCTCAGTCCATGAACTTCCATTATTAGTTGATCGAAAAATGCCGTTAGAAGTTCCTGCATATATATTTGAGCCACTTATTGCAATTGAAGTTATATAAGTATCTTTCAACCCGCTACTCACCTCAATCCATGATTTTCCATTATTGGTTGATAAGAACATACCGTCAGAAGTTCCTGCATATATATTTGCTTTTTCTATTGCAATTGCTTGTACTTTGGTATTTGTCAAACCGGTATTAACCGTATTCCATGAACTTCCATTGTTGGTTGATAGAAACACACCTCCACCCCATGTTCCTGCAAAGATATTTGACCCACTTATCGCTAATGAATAGACATGAGAAGATCTCAAACCAGTATTAATCGTTTTCCAAGAACTTCCATTATCTGTTGATAGAAACATCCCGAGACCATGAGATCCTACCAAGATATCTTCCTTATTGAAGGCTATGGAAAGCACTCTGGTATTTGACGAATCGATATTAACCCTCGTCCATGAGTTACCATTATGAGTTGATAAAAACAATCCATCATTAGTTCCTACAAAGATATTTGTGTCTCTTATAGCTATTGAACTTACATAATTACCTGTCAAACCGTTGCTAACTGCTGACCATGATTTTCCATTATTGGTGGATAAGAATACACCGTCGCCTAAAGTTCCTGCAAAAATATTTTTTCCACTGATTGCTAGTGATTCGACTCTGGTATTTGTCAGATTGATATTAATATTAGTCCACGACCTTCCCTTATTGGTTGATAGAAACACACCGCCGCCAGAGGTACCGGCAAAGATATTCTTTCCGCTTACCACTATTGAGCTGATATGACTGATTGTCAAACCGTTATTAACTGCTGACCATGATCTTCCATTATTGGATGATAGAAACACACCGCCGCCGGAAGTCCCAGCAAGGATAATTTTTCCACTGATGGCTAAAGAACGTACTCTGGTATTTGTTAATCCGGTATTAACTTTCCTCCATGATTTACCATTATTGGTTGATAAAAACAGGCCACCGCCGGAAGTTCCTGCAAAGATATTTTCCCCTCTGATGGCTAAAGATAGGATTTTAGTATTTGTTAACCCTATATTGACTTCAGTCCATGAGCTACCATTGTCGGTTGACAAAAACACACCGCCGCCATCTGTCCCTGCATAGATATTTGTTCCGTTGATGGCTATTGATTGGATATGCCCACCGATCGGTCCATTAGTATGCTGCCATTGAGCACTTAAAGTAATTACTGTAGTAATTAAAATTGTTAGGATAAGTGTAAATCTTTTAATAATAGTCCTGTCTGTGCTTATCATGCTGACGCTTACCTTTTCCTATTTTTTGTAATTGAATAACTTTTTCCTCAGTTTCATATAGCCATCCCAATCACAGCTACTATCATCAATAGAAAATTCAGTTTTCCCATTAAGCTGAAAGACATATAAGTCAGTATTCGTGCATCCACCCAGATTGTTTTTCATTTGTCTTCCTTTTTTCTCGAAATCAATTAGATATTCTAATGATTCTGAACGTAGCTTTTGGGTTTTCGTTAATTTATGCTCAATATACAATTTACCAATGAGGTTTCTACCCTCATAAGAAAACTCCATCATTTCACTTACGAAACTAAAACAACCTGTGGAAGAATAATTAATCGTGACTTTGTCATCTTCTGTTATTTCTGAGAATAGAGTTTTTTCATTAGTTTCTTGAAATTTATCAACGCAGATTATAATCGGATTTTTATTTAGTGATACTAGAATTTCTTTTCTTACTGCCTGTCCAAAAATATTTGTGTATTGAAATGTATAAAATCCAGCTTTTAATCCACTAATCTCAAACTCTCCAAATTCTGTTTTGACATTTTTAATAATTACACTATCATTCTGAGTTACCGTTAAATGTCGCTGTCGGCTATCGTACTTATCGTATTCGCAATATTTTTGTATACCCTTCACGCTGAGTGTTTGTGATCTGGGAGAGATTCCACATAGAAGTAGTAATAATATTGATAAGTTTTTCATTTTT
>DAOLZQ010000098.1:0-8659 GCA_035426385.1 Saprospiraceae bacterium
AAGATAAATAATGCAGGGGAGACAGATGCCGGCATACCCCTTTCAGAAATCATCATAGATGCTGACCGGAACTTCACACCTGAGGCTGCACGCAAGTCGGGAAAAGCAGTCATCTTTATCAATAACGGCATTCACCCCGGCGAACCTGACGGCATCGATGCTACACTTTGGTTCGTACAGGATCTTCTGAGCTCTACTAATGAAACGCTTCTAAAGAAAATCGTGTTTGTCATTATCCCGGTGTATAATATTGATGGGGCACTGGTGCGGAATAATAAGCTTCGCTTCACTCAGAATGGCCCGGCTGAATACGGCTTTCGTGGCAATGGCCAGAACCTGGATCTCAACCGTGATTTCATAAAGTGCGACTCTCGTAATGCACAATCTTTTACTCGCTTATTTACCAAGTGGGATCCGGATGTACTCATCGACAATCACGTATCAGATGGTGCCGATTATCAGCACGTGATGTCACTACTCCCCACACAACCCGATAAACTGGGGTACAGCCAAGGGAAATATTTCCGTGATAAATTCATACCAACCCTATTTGAGGACATGAAAAAAGCAGGTTTTCCGATGACGCCATATGTCAATGTATGGGGGACTACACCCGATGACGGATTGCCGGGATTTATTGACTCGCCTAGATATGCCAGTGGTTACAGTACCTTATTTCAATCCTTTGGCTTCGTACCTGAGTGTCACATGCTCAAGCCCTATGGTCAGAGAGTAAAGGCCACAAGGGAACTCATGCGCGTGATCTCCAACTATGTCTTCAAAAATAAAAATGAACTGTTGCAAGTCAGAGACAGAGCCAGGAAAGAAATTAAAGAAACTACTTCGATGCCTCTGACCTGGCAGCTCAATAAAACAATGCATGATTCAGTCACTTTCATGGGTTACGAACATGACTATATTACTTCTGAACTTACCGGGTTGCAGCGATTGCGGTACAGAAGGGATGAGCCATACACCCGAAAAATTCCCTTCTACAACTATGCTGACGTACAGGTCAGTGTGAATACGCCACAGTATTATATCCTGCCTCAGGGCTGGTACAGAGTGATAGAACGACTTCAATGGAATGGCGTGCAGATGAAGCGATTTGCCCAAGATACCACCATCAATGGAGAGACATATGTCATAGACAAGGTAGAATCACCCTCGAGGCCCTATGAGGGTCATTTCTTCCACTATGGGGTGGAGGCGAGAGCTATTGCGAAGAAATTTAATATTCGGAAGGGAGATTACATCATCCCATTGGATCAGCGTGCGAAGCGATTCATAGTAGAGGTGTTGGAGCCACAAGCGACTGATTCCTATTTTACCTGGAATTATTTTGACGCGATACTCAATAGAAAGGAGGGCTTTTCAGACTATGTATTTGAAGATATGATGCCCGACTATCTAGCAGCGCATCCTGAGATGAAGGATGCGCTCGCAGATTATCTGAAGACACATCCGGAGATGAAGACAAATGCCTTCGAACAGTTGAATTATATCTATACAATCTCTGAATTTTCTGAACCATGGGCTAATCAATACCCGGTGATCCGGGTGATGAAGTGAGCTATTTTAGGCGACGCAGAGCTTAACATACTGTTAAATCGGGGTGATGAAGAGATAAGACACTCTAAAATTGACTATCTTTGCCTCAAATATTGCTCTTTTCCGTGATGGAGACATTAAAAAAATTCAGTTTAATCTACTTAGCGCTGATGCTATATATCAGTAGCACCGGCTTTGTATATGTACTGAAGACATGCCTTCATTCCGGGAAATCCGAAATCGAATTTTTGGTTGAGAAGGACCCCAAGCCCGGCTGTGGAATTACGGCTGATGACTGTTGCAAGGAAATTGCCGATATGTCTTGCTGTGAGCTAAAGAAAGCAAAAGAGACTGACTGCGAGAAGAGCACCATCGAATACAAAAAGGCTGATTTGCAATCCATCCAACCCGATATTACAAGTATTGATTGGCTGCATATCTCACCTATTGAGCCTCAGGAGCTAAGCCTTGATTTTACCTGGCTAAATGTCGAAGAGAATATTTTTCAATTACAATTTGACTCTGCTAAGGACCCACCTGAGCAGCTTCTTCCATCCGGTATGGAGTTTAGAATTTTACTCCATTCTTTCATTTGTTAGTATTAAATATTGACTAGTTGTTTTACTGTCTTCGCTCATTGAGCCGGGGATTATTTTGTCATATTTAATATTTAAAAAAATGAAGTTTCGATATATTTTATTTGTTTTTCTGCTCCTACTTCTCAATAATACTGTATTTGCACAGCATGATCATTCGAGTCCCATTCAATCCAAAGTAGTCGATCAGACCGGCACTGAATTAGCTGGTGTATGGATCTCTATACCGTCCCAATCACTCAAATACCAAACAGATGAAAATGGGGTCTTTGAGTGGAATAATGAACAGTGGCCGGCCCATTTGGACGTCGAACTCAGTAGTTCTGAGACAGCACACATAGATGTGAATGACGCTCATAGCGCCCACAACATCATAGTACAGAGATCGCTACAACTTAAAGAAGTAGCCATTACAGAGAAGAGCCAGCAGGAAGTGAGCACACTGAGGACACGCAATATTGAAACCATCGGTGAGAGTGAATTTAAGAAGGCTGCTTGCTGTCGACTGAGTGAAAGTTTTGATAATTCAGGCGCAGTAAGTGTGAGCGAGACAGATGCCGTTACAGGAGCTAAAGAGATGGAAATTCTGGGACTGCGCGGCATATATTCACTCATGACTTTCAATAACATACCCGACTTTACCGGTCTGGCATATCCCTTTAGCTTGGATATGATTCCTGGTACTTGGCTCAATGAAGTGGCCATCTCTAAGGGAATTTCAAATGCGGTAAATGGCAGTAACGGATTCTCGGGTCAGGTCAATATTGCCACAAAAGACGCCTTTAATGACGAGCCTTTATTTGTCAATATGTATGGAAATACGCTTGGCAGATATGAAGCCAACTTACACCTCAATAAACTGCTGAATAGACCCGGCTTTGGAATAGGTGCCTATCTGCATGGAAGTAAAAACCTGAATTCAATCGATCAAAATAAAGATGGTTTCCTGGATGTACCTCTGGCTCAACAATTAAATGGATTGCTCCGTTTTACAGTGAAGCAATATAAGAACATAGAAGGTCAGATGGATCTCCAGTTTGTGGATGATCAGCGCACTGCCGGACAATTAGAAGATCTGCCGGGGAGGCTTTATAGTTCCAATACACAAGCCAAAAGATTTATGTGGGGAGGAAATATCGGGTATGTAGGATTCGATAAAGAAGGCAGATCAGTGGGCTTTAAATACAAATATGCTCAGGATAATCTGACTGCAAATTTCGGCAGATTGAATTATGAAGGAAAGCAAAACCATTTGTATTTACAAGGTTTATATGAAGATCGATTTGGTGAAGGTGATCACATCATCATGGCCGGAGCTAGCATGGTGGTGGATAATCTGGATGAGAAATATTTTGACACACCCCGAGTGCGTACCGAACGTACACCCGGCGTGTATGTAGAATATTCATACAATCCCGAGATCTCAAATGCCAATCCTGCATTCGGCAAACGGATAGGTATTGTAGCTAGTGTTCGTTCAGATTTTAATAATTTGTATGGCACACAAATAGCACCCGCTTTAGCCTTAAAATATAATTTTACCGAGGATATAGTGTTGCGTACCAATGTGGGCAAAGGCTTCCGGACACCGTATTTCTTTACAGATAATTTATCTTCATTTACCAATGGACGACCTATCCAATTACTTGATGAACCCATGGCAGAAGAAGCAATCAATTATGGAGGTTCCTTTACACTGAAACAAAAAATAGCTGCACGCCCATTTTCAGTAAATATTGATTTATATCAGACTATTTTTCAAAATCAAATTATCGTAGATATGGAATCGTCACCTGAGAAAGTACAAGTGTATAATCTAAGGGGAAATTCAAATACGACTTCATTTCTGGCTGCAATTAATTATCAATTAATTAACGGCTTAGATGCAAAGGTGGCGTACAAATGGAATAAAAACATCTACGACCAAATATCTGGACCAGTAGAAAAAATGATGCAACCACGCCATAGAATGTTACTGGCACTCCACTATACTACTCCAAACAAAAAGTGGGAGCTGAGCAGTAATACGCATTGGCTTAGCAAGCAGGAATACCTGGTGCGTGAGAATACCGCAAATGGCTTGAGAATGATTCGCACCGAAGCTGATCCTTATCTGGTGCTAAATGCACAGGTAACTAAAAAATGGAAGAATTTCGATATTTATGTAGGTGGTGAAAACCTTACAAATAAAACTCAGGCAGATCCCATTCAAGGTTGGCAGACTCCCGACTCGAATACCTTCGATGTTACCCAGGTCTATGCACCTATAGTCGGTATCCGGGGCTATATCGGATTCAGATGGAGTCCCTTCAGCAATAAGTAATTGAGCGGTGCATTTTTATCTTATCAATCGAAGTATCACCTGGGTCGTCTAATTATGGCTACTCAGGTGATATTTTGACTGATTATAATAGTTAAGTTAATCGATGAGCTGTAGCAAGTCTCCAGCCTAGCCAGGACATTGGCAGGTAGGCGAGCAGTAAATCAGCCACATTAAACCACCATGGAGAAGGTAACATGAACAACATCTGGACTCCACCGACCAGGAAAATAGCACCTACTATGATTGCCAAAAACAGCCGATGTGAAACTGCAATTCGCGCAGCAACATAAGCCCCTGTAAAAGTACCAAGAGCATGTGCCAACCAAGGGAAAAGAAAGTGTTTGGGCTGCATGAGGTGCATCCCCGCCTTTAGTCCTGCCTCAGTAGTAAAATCTGCGCCATCTGGTGGTGGAATAACCAATGAACTAGCCTGAATCAGCGCCAAATTAATTACGACACCAATAATTACTCCTATCAGAAGCGCCAGAATATTGCGAAATACCGGTTTCATATGAATATTTTGAAATGTTTTGTGACTGAAATGTAGGAAATTTATTTGATTTGATGAAAAGCACTTTGGCGAGTTATCACATTAGGGCGTTAGGTTTTTGAGGTTGAAAGTTAAAAGCTGTAGGCAATAAGCTTGAAGTTGGAGGCCACAAGATAATTACCTAATAAGCTAAAGCGCCAAAGTGCAAATGCGCTACTAAAGACTAAAGCGAAGCATCCCAAAGCTTAAATGTGCACGAGAATGATTAATTTCGTACGATATGAATGGTGGGGAAAGAAAACAGTCAACCGTATTTTTAGGCGCCGGAGCTTCTAAAGCATTTGGCCTACCACTGACGAAGGAGATATTCCCACTGCTTATCCAGAAGCTCGAGAATAATACATTATTCAGGGGAAATATGAAAGAGATCGAACTACTGCGTCACTTTCTAAATAGTCTGCTTCCCGGCCTGGATCTGATTCAGGAAAAGGAATACCCACTCATCACTGATATTCTGTCTCTGCTGGATCACTCAATAGCAGAGGGGTTTCTCTTGACCGGCGGTGATAGTTTGTACAGATATGAACAATATCGCTATTTGTTTGAAAAGGCCATTCTTCAGATATTGGAATTAAAGCAAGATGAGGCTAATGAATACCTCAAGCTATTTGTCGAATGGATCGTAGAACAGCTACCCCATCAGATGATCACCATTATTTCCACCAATTATGAAAATGTCTTTGAGCAAATGCTGTATGATCAATTAAAAGCAAAAGGAAGAGAACTGGAGTCAAGCATTGATTTTGGTTTTGATTGGCGTGATCCGGGCTTCAACAGACTTCATATGCGACCCTCCGACCCCGATGTGTCGATATACAAACTTCATGGCTCTTCCAACTGGCTGAAGTGTGATCTGTGCAATCACATCTATATCAACACCTCTGGAAATATCTATCAGCTCGCCTATGAAAAAGAAAACTTCGACCTGAATACCTGTGAGTGCGGACATCGACCTCTCTCTGCTCTGATCATCGCACCCTCGCTATCACGCAAGATTCTCGATACTAATCTACCCCACATCTGGCACAATGCACAGGAAAGATTGCGCACTTCGGAGGAGTGGATCATCATCGGCTACTCTATGCCACCGGAGGACCTGAATATCAAATCAATGTTTATCCGTGCGCTGCATGCCAGAAGCAAGCCACCACATATCAGCATAGTACAGAAAGGAGAGGTTTCCAGGCCCGCCTACCAATCCATCATGGGCGATATACATTATCATGCAGAGGGTCTAGAAGGATATGTCAATGCACACCGTGAATTACAGAAATAAGAAAAGAAAATATTCACTCTAATTTATTCTTATTTGAAAAAAAAGAATGAATCTCACATAGTCAGTAAATAAAACGGCCATTTCGAGTTCGACGGTATTTTCAGTGTTCAGCGCGTAGCCAATAAATACATGGAAAACACACTATCAAAGATCACGCACTAGATATTTATCCTCGCGCTATTGGCAGTAATGAGATATTTATCAACCAGCAAAACAATCCATTCAAAGGTGCTATCATACTCGGTCCGAGTAGTGCCGAACTGATCAATGCTTATCAGTTGTCTCTCACCGTAGAGAAAGTGGTGAACAAATATTTACTGGATTATTCTATTTATTCTGAGCGACTTAATGCGGCCAGGAAGTCTTCGTTGTGCTTAGCAAAAATGATAAGTTTTCAGCTCAGAAACCTCTGATTCAGGCATCCGCTACTGAAATTCAAATTGTGCTTTTCAGCAAATATTATCAAATGATTCACTTCGCAGGTGATGGTGTATTTGATCCGATAGTTTTGAACAGAGTGGGTCTTATCATCGGTGCAAATACAGACCTATCACAACCCATCTTGTTTACTCCTGCAAAGTTTAAGCAGTTCGCTCACATACCGAATTAGTCTTCCTCAATTCTTGTCATGTCGGAGCTATTGATCCCGAGGCAGAGGAAGAAGTATCTCACAAAAATAAACTGGCCGCTAATATCGACACGCAACTGATCAGCATGGGGGTAAAAGCAGTGGTAGTAGCAGAATGGGAAGTAGAGGATGAACCGGCTAAATTATTTACCAGCACATTCTATGAAAGTAAACAGATAATTTTTATGGGAAATTTAATGATCCGGTTAAAATCATGAGCTCATGAAGTTCAGCATTCTCTGCAGCCTAAATTTTTAATTCATGCAATACTGCTTACATTTACCACAGAGAAGTTTAACTGCCATTGAAAAAAAATTATAATCCGGTTCGAGCTTATACGCGCAGTGGCAAGTTGCTGGCCTCTGTATTGAGGGGAGCCTATCGTATAGTGAGTATTTTCAATAAGCGACTCAATGGCTTTCCTTGGCCAGAGCATCACGAGGACCCACTCAATATGACGATCGGAGAGCGATTATACCTCGGATATAAATATTATTTCCGGGCCATTGTGCAGGAAGAGGTCGGTTCCGGCCTGCAGATGCACTTCCATTCACCCACACAGGGGATATTTATTCCCGAAGGTTTCCAGGCAGAAACATCAGCTACACTTTCCTCCGGGGGTGACCTGATGCCTTACGAATCGATCACTACGGGCAGGTGTACTGAATTATGGCGGGAAGCCGGTCCTTTCTTTTTCGATGCCGACATAGTCGCTGCCAATCTAGAGACACCCATTGATTGCAATGAGCCACTCGGACTGGTGCCTGAGATCATGCTCGACGATATGTACTTCAATGCCAATGAAGAGATGTTCACTATATTCTCGGGAAATGGCCACTATAAAAATTACGATATTCTGTCCATTGCAAATAATCACTCTCTCGACAAGGGTGAAGAAGGACTGATAGCCACTATGGATTTTTTAGAAAATAAAAATATCGCTTACTGCGGTGGGGCAAAATCAGCGGAGCAGATAAATGAATTGACCTGGGTAGAAAAAAATGGAATTAAATGCGCTTTCATCGGTGCTACTTTTTCACTAAATGCAGAAGAAATAGAGACCGATAATCATTATCTAGTCAATCTAATTCCACTGAATAATAAAGAGCCTGATATCACCCGACTGGTGAATCTATCCGAACGAGCCAGGGAACAAGGAGCGGATATCATAGTACTTATGCTGCATATGGGATGTGCTTATCAGGCATTCCCCTCAGCGACCATCGTAGAAAATATGCAACAAATAAGCAGACATACCGGCGCTGATATTATACTGGGAAATCATCCGCACCATCCACAACCGCTGGAGTTCTTAGAAATAATAGATCCTTTTGATCAGCAAAAGAAAAATGCATTGCTCATATATTCACAGGGTGACTTTATCGCCTACGACATTTACAAGTGGTGTCACCTACCACTACTTGCCAAAATTACATTGACCAAGGGCATGCTAAATGGTAAAAAGCGGACCTTTGTCAGTAGCCTCCAGTTGAAGCTATTTTACATGTATGCTCACATCAAGGATAATGAAATTAAATCACTCCGGTTATTGGATTTTGGTAGGATAAGAAATCAAGTACCCGACTATTTTGATATAGAAACACGCAAGGAATTTGAAGAAATAAAATCATTTGCAGATGAGTATCTTTTACCCGGAAATATAAGCAAGTATTTGGTGGGCTAGCGCCTTAGCATTTTAGCGCTTTAGTTAATTAGCGCTTTAGCATTTTAGCGC
>DAOLZQ010000099.1:0-8597 GCA_035426385.1 Saprospiraceae bacterium
TCTTGCCTCGAGCCGGCATGGCTTTTACTTTTTTTCAGTCGCCAAAAAGGAAGAGGATAAAAGCATTGAAGGTTTAATTGAAAAACAAGAAATTGGCAATTACAAGAAAGTAAATTGAAATATCAGTGGATCTAATTTTCATTCAATAGAGTAAAATTAACCCACTGTGCAGGAAATTAACTTCCCAATATCAGCTTATATCCCACACCCCGAATATTCACGATTTTAATTGTGGGATCAGCTTCCAGTTTCTTGCGGAGCTTGGAGATAAAGACGTCTAAGGTACGACCGATATAATCTCCCTCATCTGCCCAGATGGATTGAAGTATCCGTTCGCGAGAGATCGTATTGTTTGCCTCTTGGGTCAACATTAAGAGCAGATCAGATTCCTTACCCGAGAGGTAAGTCTTATCTTTGCCGTGTATAAGTTCCATGCTACGTGTGTCCAGGGTGAAGGAACCAATAGTAATTAAATGAGTCTGATCAGCAGCCGGTATTGATTTCTTTCTGAAAGTAGCTACAACCCCTCCCAACAGCAATATCCCAATAATTAGAAAAGGATAAATGGGCCAGCTCCCCATTTTGGCAATCTTTCTTAGCGGAGAGGATAGAGCGGAAGAATCAAGCTGATCGGTCGCACCAATTATATTTGCATCCTGGAAAGTAAATACCAGGTTATAACAATTGCTCGGCACTGCTCTGCCACTGCAAGGCACCAGGTTGGTAGAGATAGTGGTTCCGATTTCATAGCTATATACTACCTCTCCACTATCACACTGTTGTACTTCTACCGTATAGTGCTCTCCTAAGTCAGCTTTAGTCATGAAGCGATCGATGGTGGACTTTAGTTCTTCAGGAAGAAAGTGAAAGCCGGATTCAAATCGTATCGTATAACTATCACCCCTATGTGTGATGGGTAAAACTCGGGAGGAGCTATCACCCGATTTTAACAATACTTGGTGACCCACCATTCTGAGCGCCACTTCTCTGTGTCGTTCTATAGTTGACTTGGGTGTATTGCTCTGTACCATAAAGGGCAAGAGAACCAATAATAGAGAAATGATATAGCTATACAAAGGCGACTTCATCATACAAAGCTACAGTAAATACCTATTCATTTAAACTGTTTTAGATTGTGTTTACACTAATTTACATTCATTTACTTCTTACGTAGTAGGGTGCCCGTACATTTGAAATAAAATTAACACAAATGAAATTTAGCGCATTATTAAGGGTATTGATGTTAATCTGCCCCGTATTATTTTCCTGTAAGTCACAAGTAGATCTCACGCAGATCGGAAAGGTTGACGAACAAACGAGTATCAAAAAGAAGATGGCCGAGATCATGAATAACTCGACTCAGCAGCGCTACAGTTTAATTAATGACCAGTCGGGTAATATCTGGTTGGGCACAGTAGGAGAGGGTATCTATCGCAAAGCAGTCGAGAGTAAGGTGAAAGATGAACAGACCAAAGCATTTATCCACTATTACGAAAATAATGGTCTAGAAGGTAATGTTGTTTACGTCATTCATGAAGATAATAACGGAATAATATGGGTAGGAACCAACTCCGGACTAAGTCGTTTTGATGGAGAAGCTTTCAGAAATGTCGATCCGCGCAAAAATGATAAGAGAAAATTCGATCCCTATGAATTGTGGGATTATAGATCACCTATGCAGTATGCAGTTAGAAACATCTCTCAGGACAAGTCAGGTATGCTATGGTTTAGTATAAATGGTGGAACATTCTGTTTTGACGGAAAGCAGTTTATCTGGCCCGATGGAAATCCAGTTGTTCCGGGCTGCTGATTTCAATATACAAGTATTCAATCGTGGTTAAAGAATACCTTCCTCTTCCTCGCCACCAGGCTATACACCAGAGGCAATCTTCCCTCAAGGCCGATGATCTGATACTTGCCGGGGGAGATGAAGGTCATTGAATTGAAGCAATCATAGGGCGAATAATCATATTCCTCGAATGAACTAAGTGTTAGTCCTATTGTCAGCAGACTGCCTATCACATCACGCAGTGGATGGTTCCAGTTCACATCTGTCAGCTCGCAAGAGGAATCTTTGGCCGCGTAGGTGCCGGTGAAGGATTCGATGATGGCGCCGGTATTAAAATAATCGTATTTGATGCGGGAGAACTGATCATCAAACATCCAAACCACGGGATGAAATTCTACCAAGACCAACTGACCCCCAGGCTTTAAATAGTGATCGATAAGACCGGCCCATTTGTCCAAATCCGGCAACCAGCCAATCACACCATAGCTGGTAAAGATAAGGTCAAACTGTCCCTCCAACTGACTGGGCAAGTCATATATATCGCAGCAAATAAACTGAGTATCCGACTGCGTTCTAGCCGCCAGTTCACGTGCAGCCTCTATGGCACTGTCAGACAGATCTACGCCGGTAACGTTTGCTCCCAACCGGCTCAGTGAAATACTATCCTGTCCAAAGTGACACTGTAGATGCAAGATACTCCTGCCCGCGATATCACCGAGCAGAGCAAGCTCTATATCATTTAGAGATGATTTGCCCGCCAGAAACCCCGGTTGGTCATAAAATGTAGAGTTGAGGTTGATACGGGTTCGTTCATTCCAGGACTGACGGTTGATCTCCAGATAGTTTTCTTCAGAGGGGTCCATAATAATGGTTGTTTTTTAAGAAAAAATAAAGTGCGAAAATACAATAGGTTTCACAATTGGCCGAATTGGAACGCTGCGCTAGCAGCTTACCAAGACAATCTTATGAGCCTCCCTCTGACCCCCCGCTAGTAGGAAATCTAAGGACGAAATGTGGTGAACAATAGGATAGTCTTACTTTTTTTCTGCAGCTTATGAGCGCCTGAGCTATGCCTTGCATGGCCTAAGCGACAGCGTACAGAAGCGCGAAGACGAAAGTTCTTATTCATTTTTCTGCGTTGATCTGCGAGGTCTGCGGGATTTTTTTCTCAATTAGAGCCATGTTTTCTAATTACGTATCTATGAGATTTTGTAGATTTTCGATGCATTCATCATTAGATTTAATTATATATTATCTCAAATTTATTTGCAATGAGTTTAATTTTAATTCTGTCCACCCACACCGTTGGAGTGGCGATGTGAGCGAACGCAGCCCACAGGGCCGAAGATGGATTGCCATCTTTGGTGAGGGAACTGGACGCACCTGCGTCCAGCTTCCTAGAATAAAGTTAGTGTAAAACTAATCTTCAGTGAGCGAACTGACTGCTCCTGCGTCCCGCCTTCATGAATAAAGTAAGTGTAAAATAACACTTCCATTTCTTGCCTCGAGCCGGCATGGCTTTTACTTTTTTTCAGTCGCCAAAAAAAGTAAACAAAAAAGGCTTGCCGTTAAAGGCGATTTTTTGCTTTGCAAAAACCGCCGCCAGCTCGAGGAAGCGAAAGACTTCGCTTCTGATCCCTTGCTGCGGACTATCGCTGGGTAACGGCTTTTTTCCCTCTGGCATGCGCGAATTGCAAATGTCGTGCCTAAACTCCGTGAGTATACTTACTTAAATTTCCCCCGCTGGCGGGGGTTGGGGGGTGGGCCCTCTGAAAATTAAAGTAACGACAGCGAACGGATACGAAGACGGAAGTTCTTATTCATTTTTCTGCGTTGATCTGCGAGATCTGCGGGATTTTTTTCTCAATTAGGATGGCAACCTTAACCTCCATCCAGAGTAAGAAATTTATACGCCTCCAGAATGAAGATAGGTTTTAAAGATGCTTTAAGAGAATTATAAAGAATGTATCTTTGAAAATTAAGAACGCATCGCAATTTCATTAAATATTGAAAGGCATAAATTAAAACAGCGACATTTGAAAAAGACATTTTCTCTACTCATTTTAAGTATTATTTATTCTTCTGTCTTCGGCCAGATAACTAAGCCAATCGGAATAAATCTGGCATCAGTAACCGATTATTCTACCGAATTTGTTTTTACTGATGCATTCAAGCAGTGCCGAGAGTGGACCTCAAGTGATGTCACCGATGGTGGCGAATGGGATACGCACATTCTGATTCCATTAAACGCCAACGGCTATCCGATACAGATTCCCTACAATGATGGCGTACATCCGCCTCAGATAGTAAAAGCACTTATGCTGTGGGACATAGGAGATGCGGTACCCCAGGGTAGGTATAGATTAAAAGTAGCCGGTAGCGGTGAAGTGAGAATGGTATTTGGTGCCTCCGGTACTTACAGTTGTCCTGTAGATACCATGGTAGAGGTCTCAGGATCAGTTATGTTGGAGATAAGACGCTCTGAAATATCAGATCCGATATCTGATATTAAATTCATCTATCCCAATTATATTAATTCATATCAGACTAAAACTTTTACGGACGAGTTTCTCACTTTCTTAAAAGATTTTCAAGTCATTCGTTTTATGGATTTTACACGGACAAATAATTCTATAGTCTCCTCCTGGTCGGATAGATCTCCACAAAATTATTATACACAATCACTGGAAAGTGGTGTTTCCTGGGAATATATAATAGAACTAGCGATTCTCACCGGGAAAGATATCTGGATTAATATTCCACATAAGGCTGATGATAATTACTTAAATCAGTTGGCCACTCTATTGCAAAATAGTCTTAACGGCTCAACCAAAATTTACCTCGAATATAGCAATGAAGTGTGGAACAGTATTTTCTCTCAGAATCAGGACTGCGCTGCATTTGCACAAGAATTAGGTTATACCGGGCAGCCTTGGGAAAGGACTTGGAAATATACCTCTAAAAGATCTGCAGATATTTTTAAAGCTTTTGAAGATGTGTTTGCAGACGACAGCAGATTAATAAAAATTATCCCGACACAAGCTGCAAATAGTTGGATTACAAATCAATTAATCACTTATTTTAATGATCCGTTTTATAATCCTGCCCAGGTCAAAGCAAGCGCTGTTGCTATCGCACCATACTTCAGCGGTTCTACAGCGGATGATATTGTAACTAATGGTGAGGTGAATTCCATAACCCTTGAAGAAATAATTCAACGCATGGTAGCCACTATTCCACAAACTACCCAATGGGCTTTAGAAAATAAAGTAGTCGCTGATGAGTATGGATTGAGATTGCTCTGCTATGAAGCGGGTCAACACTTGGTAGCTACGGGAAATAATGTGAATATTGATGCATTGACAGAAAAGTTAAATGCAGCAAATCACCACCCGGCAATGCAAGATGCGTACTGTCAATATCTAGACTCCTGGTATGATACCATTGGAGATGTCATGTGCCATTTTTCATCGCATGGTATATATTCCAAGTGGGGCAGTTGGGGCGTAAAAGAAAGTTTCGGTGATATAAATAACCCCAAGTATGTGGCCCTTCAAAACTGTGTATTTAAAGATAATAAATTGTCAGGAAAAGGCGATTATCTCATAGATAAACTTATTGTTTATCCCAATCCTACAAATGATCGGATAATTGTTGATAATAATCTTACGGATTTGGGCGAATTTAAGTTTACCATGTATAGCGTGAGCGGACTGATCAAACTGAGTGGCAAATCCTCGGTTGGCCATGAAATTTCTCTGAGTGATTTGTCTCCGGGGATTTATTTTTTAGAAATACAAAATGAAAATGGAATTGTGATGAGAAAAATAGTAAAAATATAAAGTTAGCGCATTGGCGCATTAGCATATTGGCGTGTTAGCATATTAGTACTTTGGGTGAAGGTGATATAGTCTCTAGGTCGTTTTACTTGATTAGCATTTAACTTTTGACATCAGCTTAAGACTATTTCAGCGCCCTCTCTCTGCCAAGAATAGAACTGTCTTTTCAAAGCCATCGAAGGGTGGATGAGAAATCTTATGATTTGAAACGAGAATTATAGATTTTTGAGAGAAGTAATGGTCCACTAAACTACCCATTTCCTCTAAATTTAATTGGGCTAAAGAGCTGGCGCATTAATTTTCATGGTAGTCTTTTTATAAGTTCCTATTTCAATAAATTAAGGTCATTATATCTTTCTAATAGTGTCAATTGATTTTCGGCGCGCAAGATATTTTGACCGGGGAAAGCTGCGCCATAATATACATCATCCATCAAATAATCGGTGAGAAAGCGAAGTGCCTGCATATAAATAATAAACTGGCCGGAGTAAAAAAGATATTTCTTTTCAATATCATTTAAATTATCCTGCATTCCTTCGGTATAGCCGGAAATAATTGCTGAATAAAAAGCGGGTCGGACTGAAATTTTATTCAAGTCGGATTCATTTTCATCTGAGGAGGAAAGATAAGTCCTCATCATGTCTCCCACGTCACTGACGAAGTAGCCAGGCATAATGGTATCCAGGTCTATAGGGCAGATCGCCTGATCATCATCGCTGAAAAGCACATTGCTGATCTTAGTATCGTGATGGATGATGTGCAGCGGCAATAATTTATTCTTTACTATGCCTTCATATATGTCTGTGACAAAATGGTATAGTTCCAATCGTCGAATTAGTGAATTACATTCTTTTAATTTTTCCGGAGAAGCGGCTTTAATTGCTTGTTTAAATTGTTTGTTCCTGAGTATTAGGTCATGAAAGCCAGGCAGTGTGATGTGCAATTTTTCAAGCGGAAATTGATTTAATTGGCGGGTGAATTTCCCAAAAGTATAGGCAGCTTGGTAGGCTTGTTCTTGGGTGCGGACGATGTCGATGGTTTTGCTGCCAGGGATAAAACTAAATAGTCGAAAGAATTCATTTTTGTATTCCAAAATAGTCTGCCCTTCATGCGTCCGGATTAGTTGTGGGAAGATCTCTGTGGGGTAATTGTGGTGCATATAATCTGCGACGAGTCGAATATTTTCGTCGATGTACTCCGGCCTTTTAAATACATTTTGATTTATTTTCTGCAAAATAAAGTCTTCGGTAGAGGTAGAAACTTTCCATGTAGAATTAATCAAGCCGGAATTGATCGGTATGATTTTATCGGCCGGGGGAAGGCCATAGGCCTTCAGAATTTCTTCAAACATGAAGTTCTATTTTAAAACTCTTCACCAAGTGCAAACACCGGCTTTCTATTCATCCAGTTGCCTGAAGTAAAGTCGGGAAATTCGACAGTCTGATTGCCCAGTTCTATAGAAGTTTCGCTGAGTGGAGTGATAGCAGACCAGCTGGCGGCATCATATACATCCATCGGTGTAGGTTCCTGTCTTTTAATAGATTCCACAAACGCATTAAGAGCAAAGAAGTCCATACCTCCATGTCCGGCATCTTCCGTCTCTTTTATCCACCTTTTCCAGAGCGGGTGATCATATTTATCGAGCCAGGAAGTGGCATTGTCCCAAACGTGTGGTTTGGCAGATTTGCCTTCTATGTAAATCGAGTTGTTCAGGTCCATCCAGATACCTTCTGTTCCTTGTACCCGGAATCCGAGAGAATATGGACGAGGCAGACTGGTATCATGTTGTAGCAGAATAGTCTCTCCATTGGCACAGTTGATGTTGGTGGTCACCACATCACCTAGTTTAAAGCGCACTTTTGCATTGGGATGATCTTCACCGGCCTGATCGACGATGTATTTGTGCAGGCCGCGGCTCTTCGATGAGAAGGAGCAGAGCGAGATAAAACGATTGCCCCGATTGATATTAATCATTTCGGCGATGGGACCGATACCGTGAGTGGGATAGAGATCGCCATTGCGATGCACGCTGTGATTGGTTCGCCAGGCGGCTTCTGAAAAGCCTTTTTCGCCAAATTCAACGCCATGATCATACGGATGGACGCCATCATTAAACTTGACTGCGCGTAGGTCGTGCTGATATCCGCCCTGTAGGTGAATCAGTTCGCCAAATACACCCTGACGCACCATATTTAGCACAGCCATCACATCCCGACGATAACAGACATTTTCGAGCATCATCACGTGCGCGCCGCTGCTCTCGGACATGCGCACTACATTCCAGTGATCTTCAAGTGTGATGCCGAGTATCACCTCAGTACCGATATAGCGAATGCCGGCTTCGATACAGCCCAGAATCATGGGGGTATGCCATTCCCAGGGCGTGGCGATGATGACACCATCCAGTTTTTCACGGGACAGCATTTCTTTCCAGGCATTTACGCTGCCGGTATACACGGTTGGTTTAGGTTTCTTTTTGTTGGAAATTATCTTGAAGGTATCGGTGAGCATACGATCATTAATGTCGCAGATGGCAACTATCTCCACGTCTTTTCGACGGGCTGCCAGCTCGACGTGATCCTGTCCACGCAAGCCAGTACCTATAAAGCCGAGGCGCACCATTTTTTGAGTTGGTTTGGAAAAGATCGACTTCGGAGTGAATAATACGGTAGCTGCAGCTACTCCGCTATGCTTGAGAAATTCTTTCCGATTCATGCTGATTATTTGGCATGAAAATAGGATTATTTGCCCAAAAGCAGCATAGAAAATGGTAATATGTGATGAAAAAACGGAACCCTTACTGTCAGGATGAATGAAGAATGAGGCTTTAGCATATTATCATTTTGATTTGCAAATCTTTTTAGTTTTCAATCTCCCTTGGTATTGATTAATGGTGAATGTTTAGATCAACTAAATATTCAGACATGCGTTGTGTTTCGGAATTTGAAAATATGGGTTTAAAATAATTA
>DAOLZQ010000100.1:0-8526 GCA_035426385.1 Saprospiraceae bacterium
TTAATTGTAACGACGCTATTATTTGTAAGCGATTTGAATGGTCAGATCGCTTACAAATTAATTATGGGTGTCCCGGTGTGTTTTGATTCTATTTCAGGAAGAAAATATTCATTTGATTCCGGCTCCGGTACATTTTTATTTTCCCCTATTCAATTGGATAGTAAATCGATTTTACCTGTTTATGGTACAGATGCGACTGGACATTCTGCTTTCATACGGAAAGTAAAGTGTAATCTCAATATTGCCGGTGTCGCGCGGATTGAAAATAATATTCCGTGTATTATTACCGACACTACTTGTCTTGGAATAAGTTTAGTACTGGGGATTGAGCTGTTTAGAGACAAAACCATTCACTATATCAATGACTTAAGACAGATTGATTTTAATAGCGCATTACCGGAATCAAGACGTTCTGAATTTGTAGTAATGAATATGATAAAGCCATTTCTCGGAAATAAGTATTTCTTAAAGTTAAATTGGACAGGTAAAGCGCGCAAATTAATTATTGATACCGGGTTTAATGGAGAGGTATTGATAGGTGAGCAATGTGATTTAGAAAATGACAAAGTGTATAGTAGCGATGTAGCAATCTCCACACTTTATGAATCTAATAAGTTTATCCAGATTCAATCCTTAATAAGTAATATTAACTATAATGACATAATATTCCGTGATATCAAAATAGATTATGTTCCAGCTATTAAAGCGGATGTAATCGGCGCTGCTTTCTTTTTAAAATTTAAAGAAGTTTTTTTTGATTTTAAAAATAAAGAGGTTTGGGTGAGTCGGGAATTATTAACGCCACACGAGCCACGCGAGATTTATTTTACAATGAAAGATGAAACTATTACAATTTCATTTATAGATCATCGTTCATGCTTCTATAAGAATGTTGGGTTGCGAATAGGTGATACAGTAGAGTTTAAGGATCAGTCTCTGATGGAGGCAGTATTGCAGCATGAATGCGAGGTCAATGATTTGTTTTACAACAAAGCTATTGAAACCGAAATCTGTGATTCAGTATTTAAAGCAGGTAAATAGTTGATTTTATCATACCAAAAAATAATTCTAAGACATTTATAGCAACTTGAAGTCATACGTGATGGTACCACACTGCTGATCGACATCACCTGCTGTAAAACTTGAACTTGCGGGCATTGCCGGTCATTGCTTTTCCAGACTGATAGGTATGTTAAGCTTTTTATTGTTGACGATTAGTTAACGAGCCTGCAGCATGCTTTTCTTTCTCTCTTTCTTTAATGCACTTAAATTCACCCGGAGGAATTACAGGATAGTTGGAAGTGAAAATACCTTGAAAAGAGTAACAAATCAATCAAACACTGAAATTTCAAAAAATGTAAGATTTAAAACCGGTTTCATATCGAGTGGTGATTGCTTCGATGTTGATTGTTTATTTTATTACCATCTTTACAAATGGATTTATGGATTTTTCATCTACTTATCTAGTACTCGTCTTTTTGGGTATACTGTTATTTATTCTAGCATTTACTTTTTTCAGAATTAGGCAAATTGAGAATGATAAAGTTTTCAAGATATTTCCAATATGGTTTGTAAGTTTTGCGCTTATAAATTTTGCATTCAGCGTATATCATTTATTTCCGGGAGTGAGCCGGGGAGATTGTTAGAAAGTGTTAAATGGTGAGAAAGTTAAAAATAATCCTAAAATACCAATCATCAATTAACAATCATCATTTAAAGTGGGTAATAGCCGATCAAAATGAGAGTCGCACTGGCGCTCTTTCAATTTGTAAGAATCTAATACTCTATGAATTATCTCTTGAAAAATGTACTTTATTTCCCTGAAAGTCCGTACTTTTGCACCCTAAATCAAAAATGGATAAATGGAATTAACCGATCAAAAATTGGGCTATAAAGTTAAAGACATCTCTTTAGCCGACTGGGGACGTAAGGAAATGATGCTCGCAGAGGCTGAAATGCCCGGGCTCATGGCGCTCAGGCAACAATATGGCACAGAAAAGCCACTAAAAGGCGCTCGAATAGCCGGTTGTCTGCACATGACCATACAGACGGCGGTACTCATCGAGACACTGATAGAACTCGGCGCCGAGGTGTCTTGGAGCTCTTGCAATATCTTTTCTACTCAGGATCACGCTGCCGCTGCCATAGCTGTTACTGGTGTTCCTGTCTATGCCTGGAAGGGAATGAATGAAGTGGAATTTGACTGGTGTATCGAGCAGACTCTGTTTGCATTTGAAGACAATCAGCCACTGAATATGATTCTGGATGATGGTGGAGACCTGACCAATATGGTGCTGGATCGTTATCCCGAACTGGTAGCCAATATCAGAGGCATCAGTGAAGAAACTACTACCGGTGTGCACAGACTCTATGAGCGAATGGAGAATGGAGCATTGCCATTGCCTGCTATAAACATCAATGATTCGGTAACCAAATCAAAGTTTGACAATAAATATGGTTGTAAAGAATCACTGGTAGATGCCATCCGCAGAGCTACTGATGTGATGCTCGCCGGTAAGGTAGCAGTTGTGGCCGGCTACGGTGACGTTGGAAAAGGATCTGCAGCTTCGCTTCGAGGAGCAGGTTGTAGAGTTACCGTCACTGAGATAGACCCTATATGTGCACTTCAAGCTGCTATGGACGGCTATGCGGTCAAAAAAATGGAAAATGCCATTCCCGATGCCAATATTATTGTGACTGCCACTGGTAATAAGAATATCATTCGAGCAGAACATTTCGAAGCGATGAAGGATAAGACGATCGTCTGTAACATCGGCCATTTCGACAATGAAATAGACATGGCGTGGTTGAATAAAACTCACGGCAATACCAAAGTTGAAATCAAGCCCCAGGTCGATCTGTACAGAGTAGGTGATAATGATATTATTGTACTGGCTGAAGGTCGCCTGGTGAATCTGGGTTGTGCTACCGGCCATCCCTCTTTCGTCATGTCCAATTCATTTACAAATCAGGTACTTGCACAATTGGAGCTGTGGAGAAACCGAGATAAGTATGAGAACAAAGTATATGTACTGCCTAAACACCTGGATGAACTGGTAGCTAAGCTACATCTGGCAAAAATCGGCGTTGAGCTGGAAGAACTCACCGAGGAACAGGCAAAATACATCGGTGTAAGTGTCGATGGTCCTTACAAACCTGAATATTACCGCTATTAACTTACATCTATTGCAAGAATAGCTGCTATGAATACAAAGCCACTTCACATTTTGAAGTGGCTTTTTTTTTAAGGAGTCTCATTCTTCAAATATTCTGAGGCGAAATTTTAGCTCAAATCAACTCGGCTAGACCTTTAAAAGGTACTTCGGCGTCGTAAGCGGTATATAGTATGAGTTAAATTCACTTTTATTTCATACTGACCAAAATACTGCTCCAACTTTACACTGCTTGATATCTTTCTACAAATACCTGATTCCCAATATTATACATTAAACATATTCTTAATAGATAAATATTTAAAAATAAATTATTTAAATATTATAAAAAAACTTAATATGAAATATATTACGATTAATAGTAATATGTTACTTTTGTGCTATCCAGGTTTATAGCGTGCAACCTATAGCCATCCCATACAGTATTAAGATATATGCGACTCCGCAAGGGGTCACATAGTTATTTTGTTTTAATCAAATTAATTAGTCTCATGAAGAACACTACACAATTCAATTTTTTAACAAAGGGAAGGTCTCCCGGTTACAAAAGCGGTGTTTCCGCATCTGTACTTTGGCGGACTCTACTGCCCATGTTGTTCCTGCTCTGCTATTTCGGAGCAAAGGCGCAGTTTTACAATGTAAATCGTAGTTGTACTACGACTTTCAATGACATTAGTGCTACTGGCACAGTTCCTACTGAAGGTGCTAACCGCACGTATGATATTCCGATGCCGTTTGATTTCGCCTATTTTGGAGTTGGCTACTCTACACCTGACATGCGAGCTAGTCTACATGGTTTTATACTATTCGATAAGCTCGCCGGCCGCCTGACGAGGATGAATACAGCATTGCCTGTTACTGATCCGGACTTGGTTCCTGAAGGTGCCTTAATGCCACATTGGGATTTCCAGGGACGAGACGCTAGTGATGCCGCAATTTTTTATCAGGTAAGTGGTGCAGCCCCATATAGAGTATTTACCATACAATGGAGTAATGTACGAAAAGCACTTTCCACCACGCCGCTGGTACTAAGTACCGGTACTATAAGTTTTCAAGTATTATTCTTTGAAACCACCAATGAAATCAGGTTCGTCTATGGCGATACCATCTATGGATCTGAAGTGTCTGACGGAAGTGAAGGAAATAATGGAGCTAGCGCGACCATAGGTCTTCAGAATGGCGATACACCGGCTACTTATTATTCAGAATCTTACAACAGTCCGACGTTACTCGAACGTACTAAATGTATCAGTTTTGTGCCCAGCAGCACTGATGCGGGTTGTACTTTATCTTGCTTTTCATCCAATATAGGCCTGGATGCAGAATGCCATGCTACTTTAGTGGCAAATTCATTGGTAGCGCAGGGTGGAAATTGCAGCCTTCAAAAAAAGATCGTACTGCGTACTGCAATGAATGGACAAATTCTGGAATCCGGCACTGATACGCTCTTTGCAGATGGATTTATACTAAACACCAATGTACCCTATGTCCTGAAAGATAAGACGTATGTTATCGAAATCTCTGAAATCGGGAATTCACCAAATAATACCTGTTGGAATACACATTTGTTCCAAGATAAGATAGCACCCCAATTTGATTGTCCTTCTGTGGCGGAAATACCGTGTTACACCCTTCCTATATTTCCAAATATTGGTGGAATAGTAGATTGTGCAGGCGATGTACAGATGGTAGAACTGGAGAACAACACAGAATACTTTGATTGCAATGATCGTCGCAGTTCGGCTTATATCGGACAGGTGTACAGAACATTTTATTTAGTAGATGGGTCCGGCAATATCAGTGATACTTGTACTCAGACTATCAATCTACTCTTGCCAGATACGGCGGATATTAATGGTCTACCAACTGTAAATCTTTATTGTAATGATATTTTTGCTCTAGATTCAGAGGGACATCCTGCGCCATCAGTAACCGGCGTACCGACCATCGGTAGTGACAGTATTGCACTATATCCAAGCTCTCTGGAGCTAGTCTGTAATATAGCTACCAGCTATAGCGACCGCGTCATTTTTGCGGGTTGCCTGACAAAAATAATGAGAACCTGGACTATCAGTCACTGGCGTTGTTCTGGTGAGCAAGAGCTAACCATACTACAAACCATCATGATCAATGATACACTTCCACCGGTTATAACTTCATTACCTGATGTCACTATTTCTACTAATAGTGGGCTATGCACAGCTACCTACAGCGTTCCTGCTATATCGGTCTATGATATATGCAATCACACAGGTACAGTGGATGTAAAATATCCGGGTGGACACAAGGTTCAAAATGGTGGGTTTAATATCACACTTCCTATAGGAGAAAATGAAATTATCTATATCGTCGCAGACGGCTGTGGTAATATCATCAGAGATACTATGATAGTTACAGTGAATGATAATGAAGCACCCGTAGCCATTTGTAAAGATGCAATTGTCAGCCTCACGAATTTGGGTAGTGGCCGTATGTATGCCGGAGCCATTAACAATGGTTCGCATGATAATGGTTGTGGACCTGTGAGCGTAAAAATAAGACGAATGAATGCCGACTGTAATAGGGATGGTGATCCTCAGAATGTTGAATTCAGAGATTATATCGATTTCTATTGCTGTGATGTGGACAATAATCCCATCTTGGTGTTGATGGAAGTTACCGATGCGAGCGGACTCAAGAATACGTGTATGGCTAGTGTCACTGTCCAGAACAAGAATAAACCAGACGTAAGATTTACGCTTCCAAACCTGACTATCGTTTGTACTTTCCCATTTGATAGGGATAATTTAGCTGCTTCTTTTGGGACTTATGTCTCTACTGAATCAGGACGAAATTCATATTCTATTAATAGAATTAATTTTAAGGATGGCTTGATTATAGGTGTATGTGCACTTACTATCACTGAGTTACCTACTGAATACCACTTGAGCAACTGTGGTTACGGTTATTTCATAAGAAAGTTCCAATATACTGATGGAGCAAATAGTGCTATTCTGACACAACGTATAGATGTAGTGTCTGATGGTGACGAGTTAGTTCGAGATGATTTTTATAGACCTCAGGATACAGTAATCAATAATGGTGTTTGCAACATAGATGACATCAAAGACTTTGATTTCGGTGGTCTTTACAGACCGAGATTAAAGGGAAGTATTAGTAGTTGTCATAATTTAATGATGAACTTCAGAGACGATGTTTATCAGAATGTACCCGGTATTTGTTACAAGATAGTACGTAATTGGACCATCATCGACTGGTGCCTGTCTGAGTCACATGACAACGATTATATGCTGGCTCATAAGATTACTTTTGCTCAGGTGATCATGGTTAGCAATAGCATTGCACCTGAATTTGTGCCACATGCAGATATCAATGAGACTACTGACAATTGCGCTGGCAAGCAGTTCATTATTTCTACCACCGCAACTGATGAGTGTGGAGTAGTCTTCTACTCTTACAAGATTGACTTTAATTTCAATGACATCATACCGACCTGGGATTTCACCGGCAATGGTCGCATCATCAATGTCAATTTACCACTGGGTGTGCATAAAGTGCGATTTTATGCGACCGACGGATGTGGTAATGTATCTGAGCAAACATTCTTAGTTACACTGACCAATAACAAAAAGCCAACTGTAATACTTCATAATTTGGTTACTGAATTGATGGCCAATCATACCATCACGCTCAATGCACAATTGTTTAATGTAGCCTCTGTAGCTGGTTGTCCTGGCAATGCACCAGTGACCTTCTCCTTTAGCCCCAATGTCGCCGACAATCTGAGGACATTTGATTGTGATGATCCGATTGATTCTTCCTTCCAGGTGGCCATCTATGTCACTGACAAATCAGGCAACCAAGATTTTGCATATGCACTACTGCAGTTGCAGGATAATATGTTCCCATGTCCTGATGGACTTATACCGACTATTTCCGGATTAATTTATACTGATTCTGATCTGGGTATTCCGGATGTGAAAGTGGAAACCAAAGATGGTATGTCCAATACAACAGATGTACACGGTGAATATGCGCTCCGCTATGTAGAGAAAAATAAAATGTATGACATCGAACCATTTGAAGATGCTTTACCACTTAATGGTGTAAGTACGGGTGACATTATCAAAATTCAAAACCACATCTTGGGAAGAAATCTATTAACTTCACCTTACAGACAGATCTCTGCTGACGTCAGTGAAGATGGTAAGATTACCGGTCTGGATATCGTGATGATCAGACAATTGGTACTTGGGAAAATAGATCAGTTTGCCTCCGGTAAAAGTTGGAAATTTATTGATAAAAATTATCAATTCATCAATCCATCTAATGCAATAGCAGAGAACTATCCACAGTCTATTCAGACAAGCACAGATAGCAGGCGCAACAACGTCGACTTCGTAGGTGTGAAGCTAGGCGATGTAGATGGTACTGTTACAGTAGGACTAAATGATGGAGGAATCTCTATTAGAAATACGGGTTACAATTTTGTAGTCGACAACACAAAACTGACCAGAGGTCAATCTTTTGAAATTACAATGGATAGATCAGAAGGGAATTTGATGGGTGGATTACAAATAGCCTTACAGTTGAATCCTGCTTTAATTATCGAATCTATCAGTGCTGACGGATTTGTAATGAATGCGGAGAACTATCGACTTACCGATGACAATCAATTATTGATCAGTGTACTTAGAGATGAGCAAGCTAGTTCAGTAGGAAATCAGGCAATCACAATTACTGTTCTGGCAACAAATGATATGAATGTGGCTGATGCAATACACATTGCCTACGGAAGTTTAGTCAATGAAGGTTATGATATAAATGGAAATGCGGAAGGAGTACAATTATCTTTCCGTGACGCAGCACCTGTACACATTCTAAATGTGGAGCAGAATAGACCAAATCCATTTGCAGATCAGACAATAATTAATTATACCACTACTGAATCAGGAAAAGTGACGCTAAAAGTTTATGACTTGAATGGTCGATTAATCCTTGAGAAAGAAAGAAACAGCAATGCAGGTTTACATCAGTTTGAAATATCTTCAAATGAGCTATCTGCTACAGGTGTTTTAATATATGAAATATCTAATGCTACCGAAGCCGTTGTAAGACGAATGGTTAGAATTAAATAAACCACAATTCAGTGCGCATTCATTAATGCAAAATATACTTTGAGACCATTTATTTGAACCAAAACGAAAGTTGAAGGCTCGCCAATTGGCGGGCCTTTTTTATGCCTTAGATTCAGCGAAAGACCAAAGCGCTAATTCGCCAATGTGCCAACATGCTCCAATGTAACAAATTGCTTAAATCGAGCGATTTATAATAATTTTGAAAAAACAAAGAC
>DAOLZQ010000101.1:0-7967 GCA_035426385.1 Saprospiraceae bacterium
GGCGCGAAGTCTAAAGATTCTTATTTTATTCCTTTAGTAAGATTATAAATACCTTAAAAAAGAACTTAAGTACTACTCTATTTCAAAAATCTCATTTGAAATAAACGATATAGGCGATCATTTGGCTAAAAAGGCCGATCATGAAGCCACCACATATCTGCTTCAGTGTATGTACACCCAATTCAATACGTGCATAGCCCACTAGTCCGGTGCAGAATATTACAAGCGCCGGAAGCAAAGCCGGTATTCGCTCGAATACGGGGCTGAGAAGGGACAAACTAATCATACCGGAATGTGGAGTGTATATCAGGAATAAAGTGAACATTGATAATCCCGTCATGCCGGCCATGTGAGCACTTACTTTGTTAAAATTATTGAAAAAAAATAGCAAACAAAGTGAGATGGTTGAGCCTAGAACTAGGCTTTTAAAAAGTTCTGGAATTTCAAAGTTTGACCGTATATTGATGTATAGCCAAAGATAAAAAATAATAGCTGCAATGTATGGCCCGATTCTTTCCTTGGGATTCTGTAGAGTGATGCCTGAGATCAAATTTAACTTTCTCATCATTAATACAGTACCACCCGGAAATAAAAATGAAAGAAATATAACTGAAAATAAAAGTGGAGTCCTGAGTAGAAATCGGTCTACTCCAAATATATAAGGATTTATAATCAAGAATAGGATGAACGCATAGGTGATCATCAATGAAGGATGAAATAGGACACTGATTATTTTAGCGATTATTTTCAAAATAGATCTCCTTGAATATAGTTATCCACTGATTGTGGAGAAATGAGGTCAGTAGAATTATTCTTGACCGAATTGACGAGTGAAGATACCGGATACACTTTAAGGTTGTAAGCCATTTGTTCTGAAAGTATTTCCATCCACTTTTCCTCAAACTCACCATCGAGCCATTTTTGTTCCCATTCTTCTGTCAGAATTAAAGGCATGCGCTCGTGAAGCCAGGCGATAGACGGCTCGGCAGGTCTTGTGATCACCACGAAGTGCAGCTCAGATTCACCTGATTTAGACTTTTCTTCTTTTACCAGTCCCGCCACACCGAAGAGCGATCGGTCTGTACATACGATGCGATACGGAATCTTTTGTTTGTCTTTTTTTAGCCATTCATAGTAGCCATCCATCGGTATGATGCAGCGATGATAATCCAAATACTTGGCAAACATCTTTTTTGTGTTGATCTGCTCGATCTGAGCATTGATCATAAATGGTACCGGTGAATTTATGTTCCAGCCCCAGGCTGCAGGTAGAAAATGCTTTTTATCATCCATGCTAATCACCGGAAGTACATGGGTGGGAGCAATATTGTAAGATGGTAGTGGATTGTACCGTGCTATGTCCTCGGTATAGAAGGTAGCCTGAAATCTTTCTTCTAGTTCACTCTCCAGATGAGTCAAACTGGCCCTACCACACATGCTCCGGCGTGTTCTGCAGATGGTGATATTCACCTGTAAAAGTTCCATCGGGCTGGATGTCATTTAGGGTAATAGGTATGATTTGGTTGATAAGTTCTGGTCGGTGGGGGAGGAGTACCTTAATGTAATTGTCGGTATAACCCGATAATTGATTTCCCTTGCCTTTCTCTATAAGTACCGATCGCGTAGTACCTGCATAGCGAGAACAAAAATCATATTTTTTTCTTGAGGATAATTCACTAAGTATTTCATTTCTGGTACGACGCAGATGCATTGGTACAGAGCCGGGCATCTCTATCGCAGGTGTGTTTGCCCTTTCGGAATATGTAAATACATGAATATAACTGATTTCTAGTGACTTTATGAAATCATATGTCTCTTGAAATAACGCTTCAGTTTCGCCCGGGAATCCTACGATCACATCTACCCCGATGCAGCAGTCCGGTAGATGTCGACGAATAGATTCAATCTTTTCACTATACAGTTCTCTTTTATACCTTCTTCGCATGAGAGCAAGTATTTCATTGCTTCCCGATTGAAGCGGAATATGAAAATGAGGTAGAAATTTCTTGCTGTTTGTCACGAAAGAAATGATTTCCTCTGTCAGGAGGTTGGGCTCGATTGATGAAATTCGGAACCTCTCGATACCTTCCACCTGCTCCAATTCCTGTATCAGGTCTATAAAGAGGTCTGATTTTCTAGGTTTGACGCCTTCGATAACCTGAGTACCATTTCCGAAATCCCCTAGATTGATCCCCGTAAGTACAATTTCTTTGATACCACGATCGGCTATCTGATGCACATCTTTCAGTATCTCATCAATGGTATTGCTGCGTGAGGCACCACGAGCTTGAGGAATAGTGCAAAAAGTGCATTTATAGTCACATCCATCCTGTACCTTGAGGAAAGAGCGGGTACGATCACCCATGGAGAATGAACTGTGGAACTGGTTGGCCAGATTTACTTCACCTGCTGAAACCATATTTTTTGCGGCTGTACTTACTATTTGCTCAACAAAATCAACGATGTAGAACTTTTCTGCAGCACCCAGTACGATATCCACTCCGGGAATATCTGCTATCTCTTCCGGTTTGAGCTGGGCATAGCAACCCGTTACGACTATTTTGGCATCAGGTGCTCTGCGCTGTGCCTGACGAACTATGGTTCTACATTTCTTGTCAGCGGACTCAGTGACACTGCAGGTATTTATGACATAGACATTGGCTTCAGTATCGAATGGAACTACTGCATAGCCGGCATGCTCAAATTGCCGGGCAAGGGCTGAACTTTCAGAATAATTCAGTTTGCAACCTAAGGTATAAAATGCTACAGTACGTGGAGTTGCCACTTATCAGTTAGTTTTTTTAAAGCTGCAAAGGTACGACAATGCCTTTAAATAAAACAGAATGGTTACTTTTATCATATATGGGGACGAAGAAGAAATATTATTTGGTACTTCAGGGCAAGAAGCCTGGAATCTACCACACCTGGGCGGAGTGTCAACGGCAGATAAAGGGGTATAAGGGTGCACAGTTTAAGTCTTATGAAGATTACAACGAAGCAATTGCGGCCCAGAAGAGCGGTTTGGCGCAACTCGACCTCGAGTCCCGGATAATAGGAGACAGTATTTCAGTCGATGCCGCCTGTGAAGGTAATCCCGGCAAGATGGAGTACCGTGGGGTCTATACGGCCAGCAAGGAACAGATTTTTCTGCAAGGTCCCTATCCCAATGGTACTAATAATGTGGGTGAATTTCTGGCTTTGGTGCACGCATTGGCAATGCTTAAGAACAAGGGTCGCAACACCATGGTCATCTATTCTGACTCGAAGACTGCCATGGCATGGGTTAAAGCAAAGAAAGCAAAAACAACTCTGCTGCGGAATCATCAAAATGAAGTTCTGTTTCAGCTCATAGAAAAAGCTGAACAGTGGTTGCAGAACAACAAATATGAGAACCCAATCTTAAAATGGAATACCAGAGCTTGGGGTGAAATCCCGGCAGATTTCGGTCGTAAATGAGCTATTATTTTCTGAGAAAATAGAAAATTAAAGAGATAATGAGACTAGTTAAGATCATGGTCGTGAGCGGGATATAGAGTGTTGTATTTCCAGACTGCCACTTTATATCACCGGGTAGGTGACCCGGCATAAATCCTCTATTTCCAAAAAAGTAAAGCAGAACACCAAGAACGGTAATCAAAACTCCAATGATAATGAACAATTTACCCAAGTCTTGTTTCATATGAGACAATAATTTGCTAATTTAGCACAAATCAAACAGAAAATTTAAACATGGAAAAGAAGCATAAAAAACAATTCGGAATTTGGATGGACAATGTTAAGGCTACTGTCTTGGGTAGAGACGAAACAAATCCAGATCAATTTACAATTTTGGCGCATATTCATAGACCGGATGATATAAAACATTCTTCGGAGCACAGTGCAAACAATGCTGAGAAAACCATTCAAGAAAAATTCTTCAAGGAAATAGCACATCACATGCAGAATGCTGAAGAGGTGCATGTGACAGGACCTGGAAAAGCTCAGGAACAATTTATTCATTTCATGGAAGCAACACCGCAATTTAAAAGGGTCAAAAGTGATCAGTCTACCACGAATGAAATGACAGATGATAAATTGTTGGAATTTATTTCAGAGAAATTTAACTAATAATTGTTTCTAACTCATTGATCGCTAACTTGGTTTTCAGTTGACATCAATCTAGAAACGATGGTATCTTTTTATATTTTAAAATGGCAAAATATCAAATCCGGGACTTACCTGAATATTTCAAGGAATACAAGAAATCCGTGCAGAATCCAAAAAAATTCTGGGATAAAATAGCAGATAAAAATTTTGTCTGGTACCAGCGGTGGGATAAGGTTCTAAAGTTTGACATGGCAAAGGCTGATTTTCGGTGGTTTCTGAATGCCAAATTAAACATTACAAAAAATTGTATTGATAGGCATTTGGCAGATAGTGCTTCCAAAACTGCCATCATCTGGGAGCCAAATGATCCTGCTGAGACTGCGCTACACATTTCCTATCAGGAGCTGTATGATCGTGTAGGTAAGATGTGCAATGTATTGCGATCTCGGGGCGTCGTCAAGGGCGATAGAGTTTGTCTTTACCTGCCTATGATACCTGAGCTGGCAGTTGCCATGTTAGCCTGTGCTCGAATAGGCGCTGTGCACAATGTGGTCTTCGGTGGTTTCTCAGCCAATGCCATCGCCCGTCGAATATTGGATAGCGAGTCTAAAGTCATCATCACTGCTGATGGTGGCTACAGAGGATCTAAAATGTTTTCGCTGAAGCCAACAGTGGACGAGGCAATCAAGTCATATACGGGTGTTGAAAAGGTACTTGTCGTCCGCAGGACTGGTGCAGAAACTTCGATGATGGAAGGAAGGGATGAATGGTTGCAGCCCCTTCTGGATGCAGCCTCTGTGGATAATGTGCCCGAAATTATGGACGCAGACGACCCGCTATTTATATTATATACTTCCGGAAGCACGGGAAAGCCAAAAGGTATGGTTCATGCTACCGCCGGCTATATGGTGTATACTGCTTATACCTTTAAGACTGTATTTAATCATAGAGAAAGTGACATCTTTTGGTGTACTGCCGATCTGGGTTGGATCACCGGACATTCATATATCCTTTATGGTGCACTAGCTAATGGTGCTACCACTGTACTCTTCGAAGGCGTACCAACTTACCCTACACCAGAACGGTTTTGGGAAGTAATCGAAAAGCATCGTGTGAATATTTTTTATACTGCACCTACTGCTATCCGTTCTTTGGCCCGAGAAGATATAGGGAATGTAGAAAAACATGACCTCAGTTCACTCCGAGTGATAGGCTCCGTGGGTGAACCAATTAATGAGGAAGCCTGGCACTGGTACAATGATCATATAGGACGAAAACAGTGCCCTCTGGTAGATACTTGGTGGCAGACGGAGACAGGTGGGATTCTGATATCACCCATTTCATTTGTGACACCTACCAAGCCAACCTATGCCACACTGCCACTACCTGGCATTCAGCCGGTATTGATGGATGGCAAGCGAAATGAGATTACGCGAAATCAGGTGGATGGCAATCTCTGTATTAGATATCCCTGGCCGGGTATAGCAAAGACTATATGGGGTGACCATCAGCGCTATATAGAAACTTATTTCACTTCTTTCAGGGGAAAATATTTTACCGGTGACGGTGCATTGCGCGATGAAGTGGGTTACTATCGCATCACCGGCAGGGTTGATGATATCATCATTGTCTCAGGGCACAATTTGGGTACTGCGCCGATAGAAGACAGTATCAATGAGCATCCGGCGGTGGCTGAGAGTGCCGTGGTAGGTTTTCCACACCCCTTAAAGGGCAATGCATTGTATGGATATGTGATACTTACCGTAGAGGGAGATTCGAGAGATAGGAATAATTTGAAAAAGGAAATAAATACGTTGATAGCTGAAACGGTGGGCCCAATAGCCAAGTTGGACAGTATCCAGTTTGTAGAAGCCCTGCCTAAGACTCGTTCCGGTAAGATCATGCGGCGGATATTGAGGAAGATTGCCGAAGGTGTATATGACCAGTTTGGCGATACATCTACATTGCTTAATCCTGAGATACTGGATGGAATCATTGAGGATCATAAGGCAGGCAAAGAGGCGGGGAAAAATTAACGATTTTAACTATTTCAGGTTAAAAATTCGTTAATTGAAGTTCCTGTACTTTACATTTTACATTTCCAATCGTCTTATTTATGAAATTTGACTCAATGAAAAATATAGCTTATACTTTATTGTTTGGAATATTGCTCTTCACAGCATGTAGCACTTCAACCCGAACTGTTTTCTCACAAAAGTTTTATAAAAATTCAGGTCTTTCCGCCGAAGACTTGAAAAAAGTGCAGTTCTATGTCGATCGTGATATAATCCTGGAAAGAAGCATTGATCAGGGCTCCACAATGATAGAGGGTGGAAAGGTATTAATTAAGGGTGGTAAGAAAATCCAAGAAGTCATCATTCGCTCTGGAACCAAGGGTGTGCTTACATATATGCCAAAGGATGACCGTATGGGTATTTCCTTTGATGCAAAGAATGCTGATAATTATTTGATGTTTGGCCCAAATCCAAAGAATAACAATAGATATACCTTATTAGCTGAAAATTGGAATAAGAATTATGGTGTGATCAGTTATGGAGGAGCCAAATGGACTACCTCTGCTTCTGCAGCAACTGCTACACTGTTGATTGAATACTCTGACAACCGCACGCGCAAGACACAGACTAAGGTAGAAAGTGGTCGCAGCGTCGGTTCAAATTAGATATTAATCTCAATCATCATCGGACAGTGGTCTGAGAATTGGGCTTCAGGAAAATACTGAGCCTCAGTTACCAACTCCTTCAGGCTTTCTGAGACACTGATATAATCTATCCGCCAACCCTTATTGTTTGCTCTGGCATTGGCTCTAAACGACCACCAGCTATATGCAATATCTAGTGGGCGCACCAACCTAAATGCATCGTGGAATCCCGAGTTAAACCATTTTGTCATCCAGTCCCTTTCTTCAGGCAGGAAACCACTGGTAGTTTTATTCCCTTTCGGATTGTGGATGTCAATCTCATTATGGGCTATGTTATAGTCACCGGCGATGACAACGTGCTTCTTTAGATCAGGTATCTGCGGAATGAGAGCCATAAATTCATCCAGGAATGTCATTTTGAACTGTTGTCTAAGTTCACCCATAGTGCCTGAAGGAAAATAGCAGTTGAGTACGGTTAAATCTTCAAAGTCAGTGCGCAGTATACGCCCTTCATTATCATAATCCGCTATATCAACTCCTTTCGTAACTGATTCAGGTGAAACCTTACTGAAAGTAGCTACACCAGAGTAGCCTTTTTTCTGAGCTGAAAACCAGTGAGAGGTGTATCCCAATTCCTCTAGTTGTTCGATTTTGATCTGATCTTGAAGTGCTTTGATCTCTTGCAGACAGATAATATCAGGGCCCAGATCTGACAGCCATTGCTCTGCACCTTTGGAAAAGGCTGATCTGATGCCATTTACGTTAAATGTGACTATTTTCAATTGTATATGATTTTGACACAAAATAAAGAATTTAAGTAAAGTTGATCAATCACTTGCAGAAAATAAAAATAGCTCTATCTTTGCAGTCGCTTTTAAAAGAGCTGATTGAAATAATAGGTGGGATGGGTGAGTGGCTGAAACCAACAGTTTGCTAAACTGTCGTACGGGTAACTGTACCGAGGGTTCGAATCCCTCTCTCACCGCACCGGTAGATTTATTCGGGGTGTAGCGCAGTCCGGTAGCGTACCTGCTTTGGGAGCAGGGGGTCCCAGGTTCGAATCCTGGTACCCCGACAAATAAGATTTTGATAATCAACGGTTTACATTCAGTTAGAATGTAGGCCGTTTTTTATTCGCACAGAACTCGCCACGAAAGTGGCTTCAAAAGTTTAAATACTGACCGTTTACAGCTTCTGAAGTTGAAATATTGGCACTGGCATT
>DAOLZQ010000102.1:0-7922 GCA_035426385.1 Saprospiraceae bacterium
AAAGGTTTATTTTACGCTAATATTACTCACGTAAGCTGTTCGCGGAGCTCGCAGTTCGCTCATCAAAGGTGGATTAACCACCTTTGGCCCTGCAAGGCAGGGCTTAATTCGCTCATTCCGCTAATCACACAGATCAACGCAGAAATATGGGTCGGGATTATTGTTGTATATTTTTTTTGTGAAAATTAGCGACATAAGTGGGAGATTTGGCAGCGGAGAGCCTCGGTAGTCATGGGTGCTTATTTTTTTCCGGATAACTATGCTGATAACCTCAGAATAAGGATCTATTTTTACTGATTATGAAAATTATTTTTACAATAATTGGGCTAATTTCAGCGTGGTCAGCATTTGCGCAGTTTGCTATAATTTACGATAAAGAGGGTAATTGCAATGTGAGGAGCAGTCCAGAGATACACAACAACATTATTGGTAAACTGAATAATGGGCATTTTGTATATATTTTGGAGAATAGCGGGAACTGGACAAATGTAAATTACTCAAAAGATAGCAAAGATGTCAATGGCTATGTGTATAAAGACCGCTTGATTCTAGTATCGAGTTATACAAACCTACCGATGCTGACTAAAACAGACTCTCTGGTAGTCTTAGGAAAGGATGGGGTAAAGATTCTGATTACTATACAAAATTTTGATAGCGGAAAGCATGCGTTTACATTTAGCCCTGAACGCAAAGATCAGATTCAATTAATCGACAATAAGCCCTATTGGGGCACAGACGGAGGTCTGCCTAAGACTGAGTATAAATCTATTGAGGTTTATATCGGTTACACGAGCTTGGCTCTGCCAAATTCGGCTTTACTGGGCTTATATCAAGTCAGTTTAGATAGCTCGCAAGTACATTACGACAAAAAGAATGACACAATTTATATCCAATCAATGAACAGTGATGGAGCGGGTGGCTACGGAGTGATTTGGAAGGTTGCAAAGGGAGTTTTTAAAGGAAGATATGTTTTTTCTGACTTTTAGAATTAATCCGAAACTTCCCTTAGCACTCAGCGTAATTGGCTCATATTTGAAGATTGAGCCTATTTTTACGAACTTACACTTTTGATGGATAAGTTATTAAAGAATAAAGGTTGGGCGGCAGGACTGCTTACTGCGATGGCTGCATCTCTTTGCTGCATCACACCGGTATTGGTTTTGCTTGAGCATATTAGATGGAGTACGAGCACATTTTTAAGGCAGACTTTAGATATCTGCGAATATCAAAAACTTTCAATATATAAATTATCGGAATTGTCTGATATTTATTCCGAACTGGATTTGTCAACTGCAATAAATAAAGGCTTAGTATTAAATCATTTGCACAAATGATAAGTGTAATTATCCCTACGTATAATGAGGAAGCCCAGATTAAAAATACCATTCATGGATTATGGCAATACGATGAGGAAAAGTTGATAAGTGAAATCATAGTCGTGGATGGTGGTAGCACAGATCATACTGTTGCAATAGCCACAGAAGAAGGAGTGAAAGTAGTTGTGAGTCCAAGAAAGGGGAGAGCGGCACAACTTAATTTTGGCGCTGCTTTGGCAAAGGGGAAAATCTTTTATTTTCTTCATGCTGATTCTATTCCACCCAGAAACTTAACAGCAGATATATTGGAGGCCGTAAAGCATGGTTATTCTATTGGATGTTACAAGCTTGCATTTGATTATCCTCATTGGTTTTTAAAAGTGAATTGTTGGTTTACCAGATTTAATGTAAATGGCGTGAGATTTGGAGACCAGAGCTTGTTCTGTACAAGAGAAGCGTTTGAAAAGTGTGGTGGTTATGATGAAGGTTTATTGATGATGGAAGATCAAGAAATAATTTATCGACTGAAGAAACAGGGTAAATTTATAATAATGAATGGGGTTGTAATTACCTCTGCCAGGAAATACCTAGACAATGGAATTTACCGAATGCAAGTGATATTTTATTATATCTGGTTACTGTATTACCTGGGATATTCACAAGGTTATTTATTAGGTGTACACCGGAGACTGATCAAAAAACACAAATTATAATGATTACTAATTGAGTATCTTAAGATAAGAACTCATTAGACAAATAAAAGATAATACAATATGAAAGATATACCGCAAAATAAATATGACTTAATTGTGATTGGAGCCGGTTCCGGCGGACTTAGTGTAGGATTATTTATGGCCAAGCTTGGATTGAAAATCTTAATGATTGCAAAGAGTGCTCAGGAAATCGGCGGTGAGTGCCTCAATGATGGCTGTGTGCCCAGTAAAGCACTAATCCACGTGTCCAGGATGGTGCATAATGCAAATCAAGCATCTGAATTTGGACTGGAAATGGTCGGAAAAGTTGATATTGAGAAAGCAATAGGCTATGTCCACTCTCGACAGGAGTTGATAAGAAGACATGAAAACGCTACTTGGCTAAGGGATCAGGGTATTGAGGTGGAATTAGGAGAGGCAACATTCTCAGGAAGAAATGAAATCACCGTGAATGAAAGGAAATTCTGTGCAAAGAAAATTGTATTGGCCACTGGTTCGAAACCCAGAAAACTGGTGGTGCCGGGCGTAGAGCTGGTAACTTATTTTGACAATGAGAATATCTTTCATATAGATCATCTGCCTGACAGTATGCTGGTGGTAGGCGCTGGCCCCATCGGTATAGAGATAGCTCAGGCGCTCAGCCGGTTGGGAACAAAGATCACGGTTATCGATGAAGGGGATCGAATATTGGCACATGACGATGAGGAGTTGACTACCGTACTCTTGCAAAAGCTGGAGGCAGAAGGTATTGAGTTTTATTTCAATGTTACTCTTCAGGAATTCACTTCAGCCAATGATGCTGAACTTAAAAGTAAGACTGGCGAGTTAATAAAGCTACACTTTGGGGCAGTCTTTGTGGGTATTGGACGAATTTTAGTTCTAGAGCCACTTCAATTGCAACAGGCAGGTATAGAAGTCAAGGGAAATAAAATAGTCGTAGATAAAAAACTGCGCACTACCAATAAGGACGTTCTGGTCTGCGGTGATATAGCCGGTGATCTTCAGTTTTCTCACGCTGCTGAGTTTCACGCTCGGATCATTCTCAATAATTTCTTCTCTCCTTTTAAGAAAAAATTGGATAATAAGTATATGTCATGGGTAACTTTTACTGACCCTGAACTGGCTACATTTGGTATGAGTGAAAAGGAAATGAATAAAAGAGGCATTAGCTTCAGAAAAGTAGAACAGGATTTTAGTACGGATGATCGAGCGATTACGGACAATTACCAATATGCTAAATTAATTTTGTATGTCAGCATTGGCGGGTGGTTTAGGAAGCAAATTATATTGGGAGGTACCATGATAGCACCCAATGCTGGGGAGCTAGTCCAGGAACTGATACTGGCCAATTCAAATAAAATTTCCCTCAAAGCTATTTTCAATAAAATCTATCCATATCCCACGGCTACACGAGTGAACCAACAATTGGTTATAAAACTTAAAGAGGCAACTCTTACGCCTATGGTCAAAGCATTGTTGCATAAAGTCTATAATTTTCTAAACTAATGGATTGGTGGCAAGCATTTAGAGAATGGTTTCTGGAGTTGGGAGATCAATATAACGTCAATCCATACATTTTCGGCAGTATTTATATTGGTGCTATTCCATTCTTCTTAATTTGTCTACACTGGACGATCAAAAATATCAGAAATGGACGGCCTATTGTATTGCCTTTAATGCTCACCGGTTTATGTTTTATTTCTGCTTATTTGTATCTCATCGTAGTAGGGCGGAATATTCCATCGTGGGTATATATTTTAATTGGAGTGATGATAATATATGGAGTTTATTCCACTTTTAAAAAGATCATGGACTCAAAACAAAACAAGAGTAGAGTTGAATGATAATTGAAATAAATCAGGTATTGTATAGTAGCTAGTTGATTCAGATACTTGGTCTATGTTTTTACCCTTATATCAGTGGGCAATAGTAAGATGGATGGTAATAAAATTTGACTTCTACTGAACAATGAGGCCCCATCGTATGTAAATAGGTAGGACTGAGAAGGATTTAGTGTAGAAAGTCGGGTCAGATCTTTATGTCATTTTAAAAATAGCTAATGAGCATAATACGAAGAGTATTTGATAAAATAGGAGCGCCTGTCTTAACCGTCGTCTTTACTGCATTATTTATTGCCGAGGGAAGCAAGCAATTGCGCAGGAGAACACAACGGCGGGGCGAACGGATTATTACAAATTCGATTGTAGCGCTGCCAGCATTTGCGCTATTGCGCTTTTTGTTTCTCCCGACCATGGTGCTTTTGGCTAGGAAAAATCAGCATTGGAGACTAGGTGTGAATAATCAATACCATGCTCCGCCGTTCATCAAAGGCATGGTTGCATTTCTTATCATGGACTACACCAATTATCTCTGGCATGTGGCTAATCATAAGTCTACATTTTTGTGGCGCTTTCATGTCGTTCATCATACCGATCATGATTTGGATATTACCACTGCATTTCGTTTTCATTTCGGTGAGATGATTGGCTCTGTCTTTTTCAGGGGATTTTTTGTTTTAGTTTCTGGCGCTACTGCACTGCAGGTATTGCTCTATGAAATATTGTTTGAAGCTGCCACCCAGTTTCATCACAGCAATTGGAAGCTGCCACTTCGGTTAGAGCGGGCTTTAAATAAGTTGATCGTCACACCCCGCATGCATGGGATTCACCATTCCAGAGTACGCCGAGAGACTGATAGTAACTATACCGTTATTTTTTCCATTTGGGATCGGCTACATCATACTATCCGGCTGAATGTAGCACAAGATGACATTGTTATCGGTGTGCCTGCTTATGATAATCCAGCCGAACTGACCGCAACCTATTTACTAAAGCTGCCCTTTACTTCAATACGGCTTTGGGAAGAGCCGGCCAAGAAAGGAATTTAAATTATCAGAAAGATTAAAAATTCAATATATAAATGAAAAAATGGTATAAATGAATAATATAACTGATTTTGAGGATATCCTGATAGAAAAATATGGAAATAAAGGAACTGCTGAACGAGATAAATATGATATGGAATCTCTTGCTTTCCGACTGGGCGTCATGCTCAAGCAAGCCCGAAAAGAGGCAAATTTAACTCAAGAGGAACTTGCTGAAAAGACCGGAACGAAAAAGAGCTATATTTCACGAATCGAGCGAGGCTTAAGTGATATTCAAGATTCGACCTATTATATGCTCATAGAAATAGGGCTTGGGAAAAGATTAAATATCAGTATTGCTTAGACACAATTAATAGGATAGTAAAAGGTGCTCAGCTTCTTTATTTGTCATAAATCCTTTTATATTGATTCCAACAATCTGATATATATCTGGGTTAATGTGTGATATGTATATGAATTGGCAGGAGTAAGACGTTTGATGTGTATCATTTTATCTAGCCAACGCGTCATATTTGGCTCTAGTGTTTGTTTCTAACCATAGAGAAAATGATTTGCTGTAGTCAATCTATGCTGAATTTCCGGACTAAATGACTGATTATTGGTTTACTTTGTCAATAAATCCACCACATAACAAAAGCTCAAATATATGATTCTCTACATCAAAAATATGGTTTGCAATCGCTGTATCCTGGTGTTAGAACAGGTACTTGTAAGCTTGGGCTTACAATTTAACCGGATTTCAATGGGTGAGGTAGAATTGAAAAAGCAACCCTCTACAAGCCAAATGCTGCAGCTCAATCTCCGTTTAATTCAATTGGGCTTTGAAATATTGGACGATCAAAAACAAAAAGATATAGAAAAGATTAAGGGGTCGCTCATAGAAAAGGCTCAATCCGGTGAGGTGGAGGTACATTTTAGCATTACTGAATTTTTGAACGATGCCTTGCATAGGGAGTATCGCTCTATTTCCCGTTTATTTTCTGAAGTAGAGGGAATGACCATTGAACAATTTTTTATTCTACAAAAGATTGAAAAAGTAAAGGAACTGCTGATATATGGTGAACAGAATTTAAGTGAGATTTCATATTTATTTGGTTACAGCAGTGTGGCTCATCTCTCAGCACAATTTAAAAAAGTGACCGGACTGACACCCACCCAGTTTAAAAAAATAGGTGGTAGAAAAAGAATATCATTAGACAAGGTACAGCAAGAGAAGCTCTAAAGCTTATCTATTATTACCAATGACAGATTTCCAACTATGCACAGATGAAAAGATTGTTTTCTGCGGTGATTTGCATGAAAGGAGGCAAGTCTTTAGTATAATATGACAGATTTTTTGGAATCTTATTTGAGCTTACTTTTCGTAAAGAGGACTGTTTCAAGTAGTCAGACAATCATTTAAGTGTAAATAGTTAACGAAATAGTGTAAAAATTCTAAGAAAAAATGTATTATATTTGCGTTACTTAGAAACATGAGGAGATTCTTATCAGTCATATTAACCATTTTGTACCTGAGCACTTCATCCGGTGCTGTAGTACACACGCACTATTGCATGGGAGAAATTGCTGAGTGGGGCTTAGGTCATTCAGAGTCAGAGTTCTGCAGCAAATGTGGCATGAAGACCTCCGATACGAAAGGAAATGATTGTTGTAAAGACGTGTTCCAAATATTAGAACACGATGCATCTCAGAAGGTATCTGGAAGCGACCTGCAGCCCATACAGGTGATGACACCGATCTTGCCTCTTATGTATTTGCCAGCGCCACAGTTGGTATTACCTTCATCCATTGAAGAAAGCGCTTATAGCAATGCGCCTATCCGACCGCAGTCTGTCGAAGTTTATATTCGCAACTGCGTCTTCCGTATTTAGTTTTTTACCTTCATATTATACCAGGCAATTCCGTTGTCTGGCTATAGGCATTTCTATATGCCCCTGATTCTACGAATTTTACATAATTAAATCAATTTAAAATGAAATCAATTAAAATGCTGATGATGGCAGCGTTAACCATCGTTTCTATTTCCCTGTTTGCACAGGACAATACCAAACAAAAATCTAAAGATTCCAAACATAAGATGGAGATGACGAAATACAGTTGTCCCATGCACCCCGATGTAGTAAGTAATAAACCCGGGAAATGCACCAAATGCGGCATGGATTTGACCAAATCCAATAACAAGCTGATGAAAATGGAAGCGACGAAAATGTACAGTTGCCCGATGCATCCGGAAGTAACAAGTGATAAACCGGGCAAATGCACCAAATGTGGTATGAGTTTGAAGGAAAAGAGTCCTGCTACTGTTACCTATGCCTGTCCCATGAAGTGCGAAGGAGACAAGACCTACAATGAGCCGGGTACTTGCGCGAAATGCGGTATGGCGTTAGAGAAACTAAATGACGATCATTCCAATCACAAACATTAATCAACAAAAAATTAGAAAGATGAAAAAGATAGTATTAATTATTTCACTATTCACTGGTATTGCACTTGTATCCTGCAATAGCAACAATTCCACAAAGGAGAATAACACCGGTATGAATCAGGATAGTATGTCTATGCCCATGCATAAAGGTACCGCAACAGATAAACCGGTGAAAATGGCAGCAACTACTTTCACCTCTGTCGATCCGGCTGTTTCCATCTTTATGAAATCAATGATGATGGATTACCTTGAGGTTAAAAATGCACTGGTAAATAGTAGCGAAGCTGAGGCTGCTGTAGCATCTGGCAAAATGGTTGGGACAATGAAAGGCTTTGATAAATCATTGCTGAATGCCGACCAGAAAAAGGTTTACGATGATATTGAAGCTGACCTGAAAGAACATGCAGAACACATTTCAAAAAATAAGATTGAACATCAGCGGGAACATTTTGCCATGATGAGTAAAGACATGTACGATATGGTGAAGGCATTTGGGGCTGGTATGACATTGTACCACGATCATTGCCCAATGTATAATGAAGGATCTATGTGGCTCAGTGAATCCAAAGACATCAAAAATCCTT
>DAOLZQ010000103.1:0-7864 GCA_035426385.1 Saprospiraceae bacterium
CATAAAGAATAGCTCAGTGTTATCTACCAAATATTTGATCTCAGGATTTTTATCATAATTCTCCAAAACATACCACATAAAATAAACCAATTGAGCCATACTCATTGGTTCCCGCGCGTGATGCAGCGCAGTATATAGTATCTGTGGCTCATCCGCCATTTCATTTTGATCAGGATTATCAGAGATTTTTACATATTCCAGATAGTTGCCTCTTTTTGTTCTAAAAGACGAATTGTGCGTTTTTGCGGAAATCAGGTTGGGATATAATTGGTGCATTCTGTCCAACTCTGACATTAACTCATTGTAGGTTAGATAGTAACCCATAGATCCATAATGAAAGTTAGTCGGTTTTGAAAAAGTTAGCTTTTTCCTTCCACAGGCATCGGTGCGACTTTCCAACTGATGTTCATAAGGGACCGCCTTAGCACTCTGCTCCATGTAAGCCTTCATGACATCTTCATTCAGGACGGTAAAATGAAACCCTGAGTCCTTTATTAATTTAATCTCATCAGTAGTATATATGTTTGTCAGTGTCCTCTGCACCCGATTGTATCCATGCTCAGCATCTATTCCTAATTTCGCTAGATCTCCAAGTGAACGATCTTTGAGATCGATTCTCACTTTAACTAATAACTGATCATTGCTTTGAGCAGCAACAGGACCTGACAAAAGGAAGCATAAAAATACATATAGAAAAGGCCGCCAGATATGTGTCATAAGATTTGCAAGATTGCCGCAAATATACGTCAAAATTCTTTAATATGAAGCGAGTTGATTGTTAATATAATTAAATTTAGCCTACCTTTGAACTCATAAATATCAATTAATTCAATATGAAAAGTGTATATATAGTTTCTGTTTCCCGCACTCCTATAGGTAGCTTTGGTGGTGCTTTGAGCTCCATGCAAGCCACCGATCTGGGTGCTCACTCGATTAGGGCGGCGCTAAATAAGATATCACTAGATCCTATGGCTATCGAAGAGGTAATCTATGGCAATGTATGTCAGGCCAACCTGGGTCAGGCACCTGCAAGACAAGCCGCATTAGGAGCTGGTCTCTCACCTGAGGTAGTGACATCTACGATTAATAAGGTATGCGCTAGTGGCATGAAAGCAACAGCTTTAGGCAGCCAATCAATTGAATTGGGTCAAAATGGCCTGATCGTCACAGGTGGTATGGAAAGTATGTCGAATATACCTTTTTACTTGCCCAATATGCGTTGGGGCCAGAAATATGGCCACGTACAAGCTCTTGACGGACTTGCTAAAGATGGCTTGACAGATGTATATGCCCAGCAACCAATGGGTGTGTTTGCAGACCAGACAGCCAAAGAATTTAATATCAGTCGAGAAGAACAAGATGAATATGCAATTAACTCATATAAAAAGGTTCAAATAGCAACCCTGGAGGGAAAGTATTCAGCAGAAATTGACCCCATAGGTATTCCTCAACGACGGGGCGAACCAATACTAATGACCGAAGATGAAGAATTCAAAAATGTCAATTTTGAGAAAATAGCGGGATTGAGGCCTGCCTTTTCTAAAGACGGAACCGTTACTGCAGCCAATTCCAGTACTATCAATGATGGAGCTGCAACATTGGTATTAGCTTCTGAAGAAAAAGTTAAACAGTATAACCTTACCCCTCTCGCACGTATAGTAAGCTATGCCGATGCTGAACAAGCACCTGAGTGGTTTACCACAGCACCAACTGAAGCAGCGCCTAAAGCACTCAAGAGAGCAGGCCTAACCCTAAATGACATGGACTTCTACGAAGTGAATGAAGCATTTGCAGTGGTGGCAATGACCTTCATCCAAAAAATGAAGATCGATCCCGCAAAGGTGAATATTTATGGAGGTGCTGTAGCCCTGGGACATCCTCTGGGATGCTCAGGAGCCCGCATTATTACCACACTTTTATCTGCCCTACGCAACGAGTCGGGCAAGTATGGCCTGGCAGCTATCTGCAATGGTGGAGGAGGCGCCTCTGCAGTAGTGATAGAGCGATTATAGGAAAAACAAGGGAGAAGATCAAATAGTGAAAATAGTGTTGTGATATTAGGTAATATTGTTTTACCTTTGCACCTCATTTGAAAAACCATTGTTAATTATTAAAAAAATCATACTTCAATAAATGAAAAATTACGAAGTAACTTTCATCGTGGATCCAGTGCTGTCGGCCGATGAAATCAAATCGACAGCGCAGACGTACCAGGACATGCTTAAGAATGAAGGCTGTGAGATTATAGCCATAAATGAACTTGGCTTAAAAGGATTGGCATACGAAATCAAAAAGAGATCTTCAGGCATTTATTATGTTATCGAATTTTCCAACAAGGACGGCGAGATCATTAATAAACTTGAACTGGCCTTGAGACGAGATCAACGCATCATGAGATTCTTAACAGTGCACCTGGATAAGTACGGTGTAAAGTACAACGAAGACAAAAGAGCCGGTAAAATCGGAAGCGTAAAGGACCGTGTTAAAAAAGAAGAAAAACCTACAGATGTTAGAGATCTGAGGTACACCAAGACTGAAGCGGCACCTAAACCTGCTCCTGCAGCTCCTGCTACTGCTGCTCCTGCAGCAGAAACAGCAACTACTTCTGAGCCAGTCAGTGTTCCTGAAGCTGTCACTACTCCTGAAGCTGTCACTACTCCTGAAGCTGTCTCTACTCCCGAAGCTATCATCACTCCTGAGCCTATACCTGCTCCTGTGACTGAAACTGAGGCTGTGAGTGCTCCTGAATTAGACACTCCTTCAGAGTCAGAGGTTGTTGAACCTACAGTTGTAGCAGAGTCTGAAAGCGAACCCGCTATCAAGAATGATGAGGAATAATTAATACTAAACACTTAAATTTTAGCTAAAAATGGCTTCAAGAGACGATATAAAATTTCTAAGTAACCCACAATTAGGTCAAAACAGGCAAAAATATTGCCGCTTCAAAAAATTTGGGATCAAACACATTGATTATAAGGATCCTGACTTTTTACTGCAATTCATTAATGAGCAGGGCAAAATTCTTCCTCGGAGGATTACCGGAACTTCATTAAAATACCAGCGAAAAGTAGCCATTGCTATTAAAAGGGCAAGGCACTTGGGTATGTTACCTTACGTAGCAGATTTATTAAAATAATTAATCGACACAGCAAAAGAAGCAAACGATGGAAGTAATACTTTTAAAAGATATGGATAAGGTAGGTGGTAAGCACGATATCGTCAAGGTAAAAGACGGATATGGCCGCAATTATCTAATCCCAAATGGATTAGCGATGGTAGCTAATGCAAGCAACCGCAAGCAACTGGGCGAAATCGTCAAACAAGAAGACCTACGGGAGTCCAAAAGGCTGGATGAATATAAGGCAATCGCAGAATCACTGAAAGGTGTTACTTTGAAAATAGGTGCAAAAGCCGGTTCCAATGGTAAGATATTCGGCAGTGTGACTAGTGTCCAGATCGCCAATGCATTAAAAGAACAAGCCAATGTTGAGTTGGAAAGAAAGAAAATTGTTCTTGAAGAAGAAGTTAAATCTCTCGGCGAATATCACGTTAGACTGAACTTGCACAAAGACCTGCAGACTCAAGTCAAATTTGAGGTAATCGAAGAATAATTGAATACGTAATAGAATTATAAGGAGATTGGCTTTTAGTCTATCTCCTTTTTTTATTTGAATATGATACTAAGTGATTTAGAAATCAGAGAGGCTATTCGAAAAGGTGAAATACTTATCGAGCCATATACAGAAAGTTGTCTCGGCACCAATTCCTATGATGTCCATCTAGGTAAATATCTGGCTACCTATAAAGACAAGGTGTTGGATGCAAAAAAACACAATACCATAGAGACTTTCGAGATTCCCGAAGATGGATACATCTTACATCCTGGCGTACTATACTTGGGTGTGACCGAAGAATATACTGAAACACATGCTACTGTTCCTTTCTTGGAAGGAAAATCATCTGTAGGGAGACTTGGCATAGATATACATGCTACCGCTGGTAAGGGTGATGTTGGATTTTGCAATCATTGGACACTTGAGATCAGCGTGTCCCATCTGGTGAAGGTGTATAGCGGCATGCCTATTGGACAATTGATTTATTTTAAAGTGGATGGTGAAATACTGAATTACTACCACTCAAAAAAGAATGCCAAATACACATCACGATCAGATAAGCCGGTCGAGAGTATGATGTGGAAAAATAAATTCTAAAACTATGCGCTTATGGAGTAATTTCATAATGCTTCCGCTCTGAGAAAATTGCACCGTATAAACTTCTTATATTTGCCGCTTCTTTGTAAAATCCACTAAAGTCTGAAGACTTAAAAGTGAAAAAATAAACTATGGATAGAAATACTGTCATTGGATTTGTCTTACTCGCTATCTTATTTACTGCCTGGATGCAGTTGAATAATAGCAACCGGCAAAAAGCCCTTGAAGAACAAAGTCATAAAGACTCACTAAGTGTTAAGCAAATCACTTCTACTGCTGACACTGCACATCTTGCTACAATAGCCTCAGCGGATAGTACATCTGGTACTACTGACTCGCTAACACAGCCGGTGCAAGAATTGAAAGAGGAGATTTTAGAAAATGACCTGATGAAAGTGACTTTTACTAATAAAGGAGGTAAAATCAAGGAAATTTTTCTGAAAAAATATTTAAAAAGTGCCGAGGATGATAAAGGAAAAGAAGTTCGTTCACCCTTGTTTCTAATGAATGATCCAACAAATCAGTTTTCTTACCAATTACCCCTTAACCAGGGTACTACCCTATCTACTGATAAATTATCGACTGAACTGTCTAAAAGCGGCAATCAGATTAAATTCAGAACAGACCTGGGTCAAGGAAAAATACTTGAACAAAGTTATCAATTTGGTAAGAAAGAATACACAATGGATTATTCTTCCAAATTAATAGGAGGTGCTCTAAGTGAGCCTATATCACTCACTTGGAAGAATACACTAGGTAAATTGGAAAAAAATGACAAGTATGAACACACTTATTCTACTCTGTACTATAAATCTCCAAAAGAAAATCCCGACTATGCTTCATATTCTAAAGATGCCAGCATCAATATAGAGCCGACTCAAAAAGTACAATGGGTATCTTCACTCAATCAGTTTTTCAATACTACACTCATACCGGCTGAGCCATTCGAATCAGCTAAGATGACTGTGACGCAGGGAAAACCGGAAGAAAAATATTTAAAAAGATTTGAGACTTCGCTCGTCCTTCCTCAGGGCTTCAGCAAAGGTGCTCCATTCTCGATGACCATCTATTCGGGACCTAATGACTTCGAAGGATTGAGAGCTTTTAATAATGATATGGAAGACCTGGTGCAATTTGGTAGTAGTATTATGGGGACTATCAATCGCTGGGTAATTAGACCTATTTTCAAATTCTTGGGTACTTTTATCGGCAATCCTGGATTAATAATTTTTCTATTGACTCTCATTGTTAAGCTGGCACTATTTCCACTTACATATAAGATGATACACAGCCAGTCTAAAATGTCTGCGCTCAAGCCCCAATTAGAAAAACTGAAAGAAAAAAATGGAGGTGATCAGCAGAAAATGCAGATGGAGTCTATGGCTATGTATCGAGAATTTGGTGTCAATCCTCTGGGAGGGTGCCTCCCTATGGTCTTGCAAATGCCCATATGGTTTGCTCTATACCGATTCTTCCCTGCGTCTATTGAGTTCCGTCAGGCTCCTTTCTGGTGGGCTACTGACTTGTCCAGTTATGATGCTTTTCTTACATTTCCATTCAATGTGCCCTTATTGGGTCATCACTTAAGCTTATTTACGGTACTTTGGACAGTCACTACATTACTTTATACTTGGTATAACTTCAAGAATGTGGATACTACTTCTACAATGAATAACCCGATGATGAAATATATGCAATACGTTATGCCAGTAATGTTTATGTTTTTCTTTAATAGTTTTGCATCAGGTTTGACAGTATATTTGGTGTTCAGTAATATTATTAATATAGCCCAAACTATTCTTACCAAGAGTTATCTGATCAATCACGATAAGATTGAGAAGCAATTACATGCATTTAAGGCGAAACCCAAAAAGAAGAAGTCAGGTTTTCAAGAAAGACTCAATACAATGATGCAGGAGCAACAGAGATTAGCAGAGGCAAAGAAAAAATCTGGTAAATAGTAGCCTCACATGCAGACTTATTCGGACCTATTAACTAGTTAATGAGAGTCGCACCTTTAGTCTTTAAGGACCCTGTAGGGGTTTTGGGATCAGGTACCTTTGGTATTACCGTAGCGCATCTGCTTTCTCAGAATGTACAAGTTCTATTATATAGTCGTAGCGGAGACATTGTAGATCAGATAAATACAAAACATACTCTGCATGGTTACCCCCTGCATGAGAGAATCTCAGCTACCAATGATTTAAGTGAAATAGCACAGTGTTGCAATTTGATATTTCCGGTAATTCCTTCTGAATTCTTTCGACAATACATTCGAATGATTTCACCTCATTTGAGTCCAAGGCACATTTTAATTCATGGCACTAAAGGGTTTGATGTTATTAAGCAGGATCCTATTTTAATGGATGACCATATAAGCGGGCTATCCCGGCAGAACATTAGAACTATGAGCGAGGTAATCCTGGAGGAGACCAATGTGCTCCGAGTAGGTGCTCTGGCAGGACCTAATTTATACAAAGAAATAATGGAAGGCCAATATGCTGCAACAGTAATCGCTAGTAAGTTTGATGAGGTAATAAAGATCGGCCAGCGGGTCCTGGATGGTCCTCGATTTGCAGTTTTTGGCTCTTATGAAATTTTAGGAGCTGAACTATCAGGTGCTTTGAAGAATATTATTGCATTGTGCACCGGTATGCTGAATGGGCTTGGCATGGGAAAAAATATAGAAGCTTTGCTCATCACGCGGGGTCTTAGAGAACTTATATATATTGGAAAGGCTATGAATGTGCCCACCCGGGCTTTTCTAGGTACATCCGGCATAGGCGATTTAATCGCCACAGCTACCAGTAGCTCTAGCAGAAACTATGCATTTGGTCAGCGTCTTGCTAAAGGAGAATCTGTGGATACTATTTCTACCAGCATGAGCGGAGTGGCGGAAGGGGTGAGAGTTCTACGCATCACAAATGAGCTAATCAAGCACTATGAAGTGAATGCTCCCATCATTACTCTGTTGCATAAAGTAGTCTTCGAGGGATATGATATATACAAGGCCATTGACTTTTTAATGCGCTATCCTTATGTCCAAGATGTAGATTTCATTTGATTTCAGAAAATATTAACATATTCGTTAAGGAAATCTTAAATTATTTTACGCTTTTTTGACCTTTCTGGAACTTATCGTCTCAGTAAAACATTACTTAATACTTGTAAAAGCCTTTGTAGGCATCAATATCTTTCGAAAAAAATATTTTCAAGAAAGCGATGTGAAGTCTAAAAAGGTTATATCTTTGCTTAAATTTTAACATAACTTTAAAACTTTATCTAGAAATGAAAAAAGTATTCATGTCATTGATGTTTGCTGGCTTATTAACTGCTGGCCTTACTTCTTGCAAAAACGAAACTCCTACTGAGCAGGCTGCTGATCAAATGGAAGAAACAACTGAAATGAAATCTGACTCTGTAGAACAAAAATCTGACATGGTTAAGGATTCAATGGAAACATCAGGAGAAGCTAAAGCTGATTCAATGAGAGAAGAAGCGAAATAATATTTGCTTTCCTACGAGAAAAAAAGGCTGTGAGTAGTTTACTCGCAGCCTTTTTTATATGTCAAAAGGATTATATACCTTTGCAATCTTTCGGAGCTTAGCTCAGTTGGTTTAGAGCGCTTCCTTGACAGGGAAGAGGTCACTGG
>DAOLZQ010000104.1:0-7254 GCA_035426385.1 Saprospiraceae bacterium
AAACTGATTTGTGCTGTTAATATAATTTGGCCTTTAAAATAGCTCAGCCATTTTCTATTTTACGCTAACCTTATTTATATAAGCTGTTCGCGGGGCTCACAGTTCGCTCATCAAAGGTGGATTAACCACCTTTGGCCCTGCACGTCAGGGCTTCATTCGCTCATGTTTACTTTTTTGGTGACTGAAAAAAAGTAAAAGCCAAACTTTAGAAAAGGGATTTAATTTATTTAAACTTCTGTAAAACCGTTCTCACCATATCAGTGTCACCTCACCTTTGTACGATATGAATTCGCTCAGCAGTAGAATTTATTAAAATAGAGTATTTCATTGTATAAGCACACTGAAACTCTTGCCCCTCCTTCACTAATGAATGAGTTATGAATTGCCCCGAAAGCCAATTCTCTTTCTGGTAAAGGCAATTTCTTCCGGTTTGAAAATCAGGAAATTGACATCTTCCAGTACGATGAGGTGAATATTTTTCTTGGTGACTGGTTTGTCGGCTAAGAGAGATAATCTCAATTGGTGTTTTTTGAGAATCTCATCTACCAGTAATCGGACAGTACGCGCATTTCCAAAATATTTATCCCTATACTGATAGATAAATATAATGTACTTACCCAGGTAACTCTCAGCCTTTGCAGTCAACTTATTGCCAGAGTCGGTAAACATCTTAATCGCAATTTCCAATAGCTCTTCGGGATTGTAATCATGAAATTTGAGCGTCTTGTCAAAGCGACTGGACAGACCCGGATTTGACTTGATGAAGGCCTCCATATTGTCCGGATAGCCTGCAGCGAACAGGAAGAACTTACCGCGGTCGTCTTCCATTCTTTTGATCAAGGTCTGAATAGCTTCCTGACCATAGTCGTTGAATGAATTATTTGCAGTGAGTGCATAAGCCTCATCTATAAAGAGTACACCGCCCAGTGCATCATCTATTTTCTCACTCGTCTTGGTGGCTGTGTGGCCTACAAATCCCGCTACCAGTCCCTGCCTGTCAGTCTCCACCAGATGGCCGCGCTCTAGTACTCCAAGTGACTTGAAGAGCTTCGCCATGATACGAGCTACAGTCGTCTTGCCTGTGCCGGGATTGCCTATGAAGAGGGTATGATAGTAATATTTATTGAGCAGTATGTGACCTTGCTTCATTTGAAACTTGGTGACAGCGATGATCTCGTGGATGTCTCGCTTCAGCTCTTTCATGCCAATCAGTGCATCGAGTTCGCGCAGTGTTTCTTTGAGCAATGATTCGTCGATGGGTATCTTCGGAATCATTGGGAGATTGATCTGTTTTAATTTGATCACATCTGCTTCCTTGATCATACTGAGATCATTCTCTGAGAGCTGCGAGGGTTCTTTGCTTTCCATGATCCGGATACCCAGATTGATCTTTGCTTTTTCTACCAGATCATAAACAAACCGTGCATTGCCAAAGGATTTGTCTTTCTTGCGAAAGGCGTCCATTATGATTTCATCTAGGATTAATTTGGCTTTGGGTACGAAATTGACCTTAAGCTGGACCGCAACAAATTCAGCTATTTCACTGAGTTCCTGAGGCATGTAATCTGGGAATTCATAAGTTATTTTAAATCTCGACTTCAGACCTGGATTAGAGTTAAGGAAATGTTTCATCTCTTTCGGATACCCCGCCACGATGACTGCGAAATTACAATCTGGAGCTGACATTTCCTTCACCAGGATTTCAATTACTTCGCGGCCAAAATCCTTGGAATCATCATTGGTTCTTGCGAGAGCGTAAGCTTCATCAATAAACAATACACCGCCACGCGCCAAGTCAATGGCCTGCTTTACTTTGGGAGCCGTCTGACCTATATACTCTCCGATGAGATCTACTCGGTCCACTTCCACCACATGGCCCTTACTAAGTAAGCCCATTTTCTTATAGAGTAGTCCAATATAGCCTGCTATGGTGGTCTTTCCTGTACCCGGGTTGCCTATGAATACTGAGTGTATATTTAGTGCAGTCTGACTTTCCAGTCCTTTTGACTTGCGTAGCTCTAGAAAATTTAGGTAGGAAGCGTGCTGACGCAGTCTGTTCTTAATTTCTGATAGTCCAATATATGAATCAAGTTTCACCATCAAAGAATCAAAGGATTCGTCATCGCTGATATTATTCACCATATTCAAGGGCACCAGATTGTCGGACAAAAAGACATTTGGTGTGCCCTGAATGGTATATTCATCTACCTTAAATGGAACAATTGCTACCAGCATATCCATAAAGACGACTTCAAAGGTGTAGTTACCTTCTTTCCAATTTCCCTTGACATTCGTACCCCAGCCGGCTGTAAATCTGATTTGTTTGTCGCCAGTACGGACATTAATTAGCTTTGTGACCTGGCCTTTGAGCTCGCGGCTTTCATTGAAGATCCGCACGAAAACTTCACACTGCCAGTGCTGACTGAGGATCTTATTCTCGCAATTCATCTCCATATAGATAAACTGTGAATCGGTGGACGAGAATTCTACACAATAGATGCGCTCATCCTCGGCTACATCACCGTATGATCCTTCATACAGTTTGATACTTTCCAATTCAAAGTAATTGTTGACCTCTTTCTTGTAGGGTTGCTCTGATTCTATAATGTAAAAATACTTCGTGCCCTCTTTTTCGCCATTGATATACGCCTCCCAATAATAGGTGCCGGCACTCCAAAAATTTCCTTCCATTTTATTTCCCCATCCTTCACGCAGATAGACCAGATTGTCATATTTGTGGATGGTGTGATCGAAGTGCAGCGCACAGAGTTCGATTCGCTGGTTAAGTTCATTGAGTTTAAAACACTTTAACTCTATATTGGCTTTCCAGTCTTCTTCGTCATATAATTTATTGTAAAAAGACAGTTCAGCATATACATATCCCACCTCGAATTTGTCAAAGACCTGTCGATATTTCTTCTGATTCTCTATGAGCCACTCAGTAGAAGAGTAGCACTTGAGTTCACGATATTTATACATTTTCCTCTTTCCGGAAATTTCAGGTTGGGACATTTATAAAAGAGATTAATAAGCTAATATAACCCATGAACATGAGAAATAGTAAGAAATCTGCATATGACTAAAAAATAAAAGTTAATGATACTTAATGTAAACATTCTATGCTGAAAGCCACCATAACTAATATCTTTACTCCTGCTAACCAGATATTAGCCTATGCTCTACAATTCATTTGCCGCGATCGATACATTTATCTTTGATGTGGATGGTGTAATGACAGACTCGGCCCTATTGGTGCAAGAGAATGGTGATTTACTACGCACCATGAATGTCAGAGATGGTTTTGCATTAAAATTGGCGGTAACGTTGGGTTATAATATAATAGTAATTACCGGTGGAAACAGTCCGGGCGTCAAGATTCGACTGGAAAAGCTGGGAATAGACCGTGTATATCTGAAGACGTTTAAAAAACTAGAGATATTTGAGGACCTGGTAGGTTCAAAGGAGATTGATCCTCTCAGGACAGCCTATATGGGTGATGATCTGATAGACCTGTCCGTACTTCATCGAGTGGGATTATCAGCGGCGCCAGCGGATGCAGTAGCTGAAGTATTAGCAATGGTGAACTATATTTCTCCCTTCAGGGGTGGTCAGGGTTGCGTCCGTGATCTAATAGAAAAAGTTTTAAAAATACAGGAAAGATGGCCCGACTACACACAGTTAGACTCACCCGGAGTATGAGCGATTTATGAATAAACTGGTAGCAATTTTCAAATTATCAAGGCCCTTTAATGCCTTATTGGTGGTGTTTGCACTTTGGATAACACGTATAGTGATTGGTAGTCTGATTACGTCTGCGGGACTACAATTACATATCGCAGTTTACGACTTTTGGGTGGTCTGTCTGATCGGTACATTTATCCTGGCAGCCGGTAATGTGATCAATGATATCGTGGACAAGGATATAGATGTGATAAACAAACCACACAAGGCATTGATTCCGAAAGTGGTTTCTGAGCGCTTTGTGTGGCTGGTCTATTGGGCATTAAATTTATTTGCATTTGTCTTGTCGCTTTGGCTTGGCTGGAAGTACAGTCTGGCAGGTTATCTGATCGTACCCATACTTGCCATCATACTGCTGTATATATATTCATATTATCTGAAGAAGACCGCTTTCTATGGTAATATGGTCATTGCGTTGCTTTGTGCCGGGATGCCATTTGTCTATTTCGTATTGGAGTACGATGTGATCGTCCAACTAAAGGCACAGTCTCCTGCGATATTTCAGGAACTGGAACTAAAGGGTTGGAGTATGATTATCTTCAGCTTTATGCTGGTCCTGGCCAGAGAGATCATCAAAGACTGTGAAGATGTGGAGGGTGATGAGGCAGCAGGCGCACGTACATTGCCTCTGGCTATGGGGACAAAAGATGCATTTACACTGGCTACAGTTATCTTAATGCTGTATCTGTGCGTGTTTATATTTCTTGGAGTATGGCGATACACTTTAACACATAGGGAGGTACTCTTGTGGGCTGTAGGAGTTTATGTAGTGTTGGTTTTGGGTAGTTTTTATTTCGCTCGTCGAGGACGTGAGGGGCAAAAATTGTATAAACGACTGAGTAGTCTGATCAAATTATATCTGATCTTTGGCCTAATTTTTATTTTATATTAAATGCAAATCAAAGCAGAGCGAGCAATTTTATTGGCCTCACAATCTCCGCGTCGTGCTCAGTTATTGGAAGAGGCAGGCATTCATTTCAGCCTCATCAGTGTGGAATACGAAGAGTCATTCGACCCTGACACGCCGCCGGAGGGTGTTGCAGCGCTGATCGCAGAGTCGAAAGCGATGCAATGCAGGCATCTGCTTACCACACCCCATCAGATCTTACTTACAGCTGATAGTGTGGTTATAGTGGGTGATGAAATCCTGGGTAAACCTGCGGATGAACAGCGCGCATTTGAGATGTTGAAGCTACTGAGTGGCAGGGTACATAGGGTTATCACCGGTGTGTGCTTGCTATCACTGGACAAACAAGTGCTGTTTGATGAAGTCGCTGAAGTCGAATTCTATCCGCTTACAGAGGCAGAGATCTCAAAATATATCACCGAATGTAACCCATTGGATAAAGCGGGGGCCTACGGAATTCAGGATTGGTTGGGTCTGTGCAAGGTCAAACGCATCAATGGAAATTTTTCAAACATCATGGGCTTGCCCATGAGTAGGCTGTATCACGAATTGAACACCTTCTGAGTGAGGCGCTTCAAATGATTTCCTCTTCACTGATTTCTCGCGGTAGATTTTCCTCTAGAAATTGGTGAAACGATAATTCTTGTTGAGTAAATTGTCGCTTGGCATAATATTCCAGATGTGCATTGACGAAGGCGATAAAGGCCTCATTAGTATCAAATACTTGTGTTTCGGGCATTTTGTAGATAATTTCAAGGCTATTTGTTTCGATTTTCAAAGAGTACTTCATTGCATTTACAAAGCAAGTAATTTTGTATCTGTCCCAACCTGTTTCAAAAATTATGCGCATATTTGGAATCTAATTTTAGCTTCAAAATAAAGAATAAATTCAGAAATTATGGAATTATTGGGTATTGGATCTCGGCTTAAACACGCTTCTTATCAGGAAGGAGTGGTAATACGCCTCAATCCAGATACGTATGACATCTGCTTTATGGCCTATGGTGTGAAGCAGATAGCCAAGTCTTATGATAAATTTGAAATTATAGAGCACATCGAGGTTCAGGAAGAAATCGATTATACAGAAGTGGAAAAGTCACTTATTCGTATCCTGCAACATTGGGGCGGCATGAGCGAAAGGGTAGAGCTTGGTGATAAATGGAAAGGAGGTAAAATGATACTTGTACCTTCTAATAGATCACTGAAAGACAAAGAAATCCCCATAGAAACATTCTTTCACAAGATTGTGATGTTGCGCGACAGAGTGAGGGTGATGGAGCAAAAGATCAATAGTAACTCTAAACTGACTGATGAAGAAAAGATAGACATTCAGCAGTACATCACTCGGATTTATGGCTCATTAACCACATTCAATGTGTTATTTAAATCTGCAGAACATAATTTTGTAGGAGAAAGATCAACTAATGATTAAGAAATATCTGCTTTTTACTTTCTTAGCTTGCATATCATTCTATGGATGCATTCAGACTAATGAACGCTTTGATAAACTGGCGCCGGGGAAATGGCGTGGCGAATTATTTCTGGATCAGAATAATGCGCCCATCGGTGATGTAAATAAGATAGGCAATACTAAAGACATAGATAATTCATCTGCTTTTACAGAAGGCGTCTTACCCTTCAATTTTGAAGTAGCCTATGACAAGAATGACAGTATGACTATTACATTCATCAATGGCAGTCAACGTATTGATGTAAAAGAAATAGCTTGGGGACGACGTCTTTCTAATGCCAGAGATACACTCATGATTAAATTTGTTGAGTTTGACACCTACATCAGAGCAGACTACGAGAATGGCTTGCTCACCGGTGCATGGTATATCCCGCGCAAGAATACTTTTATTCCTTTTCGAGGAATAGTAGGGAAGGATTATCGGTTTGCCAATATGAATACACCACCTAAGATGGATCTTAATGGAAAATGGAAAGCCATCTTTAGCCCGACAGAAGATCCAGATACCACTGTGGGCGAGTTCCACCAGAAGGGAAATCAACTCAGCGGAACCTTCATGTCCACTACCGGAGACTATGGTTTTCTGGATGGGAATGTCAATGGTAACCGCTTATATCTGAGCAGTTTTGATGGAGGCCATGCATATTTATTCAACGGTAAAATGCTCCCCAATAATGAAATAGAAGGCTCCTTTATGAGTGGGAAGAACTATAAAACTATATGGTATGCTACCCGTGATGCTCAGGCTACACTGCCTGACGCTGAGAGATTGACATCTGTGAAAGATCGTGAAAGCGTCAGTCTCTCTTTTCCGGATGCGCAAGGCAAGATGGTGAGTATAGATGATGCCCCCTTCAAGGATAAGATCAAAGTAGTTCAAGTAATGGGAACCTGGTGCCCCAACTGTAAGGATGAAACAAATTTTCTAACCGCCTATCGCGAAAAGCATCCCAATGAAGATATTGCTTATCTCGCACTGGCTTTCGAAGCCTATAGTGATAGCGCCAAGGTCAATCAACTACTTCAGAATTATGCCCGGAAGATGAATGTGAATTATCCCATTTTGTGGGCAGGTCAGGCAAATGCAAAAGAAGCTTCTGAAGGAATATGGGGTGATCCTTTAATGATCTGTTGT
>DAOLZQ010000105.1:0-7135 GCA_035426385.1 Saprospiraceae bacterium
AAAGGATAGTAAAATAGTGCGTGACGCCTCCATAGGAGGAATTTGTTAAGTCCGGCTATTCGATTAGCCATTCTCTCCGCATTTTCAGTCAACAAATGTCTCTTTGAGTACAGATTTAACTTCTTTTATTTCCTGCGGGGAAAGCTTACCTACCACTTTAATTATTCGTTGCTTATCAATTGTTCTGATTTGGTCGATCACAATCCAACCAGTTTTCTGATCATGCTTTACTTTAATTCTCGTCGGGTATTTTTTTGATGTTGTAGTCATAGGTGCAATAACCAGCGTCCGAAGGTATGTATTCATTTCGTCCGGTGATACTATAACACAGGGTCGGGTTCTTTTTATTTCGCTTCCCATGGTAGGATCCAGATTGATCCAGACAATTTGATACTGATTTAATTCCATTCTTCAAGAATTTCATCATCAAATACATTACTGAGGATGAGCTGATCATCTCCATTTTCATTCATTTCTTTAAATGCCTTGCCCCAGTTCTTTCTTGGTTCAGAGATTGGCTTGAGAATAATGTACTCATTTTCTAGAATGAGCTCAACTTTGTCCTTAATGTTGTATTTGTCAATTAATGTTTTACTAAGCCTAAATCCTTTTGAGTTCCCTATCTTTATTACTGTTAATTCCATGTCGTTTTATTTAATGGCGTAATTACAAAGTTACTACAATAATTTGGACAATTTAACTATTTCTTCTAAAAGAATGAGTAACTATCTTAAATCCACTGCTTTAACCACCACACCCGGATATGGCCACCGCCGGGGCAAGGATAGCAGCGGCATAGCAAAGGCAACGCCTGCTATATAGCGGATAGCCTGGTACCGCAAGGTGTCAGCCACTGACACTCGCGGTAGCCCCCAAAATAGAGGCTATAAACTGGGGATATCACGTCTTTGTACCATTGTCCAACCCCAATCCAATGAGGTAACTGAGACAGAAATAGAGCTGCTATCGGCACGGCTAACTGACACTACCACTACATCACAATAATAAGTTACCTTTGTGCCATGAAGCTGTGGGCTAGTAATCTCTCTAAGCTATATGGCAAGCGTCAGGTAGTCAAGGACGTATGTGTCGAAGTGGAGCAAGGTGAAATCGTGGGCCTGCTCGGTCCGAATGGCGCCGGTAAAACTACTTCGTTCTATATGATCGTGGGATTCATCAAACCCAATAGTGGAAAGGTGTTTCTGGATCAGGAAGAAATCACGACGCTGCCCATGTACCGCCGCGCGCAGAAAGGCATCGGCTACCTGCCACAGGAAGCCTCGGTGTTCAGGAAACTGAGTGTGGAGGACAACATAATGGCGGTACTGGAAATGGGTAAGCTATCTAAGACTGAGCAAAAGAATAAATTGGAGTCGCTTCTGGATGAATTTGGTTTGAACAATGTGCGCAAGAGCAACGGTGATACGCTTAGCGGTGGTGAAAGACGCAGGACTGAGATCGCAAGGGCACTGGCTACTGATCCTAAATTTATACTACTGGATGAGCCCTTTGCGGGTATCGATCCAATAGCTGTAGAAGATATTCAGTACATCGTAGCTAAGTTGCGAACTAAGAACATAGGTATCCTCATCACCGATCACAATGTGCAGGAGACACTAAGTATCACCGACCGCTCGTATCTGATGTTTGAAGGTGCCATCCTGATGGCGGGCACACCGGAAGAACTGGCGGCTGATCCAAAGGTGCGCAAGGTCTATCTGGGCGAAAGTTTCGAGCTGCGGCGTAAGATTATAAACGTTGAGGATAAGAAAGAAATGTCAGAGGGAATATGATAAAATCCAGCTGGTTGCTCTTTGTGGGGCTTATACTGACAGGATGTGGCCACGATGATACGATGCTACTTCCAGGTGAGCGCTATACCATCGATACGCTCTTGGCTAAAAAGCTCAGCCAGCTGGAAAGTAAAGCGATGAAAGAGTGCGATCGCAGACGCGACTCTGTATTCCGAACCACATATGACAGTCTCTTTAAAGAACGCGCAACCGATATACAATTGATCAGGAAAAGTCCCGTAGCTCAATAAATGACCAAATATATTCGCTACATTATAATCTCTTCTTTTGTACTGCTCGCTCTGGCAATCGGCTATCGCAGCGCTGGACAAAAGACAAAGGCATCAGCTCTATCCAGCACAGGACAGGCGGTGCTAGAACAGAAAGAAACTGAAATATATCAAAATAAACTAATGGAGTGTCTGGATGACATCAAGGAACTGGCCTCGCGAATGGTGGATTCGACGATCGTCGAACAGGCACTGTTCATCGGGTCAGATACACTCATGAAACCCATAAGACCTGATAGACCCTATCCTGAAAATTTTGAACCTCCCAATAAAAATATCCCGCTGAAACCATTCTTGAAGAAAAGTGATTTTATCAATCCTTTTTTGCTTGCAGATTCTCTGCGACAAGACTCTATCCGACTGGATTCATTAATTAAAATACAAACAAAACAACCACATGAGTAACCCTGGATTTGAACAAATGGATCTGGATGAAAGCTTGCTGAAAGCACTTAGAGCCATTGATTACCTGGAGCCCTCTCCTATTCAGGCAGCAGCTATACCCATCGTCCTCACCGGCGTAGACATCATCGGTCAGGCACAGACCGGCACCGGCAAGACTGCCGCATTCGGCATCCCTATGATACAGAATATCTCCCGTGAGGGAAGGTACACCAAGGGATTGGTGCTGTGCCCCACTCGAGAGCTTTGCATACAGGTATCCAACGAACTAAAAAAACTGTCCGCTTTCTCTCCCCACATCAATGTGCTCGCCATCTATGGAGGTGAGTCCATAGTGCCACAGATCAAGACTCTCAAAAAAGGAGTTGAGATCGTAGTAGGGACACCTGGTAGAGTACAGGACCACATAGACCGTGGTACACTACAACTGGGTGACCTGGAGATACTGGCTCTGGATGAGGCTGATGAAATGCTCAATATGGGCTTTCGAGAAGATCTGGAGAAGATACTACAGTCGGTGCCGGTAGAAAGACAGACCATACTATTCTCGGCTACCATGCCAAAGGCTATCATGGACATCACCCATCAGTATCAAAAATCACCACAACTTATCAAGGTCACTCCGACCAACCTCACAGCGCTGAATATCGAACAGTTCTATATCGAGACGGACTTGAAATCACGGTTTTTGGCACTGGAGTTTCTACTAACTCATAAGAGTCCGGTACAGACTATCGTATTCTGTAATACCAAGGCCAAGGTGGATGAACTATCAGTCGAGTTGGCAGATCGAGGTATCCGTAATAATGTGCTGCACGGCGACCTGACTCAGGACAAACGAAATAAAATACTGACTAAATTCCGTAACGATGAGTTTAAAGTACTCGTGGCTACAGATGTCGCTGCAAGGGGTATAGACGTGCCTAATGTCGAAATGGTGATCAACTATGATATTTCTTTTGATCCAGAATATTATGTGCACCGTATCGGACGTACCGGTCGCGCCGGAAAAGCCGGTACAGCCTATAGTTTTCTGGCAGGTGCAAGAGACAAACGATTGCTACGCCAAATAGAAAATTTTGCTAAATCAGAAATTAAAAAATTCCGATTACCCGATGCACGAGAGTTAGCTCAAATGGAAATGGGCCAATTAAAATCCCAAATACTGCACATTCTTGAAAATAAGCAGGAGCAGGATTATATTGCGTTTGCCAAAGAATTGGTGCCCGATGGCGCCTCAACCCTTGAAGTTCTTGCAGCAGTATTGATCAAATTCATACCTCCCAGAAAAGTCAATTTCAGCGTCACTGCTCCTATCAGAGAGCAAGTACGAAGTAATGACCGCTCTTCCAGAGGTAAAAGAAGCGGCGGAAGTGATCGCTTCGTGCCTTCTAAGCCAAAATCAAGACGCTTCAAGGAGGAAACCGGAACCAGATACGATCGTGACCGAAAGAGACCGGAGAGTAATGATAGTCGACCTGCCAGAGATGGGAAATATGGAAGCGAAAGTAAACCTGCCAGGGATGGGAAATACGGAAGTGAAAGTAAACCCGCGAGAGATGGTAAATACGGAAGTGAAAGTAAATTTGCAAAAGAAAGTAAGCCCGCCAGAGATGGTAAATATGGAGGCGGTAGTAAATTTTCCACAGAAAGCAAACCAGCCAGAGAAAGCAGTTTCGGAAAAGAAAATAAATTCGGCGGTGACAGCAAACCTTCAGGCAAGAAAAGTGCTTTTGAAATATTTTATAGAAATGAGGGTGAAGATGCAAAGCCGGCGCGTAAAAGCAAAGATACTTCGAGCGATTTTGAAAAGAAACCAAGAAAAAAATCTGAATAAAACATATACAGTATGTTGCATCTGATTCCGGTAATATCACCAGACCAGCTACACACTATACAGCAACTGGCTCGTCGTATCTGGGAGGTAACTTATACCGATATCATATCCCGGGAGCAGATAGAATATATGCTAGAGCAATTTTATGCCCCAGGTACATTATATCCAAAACTCTCCCCTACTCGCACGATGTATCTGCTGAATGCAAATAGAGAAGCTACCGGATATGTGGATATAGAAACCAGAGCAAAGGATATTTTTATCCACAAATTCTATATCAATACGACCGATCAGCGCAGTGGTATGGGCACTAAAGCAATGGAATTAATTTCAGTATTAGTTCCTAAACATATAGACTGGAGACTACAGGTAAATAGAGAGAATTATAGAGCCGTTAATTTTTATTTTAAAAATGGATTTATTATTGAGAAAATTTTAGATCTTGATATTGGAAGTGGCTTTTTTATGAATGATTTTTTAATGTTGAAAAAGAATAATTGATGAGATTTTTAATTGGATTTGGATTGTTGCTATTTACTCAGGTTCTTCCCGCTCAATTGACTATGAGCCCTGAATTAATGTGGTCACTCGGACGTGTTAATGGACAGTTTCTGTACAATGAAGGAAAAAATCTCTGTTATACGGTTACGACTTATGATATTGAAAAGTCAAAGGGCACTTCGTTCATATACTCACTGCCACTGGACAATTTAAAGGCTAATTTGCTCAATTCAAATAAAATTTCAGCGAATAGTCCGGTGTTATATGCCGGTAACAATATTCTGTACTCATCAGAAGACAAAATGATGCTGACAGATGGTGCTGTACCTGCCGGATTGGAAGGAGCAGAAAATATTGTTTTTAGTAAATCATTCAATAAAGCCGCTTGGTCAGAGCGAGTCAAGCTCGGTAAGACAGCTGCAGATTTATATCCGGAATATTCGAAAACCACAGCGCGTATCTATGATGACCTGATGGTGCGACACTGGGATACATGGGAAGATGGCACTTACAATCACATCTTCTATGCCGAGCGCCAGCCAGATGGCAGCTTCAGAAAAGTCGACATCATGCCGGGCGAAATGTACAATGCACCCACCATGCCTTTCGGTGGTGCAGAAGATATCGCCTGGAGTCCGGATGAAAAAATCATTGCGTATGTCAGTGTAAAAAAAGCGGGGAAGGAATATGCCACGTCCACTAACTCAGATATCTATTTCTACGACATCAGTACAGGTAAGACTACCAATTTTACCGCAGGAATGAATGGGTATGACAAAAGTCCAACTTTCAGTCCCGATGGAAAATATATGGCATGGACTTCAATGGCACGTGACGGTTATGAAGCCGACAAGAACAACATCTATGTAGCTGATCTATCCTCGGGAAAGAAATACAATCTCACTTCAGCTTGGGATGGAACCGCAGACCAACTGGCTTGGTCCACAAAGGGAGATAAACTATTCTTTACTGCGCCGGTAATGGGTGCTCAGCGTCTCATGGAATTGACTTTCACGACTACTACTGGTGATACGAAGGGAAAAGTTCGCCAGATCACAACAGACGACGTAGATTACCACCTCATCGGACAGGCAGCAGACGGTCGCATCATCTGCAATCGTACTGATTTCAACCATGCCAATGAAGTGTATGCAGTAGATGCTACTACAGGAAAGGGAATATCTATCACACATGTCAATGACGCACTGTATTCGAGTATGAGTCTGAGCCGAACAGAGAAACGAATGATCACTACTACAGATGGCAAAAAAATGCTCACTTGGGTGCTTTATCCGCCTGATTTTGATCCAAATAAAAAATATCCAACGCTACTTTATTGTCAAGGTGGTCCACAGAGTGCAATCACTCAGTTCTACTCCTATCGCTGGAATCTTTCTCTCATGGCCGCCAACGGATATATAGTCGTGGCACCCAGCAGGCGCGGTATGCCCGGCTTCGGCGCAGATTGGAATGAAGCCATCTCGGGTGACTGGGGTGGACAACCCATCAGAGATTACCTCTCTGCAATAGATGCTATGAAGAAAGAACCCTTCGTGGATAGTAAGCGTCTTGGAGCCGTAGGGGCCAGCTACGGGGGATATTCAGTATATATGCTGGCAGGAGTGCACGAGAAGCGATTCAAGACGTTTATAAGCCACTGTGGCGTATTTGATACTGAAAGCTTCTACGGTACCACGGAAGAAATGTGGTTTGCCAACTTCGACCTGAAGGCACCTTACTGGCAACAGCCACAAGTAAAAGGCTACACCACGTTTAACCCCAAGAAATACATTGCTAAATGGGATACGCCCATCCTCATCTTCGAAGGAGAAAAAGATTTCCGAATTCCGTACACACAGGGTCTGGAAGCTTTCCAATTAGCACGATTGAGAGGTATTCGGGCGAGATATGTGGACTTTTCAGATGAAGGCCACTGGGTGAGTAAACCTCATAACAGCTTAGTATGGCACAATGAATTCTTCCGATGGTTGAAAGAAACTTTGTAAATATTATGTATTAATACTATTCTATAAGCTCAAGTAATGTCATTTAATTCTCAACTTTTTTTAAAATAATATATTTAAGAATATACCAATGATTCAGGATATTCATTAGATAATTTTTAAATTATAGTTACTATGAAAAATAAAAATATATTACCACTTCTGGCTCTAATTATTACATTCTTTTTTAGTTCATGTGAAGTAGTAGCAGGTATTTTTAAGGGTGGTGTGTGGACAGGTGTGATACTTGTCGTAGTAGTAGTGGGTGGCATACTCTGGTTGCTGCTGGGTGGACGTAAGAAGTAGAAA
>DAOLZQ010000106.1:0-7119 GCA_035426385.1 Saprospiraceae bacterium
TACGCTGCAGAGACTGTCAAAGTGCCTTTCGTGAAAATCGGATAGTCACCGGCATTTATTTCAAATTAATTAGTACTCACCAAGAGATAAGAACGTTCTTGAGCATCAGAGATCAGATAATCGGGAAATTTCTCCAGGCACCCAAGATCAATACGCTTGCAGGATTTAATTCAGCTGCGGATAAGACTCTATTGCAAGGTATAGCAGGATCTTACCATGCTTTCCTTATTACTGCGTTACGAAAGTTATCTCCGGGTCGAAACTTGCTTTTTCTGGCTGATTCTAAAGACGAGGCGGCATATCTCTACGACACCTTCGTGACGCTAATGGGTCAGCAACAGTTATTGTATTTCCCGGATTCATTTAGACAACCCGGAAATTTCCAGGAACTGGACCAGAGTAATGTATTACTCCGCACTGAAGCGATCAGTAAGCTGGGTCTAAGCAATAATGATTATATCATACTTACCTATCCTGAAGCTCTTTTTGAAAAAGTTGTAGATAGTAATTCCATCAATGAATACAGACTTTCAGTAGCTACGGGTGAAAAGCTTGAGATTGATTTTATAATCGAAATTTTGATTGAATATGGGTTTCAGAGAGTAGATTTTGTGTATGAGCCCGGACAATTCTCTATCAGAGGAGCCATAGTAGATATATACTCCTATGGGAATGAGCTACCATTCAGAATCCAGTTGGATGATGAGACAATAGAAAGTATTCGCATTTTCCAACCTGAGACACAACTCTCAGTAAGGAATGTCAGCCAACTGTCCATCTTGCCCGATACCAACAGGCAGATGGAAGGCTTTAAACGAGTCTCGCTGCTCAGCATACTTACGCCGGACACCCAGATCTGGATCGATCATATGGATACTGTCACAGCTACGTGGGACAAATGCGAAGTAGAAAAGGAAAATCTGACACAAAACTCATTCCTGATCGAAGATGAGTTAATATTAACTTTCTTCACTTCCCATCACTTTGTAAGTCCTGCTGAATTGATAAAGGACATAAGCAGGTTCAATATAATTGCCCTAAATCCGGCTTCGAATGTGGAGTTCAATCATGAAATAGAATTTAGTTCCAAGCCACATCCTACGATCAATAAGCACTTCAAGCTACTGATCGAGCATCTGGAAGCAGGAAGGAAGAAAACTATTGAGACATTCTTCTTCTCAGAAAGCAACAAACAGATAGAGCGGCTCGAGGCGATCTTTACTGACCTAAATGCCTCAATTCAGTTCCAGCCGCTGATCGGATCTGTGCATGAGGGATTCATAGATGAAGAATTAAAGTTGGAAGTTCTCACGGATCACCAAGTCTTTCAAAGGTACCATAAGTACAGTCTAAAGAAGGGTTATACCAGAGACCAAGCGGTGACATTGAAAATGCTGAAAGAGCTGCAACCAGGAGACCATGTCACTCACATCGACTATGGTGTAGGTCGATTTTCCGGGCTGGAGACTATCGAAATCAGTGGTGTCAAGCAAGAATCAGTAAGGATTTTTTATAAAAATAATGATATACTATATGTAAGTGTCAATGCACTACACAAAATCTCACGCTATATAGGTAAGGAGGGGGATATACCACAACTCAGTAAGCTGGGCACAGATACGTGGAAGCAACTAAAGCAGCGGACCAAGAAGAGGGTAAAAGATATCGCAGCAGAGCTCATCAAGCTATATGCTAAAAGAAAATCAGTACCGGGATTTGCATTTTCACCTGACGGCCACCAACAGGCTGAGCTGGAAGCTTCATTCATGTATGAAGACACCCCTGATCAGTATAGATCCACACAAGAAGTAAAGGAAGATATGGAGCGACCACATCCTATGGATCGCCTCATCTGTGGTGATGTCGGCTTTGGTAAGACAGAGGTAGCTGTAAGAGCGACTTTTAAGGCTATCACTGATGGAAAGCAAGTAGCCATATTGGTACCTACTACCATATTGGCATTACAACACTATCAAACTTTCAAGGGAAGATTGAATGATTTTGGAGTAGAGATAGAATATCTCAACCGATTTAAAAGTACACGGGAGAAAAAAGAAATATATGAGCGCATCAAATCCGGGCAGACAGATCTGGTCATTGGTACACATGCGCTACTCAACAAAGAGATCGGTTTCAAAGACCTTGGTCTGCTGATCATTGATGAAGAGCAAAAATTTGGCGTAAGCGCGAAAGAAAAGATTCGAGGTATCAAAATTGATGTGGATACACTCACACTCACTGCGACTCCCATACCACGGACGCTTCAGTTCTCACTTATGGCGGCGCGTGATCTGTCTATGATGCGTACTCCACCACCCAATATGCAACCCATTCAGACTGAAGTCAGGCTCTTCGATCAGAAGATTATTGTAGATGCTATACGGTTCGAACTGGCACGGGGCGGTCAGGTATTCTTTGTACATGACAGAATCAAAAACCTGGATGAGCTGGCACAGATGATTCGCCAGTTAATTCCGGATGCCATTGTCACCAGTGCACACGGTCAGATGGATAGTAAACAACTGGAATCAAGTCTGATGAGCTTTATCAATGGTGAGATAGATGTGTTGGTGAGTACCAATATCATTGAAACAGGGCTGGATATAAGCAATGCCAATACGATGATCATCAATAATGCACATCATTATGGCCTGAGTGATCTCCATCAGCTCCGTGGGCGCGTCGGCAGGTCGAATCGCAAGGCATATTGCTATCTACTTGCACCGCCGATGTCTACACTGAATAATGAAGCCCGAAAGAGACTAAAGACAATCGTTGAATTCTCTGATTTGGGCAGTGGTTTCGAAATAGCAATGCGAGACCTAGATCACCGAGGTGCAGGTAATCTGCTGGGAGTGGATCAAAGTGGTTTCATAGCAGAGATCGGATATGATACCTTTCAGAAAATACTGGAAGAGGCTATTTTGGAACTTAAGGAAACTGACTTCAGTGATATATTTGATCAGAATAAACAATCAGACCGGGTGGTAGAAGCAAGAGATGTGCTAATCGAAACTGATACTGAGATGCTTATTCCGGCTGAATATGTTACTTCGACTACCGAGCGGCTGGCACTCTACAATGAACTGGATCAACTCACTTCTGAGCCTGAACTTCAGGTCTATCTCATGAAACTGAACGATCGCTTTGGTACACTTCCTGAACAGGTCAATGAACTCAGCGATGGATTACGACTGCGCTGGTACCTGAGAAAGCTAGGTATTGAAAGACTGGTATTAAAAGGGGGAATAGCTAATGCCTATTTCCCGGCGAACCCTCAATCTCCATATTACGAAACGTCCACTTTCCAACAAATTATGGCCGAAGTTGGTAAAAGAAATGTGCCTTCAGTACAAATCAAAAAGACAGCTAGGAGCCTTATTCTACAAGTTAAGAAACTGAGAAACCTACAGGGAACTCTACATTTCTTCAGACATTTGCTGGAAGAAAATGTAGCTACTTCACCCGTGAAGTAAGTGGATAACGTAGATTCTTGACAGAATTCAATACGACTTTTACAGAACCTACAGAAAGCTTAGATTCTATCAGTAGTGGAATCTGATTATTATCCCTGGATACATACATATATGAGCCCTTCTTTGATGAAAACATCTGCCCTTCGATGGTTTCCGGTGAGATACGGAAAGTATTATATACACCAAGGTCTTTGATTACCTTGTTATTTACATTACCATCGTACTTTGCTTTGAGATAATTCATTTTTCGATCCAGAAAGAGATTAATATCGATAGTCTTGCCACTACGGAAAGTATTATACTCATAATTCCGCATGAAATAAAATATACTCAAAATATCATGAGCACATTCATTGATCGATACCACCTTTGTAGTAATGTTTTTTTCATCCGGTCCTTCATAGGAAGTGACCATCTTAGAATCCTGGTTATAAACCATTTTCTCATATCGATGGTAGTCATTCTCTTGGGCATGCTTGATACTCCATAATGGCAGTAGTGTTTTTTTATCTACCATTACCTCGTATCTATCGTCCACTTGGTATAGCCATTCGTAGCTCTTGTAGGTCTTACCTCTGGCAGTGATATAATATCCGGAAGGGCGCTCATCAACTTTGAATACGACCTCGGCTGCCGACAACCAGAGCAGTCCCCAATTGAAATAAACGTTATATCTCAATTCTTCTCCATCCTTAAAGCAATTGTTCTCGATGTAACAATCACCTCTTACCTCTGATCTCGCATCTGCCTCTAGCAATACAGAGGGTGTTAAATATGAGTTAAAGAAGAATAAAATAAAAGTTAAAGCGCTTTTAATCAACATGTTAGTTTTTCCTGTAATTAAACAATAGAACGAATACTCCAACAATTGATGGTATAATAAGATTAAAAAAATACAAAATAAATGTTGCGATTAGTGCACTCCATTCATCAATTCCAAAATGCCCCCATATAAATACTGCCAGCCCCCCTCTAGCCAGGATACCAGTGATAGGAGGTAAGGGTACTCCAGTCTGGAGCATAAACAGTAATAAAGCAGCAGCTACAAAATTTACATCTATCGATAAGCGGAATATGAATAGCCAAATAAATAAGTACGTTGCGACCCATACTGCAATTCGTAGAATACTGATCATAAGAATCCGAGACAATTCACGACTAGAGTAATTGGATAGGACAGTTAAACTGTGAATGTGCTTTTTCCACGAGGGCCGTATTTTCCTTTTTTCAATGACACTGATGAGGTGAGAAATATTATAATAGACCATTAAACCTATGCCTGTTGCGCTAAGTATCAATATCCAGGTGCTTGCGAGCACTATCACAGGCAAGCCCGATGATAGCTTATATAAATAGAGTGCAGAGATACTTCCCAATACCATGATACTGAGGTTCTGAGCAAGACTACCTACCAATACAGAGGCCACACCACTCAACCTATGACGCTGCTCGAGGACTAACATACGACCGCCAAACTCACCAAGGCGACCGGGGGTGAATACAGAAAATAGAATACCCATCATGATGCCTTTGAAAGCGTGCCATAGCGAAATAGCGGTAATGGGACGGAGTAATTGCTTCCACTTTGCCGCCTCTATCGTGTAATTGAGGATAACAAAAATCAGCATCACACTTATCTTCCACCAGCTATCACTGTCTCTAACGAGTGTATTCAGTGTATCCCACAAGATGACACTATGCTTAAGGTCTTCAAAATGAAACGCAAGAAGCAAAACCAAGACAATCAGGCTGCCCCATTTGATCACAGAATAGATTGCGTGACTTCGCTTTATTGAAGATATAAGTTCCAATTTCAATATTAAGTGGTGAAAATAAATAAAACCTTTGGCTAAGTACAAATTACATATTTTTGTAATAAATAAAGTATAGTTTTGAAAGCAGATGAGGTAACAACCATACTGGGCATTGACCCGGGTACTATCAATCTGGGCTTTGCCATAGTAATGGTGAGAAATAAAAAACCTGAGCTGGTGGATATGGGGAATCTTAACATGAAGTCAATTACCTCACAGCATGATAAGCTGTCCCACATCTATACTCAGCTTTGTATCATAATCGAAAAATTTAAGCCAGACGAATTTGCTATTGAAGCTCCTTTTTTTGGTAAAAATGTACAATCAATGCTCAAGCTAGGCCGGGCTCAGGGCGTATGCATTGCAGTGGCAATGAAATATAAATTGATCACTGAAGAATATTCACCCAGAAAAATCAAACAATCGGTAGCAGGTAATGGGAATGCCTCAAAAGAGCAAGTAGCCCGCATGATAGAAAAACAATTTAATACCAGCCTCGCAGGATTTAATTTGGATGCCACAGACGCCCTTTCAGTAGCATTATGCCATGCATTTAGTAAGCGCAGTCCCGGTGGCAAGAGTAAATCGGGGAACTGGTCCTCCTTCTTAAAGGCAAATCCTTCAAGGATATTAGAATAAAAATTCTATAAAATCTCTGCAGCAATCTTTTTAGCTATGTTGGCCATCTCGACGGATGACAGCTCCATGGGCTTATTGCTGAAGTTCATATCTGAGATGGCACTAATGGGAATCAGGTGGATGTGGGCATGTGGAACTTCGAGACCGACTACAGTCATCCCTACTCTATCGCAGGGAATAGCCTTTCCAATTGCCAAGGCAATTTTTCTTGCAGTTTTCAGCAGAATGGTATACAACTCTTCATCTATATCAAAGATATAATCTACTTCCTTTTTGGGGATGACAAGAGTATGACCTTCTCTCAAAGGCCGAATGTCAAGAAAGGCATAGCATAGATCATCTTCGTATACTTTATATGAAGGAATCTCACCTTGAATTATTTTGGTAAAAATGCTGCTCATTTACTCCATTAATTCTATAACCTCGAATTCAAGCACACCTGCAGGAGTCTGTATTTTGGCAATCCCACCTGGTTTCAAGCCGAGGAGTCCCTTTCCTATAGGAGAATTTGTACTTATTTTATTGTCTTTTAAATTAGCTTCGGTCTCCGATACCAGAGTATATATAAAGTCCTTCTTAGTCTTAATATTTCTGATCTTGACTTTTGACAAGAGGGTTACCTTAGTCTTATCCAATAATGATTCATCTATAATCCTGGAATTGGAATATATTTTTTCTAATTCATTAATTCTTAGCTCCAGCATGCCTTGCGCATTCTTTGCTGCATCATATTCTGCATTTTCAGAAAGGTCACCTTTATCTCTGGCTTCTGCAATTGCTTTAGCGGCTTCTTGTCTGCCGGAAAATTTGAGGTCTTCCAGTTCATTCTTTAGTTTATCAAGGCCTTCCTGAGTCAAATAATGGTATGACATAGTGTATTGGTTTTTAAATAAAAAAATTAGACACCTCTTTCGAAGTGTCTATATTTTAATTCGGATATTTAATTGTAAAGGTAAAGAATATAACCGATATTCTTATTAGTCTGTAGAACCAAAGTTAAATCTAACACCCAGGTTATGAGTGCCATCAAATACTCTAGTGGTGCGATAAGCGTAGTCAATACTAAATTTGGAACCGGTTTCCTTATTAAGAAATAGATTTACTGAAGCTCCAATAGCCAGGCCGGTATAGATATCTTGATCTTCCACCAGGGTAGACTTTTGCAGATCCAATTTGTAAGCTGCTCTAGC
>DAOLZQ010000107.1:0-7109 GCA_035426385.1 Saprospiraceae bacterium
TTTATTTTCATCAGTGTATCTGTGATCACATATCTATCTCCCTCGTTAAATTCACTGAATACGAATTGGTTACCTTTCATATCCAGATCAGAAGCTCGGATATTACCTATTCCAGGGATCCACTTTTTTGACAGTAGATTGAGATTGACATCAAACCGATATATAAAACTTCTTGCTTTACTGCCCATCAATTCATAACCGGTTAAGTAAATTGCACCATCTATGTACTGTAATCTTATAGGGAACACACCGTAATTATTATTTTGTACTGGGACAAAATTCTTGACTATTAGATTCAGATTCAGATCAAATTTGAAAATTTCTAATAGTCCCTTATCTATATTAAAATAACATACTACAAAAGATGTGTCACCTATACCTATGAGACATGGAAAATATTCTGCACTCCCAGTGATTATAGTATATATTGAAGTGTCTTCACTATGAAAATATTTATAACTAATTAAATTCCCCCATGTGTCTGCCTTGAAAATGAAGAATGTTTGTCTAGGATTTATGATGGTAGAATCCCAACCTACACCTGTGCCGAAGATTTCATGGTCGATTACTTTGATGTCATACACTTCACAAGAGGGTGTATTGAAGTCATAATATCTTAAATAGCTCTGTTGGCCATACATATAACCGAATGCAATGATGCCCAAAAGAGTCAGCACGTATTTCATCAGCAGATATTTATCTAAGAAAGTTCTTCTTGATCAAACAATTATTTTACTACCATTACCGAAGCGTGCAGTTTCTTTCCATTTATCTGCTGCACTATTATGTGATATAACCCTGATGGCAGGTTGGATATATCTATGCGGACACTTCGCTCATCGGGAGAAAGAGGCTGAGTTCTCAATAGTATTCCGAGAACATCATATAAGCTTATTTGCGATGATTCGAGGTTGGGACCCCACTCTATTGTACAACTTCCCATAGTCGGATTGGGATAGACGGAAATCTGAGGTTCATAAATTTCTTTTTCAGCACTCCATCGAATATTGAGTGCGTCAGTCCAGAAGTGCGGTGGATGGTATTCCCCTCGAGACATCTGGAAGGCTGTAGCTAAAGTCGTAACATAGTCGCTACTACCTGTGATGTATGAAGCTACTGATGAAGCCGGGACAAGGCCCGTCTGAGCAGAAGTAATAATACTAAAAAGATTTTTTTGAGCTGAATATAATGTGGGATTGATGAAGCCACTATATCTAGTACCGATACCATTCACCACGGAGGTGGCGGATGTATTAAATCCAAGGTTTCTATACATATCCGCCGCGTACCAATCGCCCGCAGGTGTATTGAGTTTCATAGTCCAGATCGCTGCAGAATCGAGATAGTTGTGCAGGGTATCATTGAGCATATAGCGTATCACATCACCGCACTGTTCTGTTAGTTTCATTCTGTAGTAAGTATTTCTGGCATCTGCAGCAGTGATACCGACCGAAATCAGGCTATTGTATGAAGCTAATGTATTGGCATACGCAGACTTGAGAGTAGAAAGTTCGGTACCACCATTGAGAAAAAATTTATCAAGTACATTAGTGCCGATAGGACATGATACTTCACAGTATTTTTGAGCACAGGTATTTAAATAACTAGATTTTATTTTAATATTAAAATAGTATAGTGGTGTTTCACTTGCAGTTGGATTATAATAATAATTCCTCCAATCATTGGGATCAGAACTTGAAGTGCCATTATTCTGAAAGTCGCTGAAGTTATTTGCACTGGTATGACTGAAGGTATTTCCGGCTGCTTTGAAAAATGGGTCGTCCACAGTTGGCCATCCTTGCTCCTTGCCCACGATATCTCCCTCCATCGGCATGAGGAAATCCATATCTCTAATATCGAGGTTGTCTGTGCAATTATAAGTCAACCCACCGCTCTTAGAAGCATACCCATTTTCCCCATTTACTAAATTAGCTATATGAAGCCCTCGGTATATATTACGACGAAATACATGATCTTGCAGACCCATATTCTGTGCTATAGTGCCTAAAAAAAAGTTGGCATCTCCAGATCCTTTGATAAATCTATTTTCTTCAAAGACGGGATTTAGAGTCTGAGATTCGAACATCACGCCCACCTGCTCAAAACTTGGATCAGGTAGCTGACCAAGTGTGAATGTATTAAATAGTATGGTGCCAAAAGAAGTATTGGTCAAAAAAGCTCCATAAATACAATTTTCAAATTCTGAGGAGAGTATCATATATGGCTTACATCCCCTGTCCTTACCAACATAGATGCCATATCCGAGACCGGAGAATGTACTTCTGATGAAGTTTGTACAGCCCGTATATGGATAGGGTTTGGTAATCAAACATTTCTTATCCAGGGTAAAGCCTCCGTCAATGGCTTTAATTCCATATCCATATTGAACTCTATCCGTTGCGTTTGAAACTGCTTTTGTATTATTAAAACTACAGCCATAAATATTCACGCCTGAGACACTTCGCATATTAATATGCGTAAATACTGGATCAGCAAATTTATATGATCCATCAGTTATAAATGTACATTGTTCAAAATTGGCTGTATGTGATTTAGAAATACCGGCATCATAGGGCTGAATATCCACGCCTGTCTTGCAATTCTTAATGGTAAGCCCCCAACAGTTTGTTTTTCCCCCTACATCTGTGATCAGTGGGCCATATAACTTTAGAGCAGTTTCTGCATTTTCAATTTGCGCACCCGATACACTGTAAAAATATCCTTGACTTAAAAGACCATTGATCGTTTTTTCTCCTTGGACTTCTATACCGGACCAAGGTGACCCACACTGGTCTTTAATCTTTCCTTCTAGTCTTATATATGCTCCTGGTTCTATTACTATTTTGTACCCCGCTCCCATTCTGAGCGTGGTATTAGCACCTATAGTTAACGATCCGCCCTTTTTTATGATCAGGTTCCCGTTTGTTTTGTAGTTGGGATTACTAAGTAAAGTAGGAGAGGTAATGAGCTTGTCGTCACCTGGCAAAGAGCTATAAAACTCTGTTTCTATCGGTGCAATAATATTTAGATTCTCGTCCTTCACTATAAAAGGGCTCGCCCATGAAATAGAAAATCGTAGTAGTTTTGCCTGCCCCTCTGTGAACTTATATTGACAGGATGCGGTTCTAGCCATAAAATTATCTGCGTCCACCACATTAGTCGATCCGTCAGGACACCTACTGGTAATATCACTACAATCATTTCCGGATATGATAGTATGAAACAGCTTAGTGTCGCAAACCCAGTCACCTTTATCCAGACACTCAGCGGGTGTATGACAGTCAGCTACTCCATTACCGGGTCCATCTAAGTGATGGCCTCCAAAGTAGTGGTACATTTCATGTATAATACTACGACCATACACATTTGCAGAATTTTTATATATGAGCACATCATCTTCCAATTCGCTTTTTGAACACATAAAGTAAGAAGAATTGGTTTTTTTTTCTATTTGTTGGCTGGTTAACATAGACCAATAACAATCTTCATTTTGAAAAACAAATATATTCATGTACTGCTTTGGATCCCAGGTATTATTTTGGATCAATTGTATCCCGTTATTTGGACTTCCACAGGAATAGTCTGGATCCTCTACTTCCACCTCATCAATCCCATTAATACAAAGACCTAAGGGATTCCGAGTGGCTGCAACGAAGTGGACCCTCGTATTAAAGCCATCGTTAATTCCCCCAAAACCGAGATTTAACTTTGAAATCATAGCATCTATGAGTGATGAGGTGACAAATGAAGAGTTTGGATCATTCCTCTTTTTGAAAGAGTGGACTACGATAGGGATAGTATATTCCGTAGTCATATCAATTGAGTTATTCAATACTGCATTTTTGTATTCAGCATGGAAGTCCTCAATTAATTGACGTCCTTCAAGACTATTATCAGTCTCGACATAGCAATTTAATGTCTGAGAATAAATTGTAGATGTATTTATATGAAAATAAAGTACAATTAAAAAGCCAAGTTTAAAAATATTCATAATAGTGAGTTTTGATGTTTAAAAAGTATTGGTAAATTTAGAAAATTGATTTCAAAAATGCAACTATTTGATAAATATGTATTTTACATATATAAGATATTGTCTATATATTATGAAAATTGGGCTGTTTAGCTTACATGCTTCATATCTAAAGTAAGTTCTTCCATTCATTCCCCCAAGACCGATATTTGCGAAGGTCATAAGTGTGAGCGTGCAACGCCTCGCTGCTAAAAGTAACGAGCAAGGCCTCGCTGCCCCTTCTTACCTGCGGACTTCATTCGCCCAATTCTAAACTTTTAGATACTTTTGGGGTCAAGTACTTTACCAGACTTACCTATGGAGGAGAATATAGCAAATAGCGGAGACAGCACACTTAATAAAGATACAGCCAACTACTCTGAGAGAGCTTATCGGCTCATGTTTACAGCCCGAAGTATGGCTCTGCTTTATGAAAAGAAGATGAAAATGGTGTCCAAATATGTGCACGCGACTTCTATGGGGCATGAAGCAGTTCAGGTAGCCTGTGGCTTATTGATGAGACCCGATGATTTTGCCTATCCCTACTATCGGGATGATGCGATGATGCTAGCCTTCGGCTTGACACCTTATGATATGATGCTGCAACTGATGGCGAAGCGGGATGATCCCTTCTCAGGTGGTCGAACATATTATTGTCATCCTAGTCTGCGAGAAGTGGATAAAGTCAAGATACCGCATCAGTCCTCTGCTACAGGTATGCAGGCGATCCCGGCGGCAGGATGTGCAATGGGTCTAAAGTACAAAGAAGTGCATGGGATGGTCACGGGCATGGAGCGACCACTGGTAGTCTGCTCTCTGGGTGATGCCGCCGTCACTGAAGGCGAGGTCTCTGAAGCTTTCCAGATGGCAGCACTTAAGCAGTTGCCGATCATATTTTTGGTACAAGATAATGGCTGGGATATCTCTGCTTATAAGACTGAAACTATGACCTGGAATGCAGCCGAATATGTTCAGGGTATCAAGGGAATGCGGTCAGTGTCTATCGATGGCACCGACTTTGAGCAGTGCTATCAAACTCTGGAAGAGGTCTTCCGCCAAGTGCGGGATGAACGCTGCCCCTTCGTGGTTCACGCTGAAGTACCTTTGCTCAATCATCATACGAGTGGTGTCCGCAAAGAATGGTATCGGCCGGATTTGGAAGAAGCTTTCAGTCGTGATCCGCTGCCGCGCTTCAGAAAGTGGCTGATTGAAACTGGAATTCTATCCGAGGAAATTTTGGAAAATATGGAATCTGAGGTGCAGCAACTGGTTGGCATTGATTTCGACCGTGCCTGGCAAGCTGAAGATCCCCGTCCGGAAGATCTATTCACACATATGTTTGCACCTACGCCTATCACAGCCGAGACCGGTAAGCGGGTAGGTGATAATGACGAGCCAAAGAATATGGTTGATTGCGGTATTTTCGCCATCCGCGAACTCATGGCAGCTCATCCTGAGTGCTTGCTGTATGGACAGGATGTCGGCCGAAGACTGGGTGGCGTCTTTCGTGAAGCAGCTACTCTAGCTGAGCAGTTTGGTGATCACCGCGTATTTAATACGCCCATTCAGGAAGCATTTATTGTAGGCAGTACAGCAGGAATGTCGGCAGTCGGCCTTAAGCCAATTGTCGAGGTTCAGTTTGCCGATTATATCTGGCCCGGACTCAACCAGCTCTTCACCGAAGTGAGTCGCTCCTGCTATCTGTCCAATGGCAAGTGGCCGGTCAGTATGGTGCTGCGAGTACCTATAGGTGCCTACGGCCATGGTGGTCCATATCACTCCTCGAGCGTGGAAAGTGTTGTGACCAATATTAGAGGTATTAAAATAGCTTATCCGTCCAATGCTGCCGATTTCAAAGGCCTACTCAAGGCGGCTTATTATGATCTCAATCCGGTAGTCATCTTTGAACATAAGGGACTGTACTGGGCGAAGCTGGAAGGAACCGAGGAGGCAAAATCTATCGAACCCGCAGCCGATTATATCCTTCCACTAGGTAAAGGCAACCTCATACTTCAGGCTGAAAAAACAGATACGCCTCAGCTTGCTGTCATCACGTATGGGATGGGAGTGCACTGGGCGAAGAATGCAGCTGCTTTCTTCCCGGGACAGATCTCAATAGTCGATTTGCGCAGTCTGTACCCACTTGATGAAGAATTAATCTACTCCACTGTACGAGAAGCCAACAGATGCCTGGTGATAACTGAAGAATCGGTGAATGGTAGTTTTGCACAGAGCTTGGCTGCCCGCATTCAGGAGCATTGTTTTACATCTCTGGATGCTCCGGTACGTACGGTGGGTGCCGAAAATCTGCCAGCAATCCCACTCAATGAAACATTGGAAAAAACGATGCTGCCCTCTATTGAAAAGGTGAGGGTAGCGCTTCAGCAAATGCTGGAATATTGAGGGTGAATAGATGAGAGGATATATAGATTTAAAAAATTCTACCACTTTTATTGAACTAAAGTAAATAATTATTTACCTTTGACTAGTGAAATTCAATTTACTGAAAGGTGAAATGTTCCAAATTATATCAAATATTGCTAAGAGATGGTTGGTTCATTGTTTCTCAAAAAGGATCTCATTTAAAAATGCGGCATTTATATAAAAAGGGAATAATAATTTTTCCAAATCACGGAAGCCAGGAAATGGGCAAGGGATTGGAACATAAAATTTTAAAAGATGCTGGATTAAAATTATTCTAATATGGAAAGAAAGAAGAAAATTATTATGACAGTTGAAAAGACCAACACCGGATTTTCAGCTTTCTCAGAAGACTATCCGATATATACTACAGGTAAGTCTGTGCCCGAGCTTATAAATAATGCATATGAAGCAACGATGTTTTATTTCGATGAAGCTCCCATAAAATATCGAAATACGGATATCCGATTTGAGATTGACTTCAAACAATTCTTTAAATCTTATAAGGTAATCAACGCTAAATTTTTGGCTGAAAAAATTGGAATGAACGCCACACTATTATCTCAATATGTTCAAGGTCACAAAAAACCATCAGCCAAACAAACAGAGAAAATTCTAAATGGAATTCACCAAATAGGGCAGGAGCTGTCAGAGATAAATTTATTACCTGTAATTTAAG
>DAOLZQ010000108.1:0-6930 GCA_035426385.1 Saprospiraceae bacterium
TCAATGTGCTCAATTTTACTTGATTATGATCTGCTTGTTTACATGAATTATATTCCATTTCACTCAGAAAACTGCCGATTCTCCGAGATGGACTTAAATTAGCAACCCACACCTATAAGGTTTTTGAAACCTTATAGGTATCGCGGGTACCTTTATTTTACGATGATGACCCTGCCTAAATACACTTGCCCCCCCTGCTGATTGATACCGTGTATGATATAGACGCCGGGAGGTGCAGTAAGCTGGAACTTCACACTCTGATCGCTACGCGATTCATAATACACCGGTGTCCGATAGCCGGTAGAACTGAGCACATAGAATTCTTTCAGCGCGGCCATTTCCGGCGCGGAATAAGTAAATGATCCCTGACTCGGATTGGGACTTATGGTACCGAAATATTTTTGCTCTTTAATATTTTTCACACTGATGGTGGCGAAATCCACTTTGTCACCCCACTCCTCAGTACCGTGTCTGCTATATAAGGGAATATAATAATCGGGTGCAAAGCTGGTAAAGTCGTAATAATAATCACAGCCATTCCGAATAGTAAAATAGTCGAGAGCAAATTCATCTAGCGGAAGCCGATATGTATTTTCCTGAGTCAAGAACCCACCCTTGGCGAGATAATTATAACCCATGCCATTGATAACACTGAGGTAGATATACTCATTTGTGTTATCATCCTTAGTCAGTGTGTCATCCGGAAATGTGCCCAGACCATATTTTCCGGTTACCATAGTCTGTTCTATCGAGTCTTGCGTCTCCACCCATATCCCGCTGCCATCGTTGGTCAGTATATTGCGATGTACCTGTCTGATCTGACGCGACGCGTCCTCCTCTATCACTCTGGAGCATTTATTGATGACATACTGGGTCGTACCTCCGATCGTGACTCGCTTAGTATGGTATTCATCTCCGCGCTGCATGTAGAGCATTTCCGGCCAAGAGGGCTTATACACGCCCAGCCTTTCTTTCTGAATACCGGAGAAATCACACCTGCGCCATTCATACGGGAAGTACTGCAGATTGGGAAAACTGATCAACCCATGCTTACGACTGATGATGATACTGTCTTTTGTCCAGTGATAATTGCTATTGCCGGATAGATTCTCAACTTCGTAAATGTATGTTTGGTCAGTAATATCATTCCAGTGCCACACACCTGATAAAGAGACACGGGTACACTTAAAATTATGATCATCATCTAAATAAAAAATAGTGGGACCCAGGTTTAGTAATAATTTTTTATCCCGATCAATTACAAATTTTTTCTGGGCTTTATTGTAGAACACATCATCGTAATAAAAAGTAATTTCCTGACTAGATAGATTATCTTCTATCCGCTTTCCAAGCCAACTGTGGTGCATGATATTCTCCTCATCCAGGCCCACATTTCCCACACGCAGGGTGTAGCTAGGATATAGCGTCAATAATCCACCGGCGGTATCTACCCGATCTAATGCAGTAGGCAAATGCCGTAGCTCCGAAGCGCCGGAGGCCTGATAGATGCTACAAGCATAAAAATTGACTTGATCCGGCCATACTGCGAGGAAATTCTGACCAAAAGAAAATGCAGGTAGCAGCAGAAACAAATAAAGTAAACTACTGCAATAATTAATTGTGTATTTCATAATTCAACTTTTTTTTTAAATATAAATCTATTTCCTCTCTTTTATCCATTTGATGGATTGCTGTGTGTGATCTCTATAGGTAGCGGTGATGAAATATACGCCAGGCGGCAACTGCCGGGTATCTAGATACTGTGTCTCACTCCGATCACCGGGCACCGTGAGGAGGCTCTTTCCATGTGCATCGAGCAGACTATAAGCAGTGGGAAAGCCATATTTCTGCACCTCCGGCAAGGCTATTTCTATGCGATCGCTGCCCGGATTGGGATATACTCGCATGGAGGGCTTGGTCTGATCTATTGGAATGTGCTTAGACTCTAGGAATACCTCATCACCACACGCATATCCCGGACACCCATTCCGGTCTAACTTCATGAGCCATATATGATGTTGGGTAAAGGTATCGAACTCCTGAACGCATTTTCCAAAGGTAACTAAATTTCCTCCTGCCAACTCATACACCCCCTCTATAGTAGAAAAGGATACGCTGCCTTCTTCGAATGAGGGTAGGTAGGTGTGCTCCCATATTTTATTGCCATTCCGATCCAATTTTAAAATATATCCCTTATAATCTCTAACACCACACGCAAAAAAATCTCCGTGCTCAGTTTCGACGATCTTTGAAAAAGCAAGACAAGTACCACATTTTATTCGATATGACCAAACGACATTTAAGTTGGTGTCCAATTTGAAAAATGAATTCTCCAAACTCTCGTTACTCGGCCCAAGTGAGTCACTCGTGAGCGCAGTAGAAATGACCAATCCATCATCATGCGTCCGGATAATTCTGTTCATTTTTCTTTCTGGGGGCTGTTGATAAAAAAACCGGTTATGGCCTATAATCTCCCAGTCGGCATTGAACTTAAATAGCTCTACATAACATCTAAAATCTTCTCTATCGTGCGTGTAAAAATCAATATAAGACCCTATCAGATAAAACTTATCACCTATCTTTACAAAATCATTTCCCACCAATTGTTTGTCGAGTTTTAATTCCACTATCTTGAGCGGATTCAGATTGGTATCACTGATGGTCATCCGCCACATCGAATCATGATACCCGGGATAGTTATTCATTTGGGCTTGAGAAATGGTATAGACTCGATTGTCATAGATTCTCAGTGTGATCGTTTGTGGATCCTGACGCTGTGGAATATCCCGAACTTGATCTCGATTCACTGTATGCAGGTACTTATTGTAGATGATTACTTCAGAGCTATCGTAGAGTGATCCTCCACCTTCATTCTTTTTGACAGTCCCAATGTATATACTGCCCGCTGTTTGACCAAACGCCATGTTATTATCGGTGAAATTTGCCTTCGTATAAAATTTATTCTCCAGCTTCAAGTTGGTATCTAAGATGCCGATGTATTTGTCCGGATTATAAAATGTAGTAACGTCGTAATCTATAAATATTTGAGAAGCATCCAACCGTAATGAATAAAAATAGCCCAGTTGTGAGTCTCTCGAGATCGGGTATTTTTTTTCAAAATAAGTCTGTCCACTCAGCTTGCCGACTATCCCAAGTGATATCAGTAAGAATATATAAACTTTCATTTTTTATCTATTTAATAGGAGTGGCTTACGAGAAGCCACTCCGGTGTGATCAAATTATAATTTAATTAGTTTGGTAGTTTCAGTGGTATTAGCTTGTATGAGCTGGAAGAAATATATACCTGAAGGCAGTGTTGATATATCTACTCCCTTGATTTCCTCTGTAGAGCCAATTAAACCATTGAATAACTCAAGCCCACTGTTGCTTATCAATCTGTATGTCGCATTGTTGCCGTTCAGATTGTATATTTTTACCACGCCATTTGTAGGATTGGGAGCAATACCAAATTGGCTTCCTTCAGCAAAATAGCTTTCTGCATTTTGTCTCTCGATGTCTATGTGATTCATCTTTGGTGCAAAGATCCGACTATACAATATCTTCAAGAGTCCAATGGCGTAGGCACTACTGAGTAGAGTTTCATCAGCGGCGTATTGCTCGAGCCGTAAGCTATCTGAAATAGTCACCCCATTTAATCCCTTAGACATAAATGAAAGATTGACCTTCTGGATATCTGAGAAAGCGGCATCGTCCTCATTGATTGGTGTTCTGGAAGAGATCCAATTTGCTGCTTCGCTGTACATTCCCTTCTTGAAATATACGCCATATAGCAACCATTGATCTGTCATAGTAGCAGAAGTCCTCAGTAACTGCTCAATGCCCGCGATGTCATTCCGGTGATACAAGTCTAAGACTCTGCTATATATATCATTTTCATTGTGTTCCATACTGGAGTTGTCTTCGCTGCGCTGTGCGATATCCTCGCTGAAGGCGGGTCCGCTGGTACCACACATCACATTGACCGGCCCATTTCCGGTGACAAATTCATGATAATTATTACTACCGCCATCAGAAAGACTGCCATGCGGATTGTAGCAGGGATACTGCAGCGAATAGAAATAACTAAAATGAAGCGCTTGTGAAATTGGAGCAGATATATTTATCGGTACGGGTGAAAAACAATTATTTGCAGGAAGTAGCGAACTACCGATGATCTCTTTTCCGGATGCATATTCATTAGAATACTTGGTATAAGCTATATCATAAGCAGGTGAATAAAATTGATTGTACAGATAAGAGACACCATTGCCACTCGAACCATTTTTACCCACAATATTAATTCCAGCCTGCATATCGTTAAAAAAGCTATTACACCTGATAAAATTATTAGCACTTTGGGTTTTAAATACTCTTGTTCCTATATTCATATGATCAAATGCATTTGAAAATACTTCATAATAAGCCAGATTATTTATATCAACACCCGTATTGCAGTTGGACATACTGTTGTTGGCTACTTTCAGGCCTTCAGAACCGGTTTGCGAAGTAGAATATACACAGGCATTGGAAATTTGATTAAAAGTATTTTGCCCTGTATTCGTATTGCCGATTTCGGCATACGACTGGAAGGGAGCACTTTCACTTGACTCGATGGCATTAGTGCCGAGATAAGTGAAAGATGAATTACTGTGAACCTTGAGGCTGTAATCTATACCATAGATGCCAAACTCATCCATATTGTGAAACCGAGACTCGGTGATCGTCAGACCATTACAAGCCCAAATGGTGATACCATGACTCAGTGATGGTTGATTGTCGTCCTCATAGAACTCACAATGATCGAAGGTAGAAGTCTCACCCAGAGTATACTTCATAAACTCAATCGCTCTGTGATTATTTTTAAAAATAGTGTATTCGCTCACTATCTTTCCACCCCAATAATCGTTATTGGGCCAAGTTCTCCTACTGGCAGTCGTAGAGATCGCGGTACCGGCACCTTCTATTATCGCCAGATTGTAGGTATGTACTATTGCAGCCTTATCCGGTAGCAGGACATCATTTAGTGAAGGCTGAGCAAAAGAACCATTTCCCTCCATGACTATACCGGTCCAGGCATCAAACTTACACATGTTGGTAATATAGGCGCCATCAATATTTAAGCGGCCACTTCTTTCTACATAGATCATTTTGTCTGTGGCCATACGCACATCGCATTTAATAGTGAGCGTTGCTCCAGGTTGTACGACTACATTCTGATAGACGAATTTGACTCTATCCCAAGTAATATTTTGCCCGGTATAGATTACCAAGTCTCCGGGCTTGTCTTCACAAAACGTGATATAATCAGGTTGGTATTGATGTATATAGGTGTATGCCTTAGACCATTGACATGGAGAAAGGGAGGACTGATTGTTATTATAACCCATTATGTTGGTACTCCCACTGTTCCAGGGATCGCATGGACCTTTCTGACCGCAGTAGCCGGTCTTACCATTATTGTTGCATTCATTGACTGCATTCAAATCAACACCATCACACTGTTCCGGTGCGAATGAATGGCACAGAGTAGCCATGTGTAAAAATTCATGTCCGGCGAGTCTGCCTTTATACCACCAGGTACTGGTGGGAGCTTGAAAACTATTGTGCTTTAAAGTAATGAGATTTGAACTAAAATCTCTACAGCACACGAATCCTCCACCTGCATCAGTAGCCTGCCCGTCTAGATAAATGTTTAATACATCAAATCCATATCCGGTTGCATTCCAGTCTGGCGCTCCGCTGTGTATCCAGATACCATTATATAGGTCTAAGGAATTGTGCGGATCAGTATATAAGACAAATCTGATTCTCGAATCTCCTATCACATCCGGAGAACTGATGGGATTATCTACCAAATTTGAGAAAATGGAATTCATTTCTGAAAGTATAAGTGAGCTGTAGGTTTCCACATTTAAATAGCTATAGTCATTTGGTCCACCATAATAGAATTGTGGCGCATTTGGGTCACTATTTTGTCGATAGTGAAAATTAACTCTGACAGTAGCTATAGGCAAGGAGTCTCGCTCCGCCTCTGTGTAGGCAGAAATGTCACATTTGAAAGCATCTCTATACGCTTTATATTCCGCCTTTACAAATGGAGCCGAACCCGATTGGACACAATTATCAAAACCGATGGGCTGACTAAATGCGACAGATGTAAAATAAAAATTAGTTGTGGCAAAAAGCATAATAACCGTCATTAAATGAACAAATCCAGCGCCGGAACTCTTACTTTTGCACCTCAGAGAGAATTCAGAACGGTAGAACGGTAGAACGGTAGAACCTAAAATAGTTGTTTTCATGATAAGAGGTTTATTGTGCTTTATATTGGTCTTATTACCAATTCATAAAGCTAAGTTAAAAAAAACAAGAAATTCAAATTTTTTGATAAATATTTTTAAATTCTCTTTAATTTAAACGTTTAATATCAATTTACTCCATCTTAACAATATTATATCTTGTTACATGCTCTGTTTTAAGCATTTTGACAAATTTAACATTGAGTTTAGTGGTGAGCGAATGCAGCCCTGCCTTGCAGGACCAAAGGTGGTTAATCCATCTTTGATGAGGGAACTGTGAGCCCCCGCGAACAGCTTACGGAAAGAATGTTGGGTATAATTATTCTTTGATGAGGGAACTGTAAGCCCCCGCGAACAGCTTACTTGAGTAAAATTAACTGTAATTAATTAAAATTAGAAATGAATCAAATTTTGCCTTTTGGATTGTCCACCCCCTAAACCCCCTCCAGAGGGGGACATTCGTGACTAATTCGAATTTAATTGAATTTAATTGATAATTTATTGACGTAATTGAGAGTGTTTCGTCCAGGCTCCCTGAATAATGTTAGTATTAAACAAACTTTTAATGAACTATTCTAAAGGCCAAACTATTTCAGCAGCACATTGACCGTTCTATTTAATAGTTTTCTAA
>DAOLZQ010000109.1:0-6869 GCA_035426385.1 Saprospiraceae bacterium
CAGTAGCCGGTACTTCTACATCGTAGGTCCCGGGTTGATAGAAACTACCCTTAAATGGATACCCTGTAGGGCTACCTTCACACACACGACCCATGGCATCAGCCTCTGGTTTTGGCTTAACTTCAAAGGTCCAGCATTTTTCTTTCCATACTCCATCAGAGCAGTCATTAGTACCTTTCAGACACAGTGTATGTGTACCAAGTGCTAAACTATTTATATCAAGGGTAACACTCAGCACATCAGTAGCTATTTCGGTTCCATCCAATGTCCAAACATAATCAGATGCACGGCTATATCCCAGTGAAGAATAAGTAGCTGTATTTCCCTTACAGACCGGATTGGGGCCTGTTAAAACATCACTGACTAACTCACCTACCGGAACACCATCAATGCCGCTATTAACCCGAAACTTGATCGCACAGGTAGCCCCATTACTGCCATCTATCACCAAATAATAAGTCGCACCGACGGTAGTAGGAACCGAAATATTAAACATTATATCACCTGGAAGATCAGGCGTACAATGACAGTCGACCGGATTGAGCAGATTAGTACACTGATCATAAAGCGCCCACTGCAAGCCTGATCCCATACATTTACTTGGGCAAATGTCAATGTCCAAAAATGTACTAGTAGCGACAAATGAAAACCATATCGGATTGTTGAGAACACAAGCACCAGCAACGCAGAAGGCAGGGGGCGGATTCTTAGTCGGTACATTAACTGTATTCGTACAAAAGCTATCTAAATTGCACACATAGCCTGGACCATCGCCATTAAACGCAGAATTTAACGCATCTATACATTCATAAGCCGGGTCGATGACTAAGGTATCATTACAAGGTAGTGTACACTGTGCCTCTACGGTATAATTTAAAAGGAGAACCAAGGATAAAATAGGAAAAAGTCTGAGTAGCAGTTTTTTCATTATATATATTTAACTGATTGTTTGATATTTATAATTTTGATTAATTAAATTATGAGTTATGACCAAAATATACAATTAAGTCTGCTCATGTAAAATCATTCAAATTAAGTGAAAATGATGTTACCAACAAAATATAATTTGCAGTGGTACCAATATAGAGTATTATATGATAAGAGAATGTAATTTCACTTTGTTCGTTGCCTGCTAAACCTTTTTCTTTAGAAATTGGCTATTCGTCGAAATTTTCAAAGGAAATGAATTTATAATAGTCACCAAATGTTAGTGGTGGTAACTGTATAAATTATCGATTTTATGAAGTTTAACATTTCCAGCCTTATTGGCCTTCTTATTTTGTTGGTCTTTGGTTATTTTGCAATTAGAATTTTGAGACTCGTCTATATCGGACTATTGTTTCTTCTGCCCATTACGATTATAATTACACTAGTGGTTAGGCCGGAAATCATTCGAAATTATTTCAGAAAATTGATCACCAAAATTAAGGCAAGTCCAGGTTCGGGTATTCTCAATACTATTTTATCTCTATTCCTATTGCCTTTTACCTCAATTTTTATGATGGGCCAAGCTTTATTATACAAGAAGTTAGATCCCAGCAATGAAATGAATTTTGATTTACCCTCCAATCAACCTGTGCGGGAACGAAAAGATGAATTTATTGAATTTGAAGATCTTAGCAATAGAGAGGAAAATAAGGATAGGTTAAAATTATAGTTTCGCCTGTAAGACCTTGTTGTAAGGTGTCTTATGATAATTTGAGTTGGTGAATACTTTATCGAAAGTCTCTTTCTTATAGCGGAGGCATTCGTCTTTCTGTTCATTTGTGATGGCCATCCAGTTGAAAAGTAGAGTTGCACCTTGATTCATCGATTTTCGGCAATTTTCTAAAAAGTCCAACGATTTAAACTGATCTGGTATAGCATCATGGATAAAGATATCTATAATGACCATATCGAATAGAGCTTGGTTGTTCTCGACATACTCTTCAGCATCAGCCTGTATTATTTTGACATCACTGTTCAGTCTGGGTAGGGTATATTTCTTGAATAAAGCTATTATATTAGGGTCATATTCGACTATAGTATAGTGTGCTTGCATATTAAAGTGCTTTTCCAACATATATGGAATGCTACCTAGACCTGCCCCTAATATTAAGATCTCCCCATGACTGTATGGTGAGAGGTCCATATTTTTAAATGATTGATAAAAATTATCATACAGGTCATCATATGAATACACAGCATATTGAGTACTCAGTCGAAAACGCCCTCTATACAATTCTACATAAAGCGGATTTCCGGAAGCATCTAAATATTTCCCTTGTGGCAGTGCAAAGAGGAAGCTGAGCAATCTTTTTATCCTTGACACTACTTTTGCCGGTATTTGGCGGTCCAAAAGTAAATATAACGCATTAAGCTTTCTTCTTCAGTAGACAACACCAGATGACGACGTGACATCACTCGACGAGCAGTTTCTATCGCTTTGTCAATGCGATAGGATTCCAAGTGATCTGCTCCACCCCAACTGAATGAGGGAATGAAGGTAGGAGGAAATCCTGTACCGAAAATATTACACGAGACACCGACCGTAGTCCCCGTATTGAACATCGTATTAATGCCACACTTACTGTGATCTCCCATGATCATCCCAAGGAATTGCTGCCCTGTATCAATCTTTGATCCTTCAGGGTGGGTATGAATGCTTATCTCTCCGTAATTATTTTTGAGATTGGAGGAATTAGTATCTGCTCCCAAATTACACCAAGAACCAATAATACTGTTCCCCAGATAACCGTCATGAGCTTTATTACTATTGTCATGAATAATTGAATTGGTTACTTCACCTCCTATTTTACAACTTGAACCAAAAGAAGAAGCACCATATAATTTAGCGCCCATCTTGATAGTGGCACCGGCCCCAAGATACAAACCTCCTCTGATCAGCGCTCCTTCCTGTATCTCTGCCCCGGCAGCCAGATAGACAGGTCCAGATGTGGAGTTAATAGTGGAGGCTGAAACAGATGCACCCGCTTCCATAAAGATTCGATCACCAATTAACCGATTTGAGGCATCTATCGGAACTGATTCCCGTCCCCTTGTCATCAAATCAAAGTCGAATTCCAACACTTGGCTGTTTAATAAATAAAAATCCCACACCTGATTTATCTTAACTATAGGAATATTCCCAGGCAAAGAAATGGACTCAAATTTTTCAGAATTCAGCAATTCATTCTTAGGTGAAAAATTTGAAAAATCAGCACCCGATACCGCCAATAATACCCCTTGATGGTAAATAACCCGACCGGGAGGTAAAGTCATTAGAAAATCTAACAAGTCTCTGTCAGGTAGCAAACTACCATTGATTAACAAATCTCCTGTAATAGAAGCTATCGGGAACAATTCCCGCAAGTAATCACGAGCCATTACCTGAACCTCCGAATTTGAAAGCCGAGCCCACTTCTGTCTGATGGTACCTATCCCAATCAGAGTTTCACAAACCGGCCTGGTAAGAGTAAGCGGTAGCAGCGCGTCGTGTTCCGGCCCGTCAAATAATGTGATCATAGTGACAATTATCCTTCAAAAATACAAATAACGTGAATAGGGATTGTAATCTAAACAGACATCTATTTTTTGTCACCAAAATATAATGACTCTAGGAGTTCATAGCATGAAAAGGTAAATGCTTTGAGCTGAAGTAAAAAAGGCGATATCTGATGACATCGCCTTTTCTCCTTGAATTCAAGGTGTCTTTATTTTTTACCGAAATTGGCAAATTTCTTATTGAATTTATCAATTCTACCCGCAGTATCTACAAACTTCATCTTACCTGTGAAGAAGGGATGCGAAAAAGCAGATATCTCTAGTTTATATAAAGGATATTCATTTCCATCTTCCCACATCATGGTCTCTCTGGTATTGACACACGACTGTGTAAGGAAGGCCTCATCTGTAGAAATGTCCTTGAAAATAACTTTTCTATACTTAGTAGGATGGATATCTTTCTTCATTGCTTAGATTTTAGGGTGCAAAAGTAAACATCTTTCTTGGAATTTCCAACCCTCCTTGTCAAATAAATTTAATCTGTTTCCAAATTCGAAGATCATATAGTTACTAAAGCCAAGATTGTGGCGCATAAAGTCTCCTTTAAAAAGTAGAATTAAAAGCTAAGTTCCACCATAGTTTCCTTGATCATTTTGCTCTCTTTGTCGCCTTTCCATTTCTATTTGCTGCCATTTTCTTCTTTCTATTTCCATTTGTTCCTCTTGTCGGCGATCCAACTCTTTTTGCCACTTTGTCTTTTCAAATATATCAGGTTCAAAGAAATGCTGCTTCGACTCCGGAGAGGGTGTGCCAAAATTCGGTTTTGACTTCTCATTAGAGCGAATGATGTTCTTACGGAAGAGCCAAGCTACTACTACTCCCGCCACTGCGCCCAATAAGTGGCTCTCCCAGGATATATTTCTGGCCAAAATATCGGCTGTAGGTAAGATTCCTGCTGCCATACCACTATACATCATCAAGACAAGTAATGACAGTACTATAGAGATGAGATTTCGAACGAAGATACCTGTAAAGAATAAAAAGGTTACCAATGCATACACCACACCACTGATGCCTATATGATACACTTCTCGACTAAATAGCCACACTAAGACCCCTGTGAGTAAATAGTTTGATAAAAAAATACCCCAAAAGTTCTTCTTATAGAAAAAGTGAATCAAAAATACAGTTACCATCAGCGGCGGCAGATTAGAGAACAAATGTCCCCAACTACCGTGAATCAAGGGGCTCAATATAATACCTTTCAAGCCCGAGACATGCCTGGCATAAATCCCTAGAACTCCTAAATCAATACCAGTCACAAATTCAAACAAAAAGACAATGAAAGGAATAGAAGCCAGCTTGAGCGTAAATGCCAAACTACTAGTTAATTGTTTTTTTTCCTGATCCATCTGCTCAAGATTTTACGAATAATCGCTTTACTTGAAGGATAAACTCACTAGCTCTCTTATATCTTGCTACCTCATTCCATTCATACCGCGGGATAATTTGTGCGGATAAATATGATTTTGCTTCTTCAAAACTGGTGAGTTTATTGATTGTAATCAAGGCCTCCTCAAAAGCCTTACCATCATCCTCAAACAGATACTTAATTATTAACATCTTATCATTCAGACCCCAGGCTTTTCTAATATCATCCAGTGGACTTAGACCTAAAAAATCAACCAACCCGGTGGGATGTTTATCTCGGAATAGTTCATCGATGGAGGAGTAGTCAGCTGATTTGCTCTGAGTCTTTTCCTGAAGGGAATAGATGGGAGTAAGTACGGGCGGCTCGTCAGAGGTTAGAACCCTTTCCACAGGCATATCTTTGGTTTCCGGTATGTGATTACTAACCGTATTATCGGATAACTCTAGTATCTCTGTAGTAGGAACCTCAGTTGTTTCATTGAAAGCATCTGACATTTGACTACTTTCTATATTTTTCGGTTTTTCTGAAATTTCAGTAATAGAGTCAGGAGCCTCTATGAGGGTTTCATTCTGGCTAGTCTCCTCTGGAGCAATGATGGGGATTACTGTGGATTCTTCTACAAAATCAGGTACTTCAAGAATTCTCTCTGTTTCTTCTTTACTGGGTAAGGACTCCCTTTGAGAAGGTAATTCACTCAATGATTGAAAATTTCTGTCAGCTGTTTTATTCATATCTGATATTTCAGAAGTTTCTTTACCATAGGATTCAGTTTCAACATTCAGTTGCTCTGGTACTTCTTGAGTTGAATTCGCCGATTGCATTGGAGAAGCAATGTTAGGTACAGAATCATGTGTCTCTGCTTCAAAGGAAGTGACTCTAATATCCTCTGTTCTAGCTGAAGCCGAAGACAGATCTTCTGTAGCTGTCTCTATATCTTTTATAGTGGAATATAAGATTCTTACATATCCAAGCAATGAATCTATTTCAAGCTCATGAGCCGGATCCCTTAATTGTGATAAACCAATTTTAATTTTTTCTGTAAACTGAATAGCTTTCTCTTTGCTCATAAATAAAATATTCTGTTGGATATTAATGTGTCAACGTGTATAATTGTGTAAATTTAATAAGTGCAGCGGGAATTTTCGCTTGCCCTGGATTTAAATGAGATTAATACTATAAATGTTGTATGTTTCTTGAACCTCATTTTAAAGGACAGCGAAGTGGCTGGATAGAAGTTATTTGTGGCTCGATGTTTTCGGGTAAAACTGAAGAATTGCTTCGCCGCCTAAGGCGTGCACAGTATGCATACCAAAAAATTCTAGTCATAAAGCCGGCTAAAGATACCCGGTATGACACACTAAACTTGGTGAGTCACGATAGCAATCACATGCCATCACTTACTGTAGAAAAAGCAAGAGACATACTGGTATTAAGTGAAGGTCATAGTGTGATAGGTATTGATGAAGCGCAGTTTTTCGACAATGAATTAATTTCAATAGTTCAAGAATTGGCTTTTAAAGGGGTCAGGGTGATCATTGCGGGATTAGACATGGATTACCTTGGCAAGCCATTCGGCCCTATGCCCGGCCTGTTAGCAGTAGCTGAATACATCACAAAAGTGCATGCCATATGTGTGCATTGTGGCAATCTCGCTACCCATTCTTACAGACTAAGTACTGAAAGTGACCTGATCCTACTGGGGGCAAAAGATATATATGAACCGCGCTGCAGAGTGTGCTATCACGAAGGTGCGATGTTCGATTTTCATAGTCAGGAAACTAGTATAGAAGGATAAAACACCTCCTCTGTAATCTGAGTTACAGAGGAGATCAATTCAATTTACCTTACGACAGTGACATCGCCCTTGATCAGCTCGATAAACCCGTCTGCATATTCCAACTCAGCCCAATATACAAATACGGCAGGATCATTACTTTTTGATTTAAACTTACCA
>DAOLZQ010000110.1:0-6802 GCA_035426385.1 Saprospiraceae bacterium
CCACCATCTACCGGTAAATTTACCCCATTGATATAGGCGGCAGCGGGGCTGGCCAGAAAGGCAACTACTGTGCCTATTTCGGATGGCTCTGCCAGACGACGTGCAGGAATGTGTTCGAGATATTTATCTATGATTTGTGCCTTCGAAATACCCTGTGCGTTGGCGCGTTGCTCCATGAGGGTATCCAGGCGATCAGTCAGTGTGTAGCCTGGAAGTATATTATTCACAGTGATTCCAAAAGGACCAAGCTCGCCCGCTAGTGTCTTAGCCCAACTGCCCACCGCGCCACGCATGGTATTTGATACGCCCAACCCCGAGATGGGTTCTTTGAGTCCTATAGATGTGATGTTGATCACTCTACCGTAACCATCTTCTTTCATTGTTTTCAAGCTATGCTGGACAATGACCTGACTGCTGAGCAGCAGCGAATTGAAAGCAGACTGTAAGTCGGAGAGTAAGCTTTCAGTAAGTGGGCCACCTTTCGGGCCACCGGAATTGAGCACCAATATGTGAAATCCCGGCTGGATATTTACCAATCTCTTGTTCACTCCTGCAGGATCACTCATGTCAAAACAGATAAATCGATGTACCTGGCCTCTTGATTTATCCAGTTGTCTCAGGCCTTCACCCAGAGTCTCCACGTGCCGTGCAGCCAAGGTGACATTGCACCCCAGTCTGGATAATTCAATGGCTGAGGCGAGTCCGATTCCTTTGCTTCCGCCGCATACAAGAGCGTACTTTCCCTCCAGATTCAATTTCATTTTATTATTTTTTACAACCAAATATCTTCAAAAATGCTTATTTTTATTTATAAAAGTTAAAATGAGATGATTTCGAAACCATTCAATGTGTATCGATGGATAGAAGAAAACAAAGACTTGCTTCGTCCTCCGGTAGGTAATAAACAGATCTATGAGGCCAATGATGACTTTATCGTGATGGTAGTCGGTGGTCCCAATGGACGCAAGGATTATCACTATGAGGAAGGCGAGGAACTATTCTTTCAACTCAAGGGTGACATCACTGTCCGCATCATCAACGAAGCCGGTAAGCGTGAAGACATCGCCATACGAGAAGGTGAAATGTTTCTACTGCCCGCGCGCGTTCCCCATTCTCCACAGAGACCTGAAGGAACGGTAGGTCTGGTCATAGAGAGATACCGAAGTCCGGATGAAACAGACAAGTTGCTGTGGTTTTGTGAACAGTGTGACCACAAGTTATTTCAGGCAGGATTCCCACTGGAAGATATCGGCGTTCAGATCAAGGAGGCTATAGTGGACTATAACGCACATCCGGAATTGCACATCTGCGAAGTGTGTGGTCATGTAAACTGATAGCTTATTATCAACTGATGTAATAATAGCAAAGTTAGGGTGATTCTGCGGGCGAAGAAGTCAATTTTGTTCAGACCTGTAATGCTGAAATAACCGCAATGATGTGTTTGAAGTAAAAGATAAGTAATTGCCGTGTACCATATAGATATGATTGATGCATGTTACTTCGAACATCACAGGTCTCGCTGAACAAGATTTAAATAGATGTTGACAAGAAGTATAAAAGGGTAAGTTTTATTTCAAAATGTCTAAATCACTCAGATACCTTTGTATCACAGGTTTATAATTATTGGCGTAAAAGTACTTCCGTGGTTTTGTATACGCAATATAACTTTTGTTATAAGCAGCTATCAGTGCTCAGTTTTTAGTTTTCAGTTCTCAGTATTAAGAAATAGGTAATAAGCAGGCCATAGGCAGCTGTCAGCTTTCAATCCACAGCTATCCATTTTTAAATCTGATTCATGCAGAAACCAATTACTAAAAGCTAATTACCTAATGTGCCAATGCGCAAATGAGCTAACAGCTAAAGACTCGCGTGAGGGATAGGAGCGAACATAGCGGGCAAAGCCTCGCTATAAAGCGCATAGCCCGACCCTGCCTGAGGCAGGGGCACGCCCAAATGATTCAAATGATATTTCACTTGGTGCCGAATTTATTTATCTTTTTTCGGGAGAAGCTGCTGTATTTGCCTCGCTGTCTGGCGGCTGCCATCGTGGCTCCAGCCGGGCGGGCCAAAGATATACATGAGCTTGTTGCCTATGCCGGGCGCGTGCTTCACATCTTGCCAGATGTCTTTAAATTCATGAAGTATGACGTGGTCAACGCGACGTGACTCCAAGTTTTTGGTCAGGCCATAGACGACCTTCTCCTCTTCGGGCTGGAATGTACCGAATATCTTATCCCAGATGATGAGAAACATACCCATATTCTTGTCCAGATACTGTGGATTGGAGCCGTGATGTACACGATGGTGTGAAGGAGTGGCAAAGAGGTATTCCCAGAAACCCATCTTATTTATATACTGGGTATGGATGAATACGCCATAGAGCTGAGTCACTGAATACACAAAGAATATATCCACCGGATGGAAGCCCATGAAGACCATTGGAATAAAATAGATAAAGCGATAGATGGGCTCGAATAGCGAAGAGCGCAAGCCCACACTGAAGTTGAAGTCGGTAGAACTGTGATGCGTCACGTGTACCGCCCAGAAAAACCGCACATTGTGATCCACCCAGTGTATGGTGTAGAAGGTAATATCTTCAAGTATGAAAATGGCTATCCAATATATCCAGACGTTGCTGATTTCGAACAGCCGATGATTCCATATCTGCATCAATACCATGAGTGCTATGATGCGCATCCCCAGATCGAGCACCGTATTGATAATCATGAGATACATATTCTCGATGAAATCAATTCGCGTGTAGCGCTCATTTCGATGCACATTGGAGACGATGATCTCTATCAAAATGACAATAGCTATCAGCGGTGTAGTGGTAAACATCAGTATTGTCTCACGAAGGGAATCCATAGTGCAAAGGTAGGTAATTGTTTTCGGGAGGTGATATGAGCCATCAGATTAATTACTCCTCAAACTTTGCATGATTCTGCCGTGACTTTTAAATAATAGATTGACTCCTTCACAGCTAGTGCTGCAGGTCATACCAGGATAATACTTTGACCTTAGTCGCATCAAGTCCCTTGCGTTCAAATGGTGCAACTTCGATTATTTTTTCTTCTCCAGGCGCAAGATTAAAATAATTGTCTGAGAGAAACAAATCCCGCTCATCGGTGTATAAATAGACAAATCGAGCCGCAGATGTAGCCGAGATTTTTATTCTGTTAGGACCTAACTGAGTGAGCTTAAATTCAGAAGACTCCAATGGAAGTTGCTTTGGATACGTGGTATCCGGTGCAAGTGGCAGGCTGTCGGCAAACATCCTTCGCATAGCGTACCAGCCGCCCTTAGGGCTGCGATCGTAATCGGTGACGCTCCAACTGATAGCAGGCCAACAATCATTGTACTGCCAGAGCAAGGTACCCATGTTGCGAGGGAACTGATTTCGCTGTGTGACGATGATGTTTTCAATGAGATAATACTGAGTACACTGAGATAGGTAGTCGTACATGCGTAAATCGAGTGTGGCAAGCCGAGCCGTATCAAACATATAGGTGTGCATATAGTGATGCAGCTTCTGATTTCCTTCAGTAGCTTTTTGATGCCACTTAAGATCGGGATTGAAGTAATTATTTATCGTGGTATCCACCATTTTCTGCAGCAGTGGGTAGGTCGGAAGTGCCTGCATACCCCACTCACTGACGAAACGACCGGTCTTTTGACGGAATATTTCCCAGCCCTGATACCCCCACCAGAATCCCCAGTAATGACTGTCGCCCTCTGTGATACTCCTCTCCTCACCCCAACCATACTGCGGCGAAGTAGAGATATAGGGTCGCTGAGCAGTATCGGAGTGCTGAATCCACTCAGGTAGTGAGTCCTGAAATAAAGTGGTGTATTCTTGCCAAACCTTGGCTGAATCAGCGCCGTGAAGATGAAAAGACTGCTGCCATCCCCAGTGGTGCCAAGCTTCATCGACCTCATTATTACCACACCACAAGACGATACACGGATGTCGACTCAACCGCCTAACCTGCTCATCTATCTCTTGTTTTACATTTGTCAAAAAGGAACTGTCAGCGGGATACATGCCTCCTGCAAACATCAGATCCTGCCACACCATAATGCCCAGTGAATCACAGAGTGAATAGAAACTGTCTGATTCATAGATTCCCCCTCCCCAGACTCGAAGCATATCTATGCCGGCATACTTGGCAGTCTCTAACATGAATCGGTAATCCTCCCGACTCAGACGGGTGGGAAATACATCCGCCGGAATCCAATTGGCTCCACGGATATAAATGGGCTCGCCACGTCTTGAGAAATAAAACGATTCTCCGATAGAGTCACGCTCTCGATGAAAGCGGATATCCTCGAGGAGTGGTGATGAGAAAATAATTGGACTGTGTGCTTTTGCATCACCGACTATTAGCTTGACGTCCTTCCATATACCCGCACCTCGTAAGGTCGGGCCCCAGTCCCAGCCAAACTGATATGCCGCCTTGCGCATCATCACACGAGGATGGTCCGGATAAGTCAGCGATGCATGGCGCTGTGCTTCCTCTCGTGCATACACATCAGCGGGTGTAAAGCGAACCTGCAGTGTATTCTGCCCAGTTTGGATTAAGTTTGAGACGTCAAATTCCCACTGCCGAAACATATTATTTGCAGTCCCCAATTTCCGGCCGTTGAGCAGGATGTCTGCGCGGGTGTCCAGCCCGGCGAATTGCAGTGTAAGTCGTTTCCCTTTCAGCTCAGGTTGTAATCTAAATTCGAGCGCATACACCCAGGTCTGCGTATCCACCCAGGAGACGACCCTTTCATTCCGTCCGTAGAAGGGATCGGGGATCAACAGGTGGCGGAGTAAATCGGTATAAATATTTCCCGGAACCTCGGCAGCATACTTTTTATTTTGATAAATAAAATTCCAGCCATTGTTGAGGTTTTGCTCTTGCGCTGTCAAAGGGTAGAAGACACTCAAAAGGATTAATATAAATATCCATTTAATCATTCAATGCACATAAATGATCAAGCTGTTCTCTGCAGGCTTTTAATTCTTCTGAATCCATTGAGATCCTGCTATGGTCACCTGGAAAGAGGGCATTCTGCAGTTCCATTCCGGAATATTTCTGACCGGAGGCTGAGGTATGGATTTCTCTTACACCTGTATACTGAATGATCGTGGCGATGTTTCTCGCCCGAACACCTGCGCCAGGCATGATGATAATCTGAGATCCATATTCCTGTATCAGTTGACGGATCAAATCACGTCCTTCCCAGGCAGTTTTTTGCAGGCCGGAAGTGAGTACTCGGGTTACACCATGGTCGATGAGGATTTTAATAGAGGCAATGGGTTCAGCGACCCGATCGAAGGCACGATGGAAGGTGACGGGCAGAGGGGAAGCTGCTTCTATAATCTTTTGCAGATGTTCTTCATTTATGGTTCCATTGGCATTTAATGAGCCAAATACGACTCCATCACATCCTGCTCCTTTGGCTGCATTGATGTCAGTTAGCATTATCTCTAACTCGTCATCTGTATAAACAAAGTCTCCGCCCCGAGCGCGGATCATGCAGTACAAATCAACGTGCAGCATTTTGCGCGCCTGTTGAATAAATCCCACCGACGGTGTAGTGCCACCTTCTGCGGGATTGGCACACAGTTCGATGCGGTCAGCGCGATTATCCTGTGCCTGTCGGCAAGACTCGATATCATATGCGATGGCTTCCAGCAGGTATTTCATTGGTTAACTAAAATAATTCTTACAAAGGGCAATTTAAGAATTATCTTTCCAATGGTGATCGAATGAAGCCCGTAGATAAGGAACGTGGTCGAAAAGACAGACGCTTATTGATAAAAATGGGGCGGCGAAATTGCCCCGCGATAAGTCAATTTCGCCGCCTCCTTCTCTACCGATTCAATTGTCATTCCGACAACGCCGGAGGCGGAAGCTCATCTACCTGAGCAGGTAATTAGTGATAGATAAATCTATTAATAAATGTGAAAAGTTAAAATGAAGATTCTTTAATTGAGCATTCTAAGCTACCTAAAATTACCTATGATTTTATGACACTTTTTCATCACAATTTTGAAATTAACTAGCTAGTGAAGTGACCTCTTTTTCGATTGCTTCCTCAACTAATTGATTGAGAGATTTGCCTTGCAGGTGGGCTAGTTTGAATGTCTTAGAGTGTAAAATCGGACGAAATTTTCACGTTAGATGAGCCTTGAAATTTTTTTGAGGTTCCTGTATGACTGACCAAGTGTATACCTATAATGTTTCAAAAACCTTATAGGTATTTATTCATTATTTCATGATAGTCCGAAAAGTGAGATTGACTCGTGGTGTTGTACAAGTTTTAGTGGGTGGCAGTCGATGCAGCCAGTGCTTCTGGGTAGTGCCCTTCATGATCAACAAACTGCCATGTTCCAACCTTAAATTCACTTTTTCGCCGCTCAACTTGTGCTTGAAGCCAAAATTTCGTTCTGCGCCCAAACTCAATGAACCAATAGCGCCATTTTCTTTTAGATCTTTTTCGGCATCGCTATGCCAAGCCATGCCCTCCTCACCGCTGTGATATAGATTCAGGAGGCATGAATTGAAGGTTTCTCCGGAGGCATCTTCCACTATTTTCTTTAATTGCAATAGCTCCGGAGTCCAGCGCAGAGCTTGTTTAGTGACCTTTGAATAAGTATATTCAAATGGCTCCTCCGCATACCAAGCTACCTTTCGTTTGGTGATAATCCTGCGACCAAACATTATGGCTTCATCATTGCGCCAATCAATGGTGTGCAGCAACTGCTCAAGAAAATGATCTGCCTGTGCCTGGGTCAGTACCTTGCCGA
>DAOLZQ010000111.1:0-3213 GCA_035426385.1 Saprospiraceae bacterium
GCTTGCATTGTACAAATTATCTATTAATAAAGGCTTATCAGTGTTCGTCGGAATACCATAGCGAAACATCGAAAACATTTTGAATTTTTCATAGGTCATTTTCTTATCGTTGTATTTAAATGAATTTTCACCGCTTAGGGCACCTATTGTAGTCACCACTAGATTAACAGGTGCCGAATATACAATATACGATCCATGTGTTATGTGTCACTCCGAGGCAAGTTATAATTGACCAACTATAATGTCTAGGTAAGGTATATCTAACCATAACCGTTTCAATATTGGATATTGGAATGATAATCAATTAGTATCCTCTTCAGTTAAAATTATAGTTCCCTTTTTTCCAAATGAAATTAATTCGCCATCAGTACGTGTATCCTTATAGAGCTTGATTTTAATGTAGGAGCCTTATCTATTTACATCTATATTTCTCTATAATGGCAAATGCTTTGAAGAGTTACTACTGCTGAGAAATATTGCAATGAGACCAATTACTACCTACTTAGTTTTCTTAGTTGGAAAATGATTTTGTATCAATTTTTGAGCTCCAAAAAATATCTTCCATAGTAGCTTCGTAGCGCTTAAAATCATTTGCCTCTACTTCCAGATACTTTTTAGGGTTCTCCACCATTTGTCTCAGTTTTAGTAGATCCTTATCTTTAATCCAATGCTCACGCATCCATTCCAGGTAATATCCTTTCGACTGGAGAAATAGCTCGTAATCTACATTTTGCTCTGGGAGAGTGAAGTTAAACTTATATTCACTTCCCGGCATAGAAATCAAATACTTTCCTGACTTATTGAGTGAAGCCCTTGCCTCATTATCTATCTTACCCTTATTCAATATACTACTAGGTGATATCTCTGTTGGGCTGACCTTCTCCTTAACATTGGTCAATGATAAATAATCAATACGCCACAGACCTTTATTCAGCACAAGTTTTAATTTAATTTTAGAATTTGAACTACCATTGACTAGCGGTAGTATCTGCCTGTTGATTGCAATCGGTCCCGTCTCGTAAATTCCCCCCTGCAGTTCCCAAGTAGTTTCTTGCTCATTCCACAAGTAAACGTCAATGTCACCCAATTCTTTCTTTATTCCATTCTTTAGCTTGTCACTTGTCTCTGAACTCCTTTCCATTTTTGCAAAAATATCTCCTACCTCATCGCCCATGTACCCCATAGCACTGTATATAAAATACGTTGTCATCAATGTTTGCCGAAAATTGACGATGAGACCTAAATCATTTTGATTCCTAACATCTTCAAAGTCCAAGTATATTTCTTCTTTACTGCTTAAATTATGTCCATCAGCCGGGCTGAATCGTTCTTGCCGGTCTTCGTATTTCAGTAGTGAAGTTAAGTCACCTTCAGTTCCGGTCGCACTGCTAATAGAATAATTGTTCTCACACAAATAAAAATTATTATCCGGTGATTGATATATACGTTCTCCTTTCTTCCTCGGGTAGGCCAATAGTTTCACTTCATTCAAACAATGGGTTTCAAGCGCTTCATTTTTCATCGTGATTGAAAATGAATTATCTGACAAGGTTTTGTTATTCAGAGCGTCGATGTCAGAATATTCCATTGAAGGAGCGATTGCATTTGAGAAGCCCTCTGCGTCAGCATAATGAAAATCGTCTTTTTCATTAATGTAAAATGTAGGACAAGAACCGAAGCAAGCTTTAGGCACTACAATACAATATACTCCAACCACCGAATTGACTGCCAATAAAATAGTGAGCGCAGCTATCCTGCCTGCCTCAGGTTTTACTATCTTCTTGTTTGTTTCAAAAATAGAAACGCTGTCAAAAGGAATAGCCATATTACCTTGATAGGTCTGGACCCGATTAAAGTCATATCGAATACCGTTACCGGAAACCAAGTTTTTGTTGGTATCCACCTCCCAGGTATTTTCGAGAATACATACATCACCATTGATCAAGTGCGCCTTTAAGAACAACTTTGTCTGCATATTTTGCGAGTCATGCAGCAGCGTATTAGCATCCTGATAATTGCTCCGAAAGTAATACGTCTTGCACGCCTGTATCGCTATGATTCCGAATATTAAGGTAGCAATGAAGAAGATCCATTTTGCATTTTTCATATTGTTTGATTTAGAATGAGTGTTAAATTTTTAAAAGATCCGAAAAATTAGTCCTATTTTCAGCCACAAATTGTCAGACTAGTCACCTAATATTTTCTATTTTAATGCTGGCCGGGATTCCTTCAGGAAACCGCGCAAACATTTTTAATTCTTCATATTTAATTTTCTTATTGGTGTATGTAAATGCATTGTTTGCGCTTATAATTATTAGTGTAGTCGCAATGAAATTTACCGGCAGGGATATAGCTCCTATAAATTGATGTGTCGCTGATAGTAAGAGGAAAACCGGATATGCCCAATAGTACTTTTTTGGTTTAGCATACAGCAGTTTAAAACTATGTACATTAGCAATTGGAATGATCTTGCAATTCCCATCAGCTTTTGAAAGGATAACCATGCTAGTACTGTCGATTGCAATTAATTCTCCCTCTATCTTTGATTTGGAGACTAATTTAGTTTTAATATAAGAACCATATTCATTTACATCAATATTGCCTGAAGTGGGGAGAATCCTTGGTGTCTTGCACCCAAAAATTATTATTGCTATGAGCGCAATCATTAAATATTTCGATTTCATAATATGAGGTTGATTTGATAAATAGTGAGAAAATATCCGTTCTTAATCGTCGATATCGCTATGACTCCGATGCTGAGTGTAGGAAAGTAGAAGATCCCTTTAGAATTTTTCATATTGTTCGATTTAAGAACTTGATGATAAAATTTTTTGTGATTTATATAATAGTTTCCAAAGTAAATTGCTTTTTATAAAGGTTCTCGCTATGCCCAATTTTAAAGGTGACTAGAGGAAGTCTTATTGTGCATATCATAAATATGCTCACACTGAGGAAACTCACTGAAGAGAACTTCCAAGTGCTCATTCTGGTAAGACGAACACTCTCAAAGACTCTTATACTTTCCACTTTAAATTAAGCTAGTGTCGATTAACTCTTTCCTATTCTGAAGTGAAACACAGATTTACAATGGTAGCTGTTAGGTGACCGGGATCTGCTTCCACTAAAATATAAATATAAATAGAATTATCTACTTGTGCAAAGATTAATCTAAGAAAAAGAGATTTTTATTTCGCCAACTTAATTCACGTAAGC
>DAOLZQ010000111.1:3313-6556 GCA_035426385.1 Saprospiraceae bacterium
TTTTTTACAGGTTTTTTAAACTACCGAAACTTGAGTAGTTTATAACTTGAAAATACCGAAACGGTGATTATTTTCCAACAACAAAGCTACAAAATCATACTCAAAGCCCGATAGTCAATTTTAGCTATCTTCATCGGCTATATATTTAAAATATCTATATATGTAATAATTTACTTTGTTTATTCATATTGCCCAAAAAACGTACCTTTGCCGCCGTTTACAACAACTTATAATCGGAACTTTAATCCATGACAGAAATAATTAAACTGGAGGAAATTGCAGCTCAGGTCAGGCGTGATATCATTCGTATGGTATCATTTGCTGAGAGTGGTCATCCGGGAGGCTCACTCGGCTGTGCCAACTTCATGACAGCCCTCTATTTCAAAATAATGAAGATCAATCCTGTCTTTACGCTTTCCGCTCATCATGAGGATGTCTTTATCCTCAGCAATGGTCATATATCACCTGTATTGTACAGTGTATTGGCCAGAAGAGGGTACTTCGCCATAGAGGAATTATCCACCTTTAGAAAGATCAACAGCCGTCTGCAGGGTCATCCCACTACGCATGAGGGTCTGCCGGGTGTCCGCACTGCTACCGGCTCATTGGGTCAGGGACTGGGTGTGGCTGTAGGCTTCGCAGTAGCTAAAAAGATAGATAATGATTCGGGATATGTCTTCGCTATGACCGGTGATGGAGAGCTACAGGAGGGATCAATATGGGAAGCGGTTATGTTTGCACCTTTCCACCACTTGGACAATCTCATCGTGACAGTAGACTGGAATGGACAACAAATAGACGGCCCCACTGATAAAATATTAAGTCTGGGTGATTTGGAAAGTAAATTTACAAGTTTCGGTTGGCGCGTACTCCAGTCAGATGGAACAGATATGGCTGATATCATCAGCAAGCTTAATGAGGCAATGACTTTCAAAGGGCTGGGCCTACCCACTGTCATACTGATGAAGACCATCATGGGAGAAGGCGTCAGCTTTATGGCGGGCACCCACGATTGGCATGGCAAGGCTCCCAATAAAGAACAGACGGCGCTGGCGCTGTCAGAACTGCCCGAGACACTGGGTGACTACCCCTACAATGAAAATTATAAAGCGGACACAGTAAACCATTAAAATGAAAATTCAAGATATTACATATACCGAAAAAAAAGCAACTCGTGATGGCTTCGGTGAAGGACTGCTGGAAGTCGGCCGAACTAATAGCCAAGTAATCGCACTCACTGCTGATCTCACCGGGTCTCTAAAGATGGACGATTTCAAGGAAGAGTTTCCGGAGCGCTTTATTCAGATGGGCATCGCAGAGGCCAATATGATGTGCGTCGCAGCAGGCATGGCTACTACAGGAAAGATACCCTATACCGGCACATTTGCTAATTTTTCGACCGGCAGAGTATATGACTTCATTCGCCAGTCGATAGCGTATTCAAATAAAAACGTGAAGATATGCGCTTCACATGCCGGTCTCACTCTGGGTGAAGATGGCGCTACACATCAGATCCTCGAAGATGTGGGTATGATGCGCATGCTGCCAGGCATGACGGTAATCGTGCCTGCAGATGCTAATGAAACAAAAGCTGCTACTATCGCCATCGCCGAGCACATAGGACCGGTCTACCTTAGATTTGGCAGACCTTCATGGCCGGTATTCACTCCGGCAGATAAGAAATTTGAAATTGGTAAAGCCACAGTGCTGGCAGAAGGCAGCGACATTACCCTATTTGCCACCGGACATATGGTTTGGAATGCAATAGAAGCAGCAAAAAACCTCAATGCAAGAGGTATCTCTGCTGAGGTCATCAATATCTCCACCATCAAACCATTGGACGAAGGCACTATCCTGGATTCACTTAGCAAAACCCGTCGAGGCGTGGTCTGCGAAGAACACCAAATTAATGGCGGTCTGTGTGATGCAATTGCTCATGTGTGTTCTCGCTCTATGCCTGTTCCACTGGCCTTCGTAGCAGTACAAGATACCTTTGGTGAGAGTGGCAAACCGATGGAACTATTAAAAAAATATGGCTTGGATGTCTCCGATATAGAGCGGGCTGCTGAGACACTTATACACACACATTCTAAAGTAAAATAATAAGCAAGAAATGGCTAAAGGTAAATCAATGAAATTCAATACCAAGGTTATACACGCCGGAGTGAGTCCTGATCCATCTACCGGCGCCATTATGACTCCCATATTTCAGACCTCTACATATGTGCAGGAAGAGCCGGGAGTTCATAAAGGATATGAATATGCACGTACAGGCAATCCCACCAGAACCGTACTAGAAAATAATCTGGCTGCGCTTGAAAATGGGAAATATGGCCTGTGCTTTTCCAGCGGACTAGGTGCGCTTGACACGCTACTTAAGGTACTGAGTCCGGGTGATGAGATCATCTCCACCAATGACTTATATGGCGGTTCTTATCGACTTATGACCAGAGTGTATGGTCGCTTCGGCATTAAATCTCATTTCATAGATCTGAACAATACGGCACAACTCGAAAAACTTATCAATCCCCGTACCAGACTGATCTGGATAGAGACACCTACGAATCCGATGTTGAATATCATTGATATCCGCAAGGTGACCAAGGTGGCTGAAAAATTCGGTATTCTGACCTGTGTAGACAATACCTTTGCTTCACCCTATCTACAGCGTCCACTGGATCTAGGAGCTGATCTGGTACTGCACTCCTGTACCAAATATCTGGGTGGACACAGTGACGTGGTGCTGGGTGCAATTATAACCAAGAAGAAGGAACTGGATGATCAACTTCGCTTCCTTCAGAATGCCTGTGGCGCAGTCCCAGGTCCAATGGATTGCTTCCTGGTACTTCGAGGTATCAAGACGCTCCCGGTGCGCATGAAGCGAGCCTGTAGAAACGCTGCAACACTGGCTGATTTTTTAACTACCCATCCTGCAGTAAAAAAAGTGTATTATCCGGGCTTCAAGACTCATCCCGGCCACGAACTCGCAGCTACACAAATGAGAAGTTTCGGCGCAATGGTCTCTTTCACACTGAAGAAAGATACACTGACCGAAGCAAAAAAGGTCTTGCGTAGTTTTGAAGTATTTAGCCTAGCCGAATCATTGGGTGGTGTAGAATCTCTGGTGGGACATCCCGCTACCATGACACACGCTTCCATTCCTAAAGAAGAGCGGCTGAAAGTTGGCCTCACCGATTCTCTCATCCGACTCAGCGTCGGCATCGAAGATATCGATGATCTGAT
>DAOLZQ010000112.1:0-5997 GCA_035426385.1 Saprospiraceae bacterium
CGCCCTTAGCATTATAGAAATTTGCAATGGGAGTGAAGGACTTGTGATTTATTAAAAATTCAACGACCTTCGATTTGAACTTAGCGAAATCTGACCGGATACCTATCTGATATTCTATTGGCACTGCAAGTGGTTCGGAAGTGCCGCTATAATTAATCAGAATTTCATTATTAATTATATTATTAGGGATTATGACATGTCTATTTTCGAAGTCAAGTACCACTGTATGCCTCAAAGTAATATCCTTTACAATTCCTACAAACTCCTTCTTAATAATTAATTTATCCCCGATTTTAAAAGGTTTAAAAATCACAATAAAAAGTCCACTGATTATATTGCTTAGCGCATTCTGGGATGCAAAACCAATTGCTACAGATATGATACCTGTAGCGGTAAAGAGAGAGGCTGACAGTGTCTTTAATCCAGGTAGATAATTAATTGCAATAGCAAAACCAAGAATATAAATCAATGCTGTAACAAAATGTAGTAAGAATTTTAATTTTGTAACATCACTAAAATCATCCTTTCTCTTAGACAATTTTGATCTGATTCTATTTGAAAAAATCCTTGCGACAGTAATAGTAATCAGCACCCATACTCCGAAGAGAATATAAGCGTCATAAGTATCATAGAATTGCTGCATAAAGGTCAAATATTTTGATAAAGTTGATCAAAGAATTTTTCGATCTTCACCTTTATTTCACTTGAAGTGCACGAATAATTATTGACTATCAATGAAAAAACATATTCCTTTCCTGTACGTCCTGTGATGAGCCCGGAGAAGCTTCGGACACGATCCATTGATCCTGTCTTAGCCACTACATTTCTAGCAGCAGGAGAATCTTTCAGATAGTTTTTTAAAGTACCACTCTGGCCTGCTATAGGCAAGGCAGCTACTAGGATATCCTTTAGCTTTTCGTCCTGAAATAATTCTTGCAGCATTCTACTGAAACCCAGAGAAGGAATACAGTTAGAAGACGACAAGCCCGAACCATCACAAATAAAAAAGCCGCTGTTATCACTTATTTGTTTAGAAACGAAGGCTTTAAATCCTTCAACGCTTTCTTTTGAATAATTCGATTTTTGAGAGACTACTCCACAATATCGCATGATCGCTTCTGTATTTACATTGATGCTATTTAGTAGTGTTTGATTTACGATGTCTTTCAGTTTCTGAGACAAATGAGTATAAAGTACCGTTCGGTTTCCATTTGGCATAGGCTCACGTAGTGATGAGACGGCCTGGCCTGTGACCTGAATCCCGGCGTCAGTGAGTGCATTGAGCATTAACTGAGCTGCATGCAAGGGTGGCTCAGGCATAGAACCCTTGATAGTAAAGTTTCCACTTCCCGGAGGAATAGAACCTCGGATTCGAAGTGCATATTGGCCTGGAGCGCCATAGATATACGCATTGTCTGAAGTACCCTTGCATACTACCTCACTATCGAAAGTAAGGCCGGGAATAAGGGGAGTGACATCAGCCACCTTAGGCTTCCCACCGGAGGATGTTTGTCTAAAGTTGAGCTTATATAGGTTGTCGTGAATATTTAGGCCATAAATTCCGGTAGCATAATAGTTGCCCAGATCATACCAAGACCAGGTATCATATATGCCTTCTGAGGACAAGAAACTAGCATCTCCATACACTTGACCATCTATCTTCTTGATTCCCTTAGCCTTTAGCGCAGATACAAACTCTGACAGCACCCCAGCTAGTGGAATCGAACCGACTGTCAAAATAGAACCCAAAGTAGGATCACCATACCCCTTTAGTATGAGTGTACCCTTAAGTGTGCCCTCTGCATCCACGGCACCAATAGTCTGAAGCTCCGTCTTAAATTTAAAATCAGCGCCCAATAGCTTTAATCCATAGGCACAAGTCAGGATCTTGAGAGAAGAGGCCGGCACAAGCGACGTATTGGGATTGTAAGTAGCTATGATACTGCCACTATTCTTTTCCAATAGTGAAAAGCTCATAATCCCATTTTTCATGGCCGGATCTGTCGCCAATCCATTGATTGCGGCAGCCGGTTTCTGCGCTGACACTGAATTCAATGAGAGGAAAAAGATTAAAACCAAGAAACTAAAAACAAGGTGCTGCTTTCTAAAATACAATTGCCTCATAAACGCAAATCAATTTAGCTCATTCAAGAATTTTGAATGAAATATCATATAAATGTGAAGATTGTCCAGGGAATTATGGAGTGAAAATACGAATTTCCTGGATAGCTAAGTAATTATGATGATCAGGCATAGATATTATTCAAAATATGTATTCTCAACTATTTCAAGGCCATACCCTTGAACGCCTATCCTTTTAACATTCGAAGAAGTCAACAAATTGATTCTGGTGATACCCAGGTCACGCATTATCTGAGCACCTATACCTAAGTCACGTTGTTCTGTTTTGATTTCTTCTCCCTTCGTATGAGTCAGAGAATGTAGAGAAGTAGAAAGGGGAATCATCTTATCACTTTGCCTCATAAAGAGGACCAATCCCTTTCCATGCGTCTTAAAATATTCCATGGACCGAACGTAACGGCTGCCGCAGCCACCTAAAACAAAGTTGGTCAATTCATGGCTTTTATCTTGGGTGAATACTTTCACCGGAACTACTTCATTCTCTTCCCATTGGCCGTATTTTATGGCGAGATGCTCATCATCATTGGATACCTGACGATATAGGTACACCTCTACTGGTCCAAACTCAGTATTAACAGTGCCTTGGAATTCACTGCTGATAATTTTTTCATTTTTCAATCTATATGCTACAAGGTCATCGATGCTGATTAACCTTAGATTGTGTTTCTTAGCAAGTTCCACCAGCTGTGGCAACCGGGCCATTGAACCGTCTGGATTGAGGATTTCAACCAGTACACCGGCTGGAAAGAGTCCAGCTAGTTGTGCCAGATCGACAGCTGCCTCAGTGTGTCCGGTTCTACGGAGCACTCCCCCATTCTTGGCTATAAGTGGAAATATGTGCCCCGGTCTGGCAAAATCTTCACGAGTGACATGCTCATTCGTCAGCGCTTTGATGCCTGTAGCTCGATCATAAGCGCTTATGCCTGTCGTACAACCATGTCCAATGAGATCGATGGAAACGGTAAATGCAGTTTCATGCATAGCGGTGTTGCGATTCACCATTAGATCGATATCCAATTCTTTTGCCCGGGCTTCTTGAATTGGAGTGCAGATCAAACCACGTCCCGCAGTGGCCATAAAATTGATTTGATCCGGTGTGATCAATTCAGCCGCACCAATAAAATCACCTTCATTCTCGCGATGTTCATCATCTACCACGATGACCAACTGACCTTGTCTGATTGCTTCTACTGCATCTTCAATTTTATCTAGCATATAATGCGTCGTATTTATTCGGTGTCAAAGATAGAAATGTTACAGGTCAGAAGTTATCATTTTAGAAAACATATCACCTACATGCGACCATGAATACTTCTGACTAATAAATTGCCTAGCGTTCAGCGCAATTTGTCTTTGCCTTGTCTCATCTGCAAGTAATAAGGAAATTTGAGCTTTAAACCCAGCCAAGTTATCAGCAATTATGATCTCATGGTCAGGGTCAGCTCCGATAGCGTCATTGACCAGAGATGTGGTAATAACCGGGCGTCCGCATGCCATTGCTTCCAAAATCTTATTCTGCTGTCCGGAGCCGGTAAAAAGAGGTGCTACGAAGATGCGTGCATTCCAATACACTGACCGTATATCGTCTACCCAACCACTTACTCTAAACGCATCTGTACTTAGTGCCAGTACCTCTGAAGAAGGTCGTGCACCTGCCACATTTACTTTCCAGTCTTCAGTATTGTTCTTACAAATTTCATTTAAGTATTTTACAGCGCTTACATTTGGTTCATATCCTAAATTTCCCGCAAAAGCTAAATCATATGAAGGATTATTAATTTCTGGGGGATGGAAATACTCAATATCTACACCATTGGGAAGAATAACAATTTTTGCTTTATCAGTTGAATCCAATGCGGATAGATCCTGGTCAGAGATGATAGAAACTAAATCGCTGTTGACAATCGCCTCATGTTCTATTCTTCTCAGGCTGGCCGCCTCATGACTCAACCAAATTTTATTGAGCCAATTTTCATTTTGAAGTCGGCGATATATATTGAGTGAGAAAGCATCCATAAGGTCTATCCATTTATTTTGCTTTAGGCCCTTGATGTATGGATACATTCGTACGAGTTGACAAGCGATCAAATCAGGGTTCAGAAGGTTTATCCTTTTCTGGATATTCTTAACCAAAGATGCGTCAAAAAAATAGCCTACGTGGATAGGGAAATGCCTCATCAGGCCACTGAGGACTGAAAGAGGACGTTTGTAGAGGGGTAAAATGAAATATTCCAGACTCTTACAATACTTACTTACTTCTGCAATCTCGTGTTCTGTAGGAGCGACCTGGACAATGGCGAATAAATGCAATTCATGCTGCTCAGAAAGTAAGCGCAAATGATGATACATACGTAGTTTATCTCCTTTTTCAAGTGGATATGGAAAACGGGAAGTAAGTACGGCTATTTTCAATATAAACTTATTGTGAATATTTTCTGAGTGAGTTTACTATTTGACATTTCACCTAGGGAGACAGTCGGTCTATTTGCCAGGTACCAGCTTCAGATAATATATATTGAAAGCGATCGTGAAGCCGATTAGGTCTACCTTGCCAAAATTCAAACTTATCCGGAATGACTCTAAATCCACCCCAGTGTGAAGGCCGGGTGATGGTATCCGGTAAATGCTGAGAAAGTGCTTCCGCAAAAGCGCGCTCCAGATAGTTATCATCGGGTATAGGTTGACTTTGTGCTGATACAGATGCACCTACCCTGCTCTCAAAAGGTCTTGAATTAAAATAAGAATCAGACTCAGCGGCTGATACCTTTTCCACTCTACCGTGTATCTTGACCTGTCGCTCTAGTGATTGCCACCAGAATAAAAGAGCCGCTTGAGGATGTTCAATCAGCTGACGTCCTTTGGTAGAATCATAATTGGTATAAAAGACAAAACCACCAGCATCCATTTCCTTTAGTAACACTATCCGGGAGCTTATATTTCCCATTTTATCGCAGGTACTAAGTGCCATTGCATTAGGCTCAGAAATACCTGAATCAATAGCTTCCTTGAACCAAAATTGAAAGAATTCAAATGGGTTTTCTTCCATCTCAATTCCTAGCAACCTTCCTTTGGTGTAATTCTGTCGAAAATCATGGAGTTTCATTGACTGTATTTGAGGACAAAGTAAAAAAAATCCGAAACCCTTTGGGAAGAGTTTCGGAAATAACCATGAAAAAATAAATAAAAACCCTTGTATCTAATTACATCAAGGTCTATTGATATATTGACCAGAATGCATTAAATTTACTAACCAATTAAAAAAACGAAGAGTTAATCTGCTTATTGTGAAGTCCATAGACAAAAACCCCTCATTAACAAATGACCCCAACATGGCTAAGATTAATCTTGGTCGAGCAGGTGAGAATTTGGCTGTAGAATATCTTTCAGAACACGGTTATACTATCCTGGAACAAAACTGGCGATGGAAAAAGGCAGAGCTGGATATTATTGCTAAAAAAGGCAGAATCTTAGTCATAGTAGAAGTGAAAACTCGATCATATGACAGTATGGGTGCGCCGGAAGAAGCTGTTGGGCGTGATAAGGAAAAAATCCTATTAGATGCGGCAAATCAGTATGCAATACATATAGGACATGATTGGGCTGTTCAGATCGATATCATCAGCATTATCATCGAAGGAGAATCTTCCCGTCTGAGGCATTATGAAGACGCCATATATTGAAGAAAAAAGGTATTAAAATATCACTTCCCCTAAGAAATACTTAGGGGAAATGAGATCAATTTATTTTACGACGGTGATATCGCCCTTGATCAGCTCGATAAACCCGTCTGCATATTCCAGCTCAGCCCAATATACAAATACGGCAGGATCATTACTTTTTGATTTAAACTTACCA
>DAOLZQ010000113.1:0-5892 GCA_035426385.1 Saprospiraceae bacterium
TTAGAAAGGATGGCACTCTCGCTAAAGGCTCTTTTGTTTTGGTCAAGTAAAGGTGTATCTATTCAGTACCCCGCTACGGAAAATGTCTAAATATCAGAGTAAAAATCTTCCATTCAAAAATGGCCAAAACGCCAGTGCGCCAACAGTCGTCCTATCATCTACTCCCCGGTATGCGATAAATAAGTATTATCATTGCATGCTCAAGAGATTCATTCATGTGTGCAAGGTTAAGTTGGTTTATTTTAAAGCTCCTCGGATGGAAGATCGACCTGCACTACGACATACACACTGTGCCGCAAGCGATTGAAGTAGTGATGCAGCACACGTCAAACTATGACTTTCCACTCGGCCTGCTATTGCGCAGTGCGTTGAAATGGGATGTCAAGTTTGCAGCTAAGCATACATTATTTCATGGCCTGAGTGGCTGGATCTTTAAGAAGTTGGGCGGCTATCCTGTGGATCGCTCTCGTCGACTGCATCATACTGAAGCCGTAGCAGAGCTATTTGCTCACGAACCTCGTTTTCACATTTCCATCTCACCGGAGGGCACTAGAAGTAAAGTAGACAAACTAAAGTCCGGATTCTACTACATTGCGAAGGAAGCAGATATTCCCATTATTCTGGTTGCCTTTGACTATGGTACAAAGACTTTTTTTATCAGAGAACCAATAAAGGTGGATATGAGCTATGAAGAGCTTTTGCACATAATGGCCGATTTCTTTGAGGGTAAACATGGCTATCACAGGAATAAAGAATTCAATTTTAACCACTATTTCGAACATGCGACCTAAGAATTCACCTGATAGTCTTTGGCATAGGATCAGCCGCGTCAATGAGATACTGCTGATGGATCGCCGTACTATGTTGCCCCGAAAGCGGTTCAAGATTTCCTGGTTGACTATTATAATTATCTTAAGTGCTGTGATGTTGGTTTGTCTTGTCGGCGGAGCATTGCTGAGTACCCACACGCCACTTTTAAAGTATATGGGAGCTAGACCACGTAATATCCTGACTCAGGATTATACCCGGATTAAATCCAGGCTCGACTCTTTGGAGAGCATGAGTGCCATACGAGACAAGCAGCTCGTGCAGATAGAACAGTTTATCACACGCAGCGGACGAGTGGCGGATAGTGAACGTTCAACCACAGAGACCGCAGAGGATCAGAAGCCGGAGACCAATCTGAAGCGCTTTGCAATACCGCCTTACTGCTGCCTGTCTTGGCCGCTGGAAGGCGAACGGACGGGCGCCTTCAAGCCAGAGCTGAATCACATGGGCGTGGATATTGCAGGTAAACTGAATTCCAAAGTGCATACCATCAGCGATGGATATGTCATCTTCAGCGGTTATGACAAATTATATGGAAATTCAGTCATCATAGTCCATCCAAATGGCATCGAATCACACTACTTGCACAATAGCAGACTGCTCGTCAATACCGGTCAGTACGTCTCCAAAGGCCAGCCTATCGCCATTATCGGCAATACAGGTGAGTTTTCTAACGGACCCCATCTACACTTTGAACTTTGGATAGGCGGAGTAGAGGTAGATCCCGAAAAATATCTTAATATCCGACATCAATAAGTGGGTAATAACCACCTTCGCATACTATTAACATACTTTCTTTTTTATAATATAAATTGATAATCAATGATATAGATATTACATGTATGCAAAAAACATCGTATGTCTTATGATTTGTTTCTTAATGACTTACTTTCTTTATTAATAACCATACACTTTATCGTAATATTTAAGTCTCTGTGAGTAAGGGAATTTCATCTTATGATTTTTTATGAAATCCCTTACCTGTAAAGGGTTTTGGGGAAAAATAATTTTTACTTTTTTCTTTCTTAATGTCAATTACCTATATATTTACGGCATATTTTATCCCTGAGAACATATACATTGTATGGAAAGAAACATTAACACAAAAAAGACAAAAACCAATATATTAGATCATCTCATCAGCGATTTCGAATCCACCTCACAGGGCCAACATATAAGCACCCTGAGCGCAAAGGATTTTGATGATCTGATCCTCTACTACGAGCTCGAATTTATCTTCGATAAGGCGCTGGAAGTAGTGGAAGTAGCATTGGAACATTTGGGTCATCAAAATGATTTGCTGCTGAAAAAGGCACGCATCCTCGTACTGCTCAAGGATCATACCGCTGCTTACGAGACACTCGAATATCTGAATGCTGAGTCAGCCAATGATAATGATGTTCTGCTGCTGAAGGCACAGTGCATGGTTGCGGAAAACAACTATGATCAGGCGTTTGCCTTACTAAAGATGCCTTTCAGAAATGGTAGCTCAGCAGAAAAAATCACTGCTTCCATGCTAAAGGCAAATATCTACGAGGCGCAGAAAGATTTTAACTCCATGTTTGGCACCATAAAGTACGTGCTGGACAAAGATCCATCCAATGAAGCCGCCATGGACAAACTGTGGGCCTATATGGAATCACAACGCAGCTATCAGCAAGGTATTCATTTCCTAAATCAGCTATTGGACAAGGATCCATACAATTATCTCGCATGGTTTAACTTGGGCCAGGCGTATTCCTGTCTGGGAGAGTACGACAATGCACTTTCATCATACGAATACTCCTATGTAATCAATCCGGACTTTGAAGCAGGCTTCCGCGAATGCGCTGAACTGGCCTTCGAACTGGGAAAATATAAAATGGCGCTCAAGGTTTATCTGGAGATACTTGAAATATTCGGACCGGACTGCGATCTGTTTGCCAATATCGGAATCTGCTACCTAAAGCTGAAGCAATTCAAACAAGCCCGACTCAATCTCCGCAAGGCAATGCGCCTAGATCCATACAATGATGAAGTGCACTATAATCTCGGTATGTGCTTCATGTCTGAGAATAAATGGGAGATGGGATTGCAGTTTTTTCTGCGAGCCATAAGCCTGGAAGACAGTTGTGAAGATTATTTCGTGGCTACAGCCGGTGCTTATTACAAGCTAGGTGACCTGGATAAAGCCAATTACTATTACATCAAAGCCACTGAGAAAGGCTCAGATCAGCCGGAAATCTGGATGGAACAAGTAAAATTCCTATACCAAATCAAAGAATATCAAAAGGCACTTGAAGTACTCGAGGAATCTGAGACCTATACTTACTCTGCAGAACTATATTATGCACTGACAGCAGTCTTAATAGCGCTTGACCGCAAAAAAGAGGCTATGGAACAGTTCAAAGAAGCACTAGTGGATGATTTCTATGCACATCGCATCCTTTTTGCCTTTGATAAAGAGCTGAGTACAGATCCAGAAGTGACCTCTGTCTTGCACTACTACCAGCCGGAGGAATAATACCGTATTTGAATCCAATATAATCGGGCTTCTAGATTCATTTACATAGCACCATCTGAAGAGTTGCGCTTTAACTCTCAACTAGCGATTGCCCTCAAAATTGTGTATTTTTCGGTATGATCGAAGATTTTGGCAGCCGCAAGAAAATATTAGTTGCTCCGCTCAATTGGGGCCTCGGCCATGCCACGCGCTGCATACCCATCATCAGAAATCTAGTGTCTGCGGGACACGAAGTCCATCTCGGCTCCGATGGAGTGGCACTTGCTTTACTCCGTGAAGAATTTCCAAATTTGTCTTATATCGAGCTGCCTGGATATAGGATCCATTACCGAGGCAGATCACTTATACGAAGCCTTATACTACAGACACCGAAGTTATTAAAGGCCATTATAGCTGAAAAAAGAGCTGTGTCAGAGTATGTGAGCCGAGGTCAGATCGACATCATTATCTCAGACAACAGGCTGGGTGCACGAACATCACACACGCGTAATATTGTGATGACTCATCAACTGACTTTACTTCTTCCCCATCCGCTGATGTCCCGAATAGCCACCCGGCTCAATCAAGCCTGGCTGCGTAAGTTTGATGCTATTTGGGTACCTGACTCTCCCCCACCTGACAACCTTAGCGGCCTGATGTCAACCGCCGGAACCCTACCAAATGTCCGCTATATCGGTACCCTGACGAGGCTACACCCTTGCAATGAAGTACCTGTGAGAGATTTTGTCGCAGTGCTCTCAGGCCCGGAGCCCGCCCGAACTGAGTTGGAACGCCTCATCATCACACAGTTCCGAGATTTATCCTACTCCTTGCTATTGGTGCGCGGCTTGCCGGGTATAGAGATCCCCTTTTCAGATATGCCGGATCACATCGAGACGGTGACTTATCTGACTTCAGAGCATATGAATGAGGCGATTTGTACTTCTCGCTATGTCATCACTCGCAGCGGATACACTAGTGTGATGGACCTGAGCATATTGGGAAAGTCGGCTATTTTGATACCTACACCCGGTCAGCCGGAGCAAGAATACCTGGGCGTCAGACTGACTGATCATGATTGCTTTGTGGTGGGCAGTCAAAAGGGACTTAATCTGGAGTCACTTATCTCAGCTCTAAAATCAAAGGAAGATGCCTAATCTTTTGTTAAATAGACCATAATAGATAATTAATAAATATAATGTGTTTATAAGTTTCCCATTATTCCCTTATATTTGTTCTCCATCTCAGGGGTGAACACAATATTATCTACATGAATATAGTAATGTAGATTAATAAATCCCTTTGGTGCCAAAATCAAACTCAATGAGTAGAAAAATACCATTAATCATACTTATATTTTTTATTTCATTCTCGAAAGTATCCACACTTAGAGCGCAATATCAGACCTATTCGAATGCTGTAAAGCAGGGCACACGTTGTTACCAACTGACAGACAAGGGTACCAGCCGCACAGGCGCTATCATCAGTGACCAGCAGTATAATGTAAATGCAGATTTTGTAATCGCCGGCACACTCAATTTTGGTGATGATGCAATGGGAGCAGATGGAATCGCTTTTATCATGCTTCCTGATCCTACCGCACTATCAGGCACGCTCCAGTTTGGCGAGGGAATCGGATATGCCGGCCTGCCAAATGCACTGGTTATCGAATTTGATTCTTTCCGAAATAGAAATGTTGGTGATCCGCCTTATGATCATATAGCCCTGCTTGCCAATTCAAATCCCGATCACAGTAAAGCCTCCAATATTTCCGGCCCCTTCCGCGCCAATGCCTCCGGCAATATCAAAGATGGTTTGAATCACGACTTCTTGATCGTCTGGGACGCAAAGGTTCAACTGCTTACCCTTTGGTTTGATTGTAAGAAAGTCTTCGGATATCAGGGAGACATTTCCAGACCTTTTCTCGGAAGTAGCAAGACATTTTATGCCGGCTTTACCGCATCGACCGGAGGTCAGACAAATATACAGACTGTGTGCTTCAAGACGCCGACACAGGTGGATATATTGAAAGACCAGACCTATTGCGATAGCGCTACAGTAGTGCTGGATGGCGGTGTCAACGGATTGATATTCAACTGGACGCCGGCTCAGGGCCTCAGTGATCCGCATAGCTCTAGGCCCACCATATTTTTAAATAAAAGTCGCACGTTTTATCTCAACAAACTTGATAACTGCGGTAATGAAACAGTAGATTCTCTCATCATCAAAATAGTACCCAATGATCTTAAAGTTTCACTGGGCAATGATACTGTCCTCTGTGAAAATGCCAGCCTGGTAATCGGTGTTCCTACCGGTGGGCTCAATTACAAATGGAATACAGGTGCTACAACACAGAACATTACGGTCACCAAGCCCGGCATGTATTCCATTCAGGTGGATGACGGTATCTGCATTCGTCAGGACGAGATCAACATTGATGAGAAGTCACTCCCTACAGTAAGCTTGCCGGCAGATACACTGGCTTGTGACCACGATCCCATCAGGCTGAAAGCCGCCTATCCGGGCGCAGCTGTGAGGTGGAGTACAGGAAGCACGGATAGCCTCATCACCGTCACCGAACC
>DAOLZQ010000114.1:0-5313 GCA_035426385.1 Saprospiraceae bacterium
CCGGCACCATGGTGGATACCTGGGCCACAGTAGGCTCCTGTGCCCAGATCGGTCGAAATGTGCACCTCAGTGGCGGTGTGGGTATAGGTGGTGTGCTGGAGCCGGTACAAGCAGCGCCAGTGATCATAGAGGATGATTGTTTTATCGGCTCCAGGTGTATAGTGGTAGAGGGTGTACACATAGAGCGTGAAGCGGTGCTGGGTGCCAATGTCGTCCTCACCATGTCCACGCATATTATCGACGTCACCGGTGCTGAACCGGTAAAATATAAAGGCCGCGTGCCCTCCGGCTCTGTAGTCATTCCCGGTGCCTACACCAAGCAGTTTGCAGCAGGTGCCTATCAGGTTCCGTGCGCGCTCATCATCGGGCAGCGGAAGGAGAGCACTGATAAGAAGACTAGCCTGAATAGTGCACTGAGGGAATATGACGTAGCAGTGTAAGCATTATCTGAAGAGGATTGGCACTGTGATCTTATATCTAAAGTAGATTCCATAGGTAGAATTCAGGAATCAATCTGAGAGTGAATAATAAACTTGTTTTTAATTTAATCTTCTTCTAAAAAATAACTGAGTTTAATTTTTTCATTTTGAAAAATAATTCACCACCGATCTGACCGGCAAGAGCCCCATAAAAACTGAGATCACCAGCACCCCGGCTGCACTAATTGCAATTTTGAACAACCAATTAATATCAATTAAAGAGGTATTCGTAAAATTGAAAATTATAAAAGCCACTACAGACAATCCAATCAATTTTAATAATAAATCCCATTCTATTTTGGTCTGATATACTTTAAAGAAAAATGCATATTGTGCCATACCGATGAGCAGATTAATGATGAATGCAGAGGTCGCAGCACCTGCAGAAAGATATGTCGGAATGAGAAGTAAATTAAAGAGCATATTGAGCGGAATACAAATCGAATACAGGATATTGATTCTACGCAGAGAGCCCGAACTGAGGATGCCTGTACCTGTAATAATAGATAAGCCCAGAGGGATACAAGTCGCCAATAATATCCCAATGGTGTCTGACCAAATGGCCTCATTATGGTGATAGAGCAGTGCGCTGATCTCTGCCCGATAAGTCCAGCCGGCTGCGCCCACTAACACAGACGGCACCATGACCAATTGTAAAATATATTTAAAGAAATTAAATTTATCTGACCATCGATCTTTCATCGAAGTCATCATCGGGAGCGCCAGATTAGCGAATAGAATAGCAAAAATAAGATAGGCATCCAACAGTCGAAATCCGGCAGCATAAATACCCGCTTGATAATCACCCTGTGGAAGAAATCGCTCCAGATACACCGAATCCATACGACCATATATTGTCATCAGAAAAGTAATTAAAGCGTATGGAAAAGCTTTTCGTGCGAACACTATAAAATGAACTCTATCAAAGCGAATCTTTAGATTACCAATTAATAAAATACTATACAGCAAGCCTATACAAAGCGCAATGCCGATACTCAGGCAATATATATTGAGGAATGTAATTATTGTAAATATTGAATTATCAGCGAAATAGAGCCACCAGCCACATAAGGCGATCATCACCGTCTTATCGATTACCGAAAGAAGGCTATCTACTCTGTAAGCTCCGTAGCCTGCTAGCACCGCCCGGGTAAATAATAGAAAACTCAACCCGACCTGAATAGCCATAGCGTATGCCAGAAAAATCATTTTATGAGCGTCATAACCGATCACCCAACCCAATAAAATAGTGAGTAGTAAATAAAAAGGCAATAAAAAAAGCTTGAAACTCAGTAATTGTGATAGATATTTTGCTGCTAGTGAAGGCGATTCAGCGATGTCTCTGCGTACCATATTATTAAGCCCCCACTCCAGTATGATCTGAAAGATGAGTGTAAAACTGAAGATTGAAAAAAATAATCCATACTCTGCTGTACCTACTGTATTCTGAACTTTGATGTCAATGCCAAAGATGTACAATGGCTTGATCAGCAGGTTAAGGCCCATCAGGAACAGTAAGTTAAGCGAGAATTTTTTTCGCATAAGGATTTTTAAAAAGCGTGTTTTAAAAATTAATTTTTCAAATCTAAGGCGATTATGTAAATTAGTCGATTAAATCTAACCCCACCTACTCATGCAAGAAGCTTTCTTACATTACATCTGGCTGACTCGCCAGTTTGACCAGCGCCAGCTCCGTCTTACTGATGGCCGACCCTTGGAGATCATTCGTTATGGCAAGCACAATCACGACAGTGGTCCTGACTTTCAGCACGGTCAGATCCGCATTGAAGATACTATGCTGGCTGGCCACATTGAGATACACATTCAGTCTGCCGAGTGGCGACAACACGGACACCATGAGGACCCCGCATACAAAAACGTCATATTACACGTAGTGTGGTCAGATGATCAGCCTGTAATAGGCACACATGGGCTGCCTATACCCACGCTAGAGCTGGAGACTCGGGTCTCTCAGTCTATGTATCGACATTACCTGCGGATCATGCACAATCAGGAGCGGATACCCTGTCGGCCTCTACATCCGGAGCAAGTACCCGCTGAGATCTGGGCTATCTGGAAAGAGCGGTTAGTGATCGAGCGATTGCAAAGGAAAGTACACCTGGTCTCTACTCACGCCGACCTGGCAGTGCAAGATTGGGAGGAGATTTTGTTTCGGCAGTTGTGTATAGCTATGGGAATGAAGGTAAATAAGGCTGCGATGGAGCACCTGGCCTCTAAACTTTCTAAACTAGTGCTCGAGCGCAACAGAGACAGATCTTTGGCAGTTCCGGCGCTAATCTTTGGGGTAGCGGGCATGCTAAGTAGTGATCCGGGTGACGAGTACCAGCGTAGTCTGAAGCAAGAATGGGAATTTCAGAAGAATAAATATCAGCTTCAGGAAATGAATTCGGTTGAATGGAAATATGCGCGCATGCATCCGCCCAATTTTCCGGATATCCGGCTCGCCCAGTTAGTCAAGTTATTTTCTACTCACAGTCACCTGTTGAGTACCATCGTGAATGATCCTGAGATCAGTTCCGTCCGGAAATTACTCGCCCCCGGAGAGTTAGATGACTACTGGCTCACTCACTTTCGACTGGGTAAAGAACCGTCAACTTCACGCACTAAAAAAATAGGCAATCAAAGTATAGACATCTTGATCATCAATGCGGTAGTCCCGGTCTTATTTCTGTATGCCTATACCCAGGGAGATAATAGTTTACAGGATAAGGCGATCACCATGCTTGAAAGAATGGCACCCGAGGTTAACAGTGTCACACGACTTTGGAAATCCATAGGGGTGGACAGTGCTCATGCAGGAGATAGTCAAGCGCTCATTCAGCTGACCAATGAATACTGCTCTGAGAAGCGATGTTTAGAATGCAGTATTGGTCACCACTTGCTCAGGACTTAGGCCGCTCGCAGGTATTCATGCCGAAGAGTGCATACACCGGACAAAAATTGATAAAGCTGGTAGCTAGCATTAGTATTGCAATAATGCCTAAAACAATAGAAATGGTACCGGTGATCACGTGCGTAAAATATAAGATGATGATCAGTGCTGCAAATCCGATTCTGATCATTCGGTCAGTTTTTCCGATATTTTTTTTCATGGTCTTGATTTTTGTCGAATTTACACCTTTTTATTTAATGGATGGTATAACAATTGTATCTAGTAACGCAGTTATTTCTACACAGCTTTCTGCTATAAGTAATAAAAGCTGTAAGCTATAAGCAAAAAAAGGCGAATGCTCTAATATGATATAAATGTGAGATGGTTAGATAGTTATAGGGTTAGATGGTTGGAATGAAATTAATTTTTAACCCCATGAATGAACCATTAATCATCAAAGTTAGAATGGGAGCTGTAATTTGATTTAGAATTCGGAATCCATCATTCATCATTTATAATTCAAAATTGCTAACGCGCAAAATTGCTAAAGCGCCATTATGCTAAAGCGCTAATATGCCAAAGCGCAGCGACCCAAAGACCAAAGCGCAGCGAACCATTTATCATTCAAAGTCATCGCTCTATCACTTCAAATAGAAAGTAATTATACGCATCTACATAATCCGAGCCAATAGCAGCATTATATCTTTCCTCTCCCCAGGCTCTCATAAGCTCAAAATTTTTATAAGGAACATCCCATTCGATGATCATACTACCGTAAATACCATTTATCTTAGGAATCTCATCGTAAGCTGATTGAAAGAAATAGACTCCTGGGAGTTTTAATACTCTCTTTACTTCATGTTCGAATGGATATGTTTTTGCAAATATTTCGCGACCTAACCCTCCCTTTATTATAAAATTATCTGTGTAATCGTTAATTACATCAATTCCTCCTTGTTGATTTGTATCAATCCTAAACATACTATAAACACCTGTATTATTTTCAAATGATTCGATTTTATACCAGGTAGTGTCAAAAGGAGGATACTCATTTACCTTAAAGCTGGAATCCGGTATAGTTATAGTCAGCGTCAGCGTATCGCCTACATACATGGTATCACTGGTATTTGAAAATTTTCCCTTTACATAAATGATCGTCCTCTTCTGTTCATATTTCTCCTTGCCACAGTCGGTCGAAGTGGTGCTGATCCACAGGAAAAGTAGTATCAATATCCGGTATGCTCTCATCGCCAATAATTTAAAAAAATGTCCGCTCTGTGTGCCATCCTCAAAAGTTATCGAGTATCCAATTTACAATCCATCATTCATCATTTATAATTCAAAATTGCTAACGCGCAAAAGCGCAAAAGCGCCATTATGCTAACGCGCAAAAGCGCTAATATGCCAAAGCGCAGCGAGCCAAAGACCAAAGCGCAGCGAGCCATTTATCATTCAAAGTCATCGCTCTATCACTTCAAATGGAAAGTAATTATTTGCATCCACTGCATCACCCGCTTTTGCACTTTGGTATCTTTCCTCACCCCATGCTCTCAGTAGCTCAAAATTTTTATAGGGCACATCCCATTCGATAATCATACTACCATAAATATCATTTATTTTTGGAATAATATCATAATCAGATTGAAAGAAAAAGATACCCTTCATTTTAAGTACATTTTTCATCTCATGAATATATGGAGAAGTTTTTGTAAAAATATTTTTTCCTATATCACCTTTCACAATAATACTCTCAGAATATGGATTTATAAGGTCAATTCCTCCTTGTTGATTTGTATCAATGCGCATTAGCCCATATCCTCCGGTATTATTTTCAAAAGATTCAATTTTATACCAGGTAGTGTCAAAGGGAGGGTACTCACTCACCTTAAAACTGGAGTCCGGTATGGTTATGGTCAGCGTCAGTGTATCACCTACATACAT
>DAOLZQ010000115.1:0-5246 GCA_035426385.1 Saprospiraceae bacterium
AATAATTATATCGCCATCCTCGCCGGAGGAGTAGGCACCCGTTTTTGGCCTTCGAGTCGTGAGGCAAAGCCAAAACAATTTCTAGATATACTCGGGCTAGGCAAATCACTGTTGCGCATGACTTACGACCGTTTTGCAGATCTTGTCCCGGACGAGAATATGTATTGTGTCACCAACGTGGACTACACCGGCTTGGTGCAAAATGATCTACCCCACATTCCGGGAGACAACATCATCGGCGAACCCTCCAGAAATAATACTGCGCCCTGTATTCTATATACTGCACTACTCATAGCGGGTCAAAACCCGGAGGCAGTCATCGGCTTTGTTCCCTCTGATCACCTCATCCTAAAAGAAGATATATATCGTGATCTGTGCCAGCAGGCATTTGATTATGCTGCGACTCATGAAGCAATAGTAACACTGGGCATTACGCCTCGCCGTCCGGATACGGGGTACGGGTATATCCATTTCGAACCTTCGGATAATATTGTGAAGAAAGTACGATCGTTTCGGGAAAAACCGGATGAAAGCACAGCTAGGAGCTTTCTTGATTCAGGAGACTATCTGTGGAATGCAGGTATGTTTTTTATGAGCGTAAAGACACTTATAAAAGCATACCAGACTAATGAACCAGAGATGCATGCATTGCTGGAGCCAGCAGTAACCATGCCTGCAAACGATAGAGCTACATTTCTTAGTGAACGCTATCCGCTTACTAGGAATGTATCAGTTGATTACGCCATTTTGGAGAAATCACCGTATGTCTATACCATACCTGCCGAGATTGGTTGGTCAGATCTGGGTACCTGGGCCTCTTTGCACCAAGAGTCTGGTAAGGACGCCACCGGGAATGTAGTAATGTCTGAACATATACTGTTGGAAAATGTACACAATTCACTCATCAAGAATAATACGGGGAAATTAGTAATTTTACGAGACGTGTCTGACTTGATTGTCATAGTAGAGGAGGATGTGGTACTTGTCTATCCGCTGGGGAAGGAACAGGAAATAAAACAATTGCGGGAAAAAGTAAAGAATGATCATTTCAAGTTTCTATAAAATTTGAAGCGCAAAAATAAAATTTTACTGGTCGCCAATTCGACCTGGAATTTTTACAATTTCAGGATGAATATCATCGATGCCCTTATTGATCGTGAGGATGAAGTGGTACTCGTGTCTCCTGTAGATGAATTCCTAGCGCCACTACTCGAAGTAAAGCAGGTGCGGCATATACCGTTGAAAAATTTATATCGAAAAGGAGTTAATCCGGTGCAAGAGGTAAAGCTCTATAATGAGCTGAAAGAAATATATAGAAATGAATTGCCCGAACTTATTATTCATTTTACCATCAAACCAAATATCTATGGTAATCTGGCGGCGAAATCACTGGATATAAAATCAATCTGCGTGGTAACCGGATTGGGGTATGTCTTTTTGCATGACACTTTCTACAATTCTTTTGCGAAGCGGATGTATCAGTATTCGTTCAAGAAGGCTGACCTGATTATTTTTGAGAATGAGGATGACCGAAATTTATTTATTGAGAAAAATATATCGACAGCGGAAAAGTCACTTTCTGTAAAAGGCTGTGGCGTGAATCTGGATTATTACAAACCGCTGCCTAGTTTGGAAAATAAGGGAACAAAAATTATCTTTTCATTCATTGCTCGGCTAATGTATGATAAAGGAATTGTAGAGTTTATAGAGGCCGCAAAGATAGTTAAAAAACAAAATCAAAATGCGGAGTTTTGGGTAGCAGGGGAAATAGATTCTGGTAATCCTTCCTCAATAAAGATTGAGACTTTACATGAATGGATTGAGGATGGTACCATCAAATATTTTGGCCACGTTAGGGACGTAAGGCCTATCATCGCGAAATCAGATTGCATTGTTCTTCCTTCATATAGAGAAGCCATGGCCAGAACACTTACGGAAGCACTCTCTATGGAAAAGCCTATTATATCTTGCGATACGTCAGGCTGCAGAGCGATAGTAGATGATGGAATAAATGGATATTTAGTACCTGTTAAAAATGTGGGGGCACTAGCTGAGGCAATGGAAAAATATCAATTACTATCAGAAGGTCAACGAAAGAGAATGGGCCAAAAGGGAAGACAAAAAGCTCAAGATGAGTTCGATGACCATATAGTTACTAGACAATACTTGGGAATTCTAAATCAATTGAAATTCAATGTTGAATAGGAAAGTATTATTCCTACTTTATAATTATCCACCAGAAATAGGTACTGCTCCCAAGAGAAATTTTCAATTATCAGAAAACTTGGCTAAGGCCTTTGAGCAAAAGTTTGTAATTACCTGTCATAAACCGAATAGGATCCCACCAGATTATATAAAAGAAATAAAATCTTTCGATTACCGTTCAATAGTTCGTAAATACTCCGATTCTGGTTATGTCTCTGAAAAGCTTAAGAAGAATTTTTTTAGCCTTATCTTAGTTAAATTAATAAATACCTTCCCAATCAATTTGTGTTTTGGTGAAGGCGGCGGAATTTATCTTATTCAGAGCTTTTTTTATGCTAGTAAAATTGTTAAGCAACATAAAATTACTCATATATATTCATCTTATCGACCTATTACGGATCACTTTGTTGCCTATTTGCTAACACGACGCTTTTCTCAATTATTTTGGATAGCAGATTATCGCGATTTACCTGTAGAGCCACACTATGAACAACAATATTTTCCTAAATTACATAAATCTATCTATAAATCATTTTTAAGAAAGGCGAATGTAGCACTTACCATTTCAAGTGGATTTACTAAAGAAATAGCTTATTATTGTGAAGATACTAAGGTTGTAATGAATGGCATAGATAAAGAATACTTATTTCCAAACCCTGTACTTTTATCTTACTTTAGTATAGTCTATACGGGATCATTATATTTAGAAGACCGGAATCCTAATCCTCTTTTCATTGCTTTAAATAATCTAATTGAAAGTGGTTTGATTGACTCCAAATTAATTAAAATCATTTACGCAGGTAAGGACGGTCAAAGTTGGGAGCAATTAACATCTAAATGGAAGTTAGAGGAGATAGGTGTTAATTATGGACTAATAAGCTCTGAAGATGCAAAGAGATTACAGAATGAGGCGTGCGTTAATGTATTGCTTACCATAGCTTCTAATAAATTGCAAGGTGTCCTAACAGGTAAATATGTTGAATACTTACAAGCGGGAAGCCCTATCTTAGCAATAGTCAAAAAACAAAATGATAGTTTTTTAGCTAATGAATTGAAGGAACTAAAGGCAGGATTAAGCGTATCTGATCAACCAGAGAGTGTAATGGAAGTTGAAAGTTTTATTTTAGAAAAATATCAAAACTGGTTATCAAGTAACAAAAACGAAAAGTCAAGCTTACAAGATAAAATAAAGCTAAAGTACCCGGAAGACCAGATACTTTACGCGTTAAAGCAATATTTGTAAGTATGAAAAGAGTTTATTTCATCGTGGGCAACCGCCCTCAATTTATCAAAATCGCACCCGTATTAAAGGCGATGGAGCAATATCCGGAATTGAATTACAAACTCATTCATACGGGTCAGCACTATGACTATAACTTATCCCAACAATTCTTCGATGAATTGAAGATACCGCCGCCCGACTATCACCTGGAGTGTGGTTCCGGGACGCCTACTCAGCAATTTATTCGAATTATTTCCGGTCTAGATGAATTAATGAAGAATGAAAGGCCCGCGCTGGTAGTAGTGGTCGGTGACACCAACACAACCTCAGCAGGTGCCGTCTGGAGTGCCATCAATCAGTTTCGACTGGCACATATAGAATCTGGTTTACGCGAATGGGATAAATCGATTCCGGAGGAGATAAACAAATTACTAACAGATGCTGTGAGTGATTTGTATTTTTGCCCTACCCAGACTGCCGTTGAAAATCTAAGAAGACAACACGTGACAGGGAAAATTATTCTATCCGGCGATCCGGGCCTTGACCTGTTATTTAATACTTCCTCTCCTGAATCTGGTGAGAATTTATTGAGCAAATGGAATTTGAAAGTGAGTGAATTTTATTTAGCCACCTGTCACCGTCAGATCAATACAGATGATAGGGAAAGATTAGAAACTATTCTTACATTACTCTCCACTGCCGGTAAGCCGGTATTACTTTCGCTACACCCGAGGCTAGCCAAGGCAATTATACACTTCGACCTGGGATCATATCTTCGGGATCATAATATCATTGCATGTGAGCCACTGGGGTTCCGCCATATGCAGACATTAATCAGTTCCTGCGATAAGGTGATTACTGATTCGGGTGGTCTGATCAAAGAAGCCTACTTTCATAGTAAGTATGTGATCATTATAGACCGGCAGACAGAGTGGGTTGAAGTGGTGAGAGAAGGAAAGGGGCAAGTGGTGGGTGTTGATTTCACCGGGTTTCGGGAAGCGTTGCAATTCCAGTTTAAGAACACAACACCCTCTCTCAGTCTAGGTGATGGAAATGCCTCCGCCATCATTGCTGCGGAAATAAATAGTTTTATGCTGTCTGTGGTTAATTAAAAGTTGGCGCAATAGTTGTAGTTTGAAGAAAAATAAGATACGTAATTAATGGCTTTTAAAGATAAGATTATCCTGGTGCTCGCACCACATACCGATGACGGCGAACTGGGTTGCGGAGGCACCATAGCGCGCCTGCTCGACGAGGGTGCAAAGGTATATTATGTCGCTTTCTCGACGGCAGAGCAATCTGTGCCCGACGGTTTTCCTCGCAATCAACTTGAAGTGGAAGTACGCATCGCCACTCAAAAACTGGGTATTCCATCGGAACAATTAATCATTTATAAATATGAAGTTCGCAAGCTGAATTATGTACGTCAGGAAATACTCGAGAATTTAATTGCATTGCGAACTGAGCTTCAACCTGACGTTATTTTTATTCCCACTACACGAGATATCCATCAGGATCATAGCACACTAGCTATGGAGGCGATACGTGCTTTTAAGACGCGAACCATCTATGGCTATGAATTGATCTGGAATAACATAGAATTCAAAGCAAACGCTTTTTTTGTGCTTGAAGAAAAACATGTTCAGAAAAAAATTGCCGCATTGCAGGAGTATAAAACTCAGGCCGGCCGCGACTACACCAATCCTGACTTTCTGCACTCACTTGCACGGGTGCGGGGCACTCAGATCGGAGTACAGTACGCCGAAGCATTTGAATTAATAAGGACGGTATTGTAAAGGTGTGATATTCCTCTGCCGCA
>DAOLZQ010000116.1:0-5244 GCA_035426385.1 Saprospiraceae bacterium
CATTGGGTGAGACAGCGCTATTGGTGTATTCCAGTTTTATTCTGACGTGATCGAAAAATAGTTTCTGCAATTGTATTCCCAGTGCGAGATTCGCTTCCGGAGTCACCTGTCGGGGATAATTGGATGGAATACGCACAGATGACGTATCATCCTTCGCAGTAAATAAAATAACATCAGCTGAAGCTTTATCATCGCCATAACCGATCTTAGTTCCCCACCCGATGCGTTTATACACTGGTAGATTGGGCGTAGTCAGGGACAGGTCGATGGGTTCGGCTTTCGCCAATCTGCCATACATGGCTGCAAAGCGAAACTTCTGTGGCGTGAGTTCTACACCACCACCGAAGAAATTGATATTGCTCATGGTATATTTCGAAAAATTCATCGAGCGATGACCCAGATGCACTTTTGCCCATTTGTAGTGTGGACTGAATCCAAATCGGCTAAACCCATTCTTCTTATCGTTAATCTTATCCTTCAGTGTTTGCTTTAAGTCTGAAAAGCTCGGATAGGAATAGGTAGTATTCTTGGCTGTCAGAATCATTGAAAAAGGTATATCCAACTGATACACCCGGATATTGACATTGGCATAGGCGGTATAAAAAAAGGGATCTTGACGCAATGGGCCACCTTTCGCACTATACGACCTCAGATTCAGTCCAATACCACCACCCAACTGAAAAGGATCACCAAAATCAAAGAAATTTTTAAAGAATCCTTTTTTACCGATACTTTCAATGTCTTCTAAGGAATTGAGCTGGGCAGTAGCCGTAGTATTGACCAATAATACAGCTAAAATAATGCTTAATAATTTCAGGGGTACGCGATGCATTTCAATCAGATTTACTTAATGGAACTAATTCATCAGTCCAAGGACAAATAAAAATATTTGTGCCGACTTAGCTCTATTAATAAGGTAACAATGTTCTGAAATGCACGCTACGTGTTCTGAATGGTAAAGCGAAGTAAATTTTCCTAAGTGCGAGCTCTTCTTTTAAGAAAAAAATCCTTACACCAAATTCCAAAGGTGTTCTTCATTCGTTGTGCTTTACCCGAATACCTATTGTAAGGCTATGAATTGTTTTCAACCCGAATTTACTTTACAGTCAAAAATATTTTCTTTAAAAGGAATATGGGTTAAAGAATTCCCTTTGTTAGAAAATTGAGCTCGCGGTATAGGAAGTTAGCAGCTCTAGGGTGCGCATACCTTTGACAGAGTTGCCTTTTGAGTTGAGCCTGGGATGCCATGTAGCTACGCTATATCTGCCGGGATTAACAGCGATGATGCCACCGCCGATGCCACTTTTTCCGGGCAGACCTACACGGTAGGCAAATTCGCCGGACTCGTCATAAAATCCACAAGTCTGCATAATTGCATTGATCCTTTTCACCTTTCTTTCAGTCAGAATTTCTATTGAATTATCGTAAGTAAAACCCTTATTGCAAAGGTAGAAAAAGGCATAAGCCAATTCTTTACACGACATGGCAATACTACACTGGTGAAAGTAAAAATCCAGCACCTGTTCAATATCATTTTCTAAGTTGTTATAAGATTTCAACATATTGACTAAGGCGGCGTTGCGATATCCAAAGGCTTTCTCCGATGCAGCAACCCGTGGGTCAAATCCTATAGAATCCAATCCGGTAGTCATCTTCACAAAATCAAGTAAGTCTTCCTTAGGATTTTTTAAGTTACTCAGGAGAATATCGGCAATAACCAATGCTCCTGCATTGATAAATGGATTGCGGGGGATGCCTTGCTCATATTCCAATTGAACCAAAGAGTTGAATGGGCTACCCGAAGGCTCTACACCGACACGTGCCCATATATCCTCTCCCTTTAAACGAATTGCCATTGAAAGGGTAAAGACTTTAGAGATACTCTGTATAGAGAACCGCTCCTTTGAATCCCCTATACCAAAGTCTGTACGATTTTGCTTTAGTAAGTGAATACCAAATTTATTGGGATCTACTTTACTCAGTTCAGGTATTGAGGAGGTTACGCTACCATCACAGGTATCTTCATTGACTTTGTTATAAATATCATGTAAAATTGCTTTAAAGTCCATCTTAACTTACATTGAATTAAATTAATTAAAATAAAAATGTTTAAAATGTTACGAACTTGAATTCAACTAATATATGCACATTCCCTAATTATCGGCATGTAGTTTTTATTTCTATTTTAATCCTAAATCTAATTATTTATTATTCTCTAATATTTCAAGTACTTCATTGCTTTTTTCACGACTAATGGGTATTTGAAATCCGCCTTCCAATACCAATTTATTTTTGTCCCAGGCCGTGATAAACCTCCGGTTGACAATATAGGATCTGTGTGGATTGATAAATAAATGATCATCCAGCAATGCCAAAAAATCAGCTTTGGAGGTTCGAATTATAACATGAGATCCTTCCAATAAATAAAGTTGCAAATAGACGTGTTCTGATTTAATATAAACCAATTCATTTTGCTTGATGATGACGTGTTTTTTGCCATCAAAAACTTTTATTTTTTCACCATTAAACTTTTGACTTTTTGCGAGACTGACTGCTGCCTCTACCGTAGTCCACAAGGTTTCTTTATTAAAAGGCTTGGTGACATAGCCAAAGGGTGAGGTGGCAATGGCTTTTTCTACTATCTCGGAATCATACTGAGAAGTAAGGAAGATGTATGGGATGATGGAGTGTTCAGCCAGGTAACTGGCCAGATCAATACCTGATTTCTCGCCGTACAACCGGATATCAATGATAAACAGATCGGGGGGATTATGTTCAACACTTTGTACAGCCTCCTCATAGGAGATGCACATATCAGTCACTATGTGACCCCTTTGTTCCAGTTGCCGTCTTACCAGTTCTGCTATGAGTACTTCATCTTCTACGATACATATTTTTATTCCTGTCATTCGCTGGTTTTCTGTTTAAATAAACCTAATCAATGATATTTGACAAGGGTGAAACTATTTTTTGTGCAAAGGTAAGTAAAGCTCTAAACCCATCCTCATAGTTCACGATTAATTTACCTTTCAATTGCCTCGCCATACTGCTCAGCAACACACTGCCCATCCCTGACTTTTCTGAATTAAAATTAAGCCCATTGTCCGTATATACTAATTCATAATCGGACTCAATCTTAGTCAATCCAATATGAATGAATAGTTGTTTATCACCCGTTTCGGCATGTTTGATTGAATTGTTGATCAACTCTATCAACAGTATGCCAAGTGGAATAGAAGTATCAATATTGAGTGTGATATCATCATCAATAACTATTTTAAATTCTATTTTTCGTTTATGACTTCCGATATCGCTCATATACTGAACCATGTCTGTCAGGTAGCTCCTCATATCAATATTAGTGAAATTTCCCACTCTGTACAGCTGTTCATGTATAAGTGCCATACTCTGTATCTTGGTAGTTATTTCTTCCAAACGTAATTTGAATTCCTCATCTTCAAATTCATCCATCTTCAACATCAAAATGCTGATGACCAATTGTAAATTATTCTTCACCCGGTGATGTATCTCCGAGAGCAACATTTTTTGTTCATAATTTTTCGCTTCCAACTCCTGAGTTTGTTGAAGTATTTTTTCCGATTTAGTCAACAATTTCTCCTTTTGTCGGTTGATTTTCCGAATGGTGTAAAACAAAATAAGTCCTATGATTATTGAAGCACCCAGGATGATTCCAAGGGCTCGATTGAGATCCTTTAGGGCTTCACTCTTTTGTTCAGAGGCTAATATGGCTATATCAATGGCTTTGTCATTAATCGCACCATTCGCCTTTTCTACTATGGATAGTTGTAAGAATTCCTTACTTTCTCTTAAATAATAATAGGCACTATCCTGCTGCGAAATGGACATAAAATAATCACTATATAATTGATAGTAACCCTCTTTTATGTCATACAACCGTTCTTTCCTGAATCTGCTTTCTGCTAATTTATATATGTAAACAGACAGACTGTCGGCATTTAATTTGTACTGATTATAGTTTCTATTCTTTAGACCAATCTCGGCTATAGCCAGATAACGATACGCCACTCCAACCCAATTATTTACCTGCTTAAAGGCATTCAGTGAATAGGTGAAATTCATTATTTTTACAGTATCCGTTTTTGCGGCCACCCCACATAAGAAAAAGCCATCACCTACATCCCTTTGATTATCGTATTTCTTACCGAACTCTACCGCTTTTTGACCATAATAAAAAACAGAATCGATGTTACCATGATAACGCTGATACGACGCCATGCGGACTGCATACTCCGAATAAACTGACCACAACTCGTGGTTCTCTATCAGTAAGTGCGCTTTTTGCAAATTTCGCTCCCAGTCTTCTTTCCTGTACAAAACTTCGTCTATTCTGACTATAGATAGATAGGTTTGTGCCTCAATGGTGAAATTCGATGCTTGCTCAGCTAACTTTAATAATTGGTAATATACATTCAGCGCCTCTTCATATCTGGATAAATACTCCAGCGCACGCCCTTTTGCATAAAGTACTTCCAGATAAAAAGGAGATAATGCTCTGTGCTGTTCCTTTTTAAGTAATGAATCAGCAACATAAAAAGATTTGTATCCCTGATCTGCATCTAGCAATTGATTAAGATATAGAATATCAGCTGATGTGATGTTATCTTCGCCGGATTGTGAAGTACAATTGAAAAAAGCCATGCTTACCAGAAGTAACAGTAAGATATAGTTTTGGCTCTTCATATCATATATATAAATTGTGGTTGTATCCTTAAGCCTCAAATATAGGCAAATTGTATTTATTTTAAATTAAGTTGGGCTTTCCTAGTGAGTAGAACTATTTCCCTCTCATTTAATATTCCATTCAAAATCTGACTCTTTAATTGAAATTTAAACTCTTTGGAAGGAATGACTTCATTATTTGGTTCTCCCGCTTCAGTTATACGAAATAGAAATATATGATAGACGGATTACTTTTCGTAAAATATCGATGATATTAGCCCAAATTCATATTAAAGGTACAATAGTTTCTTTAAGAAATATATAGCTAACTGTTTGTTGTGTTGAAATTCAAATATTCACGAATCAAAATATTTACAAATATTAGATAATCAACTTGTTGCGATTTAGTTAGATGTAATTCCTCTTAGAGGCAATATTTTTGCCTCTAAAATGAATTTGTGTTAAAAGATTCAATTCTTACAGATGACTTTTTTGTGTTCAAATTATAACTGCAATGCAAATTGTTATACCAAATTGGTTTAT
>DAOLZQ010000117.1:0-5084 GCA_035426385.1 Saprospiraceae bacterium
GAGGGGTAGCAATGCGAAACGCTAGCAAGCCCTAAGGGTGTGAACCGTGAGTTTCGATCTGAAGTAAGGGGGACTGCAAAAGTGGGAACTGAGGAACACGAACCTCATATGAGGCTATGAGATGGGGTGAGGTTGCACAGCGCAAAGCCCCCCTTCGCGAGGCCAGGGTGTGATCAATAGTGAGCACGCACCTCAGCAACTGTACTTCATTTTTTTGAGATTAATATCGTTATCAAAATTTGAACATTTTGGTCTTTTTATTGTAATTATTCAAATATTTACTTAAAAAACCTAAAAATAATTAAGGATGGAATCAAAAAAATCAAGCTCCGGAAAAGCCAAGGTGGCTACTACCCTTAAGGAACTATTCATTGATGGACTTAAGGACATTTATTGGGCAGAAAAGGCCCTGGTGAAGACACTCCCCATTATGTTTGACCGGGCTTCCGACGTGAAGCTCAAAACGGCTATTAAGGATCATTTAGCGCAGACTAAGGAACAAGTTGTGAGATTAGAAAAGGTATTTGAGTCGATGGGCCTAAAGGCAGAAGGTAAAAAGTGCCTGGCTATCGAAGGAATCATTAATGAAGGTACAGAGGTAATGGACTCTACAGCCGAAGGACCGGTGCGTGATGCCGGTATCATTGCCAGTGGACAGAAGGTGGAGCACTATGAGATTGCCACTTACGGAACCCTGGCAGCTTTCGCTAAAACACTCAATGAAAGAACAGCATTGGACCTTCTTTTAAAAACTTTAGGTGAAGAGAAAAAGTCGGATACCTTACTTAGTACTATTGCGGACACAAACTTAAATTCACAGGCAGTAGATGGGAAACTCCAGTCCAAAGATTTAAATGCGGTATAATCTTATCCACTTAATCCATTAAACAACATTATGAAAGTTAACGAAAACGAACCATTTAAGAATGGTGCAGATCCAAAAAAGGAACAGTTGGGTAAATTCACTACTGATAATCAAGGTGAATTTCTGACTACAGACCAGGGATTGAAAATAAACGACGACCAGAACTCTCTGAAAGCCGGAGAGCGAGGTCCGACACTTTTGGAAGATTTTATACTAAGAGAGAAAATTACCCACTTCGATCACGAGAGAATCCCGGAGCGGGTGGTTCATGCCAGGGGCTCGGGAGCGCATGGAGTATTTGAACTCTATAAGTCGATGGGAAAATATACTAAAGCAAAATTTCTAAATGATACATCTATAAAAACACCATTATTTGCACGGTTTTCTACTGTTGCGGGATTTAGAGGTTCGACTGATGTGCCAAGAGATATTCGGGGTTTTGCGGTGAAGTTTTATACCCAAGAAGGAAACTATGACTTAGTGGGAAATAATACCCCTATATTCTTCATACAAGATGCAACTAAATTCCCTGATTTAGTACATGCTGTGAAGCCGGAACCACACAATGAGATTCCTCAGGCAGCTTCCGCGCACGATACTTTTTGGGATTTCATCTCACTCATGCCGGAGGCAATGCACAATATAATGTGGCTCATGAGTGATCGTGCTATTCCCCGGAGCTTGAGAATGATGGAAGGTTTTGGAATTCACACTTTCCGATTTATCAATGAAGCGGGTAAATCTCACTTTGTTAAATTTCACTGGAAGCCTAAGCAAGGTGTCTTAGGACTTGCTTGGGATGAAGCCCAGAGAATCGCCGGTAAAGATACCGACTTCCACCGACGTGACCTGTGGGAAGCAATCGATGAAGGTAATTTTCCCGAATGGGAACTTGGTGTTCAGATAGTTCCGGAAGAAGATGAGCATAAGTATCCGTTTGATTTATTGGATCCAACGAAAATTATTCCGGAGGAAATGGTGCCGGTAGAAATTATTGGTAAGATGACACTAAACAGGAACCCGGATAATTTCTTCGCAGAGACAGAGCAAATTGCGTTTCACCCCGGGCATGTTGTTCCCGGAATCGATTTTACAAATGATCCATTACTACAGGGCAGGTTATTTTCTTACACAGACACTCAGATCACTCGCTTAGGAGGCCCTAATTTCCATGAGATTCCTATAAATAAATCGATACCTGAGGTTACGAATCACCAACGTGACGGTATGCATAGAATGCAAATAAATAAGGGAAGAGTTTCTTATAATCCAAACTCTATGGGGGGTGGTTGCCCTTTTCAAGCCATGATTGCGGAAGGTGGATTCAATTCCTATGAAGAGCGTATTGACTCTGCCAAAATAAGGCGAAGAAGTAAAAGCTTTTTTGATCACTTTAGTCAGGCTGATTTATTTTATAGAAGTATGTCAGATCACGAGAAGAGGCATATTCAGGATGCTTTTGCCTTTGAACTGGGGAAAGTGAAGATTGTGCCCATTCGACAAAGAATGGTGAATATGTTGCTTGAGATCAATGAGGAATTAGCGAAAATAGTGGGCGATAAGTTGGGACTGATTCCCCAAAAATTACCGCAACCTATCACCGATAGCATACCCGCAGACGGAGATCTGAAGCATTATCATTCTTTTAGAAATGAACTGCCAATTAACGAGGCTCCTTCCTTAAGTATGGCGAAGAAACTGCCGACAGATATTAAGGCCAGAAGAATCGCACTTCTCACGGCAGATGGAGTAAGTGATGAAGCTTTCACAAAAATAAAAAAGGGGCTTTGTGATCTAGGCGCGATGGTTGCTGTGATTGCACCTAGACATGGTTTTGTGACAACTGTATCAGGAGATCAATATCCTATTGACGAGAGTTTGCTTACTGCGGCCTCAGTAGTCTATGATGCAGTTTACATCGCAGGCGGCGATAGTGTAAAAATACTTTCATCACAAGCGGATGCACTTCACTTCATCGCTGAAGCCTTCAAACACTGCAAGCCGATTGCTTCGGATAAGGATGCAAATGAATTATTGCAACAATCCATTCCGGGAATCAAACTTCCAGCCTTAGGTGTAAATACTAATGGAAATCTAGAAGAATTTGTAAATAATATTAAAAAACATCGATTCTGGGAGAGAGAAGAAGGTGCGAAAGTACCGGCTTAATAGAATTACCTATTTTGACTTAAAAGGCCTCTTCACGGAGGCCTTTTTTATTCAACCTTTGTTTCTGACTCAATCGCATCTTCTCAACTCTCCCACTTGCAGATCATCTTTTAAGATGCACTAGAGCAAAGGAATGGGGTAGAGATTGTAAATAGTAACAGGTTTCTCGATTTGTACACTGAGATATTTTTTTGATTTACTGCCCATAGCTTTTACTGCCTTTAAGGCCCTGGCTCAACGCAATGAATAAGGGATTTGCTTTGCTGATTGCTTACAGCATGTTACTTATAGCTTTCATCTTACAGTCTCTAATCGTGTCCCCGGGTTAAAGAGGCGGACTTTTTATAATTTTTTCTATATTTGACATAGGTTTAAATATATTTAAGAAAATCCTTCTTATCTTATTAAAATACTAATGCCCAGCGGGTTTTTTTATATGATCGTAGAATCTCATCAAAAAGGTTGGAAAATTATTAATCAGCGCTCACATGGCTTACTGGCGGCAATGTTGGCGTATCAATATGACATTGATCTGCCCAATGATATAATGGTTCCAACACTTCTCGCCATTGCAGAGCACGATGATGGCGTCGCAGAAACCTTACAAAACAAAAATCTTACCAAGGCTGGTGCTCCGCGCCACTTCAGGGTAAGCGATGATTCTGATAAGGTAGATCTAAAGCAACAGGTAAATGTAATGGAGATAGCCGGTTCAAAAAGCCAACTAAATGCATTGCTGACTTCAATGCATCTCGATTTTATTTTTGGGGATAAAGAACATAGGGGAGACGCGAAACTGGCTGCTTTTCTAAAAGCACAAACAACAAATAGGAAAAACATCCTCAAGCATTTAAACATTGATAAAAAGTACGCAGATCGACTATATCGATTTGTCGAATGGTGCGATGCATTTTCACTACTTATTTGTATGGATAAAATTCAGCCTGAAGGAAGAAAGATGGAAATATCTAAAAGTCCGGATGGTGATATGAACCAGACTTATTATAAAGAAGAGAAAGTCATAACTGTAGAACCCTGGGTTTTTAAATTGGATACCTTTAAGGTATTTTATGAATATAAAGTGATCGAACAACTAAAGTTTAATTCAATTCAAGAGTTTAATAAAATCTGTCAGGGGGCTGAGGTACAGAGAGAAGAATTTATTATTTCAAAATAAATCATTAGAGCCATATTTTTAAAGTTCTTATTATTTTCAAAATCTGTATTTATCCACACCAAAATAATTAAGATATTGACCTTGCTTTGTAATTGGATATTGAATACACCTCATGGGAGCAATCTGGTGAGGCCGTCTTCTCGATTATGAGTTGTAGCTGTTTGTAGAATAAAACGTTCTGTTACCTATTCCTTGTTGTGTTATTAGATTAAGTTCTGTTGCTTTTCTCAAATCTCTCGAAGCAGTTGCGGTTGATATGTCTTTAAATGTATTCATATAATCTTTTCTGGTAAATTGATTTGATGAAAATTTCAGAAAATATTCAATTCTGTCAATTTCTCTAAATGTTCGATTTTTGAAATTTAGAAGTTCACCAAGTGATTGATCAATTACTTGTAGCATATATTCAATAAATACTGTCGAATTTCCAGCTTTGTCACTTAATGCTAAAGATTCATAATATTCTTTTTGTGTTTTGTTGATTAAACTTTCAAATGGTAAAAATTCGAAAACAGCATACTTTTCCATTAGTATAATTGTTTGCCACAACCTTCCTATTCTTCCGTTGCCATCAAGAAATGGATGGATGAATTCCATTTCGTAATGAAAGGCACAACGTTAACTAATAATGTAACATCTAAAAATATTTCATTAGTTTTTTTGCGGTCGTTGATTTGTCAAAATCACCTAACTCTCAAATATACGCACAATACACCTAGTGACAAAACCGTTTTTTAAATCACTAAAGTGTTCTCTACCAATGTATTATATTGTTATTGCCTTTGTAGTTTCGTGGGTATATCTCAATGCTTGAATAAGATCAACAAATAGGGTTAAGGTAATGAACCGCCCTGTGCGTGAACGGTACGCAGG
>DAOLZQ010000118.1:0-5030 GCA_035426385.1 Saprospiraceae bacterium
GAAAAGGCAATTCCGGTGGCGGAGAACGCTCAGCAAGCTAAGGCATTTAAAATATTGGTAGAATATTACAAAACAGGAGATCTCAAAAAATGGGATGAATACAATATCGCCTGGGTACAAAATACAGAAACAGTCATTGATTTTACGAACGGTTTTATCGAAGTATATGGTGATGCCATCGGAAAGAAAGGTACTTATGAATCCATCGTCTCCATCAAGGATTTCGAAGCGACAAAGAGGATTAAGACCATCGCTGAAAATGCACAGTGGTTTGAAGATAACTCACCGCTCATGCCCGAGCACAAAAAGAAAAATGTAAAAGGTATCAATGCAAAGGTTATCAATGTCATAGCAGAGGCAGGAGATGCCTCTCCCAGTACACCCATCGGCATCAACCTGCCGAACTCAGACTGGTTGCGCAAGGACTATGGTTCGAAGTCAGTATCACTGGGGAATATCGTCCACGCCTACAATGTGAGTAGCGCCAGCAGTGGTATGCTCGATGAATTCGTCGGAAATGCGGACGATGTAGCCCGCATTAAAAAATATGGTAATCTAGCCTCAGACCTGCATACGGATATGCATGAATGTATCGGCCACGCCTCAGGTCAGATCAATCCGGGTGTAGCCACCACTGATAAGACATTGAAAAACTATGCCTCATGCCTTGAAGAAGCACGCGCTGACCTGGTAGCACTCTATTATATTCTTGATCCTAAACTGGTAGAAATCGGCGTAATGCCCTCACTGGAGACCGGTAAAGCCGAATACTTCAGCTATATGCTCAATGGCTTAATGACCCAACTGGTCAGACTGAAGCCCGGCGATAATATAGAGGAAGCACACATGCGAAATAGAGCACTCAATGCCTATTGGGTCTATGAAAAAGGAAAGAAAGACAATGTGGTTCAGTTCTACAAAAATAATGGCAAAACATACATACGCATCAATGATTATAATAAGCTGCGCACACTATTCGGGGATCTACTCCGAGAGATCCAGCGTATCAAATCAGAGGGAGACTATGCAGCCGGTAAGAATCTCGTCGAAACATATGGTGTGCGAGTTGATCCTGTACTGCACAAGGAAGTATTGGAACGCTATAAGACACTAAACATTAAGCCATATAAAGGCTTTATTCAGCCTAAGCTGTCAGCAGAAATGGAAGGTGGAAAGGTAAAATCTGTTAAGATAACTTACCCAACCTCTTTCTTTGATCAGATGATGGAATACGCACGTGAATATTCCTTCCTGCCGGTGATGAATTAAGACCTCTTGGATATAGACAGTAGGCTATAAACTATAGGCTTCTAAATATATGCAGTTGTTTGCAATGCGAACTAATTTGGCAAGAAGTTCGTTTAGTTTACTTAAAGGGTGAATAAGTATCCACTCAAGAATTTTAATAAATCAAATTTTTAAATTAATACAGACCTATGAAATCTATCTTCTTTTTAATGCTGACAATGGCTTTTTTCACCTATACTCCTTTGCAAGCTCAAAAAATCAAAAATGCAAAGACAGAGACATTTACTGTATATGGAAATTGCGGTATGTGTAAGACCACTATTGAGAAAGCGGGCAATGAGAAAAAAGTATCCGAGGTTAATTGGGATAAGGATACCCACATCGCCACTGTAACTTACAATCCTGAAAAAACTACTTCAGATGCAATACTGAAAAGAATCGCAGATGCAGGTTATGACAATGAGAAATTTACTGCACCGGATCAGGCCTACAATGGTTTGCATGGTTGCTGCCAGTACGACCGCCCTGGAAGTGATATGAAGCATGAGCTTCCATCGAGCCCTATGAAATAATAAGTTTCAAAAAGAATAAAAGGCGTGGTAATTATCACGCCTTTTTTTTATTGGCTGCGAGTGAAAAGGCGAATGTCAAGCGCAGAATTGGTTCCTGTCACAATCATCTGATTGATTGTATTTGTTGTGTAAATTTTAATGCTTGATTTATTTTGGACAGATGATATTACCTGAGTGACTCCAGCGCTAAATAGCTGATTCAACACTTTTATTTTGACAACAATACGATTGCAAATACGGCCAGAATAATTCCACTCAATAATGCCAGCTCAGGTACCACCTGATACATCATCAGTGACAGTAGTACTGAGATCATCGGCGCAAGTGCAGTCATCGGCGCCACCACAATTGCCTTTCCATATCTGAATGCATACACTATGGTGAGTGCTCCTGTGGCATTGAGTAGTTGGATGAGAAAGGCAAGGTAAGGTCCTCTAAAACCCCAATAAATCGGTTTAGAGAAATCAGTCATCATCAGTGCAAAAGGAATCATACACAGTCCGGCTATAGTCATGTAGAAGAAGATTGATTCGGCTTTACTCTTGTTATTGGCGGTCTTAAAAAAGACAGCCTGAATGCCCCAGAGAATAAATACCATAAACGCAAAAAATAGCCAATCGCCCTGTATACCCACTGAATCAACATTCTTTTTCCAGGAGAGAAGAATTATAGCCAGCAGTGCGATCGATATACCAAATAGCTGTCTTACCGAAGGCCGTTCCTTTAAGAATAGGATGGATAGACAGACAGTCAATAATGGATACAGAGACACGATAGGAAAGACCAGATAGGCGGGTCCTGACTTGAGTGCTTGCAGTAGAGCCAGTTGACCACCGGCACCACACAGTCCGGCAAATAAGCCATCCTTTATTTTGGACCATTTCTTATCGGGTCGCCAATTGATTTGTTTCAGCGCAAAAAACATCGGTATAGTCATAGCCAGTGCCCAAGCAATAAAGCCCAAGGTGGGTGGAAAACCGGCTTTCTGAGACACCTCTATGAAAGCGCCCCAAATACCCCAACACACGGTTGTGGTGAGCGCATAGATAAACCATGATTGTTTTGACCACATTCAGTAAAGAAAGATATTTTATTTTAATCGTACTGCTTCTTTTGAAAATTTTATTGGGTGGGGCATATTGATGGTATAAGCTTAGATCAATATCATACTTTGACCTTAACTCCTCAAAGGTATTGCCACTGGATACTACTAGTGCTATCGGGAAGCACGCACCTATAAATTTGCTTGACTACTGCGGGGGCTATTCGTCTCCGTTTATGACCTCCATTATTTCTTTAAAACTGTTTAGTCATGCTTCAATGTTTTCAATTATTTCATTTGTCAAAACAAAAGGGTCGATCAAGTTGTCAAGGTCAGTGAGGCTTTCCTCTTTAATCCAAAATATGTCAAGGATGGTTTTATCTCTTTCAATGATTTCAGCATAACCAAATTTTCTCGATCTGCCTCCAGAGATTTCTTCGCTCCAAGTTTCCGTTCTTCCATTTCTGTTTTCAGGATTGTAAAATTTTATAATTTCCTCCAAATGGTCAAAATACATTGGGTTTTTCTTTAACGTATGGCCTATGTTACTACGGTAGTCATAGATCCTGTGTTTTGCCCAGCATCTTTTGAAGCAGGTCTGTTGTCTAAGAACAACACATTTGCTTTTACGCCCTGCGCATAAAATATTCCTATGGGCGATCTTAAAATCGTGTGCAGTTCGGTTGTTCTCATCAACTCTTTTCTAACCGTTTCACCCGCACCATCTTCAAACAATCCATTGTCCGGTAATCCAACTGCTGCTTCGTCTGTAACTATTAAGAGGTTTTTAATTTGAAGCAAAAATTTCATTTTTCTTATTGTTTGGTTCGCTTGTCTTATTACAATGACCGCCAACTCTCTAATGACGGCAACATTTTTGTATCATTCTCTCGTCTATTTAAAGTTTATCAATTTCAAGGCATGGTGAAAGCAAATTGTCTTATGATCCATCTATCCAGACGCCTGAGCATGCGTGCGTACCCATTTTATTTTAAGAATTGGAATTCAAGTCGTAAACGTATTAAAAATCAAAATATGAGTGGTACCATACTTATTTGTTCATGCCCAGACTGTATGGCACTGCCAGGTGTTTGGCTTTCCAAAAGATATGCTTAATTTAGTCTGATTATAACTGGCTTTGGTCTGAAAAGAGGTTTTGCATGCTAACTTCCAGTGCTCATGCAATATAGTTAAATTTTCATCGGTTCTATTTGAAGATCAATTTATAATCCATCCGTTTGTTATCTAAAATTAAATCAATTTTTAGCTTGATGTCTCTTAACACTTAAACCTTTATTACCATCAATTGTACCATATAAAGTATCCACAGTGAGATAGATTTAGTTAACAATTTTAAATCAAAAATAATGAAGCGTACCGCAAAAGCCATATGGAATGGCTCACTCAAAGAAGGAAGTGGAAGTATAACCACTCAAAGTGCCGTATTACAGAATACGAAATATGACTTTAAGTCCCGGTTTGGAGATGGTAAAAGCACCAATCCGGATGAATTACTCGCCGCTGCGCATGCAGGCTGTTTTGCAATGGCGCTAAGCCTCATTTTGGGAGAAGCCGGCTTCACACCGGATTCATTAGAAGTAGAATCTGTAGTGACTATGGATGCAGATAAAATTGAACTCACTGGTTCACATCTGACACTGAAAGCAAGCATACCGAAAATCAGTCACGATAAATTTATGGAATGCGCCAATGCAGCAAAGGAGAATTGTCCCGTAAGTAAGGCGCTGAGGTTGCCGATTACTCTTGACGCAGCACTACAATAGAAAAAATAATTATTTAATAAATATTACATCATGGAAAGCGAAAATTTATTTCCAATAGCTACAAAAGAGTTGGCTGATAAAAAAGCAGCTTTAGCACCAAAAAACATAGAAGCCTGGCGAAACTTTAGTAAAACTGTTTTTGAACCGGGTGCGCTTGATGAGAAGACAAAGCAACTGATCGCAGTAGCGGTGGCGCATGTCACACAGTGTCCGTATTGTATCAGGTCGCACTCTAAGACCGCCTTGCGAAAAGGAGCCAATAAGGAAGAAATCATGGAGGCCATTTGGATAGCTGCTGAGATGCGCGCCGGTGCGGCTTATGCACACGCAACTATTGCGATGGATGAAATGGATAAATATTAATTATTTAGTTGCTGGCCAATT
>DAOLZQ010000119.1:0-4760 GCA_035426385.1 Saprospiraceae bacterium
AATATTACTATCCCATTGTTCAGGATGGAGAGAAGAAAGGAAGCATTAAAGACATCACAGTATATCCGGAAAAAACCTTTGTAAATAATGTAATATCCTACACCAATACCCTTATAATAAATATTTATGGTGAATATGACTTGGGCCAAACCCATCCTGATTTCAACTTAAAGATAAGCATACGGCCCTATATGAAGGCTGGTTTACTTAATTTTGATGTTGATTATGATTTAGACATCAGTATAGTCACTAAAATATTATTGGTTTTTTTAGGAGCTTTTATTTCTGTTGTATTACCCCAATTAGGTATTCCAATTGCAATAGTATCGTTGCTGGCAATGAAAGTAGGTGAAGAAATTCTTGTGGATCAAGCTCGGGAGTCAATTGAAGCGAAAATAGGACGAGCTTCATTTTTAGATTCTTTTCCAAATAAATTGCCAATTGAAGCACATCGCTGGGACCCATTATTTTATACTGAGCACAGACTTTGGGCGGCTGACGCTAGGTATGCCATAAATGATTTGGGCTTTTGTATGGATGCTCGAGATACTCGTCTAGGACGGACCACCACACCAATCCAACATATGGTAATCCGCTCTGAAATAAGAGGTGCAACGGGTACTTTGTCCGGGTTATATTATCGAGCCAGAGATCTAAGAAATTATTTGCAGACAGATCTTATTTCCATACATGCAGCAACACTGCGTTTGCCTTATATTGAGATATTACCGCCGGAGACCGATATAGAATCATATCGCGTGGGATTGTCTTTGTCTCAAATTGAAGACAGGATAGAGTTTGGAAATGTAATTGTCACAAAGATTGAATACATACCTAAAAAAGTAGATATCATTGATCATCAGATCTTTAAAATACTAGCACTGTCATCCTTGGAACTTCCAGAGATAGAAAGTACAGCAAGCCAATATTTACGAACAGAAATCGTGGAGGAACGAGGAGACGAGATTACCGCTCTAGCTATATCAACTTTGGAAAACGAACTAGGAAGAACCCCCACTGAGGAAGAAATTTCTACCAGATACAATATACTTCTTGCCGATCTAATAAGGGCTAATTTATATTCCAGGAATTTAATTGAGTTGGACCGAAGAATGAAATTTCAATTGGAACCATTTGAATTCGCCTCACTGCAGAGGAAATCTATTCTTATTTTGGGCAAAGACCAGTTAGTTATTATTGACATGAACGTACATGGTAAAGTAATTACGTATTACAGGGATTTTGAATTTCCTTTCGATCCCGGGGCTAGTCCAAATGATAACCTGATGAATTTACCAAAGTATAAATCATCTGAAATTTAATATCGGAAGAGAGTCTTACCTATGATTTTTGTCAAATGTTTTGTGATAATTCAGTAAATTTTTTGGTGGAGGAAAATGTTGAATTACTAAACGAGTAACTCACCAACCGGCTACAGCATTCGCTAAAAGATCAGAACCGTGCATCAAGATTATATCCAATATTTAGGGTAAGCGTATTGTAGAATTTAAAAATATAAAAAGAAAGTAATGAATTCAGACTATACTGAATTTAGCACAAACTGTTCCACACAACTCCCTATTAATAACAGAATTAAATCAAAATTCGCACTACCCCAAAGTACACCTCGACCCTCACATAAAACAGATTCCAGATAAAATATCCTAATCTAATTTTGTAGGGTTAGCCTAATTTAATAGTTTTGGCGAAAACCAAGGTACTATGTCTCGTTTCCTCATTATCCTATTTTTCATTGCTTCCATAATCCAGTCCGGTCTTGCTCAGAATACCAAAAAAGGGGTAATCAAGATAAGTGAAGTCACCACAAAGTCTGATACGGCCCCAAAAGAAAAAAGCGCAAAGAGCGAAGGGCCCAAGCCTTACAAATCTGTGATTGATTCTACCGCAATAAGTCAGCAGGGACTCTTTACAGTACACAGGATGAAAGAGAAGTGGTATTTCGAGATAAGTGATTCTCTGTTCAATACACCTTTGATGGCAGTAACCAGGTACTCTAAGACAGCCGCAGGTGGAGGAATCTACGGAGGTGAGGAAGTAAAGAGGCTCATGCTGCACTGGGAACGCGGTCCGGCCAACAAACTATTTATGCGGGGCAATACCATTGTCGTCAATAGCCCTGACAGCAGCAAGCCCATATTTCAGTCGGTTCAGAACTCGAACTCTGATCCCATCATTGCTTCATTTGAAATCAAAGCCATAAAAACGACTGATAAGAGTAAATCGTACGTGATCGATGTAACTGAATATTTTAACGGTGACGAACAGAGCTTCGGTCTGGGTTCAGTGAGAAAACAAATGCTAAAACTAAAAGGCATACAGAAGGATGCTTCTTTCATCAATCGCATCTCCGCCTACCCCATCAATGTCGAGATCCGGACGACCAAGACTTACGATATCGTTCCCATCACTATCACCACTACGCCTTCTCCCAGTCCCGGAAATTACCTACCCTCCGGTAGGGATGTCGGATTCGTGACTATGGAGCTGAATACGTCTTTTATCTTATTACCCAAGAAGCCAATGCAAAAGCGGATGTTTGACAATAGAGTCGGCTATTTCGCCAACCAGCTCAGTCTGTTTGGAGATGAATCTCAGAAAGCGGACAAGGAGACCTTCGTGGTGCGATGGAGGCTGGAGCCCAAGAATGAAGCAGACAGACAGCGTCAGCTCGGTGGAGCGCTCATCGAACCTGCCAAGCAAATCGTATTCTACATAGATCCTGCCACTCCGGTCAAATGGAGAAAATATCTGATCGACGGGGTGAATGACTGGAACGTCGCTTTCGAAGTAGCAGGTTGGAAAAATGCCATCAAAGGAGCCAATTGGCCCGTGAATGACTCTACCATGAGTCTGGAAGATGCCCGGTTTTCAGTCATCAGATATTTCGCGGCAGACATCCAGAATGCCTACGGTCCAAATGTAAATGATCCCAGAAGCGGCGAGATAATCGAGAGCCATATCGGCTGGTATCACAATATCATGCGGTTGCTGCGCAACTGGTATATGATCCAGGCCGGGGCCACTGATCCACGGGCTGGAAATATAGCCTTCGATGATGAACTTATGGGTCAGTTAATCCGGTTTGTGTCCAGCCATGAAGTGGGTCACACGCTGGGACTGAGACACAATATGGGCGCAAGTAGCGCCACACCAGTTGAAAAGCTCAGGGATAAAGATTGGGTTGCGGCCAATGGGCACACTTCTTCCATCATGGACTATGCTCGATTTAATTATGTCGCACAGCCTGAGGATGGCGTCACTGATCTCTATCCAAGGATAGGCGATTATGACAAATGGGCGATCAAATGGGGTTATAGTACACTTAACAATAATAATGCCGAGGAGGAAAGAAGTCAACTAAATAAAATGACCATCGAAGCTTATAAGAATCCAAGATTGCACTTCGGCACCGAGATAAGCCAACATGATCCACGCTACCAGCGGGAAGATTTAGGTGATAATGCGATGAAGGCCTCTGCCTATGGCATCAAGAATCTGAAACGTATCCTGCCCAAGCTCACTGAATGGAGTAATGAAGCTGGTCGAAGTTATGCAGAGCTGGAAGAAGTATATGACGCACTGATCAGTCAGTACAGAAGATATATGGGTCACGTCGCCAAGAATGTGGGTGGCGTCTATGATGATCCGATGACATCGGATATGTCGGGTCAACCCTTTCGACCGGTACCTAAAGCAACTCAGAGAGAAGCTATGTCATTTCTCAACACATATGCCTTCACTCCACCTCTGTGGCTCAACGATAAAAATATCTTAAGTAAGATCCGGCCTGAGATCGGTGTCGAAGCGATTAATTCTCTACAGGAGGGTGTACTTAACGATGTGCTATCATCAGATAAACTAATCAGGTTAATGGAGTTTGAAAGTAAAAACAGCTATACCGTAGATGAATTACTTACAGATCTGGAAGCTACCATTATATATAAGGAAGGAGAGTTGAACGTTTATAAGCGAAATCTCCAGAAGATATACATTTCAAAGTTGATCAGTATGCTGACCCCAGGCAGTGGATCTTCTACCAGTGTCAATGTCGGTTCGCCTTATGGAAGCCGCAGGCTTGTAGTCAATCTGAATGATACAGATATCCCTTCCATCGCCAGAGGCCATCTGGGAAAAATTAGAAAGATGACCAATTCGCTTGCCAAGAAGTCAAAGATTGATATTGAAAAATACCATTACGAAGATCTTCAGATGAGGATTTATAAAGCACTTAAAGGAGATTAGGAGGAAGGAAAAGTGCCCATTGTGATAGGGTGTCAAAAGTGGATTTAAAAAGCCAACAAATCCAGTTTTGAGCTACTGATTTTGGACCTAATTTGTTTATTCTAGACCCAGACATAAGAGGTAAATAATAATAGCAAAATCAAAATAAATCAGATTCTTGAAATAGTACAATTATTTCATCGAATTAAATCTAATAAATGAAATTTCCAACACTACTAATATTCACTATCTTAACTTTGGGCCACTTAACCGGTCTCTCACAAAACAATAAAAACATGTCGGAACAAAAGAATCCCTTAATATGCGACCCGGAAACCGGACTTTGTGAAGTTCCGATAGATTCAACAGATATTGCAATGGCTACTGCCGATAAGGCAATTACAAAACCTGTAAAAATCATTTATTATACCGACCCCATCTGTTCCTCTTGCTGGGGAATAGAACCACAACTGCGCAAGCTAAAGCTGGAATACGGAGCTAATTTTGAGATAGAATAC
>DAOLZQ010000120.1:0-4738 GCA_035426385.1 Saprospiraceae bacterium
GATCGGTATTTTTCAGACTGATCTCACCTATGCCGAGACTGCAATAATCATAGAGTATGGCTTGATTAAAAGCATATTCTTTTTGCTGTCCCAGAGTGATGCTATCGGAAGAAATAGAACATCCCAGGCTGTCTTTTACATGTATGATATAGGTACCCATCCGCAGATCGTGAAATATACTATCTGACTGAAAGGTGATGCCATCCAGCGAATACTGAATATCAGGTCGCATATAATAACCTCGTTTGATGTGACTGGTGATGCTAAACGGTCCGCTGCAATTGTCACCTTCTATCCGCGTAGTTACACTATCTAAGGCCAATGGAGCATAACTGCCCATCCAGGAGGTACGGGAAGTAGCACCCAGAGAACTTTGGCCCATGGCTGAATTTTTGTACTCTGTGAGACTAGTTAGATTACTGTTGAAAAAGTAATAACCTGTCGAAAAAGTATTAAAGTTACCTACTTCATTAAAAGAGTACATACCATAAGAGTGACACTGGTCATGGGTGGTAGCCATCGAAAATGAAATTATATGATTGCCTAATTTGAAGTCCGTTGATTTATCAAAATCATCAATATTTATCTTATTGATTATAAGTTGCTCTTTTGGACCGGGGGTATCTATCCCTATAGAATAAAGCCGTCCATTATACCAATCCAGATCATATGCATAGTTGAATTTTGTACTGCTGATGCCTATTGTGAGGAATGCATTACTCTTCGGGTCATAAGTAAAGAGTGCCTTTTTATTTCCGAAAGCTCCAGTTAGCCAAAGCAATCCTTTGCAGTCAGTCGTCATTCCATTGAATTCGATACTGTCACTTGCGACATATAAGACATTCTTTGGCGTTGGGGGAGAACCATTTGGAAAGGTATCTAGCTCCAAAATTTGATTACGGACACAAGCAAAGAGTCGTCCTTTTCTATCAAAGGCAATATCCGCAGCCTCATACGCCTCTCCCATATTGGCCACCTGCTTAGTCCGGCTGTTAAATTTTTGTAACCCGAACTTATTAATGACCAAAGAGTCGCTTGCTAATCTACCGCAATTGTAATAGATATAAGGGTCTTTTTGCCCCCATAGAGTTAGAGGGATTATGTTGAGGCAAATTATAAAAAAGTAAATACCGGAGGCAAGGTATTTCCCAGGATTAATTCTCTTTTTAAATTTTAAAGTCCAATTAAAGGAAACGGTTATATGCGAGGCAGGACTGTACATGATCCGAATTAATGGTACTGGTATGGACTCAGGATCGCACAATTTTTTACAACGATTTTTATTTTTTACAAAATTACATATTATTTCTAATCCAAATTACCACATAATTTTTTCTTTCCGCTAACCACCTTATCTTCGGCTCCATAAACTAAGACTAGATAGATATGAAGCCTTTTATAAGTGGTATACAGCAAGCTGGGGTAGGTGTGAGAGATGTCAAAGCCGCTTATGCGCATTTTTCAAAATTATTTGGGACGGATATACCTGTATTTGAAGAAGCAGCTACGGCTAGCCTTATGCTCCCCTATACCGGTGGTGAACCACGCACCCGTCATGCTATCCTGGCGCTCAATCTGCGCGGTGGGGGCGGTCTGGAAATCTGGCAATACACCAGTCGCGAGCCCCAGCCACCTTCGGACCCTATTCGGCTTGGTGATCTTGGTATTTTCATGCTCAAGATGAAGACCTCCAATATTAAAAAGGCATTTACTCATGTTATTGACCATGGTGGGAAGGTACTATCTGAGATTACAGCTTCTATCAATGGTAAAAAGCACTTCTACATGCAGGATCAATATGAAAACTTGTACGAAGTGGTCGAACAAAAAGACTGGTTTGCCTCCGGTCCAGGGGTCATGGGGGGTGTATGTGGTGCAGTATTGGGAGTGAGTGATCTTCAGAAAGCTAAACTGTTTTACAGTACACTGCTGGGCTTCGATTCTATCAGCGGCTCCATGGATGCCGAAGATCCCGAATTGAAAAATATTCCGGGTGGAGAGCGACAGCTGGATCGTGTAGTACTGACGCACAGTCAGCCCCGAAAAGGGCCTTTTTCACACCTTCTGGGGTACGGCGAGATAGAGCTAGTGTGTGCGCCGGCAGAAGGTCGAAGGAAGATATTTGCCAATCGCTTCTGGGGTGATCTTGGCTTTATTCACCTGTGTTTTGACATCCAGGGGATGAGTGAGATGAGAGCCAAGTGCGCACAGTTTGGCTATCCATTTACAGTGGACAGTAGTGACTCATTTGATATGGGAGAGGCAGCAGGACATTTTTCGTATATCGAGGACCCGGATGGTACACTCATCGAATTTGTAGAAACACACAAGGTCCCAATCCTTAAGAAATTGGGTTGGTATCTCAACTTACAAAAGCGTGACCCCGAAAAACCACTTCCCGACTGGATGCTGAAAGCGATGCGTTTTTCCAGAAAAAGTGTTTAATTCCGGCTTTCCTTAAATTTACTTATTTTTATCCCTCTTTTGGAGTTTGATACAAGTTTAAAAGCAACTCACCTATATTTTCGAAAATTATATAATTATTTAAGTATGAGATTATTTATAACCATTGTGGTATGCTTATTCTTCACCCAGTTAAACGCTCGTCCTTATCATGGAGAGATACAAGAGTTCTCTCAGCCTGATGGCAGCAATGTAGAAGTAAGGCTATATGGTAATGAATATTACATGCGAGGTGAGGGATTAGATGGATACACTGTAGTCAGAGGTGCTGATGGTTGGATCTACTATGCTCAGCTCTCTACGGATCAATCTAAATTAAAGCCATCATCGATCCGATATAAAGGTCATAGTGCAGTGGTTGGATCACTTCGCACTCATCTAACGATGGCACAGCACCTGGATATATCTCAAGAAGCCAGGCTGGATGTAGTTAAGGCTAATGAAAAAGTACTTGGGGATCCCAAAGAATTATATTCTAATGGTTTAGAGAGCAGAGGCACTCTGGATATTGACACATTGCAGGGCCACGTAATCGGCTTGACTATATTAATCGATTTTCCGGATATGCCTGCTGTGGTACCTGTCGGAGAAGTGGATGATTTTATGAACAAAATGGATTATAAGGGCTATGGCAATAATGGCTCTGTAAGAACTTTTTACAAAGAAACCTCAGGAGGCTTGCTTGATTATACAAACCAGGTATTTGGTTATTACCATGCGACCCAAACCTTTAAATATTATGATTCACTTCCTTACGCCGAAGGTGCTCAGACTTTACTTCGTGAAGCACTTCAATGGATCGACGATCAAGGATTTGATTTTTCCACTTTGACTACCAATAAAGATAAATCTATCAAAGCCATCAACCTCATGTATACCGGCAACCCACCCAATTGGGCGCAAGGTATGTGGTTTCATGCGTCATGGATGGGCGATTTTCAGGCTGATGGCGTTCATTCAGGTCCATACAATACCTCTCCTGCTAATGGCCCTCTAGAACTAGGCACTGTCTGCCACGAAAATGGGCATATGATCGGCCGCTGGCCGGATACCTATAAATATGATGATAAGTCAGGACCCGATGGTATAGGTGCATTTGATCTGATGTGTGGTGGTGGGTCAGGTACCAATCCGGTACCGATGAACCCATACTTCTGGTCTCGCGTGGGCTGGGGGAAAATAGTGGATGTAACAGACTTTAATGGCTTAGTTCGCGATACTGCCAATTCACTTACCATCTATAAATACACGAATAAACTTAATCCAGCTGATTATTTTATGTTTCAGGCCAGAAGAAAAGTAGGTCGAAGCGCTTCCATACCGGACGATGGCATCACTATCTGGCACATAGACGAAAATGGCAATCAGCAGACTAATCACGTTGAGACTGCACTTGTACATGCCAATAATGACATTAATTCACACGGACGTGCCTGCTTTAAAGAAACTTTTAGAAATGAATTTACACCAAATACTATTCCAAACTCAGATTTTTATAACAATAAAAAAAGTAAGCTGTGGATGTGGAATATTTCAAAGGTCCAGCCGGTGATGACCTATATTCTTGGATTGGGTGCCTATGCTCCTTATATCTTAGGAGAATATGTAGAATGGCAAAATGACGATAATGGGAATGGCTATCTCGATGTAGGTGAGCAGTTCGAAGTTAAGTTGAATATAAGTAATCTCACAGTGGTCCAATCTGACTCCGTCCTGGTATCCGCAAAAGCTACAGGCGACAATGCAACCAAGATCACCATTGATCAGCCCAAAGTTACCATACCTGTTGTAAATGGAAATGAGACTTTACCACAGTATTTTACGGTTCATATCAAACCATCGATGTCGACCGGCGCCACATTTACTATAGAGTTTACAATTCAGGATTCACTTCATACACAGAAAATAGTGCAAAACTTTACAGTAGGTAAAGTGATCACCATGGATAAAAAATCTACTTTAACTGATTGTGGTTTTATATATATGGACCCTGGTGCAGAGGCTAATTATCCGGATGATAAGTATTTAACTCAAACAATATTCCCGGCAGATCCTACGAAAGTATTAAAGATTAAGTTTTCCGAATTTAATTTGGAGGAATCTAACGGATGTGAGAAAGATTTTTTCGAAGTCCTGGATGGTGATCTAATAGATGGTATTTCAAAAGGTACATATTGCGGAAGTAACCGACCGCCGGTGATTATAGCTACCAATGACAAGGGCGCACTCAGCTTTGTATTTTATTCTGACCTGAGTGTAAATAATAAAGGTTGGA
>DAOLZQ010000121.1:0-4693 GCA_035426385.1 Saprospiraceae bacterium
ACTTGCGGTGGAGTTTGCTAAGAAATATCAGGTAGTCGGATTTGATATAAATCAACAGCGGATTGATGAATTAAATAAGGGTATTGATAATACTCATGAGATTATAGAGGGCGAATTAACAGAAGTTCTTAATCGCGAGAATGGAATACAGTTTACGGTCAAGAAAGAAGATATAAAAGACTTTGATTTCTATATAATTACTGTTCCCACACCGGTAGATAATTATAACGTTCCAGATTTCACGCCCTTGATAAAAGCGAGTGAGACAGTGGGTGCTGTCATGGGAAAGCATAAAATAATTATTTATGAATCCACGGTTTATCCCGGAGCTACAGAAGAGCGCTGTATTCCGGTGCTGGAGCAGGCCTCGGGGTTGACGTACAACGAAGATTTTTTCGTGGGCTACTCGCCGGAGCGAATCAACCCGGGCGATAAAGAAAGACCACTTACCAAAATTAAAAAGATCGTTTCCGGCTCTACCCCAGAAGTAGCATTGAAAGTACAGGCACTGTACAATTCAATCATTACTGCCGGCACGCACCTGGCGCCCAGCCTAAAAGTGGCTGAGGCGGCGAAGGTAGTGGAGAACATACAGCGCGATATCAATATTGCCATCGTCAATGAATTGGCGCGCATATTCAATAAGTTGAAAATAGACACTACTGAAGTACTGGAAGCAGCGGGCACCAAATGGAATTTTATCAATGTTCGCCCCGGCTTAGTGGGGGGTCACTGTATTGGTGTGGATCCGTATTATATGATTCAAAAAGCAAATGAGGCTGGTTATCACCCCGAAATAATGCTGGCAGCGCGTCGGCTGAATGAATCCATGTCAGAGTTTGTAGCACATGAACTCATTCGGATGATGATCAATAAAGACATTAAGATCAGAAAAGCGAATATCTTGATATTGGGCGTAACCTTTAAAGAAAATTGTCCCGATCTACGCAATACGAAAGTGATAGATATCATTAATATTTTAAGGGAATATGACGTCCATCTAGACGTATATGATCCCTGGGTGCTTGAGTCTCAACTGATGAAGGAATATGGACTAAGCACCATACCTCAACTGGGCAACAAAAGATATGATGCAGTATTGCTCGCAGTAGCACATCAGGTATTTAAAGAGATCGATTTGAAAGAGATTACCAAAGAACACAGCATTGTATATGACCTGAAGAGTTTCTATCCAAAAGAACTCACTGATAGACGACTTTAATTAAAGTAATATAGGTGAGAAAGTGAGGAGGAGAAAAGGTGAGAAGGTGAGAAGGTGAGAAGGTGAGAAGGTGAAAAGGTGAGAAGGTGAAGTGGTGAGAAAGTGAGAAGGTGAGAAGGTGAAGTGGTGAGAAAGTGAGAAGGTGAAGTGGTGAGAAAGTGAGAAGGTGAAGAAGTGATGAGGTGAAGATGTGATGAGGTGAGGAGGTGAGGAAGTGAAAAGGAGAAAAAGTGATAAAGACGTTCAACACGGATTTTTGGTAATTTGATGATAAATTTTTATTTTGTGTTTCATTATCACCAAACCCTAATTGAAAATGAAAATTTCATCCCATAAAGACCTCGTGGTCTGGCAGGTTTCTATGGATTTAGTTACCGAAATTTATGAAATTACAAAAAGTTTACCCTCGGATGAGAAGTACGGCTTGTCCTCCCAAAGGAGAAGATGTGCCATCTCGATACCCTCTAATATTGCAGAAGGGGCGGCAAGGCAAAGTGGCTCTGAATTTAAAAGGTTTCTTTTTTACTCCCTGGGATCTTGTTCAGAACTGGAAACCCAATATATTTTATCAAATAGAATAGGCTACATAAAGGAAGACCCTGAGTTATTCAAAAAATTGAATTATATCAAGAGTATGTTATCGGGATTAATAAGAAAAATAGTCTAAGTCCCACCCTCTAACTATCTAACTTTCTAACCCTCTAACCCTCTAACCCTCTAACCTTCTAACCTTCTCATAATGAAAGGCATTATCCTCGCCGGCGGCTCCGGCACACGACTCTACCCCATCACCAAGGCCATCAGTAAGCAGTTGATGCCGATCTACGACAAGCCGATGATCTACTATCCACTGTCGGTGCTGATGATGGCGGGCATAAATGAGATATTGATCATCACCACACCTGAAGATCAGCCTCAGTTTCAGCGCTTACTTGGCGACGGTGCTGCTATCGGCTGTCGATTTGAATACGTGGCGCAGCAAGTTCCCAATGGGCTGGCTCAGGCATTCGTGCTAGGAGCAGATTTCATCGGGCAGGATAAGGTAGCATTAGTGCTGGGCGATAATATATTTTATGGAAATGGCCTTGGCTCTCAGCTTGAAAAGTTGATGAATGTGGAGGGCGGTTATGTATTTGCGTATGAAGTTTCAGATCCGGACAGGTATGGTGTCGTTGAATTTGACGACAACCAAAAGGCGATCAGTCTCGAAGAGAAACCGGAAGATCCTAAGTCAAATTACGCAGTTCCCGGCTTATATTTTTATGACAATCAGGTGGTAGAAATAGCTAAAAATCTGGCTCCCTCGCCACGCGGAGAATACGAGATAACCGATGTAAACAAAGAATATCTAAATCGTGGTCAATTAAATGTTTCCATCCTCGGCCGTGGCACCGCCTGGCTGGACACGGGAACATTTGACTCACTGCACGATGCATCTGAGTTTATTCGAGTGATTGAAAAGCGTCAGGGGTATAAGATTGGCTGTATTGAAGAGATCGCATTTAGGAAGGGGTTTATTTCCCGCACTCAATTGAATGCGCTGGCAGAAATATATATTAAAAGCGGATATGGGGAATATCTGAAACGCATAAAATAGATCCTTATTGACGCAATTTAGCTAAATACAGTCAGTTGGAGGAGACGGTAAGCTTTAAAGGCAGTAGTCAGTAGCGGTAGGCTATAAGTAGTAAGCGAGAAAACACTATTTTCTAATGAATATTTCAGGATAAAAGTTGCATACAGTCTATAGCTTAATCCCAAAAAATAAGCATCCTACTAAAATTGTGAATACCCTTCTGAACGGCCTACAGCTTCAAGCTTATAGCTTGAAGTTCATCTAGCAAACCTCAGACCTCAAGCGCTTTCATATAGTAATATTTCCATTATATCGGAAGAATATCTAGTAATATTTCCACTATAAAAGAAATATTACTAGTTTTGCCTTATGAATACCATCAAACGAATAGCTGAAAACACTATTGTCAACTGGCTTGGCAAGAATAAAATTGTCATCATCACGGGAGCCAGACAAGTGGGGAAAACGACATTATTGAAGAATATTTTTGGTCACAGCAAGGATGTCCTCTGGTTGAATGGTGATGAAAGCACTGTACGAGAGCGGTTGGAAGTGCAGAGCGTAAGTTCACTTCAAGGAATAGTGGGCTCATACAAAACAGTTATCATTGACGAGATTCAACGCATAAAAAATGCCGGACTTCTATTGAAAATTTTGTTTGACAATTTTAAGGGAGTACAATTTATAGCAACAGGATCTTCTGCACTTGATATAGCTGAAACCATATTTGAACCCTTGACAGGTCGTCATGTACTGTTCCACCTATACCCATTTTCACTTGCTGAGGTATATGAAGGCAGATCAGACTTTGAGATAGAGCAGGAACTTCCGTTCCATCTGGTGTTTGGAAATTACCCGGATATAGTCAATCACCGGGTTGACGCTGAAACATTGTTAAGCAACCTGACAAGTCAATACTTATACAAAGATGTGTTGGTATGGAAAGACATCCGAAAGCCTGAATTGTTGGATAAGTTGTTGCGATTGCTTGCTTTTCAAGTGGGCAGTGAAGTGTCTTTTCATGAACTGGGCCGGCAGCTACAAGTCAAATCTGAAACCGTCGAAACCTATCTCAACTTGTTGGAAAAATCCTTCGTTTTATTCAGATTAAAATCATACAGTTCCAACCATAGGAAAGAAGTAACTAAGATGTCAAAGGTTTATTTTTGGGACAATGGAATACGAAATGCTATCCTGGAGGATTATGATGATTGGAAAATTCGTAATGATAAAGGACAACTCTTAGAAAATTTCCTCATAAGTGAACGACTGAAGATGAATGCATGGACGAACCCTAAAGTAAAAAGTTATTTTTGGAGGAATTACAATCAAAGTGAGGTAGATTATTTGGAAGTATTGAAAGGTGAGATTAACGCTTATGAAATAAAACTGGCTGCAAAAAACAATAAGGTGAGTGCGGCTTTTACCAACATATACCCTGATGCTCAGACGAACACAATAACCATGCAAAGTTTTAGAAAATTTTGTGCAATTGGCTAGAGGCGATAAACTATAGGCGGTAGGCAATAAGCTATAAGCAGGAGGCCGTAAGCTGTAAGCAATATACTTTAAGCGTTATGGGATAAAAGCCCTGCTATATAGTGCACTTTTTACGTTAGAAGTGGCAAACAGCCTATAGCTTTCAGCTTTATCCTCAAACAATAGGCATCATACAATATTGTGAATATCCTTCTGAACGGTCTATAACCCATTGCTTATAGCCTGAAAGACCAAACATCAAACACCAAACTTATTCTATTTTTGCAACCACAGTTGCAGTAACCGTGGTTGCAAAAATATTTATAATATAAATTTTATAACAGGGGGTCAGAAATTACACTTTTAAAAAAATACGAGGACAGTGCTTTGGAGTTGGCCATTAACTATCGATGGAA
>DAOLZQ010000122.1:0-4660 GCA_035426385.1 Saprospiraceae bacterium
CCCCGGCCCCTTCCCTTAAAATGGATGGGGTGGCTTATGATGTAAACTAATTCACTGGTATTTTATTTCCCCCCTCTCTTCAAAGAGAGGGGCTGGGGGTGAGTAGAGCTAGAGCAAATATTAAGGGGTTGGAAGTGGGTAGAGCCAAAGAGTAAGCAAGTGTATGAACAAGTACTGGAAATATTCTTGCATACCTTATCCAATTCTATTATATTTGACATAGACAGTAAAATAAAATGATGGACTTGTATGGGCAAACATACTTGGAATGTCCATTCTCATCACATAAGCAGCGCCAAGTAGGTGCGACAACGCAATATAAACTATCAATTAATCAGAAGATAAAATGCTCAGTTGGAGTGAAATAGTAATCCGGTTATCGCTAGCATGTCTATTCGGAGCACTTATAGGCCTGGAGCGGGAGAGAAAAGACTGGGCAGCCGGCTTAAGGACCCACATGATGGTGTGCGTCGGCGCTTGTCTAACGATGATGGTTTCTTCGTTCGGCTTCTCAGATACACTGGGAATGGATCACGTCTCACTAGATCCCTCCAGAGTAGCAGCCCAAGTAATCAGTGGAATAGGATTTATCGGTGCGGGGGCAATTCTATTCTCAAAGCAAGGCACTATCAGAGGACTGACTACCGCTGCAGGCCTATGGACCATAGCAGCCATCGGACTTGCCACTGGTGGGGGAATGTATTTTGCCGCCGGTATAGCAACAATTCTCTCACTAATCATTCTATGGGCCTTACAACCGCTGGAAGAAAAGTTCTTCAAAAAGTTCAATCAAAAAACACTGAGAATTGTCACAAATTTAAACGTAAACAATACCGAATTGCTAAGTACAATCTTGAACAATGACGAATTAATTATACAGGATTATACACTCGAGAAGGTCAACGATAAGTATGTATTTATCCTCAAGTTTGGCCATATAGGCATGACAAGAATAAATAACATAATAGACGAATTAAAAAAGGACCCTACGGTCGAAGATATTTATTGGAATCATTAGATTATAGTTTGCTTCCGAAAATGTATCTATAGAAAGTTTAAACACATTTACAACAAAAGAATATGTACCATAAATTATTTCTTTTCCTCATTACTTGCTTCATTTCAACAAATCTGCTTTCTCAGAGTGAGATATCAGACGCATTGATAATGAATGAAGCGACACTCAGAGCAGCTACCTTTCTCAACCTTATTCCCGAAGGTAGCGAGGCAGATTATGGATTCAATAGCAGAAGTGATTTTTCCAGAATAAAAATTGAAAAACCATACAAGACCTACTATATATCTGCCGACGACAATCAATTGACCTTTGCTCTTAGCGACTGGCGCGTACCTATCTCAGTTGATGGTGATTATAAAACCTTATTGACAGTCCAGAATATTAATGGAAAAGCAGAAGTGGTAGATCTGGGTGGAAATAAACTTGCACAAAAGATTCAGGAGTTTGAAAAGTTATATACAACAGGCGATAATCTACGCTTAATGATCAGGAATACCTACCTGAATCAGGATTATATAACAGTAAATTTTAGTTTGTCTTCCACTAAAGTAGATGCAAATAACTTAGATGAAATAAATAAAAACTCATTGCAGTCACTTTACCAACTTAGTTCTGATCAGCCCACTAAAATTAGTATTGATCAGGTTTACTATAATACCATGGGAAGTATAATCAATAAACAGCAGGAAGAGAAATGAAACAATTAATTACACTTTTATTGGTAGGAATCTTTCTAATTAATAATGTTCCCTCAAACGCACAGGTCTTAAATGTCACCAACGCTGAACAACAATATGATCAGTGGTGCTGGGCGGGGTGTTCGAAGACTATTCTTGATTATTATGGCTTCAACACAGTTCAACAGTGTGACATAGCAGAGTTTGTAAGGACCACAGCTACATTTCATGATTTTGGTGATGTAGCCTGTTGTATAAGCGCAAGGCAAGGGTGCAATTACTGGAATTACAATTGGGGTTACGCCGGCAGCATTCAGGATATTCTAATTCATTTCGGGAATCTACAAAACAGCGGGCTCGGCAGGGCACTAACTCTCGCTGAAGTTTCTACAGAAATACAAAAAAACAAATTGTTCGTGATAAGATGGGGTTGGTCCACAGGCGGTGGTCACTTTGTGGTAGGACATGGTGTCAATGGAAATAATATTTACTATATGAATCCCTGGTTTGGTGAGGGTCTTCACATCGGCACATATGACTATATGGTAAGTGGAAAAGATAGCCCTGGTGCCGCTACTCATACATGGACCAGTACCAACAAAATTAAAAGTAACGTGTTAGCCGCTTTTGAGCCGGAACAAGCAAACACCATGACCATTTCGCCCAATCCATTCGTCAATGAAACAGTCTTGAGGACTTATGAAACTTTCAGAGATGTAGATGTCACTATTTATGACTCAATGGGGAAGGTGGTGCGAAAGCTGAAAAATGGATCACAAGAAGCGATAACCATACAGCGAAATAATTTGCCGGCAGGCGTATATTTTATCAAATTGTCTCAGGCAAACAAAATTACTTTGACAGATAAAATGATTATAATTGATTAAACAGATAAGCTTATCCAATAGCGAGAATTAAATTAATATGTCGAGAACCTGTTTTCTGATTATATTACTTGTGATACTAAATACCCAACGTGGATCTTCCCAAGACAATCCGGCCATCACAAAGATCAGAATTGACTTTCAAAAGTGGCAGTCAATAATTGCCAAAGAATTACCCACTGCTGATCAATTTTTCAAATATGTAGGGGGAGAAGAACAGCAATTTCATACATGGAGTACACACATTCTAGAGAATGATAGCTTATCACTCTCCGAAGCAGTATCAATACTTACAAATAAAGAGTTAGGGACACTTGTGTCAGTTGACAATCCTTCTTCCTCAGGTGACTGGTCTATTACGGCAGATAATTACTACAATAAAGCGGGGAAACTCTATTTTATATTTTGGAGGATGAATAGATTTTACGCTGAAATCGCCCTAACCGTAGAGAAAAGATTATACTTCAATAATGCAGGTCGTCTCCTCCGAGAAATAAAGTCCGTCTATAAGATGAATACTCAGGAGAAAGTGGATCTCAGTTTTATGGACAAACCGGTTGACTATAAATTAAACTTAAGTGAACTGGAAGTTTATAAATATTGGAGACAGAAGAAATGAAATATACACTTATACTTTTTCTCATTTCAATTCCATTGCTAACTTTTAGTCAAAAACCCAAATCACTGAGTGAATTATTGTGGAGTAGGGTAAGTCACTGTCACTCTATGTTTGAAGATATGGATGAGGATGGAATTCCGGACTTCGAACAGATTGATGATTCTAAAAATGGATATCTCCATATAGCCGGTAGTTGGCCCACCTGCGGTTGTACCTGTAGTTCGACAGTCGGTGCTTATAAGAATCAAAAAGGCGAATATACACTCCTCCAATCTGATCAGGTGCTATGCAGTTGGGGAAGGAAAACTTCCTCAGACAAAGCACTAAAGAAGATCTTACCTCCCGACTTCGGCTTATCCGATTTTATCTCCGGCGAAATGACAGAAGATATAAAATACCCAATATTCTTTGTTGACTTTCAGATACCAAGGACAGGTACAGATACCAGGATCACAATTGAGTTGGTTCCATTGGGTCTTAGACCGGAGGGAAATGAACTTCTCTGCTTTTCATACAAGGAAAGCAATGATTTTTCCAATTGTAAATCTCTCTACCGGATCAAAGATATTGCCGCTGGCATCAAAGACCCACAGACAATGAATTATCTTATCAAAGGAGATTTTGATAAAATACTCGCTGAAGATGCTCAACTGATCTCCAAATCAATTGGAAGCGACGATAGTAGGTTCAGATCAAAGGCAGACATCCAACAAACTTTAATAGAACTAAACAATATCTATACGCTCTACTTAAAGATAGATTCGACAGAAATTATATTAGGCTGGAACGAGCAGACCTCCAAATTCTTTATAAAAGAGAAGAAAAATAAGCCCGACCTATTATCCTTTAGGGAATTCTTGCTTACCGCTACTTACTGGAGTCCGATGTGTTGAAAAAATTATTTTACCTGAAAATACTTTTACAATATAGCCCTTAACACTAGATCTTACATTTTCACAAATCTATATCTGTTATTTATATCTTTAGATTCTATAATCAAGAAGTAAAATCCGCCGGGTAGATCACTCACATTCAATTTGTACGTTTCAATTTTCCCACCTTTTATAAATTGTCCATTTGCATTGAGCAAGGTAAATTTCGACAACAATGCATCTTCGGGAATGGAGATATAATCGCTGACCGGATTGGGAGAGAGTAAAAATTCTGTTTGACCTCCATTTAGAATGGAAACAATATTAGAATAGGCATAAGAATTATCCTTGTCCAATATTTTGATTCGATAATAGTTGAACCCTTTCACTGGTTGTCTATCGACATACCCATATTTACACAATGCTTCACATGCTGTACTAATAGCCAGAGTACCTATAGTTCCAAAATTCCTGCCATCTTCACTTCGTTGAATATCAAATCCTGTTACATTCTTTCCTTTGGTAGTCATGAAAGAAAGCACATTCTCATCACCATTTTTCCTGCCCGTAAAACTAATTAGTTCCAGGGG
>DAOLZQ010000123.1:0-4658 GCA_035426385.1 Saprospiraceae bacterium
TAAACTCTTTTTATAAAAATTATCTACTTCATCCAAATTGTGTACGGCATTATCACTATACAATACTTTACCTGATGTCTTCAATGAAACATTCACACCCATGCCAACTTCCCCTGCCAGGACCCATCGACCCATTTTCTTTTGATACCCTACTCCAATGGGAATATTTATCAGGTGAAATCTGTTTTCTCCTTCAATTATTTGGGTACCTGTTCTTACCATTGTGTCGATCGGAATGTTGTTGGCATCGAACGTGATAACGATCTGTGTAAGGCCGGTTTTTCTGTAGTCAAATCTGTCTTTGACCAATGTATAATTTATTCCGGTGTGAATGGTAAAATTATTTCGGAGGATCAATCCACCATGCAAGGAGGCGTTACTAACGTAAAATGGCCGCTCTGTCGCCAGTTTATTAATGTATATTTTTGATGGTTCAATCTCTGCGGTCAAATGACGCATCGAAGGCCCTGCACCGACTTCCAGCTGTACAAACGGAATGATGCGTTTCTTACTGAATGTAGGGCACTTCACATTTTTTGGAAAATGAAATGGCACCAGGTCCAGGTCTTTTACTTCCAATTCATCCTTAGTTAAAGTTGCAACATCTTCCGGTGTCAGCAATGTTTTCTTTGAATTTATTACTTCAGATGATTGATCTGCTACATCGTTCTTAGTTCTTTTATCTTCCGACTTGTTGGAAGAAACCTCTGTAGTTTCTTTGTTGATTGCAGTGTTATCTAATTGATTTGTTTGAGTAATATTTTTGACTGAAACCGAATTGGGTTGTCCATTTTGAATGCGGTTTTCAGCACTTGCTATTTGATCAGGATAGGCAGTAATAGCATTGCTACTTGCCAGGTGATGATTTGAAATAGAGCCCTTACTTATTGTCTTGTTGATTTTAGTATTTGAAGAAGTCAATACTTGTGAGGAATAAATCTTACGTTGGTCGTTTCCTGATACTATCGTTGTAGCTTTTGTAGCATTTTTGGCTGTGCTAGAAATATTTACTGCATCATTTTTGGAATTATGATCTTTAAGGTCTTCATTAACTGTTAAATCAACTTGATTATTTGCTTCGACCGTTTTATTACTGGAATTGTCTTCTGTGAGTTCAGTATTCATTTCTGAGGAGGGAGGAGTTGACCTGTCCATTTCAGCAAGTGGCACTTCGGAATTATTGCTCATTTGAACAAGTCCGAAACCTACGACAAATGCCAATATGATGCCTAGAAGCCAAAAAGGAAAGCCGAAGCGCTTCCTTTTTCTTTCCAGCGTTAATTCGACATTGTCCCATATATGAGCAGGTGGAACCACAGAATGTTCCTGTGCTTTTTCTATAAATTTATTTTCCCAATTCTCCTTTTTCATAGGTATTGATTTTGCTTCGTGAGCATTTGTTTTTTGAGGTAATTTCTTGCCTTCATGAGCTGAGATCTACTAGTGGACTCTGTTATACCGAGGACATTACTTATTTCGAGGTGCGACATATCATCTATTACTGCCATATTAAAGATCGTTTTGTATCCTAATGGCATCATTTGGACGATCTTGAGCATCTCTTCGTAAGTCATGCTTTCAGGATCTTCACCACCGACTTGATCAGATACTATTTCATCCCGGACAAATAATTCGTCGTCTTTTTTCTTCTTTTTAATCTGATCTAAAGCACTTCTGATAATTATGGTCTTAATCCATGAGTATAATGCAGACTCACCTTTGAATGCCTGCAAATTTTTGAATACTTTGATAAAGCCATTTTGCAGAGACTCCTGTGCATCGAACTCATCCCTGCAATAGCGAAGGCAGATGGAATACATCTGCCCGCTAAAGCGATCGTAAAGCAACTTTTGACTATTTCTGTCGTGCTTCAAACATTGTGTTATGAGTTTGGAATCTTCCAATGATCAGTAATGGATTTATCAGTTATTGTAGCGTTTGTCTGAAGGAGCCGCTCACTTGATGAGTGATAGTGGTTCCAGCCTCTGTCCCTATATATTCATATGTTCCAGTGATCACATCTCCAGGTTGACTTCCTCCCTGCGTCACTGTTACGGTGCCTGCCGATGCTGATGCTGCTGTTAAATATAAATATTGAACAGGTGTAATAAGCAGCTGTAAATGTGTTTCATTTGGAAAGACATTGTAGGTACCCGGCTTAACTATATTTGGAGTATTATCCTGCCAGTATAAATGGAAATCAATTTGCGTAGAAGAGTCAATGCCATTCCCGGCATTTATTTCTGTGAAGGAATTGCCATTAATAAATGAAACACCACTTAGCAATGTAGTATCAAGACCCAGATCCGCTACCTCTACTTTTAGAAAATCCGCTATATTGCCACAAGCTGTGATTGTACCCAAATCAATTTCAGTCGCTGCACTTAACGTCATTGGATCTCCCTGGATAAGCGCATCGATATCTACCGGAACAAAAGTTATAGTGGTAAGTGTATTGCAATTAACCACCGTGCTATTCACCACCCCATTCACCACATCTAAGTATGATATGACATTCCCTCCTGAAGACACCTTGAGGTAACCATTCTGCACAGGATCTCCATTGCAATCTTCCACATTGGCAGTGACATGGATGTTGTTGATATTACCTAAAGTAGAGACAATATCCGGAATGGTGACATCAGAGGAAAAAGGTCCCGCCTGGCCATTATATACTTCAGTCAAAGTACATCCATTGATGTATAATGAAACCTTTATATTCAGTATTGCATCCTTTGTAACCTGACCACTGAAGGTCCCATCCAGGTTCGTAAGTCCATGGCCGCCGCCATTTCCTCCCTGTGCTACGATCCATACGTCGGCCCCTGCAATAGGATCTCCATTTTGATCAACTACTCTTCCACTCATGATGATAGATGGTTGCTGAGCATCATAATTCCAATAGGTGAAATGTGCGACTTCACCTACATAAGTATCATTCACCAGTTTGGCTTCGCCTTCTTCTTTCCAATAGCCAAGATTTTCATCGTAGTACCAAAGTGGAATCGTAGATGGAGCCTTAGCCAGGACATCACCGGATAACTTATTCGACATCTTCACTGTCTTACCCGGTGCTAATTGTAGCTTCAATCCTGAAGGTGTCTGCAGTTCTACAGCTACCATACCGTATGTAGTCATACCTGCGATCTGATTAGCAGCATTGATCCCTACCAGATCTCCCGGCATCTGAGTGTATATGGAAGATTGATTTGGGTCCAGATACTTCATGGCGACCATTACTGTACCTGAATAAGGGGTGTTATTTGAAGCCATCGCAATTGCATCTGCAGGAAAATCAAGTGTCACAGCACCTTTTTTCAAAGAAGCAGCCGTAGTACTCTCAAAGGATTTATCAAAAGATTTTTCTAGCAGAATATTTCTTATGGTGATAGTCGTCGAACGATCCGTGGTAAACACCCTACTACCTTCAAAATAACCTTGTTTTGAGATCGTAATAAGATTGTGTTTTGAGTTGACATCTACATTTTTAAACTGGTAAATTCCGTTTTTGTCAGTCATCTTAGTGTTTGCACCATATCTGATAATTGCATTTTCAACAGGTTGACCGGCTTCATCTACCACTGAACCAAATAAGGAGGATTTGAAGTTTTGGCCTTCTTTGTCCGGGATAAATTCATTGATATCCTTGTGGCACGACGAAAAGGCTAAGGCGATGAGCGCAAAAAGCCAAATAATATTTATTTTTTTCATTTGTTTAAATTTTGTGTTTGGCCTGAATGACTGCTTTTTTTTGATAATTCAATGCACTATAGATTATTATTGAATTATGAATAAAAGTAGCTCTATTCAGAAAAATTAAGAGTTATCTTTTTATACACTAAAGACCTCAAGAAATAAGAATACGTTGCTTAAGGAATGTTATTTTATAAAATAAATTATATGGGAAGGTGTTGTATCACAAAGTTGAGCAAAAAATAAAGTTTCACAAAGGGAGATAGGATACGGATTCACAGAGTTGGAGAGAGTAATTTGTAGAAATCTTTGTTAAAAGTTACTTTTTAATTTCTGAATGAAATCTAGTATTGATTTAACGTGTATATATGTAATATTGCAATATTACGATGAAGCCAATGGTACCAATGCTTTCATAAAATTTATTAAGTGAAAAACAAAGCCTTCAGATGTATTGGAGCCATATGACAACGCTCCAACTTATTTGTTTTTTTAACCACGATCTCGTAAGCAGCATCGCAGATAATTTCACGAATTTTCACGAATTTTTCAAAAATAAATTCGTGTTAGATGCAAAGCATCATTAGTGTAATTCGTGGCAAAATAAATTGAATTCATAGACAAAGTGATAAAGTTAATAATCCGAGCCCATAGCATATCCTCATGGTCGCCAACCGAAGTATCAGTTCCACCATATTTCATATCAAAATTCTAGTTTCCGAAAATTGATGCGTTGTAGGATGTTTTGGCGTGCATATATGTAATATTGCAATATTACGATGAAGCCAATAGTACCAATGCTTTCATAAAATTTATTAAGTGAAAAACAAAGCCTTCAGATGTATTGGAGCCATATGACAACGCTCCAACTTATTTGTTTTTTTAACCACGATCTCGTAAGCAGCATCGCAGATAATTTCACGAATTTTCACGAATTTTTCAAAAATAAATTCGTGTTAGATGCA
>DAOLZQ010000124.1:0-4584 GCA_035426385.1 Saprospiraceae bacterium
ATGTCTTTAATGCTTCCTTTCTTCTCTCCATCCTGAACAATGGGATAGTAATATTTTATTTTTCTTATCTATGCAAATATAGATGAGTGTTTAAATGCTCAAAATTTTTATATTAGATAAGTTCTATTACCAACCGACAAGCAGGTTATTTTAGTAATAAAGACTTGATCGTTATAGTCCATTTGTTATACGCTGTAGCCAACTTACAATACTCTGCAATACTTCAGGTGAGATAGTCTGCTCGATTGTGCCGTATTCACTTGGTAGGCCGGAATCACTTTCCTGAAATAGGTGATTTAAATGTGGAAATCTCTTGATGGTTGTGTTTTTATTTCCGCCCTTCTTCAGTGCCGTTTCGATAGCAGCGAGATTCTCAGTAGCAGGTACCTGCAGGTCATTTCCGCCATTCAGTGCCAATACCGGTACTTTAACTTTTTCCAAATCCAAAGCCGGGTCGTGTCTTATGAAATACCGAAACCAATTGCCGCAGATTTGCACTGAGAGATTTTTGGCCAAAGCAGTATCTACCTGACTAGCCAGCGTGTGATACACTTGTTCTTGTAGCGCATTGTCATCTTTAGAATTCAAGATCAACTCGTACACCTCTTCGAAAACTTTGAGTCCATGCTGTACCTCAGAGGAGTCTATTCCCATAGCTAGTTCTATTTTACCCTTCTGTAGTAAAAGTAATTTATCTCCTCTCAGACCTGGGCCTGCCATCAGGATGATGCCACTCACTTTTTTATTTTTCGCAGCCACCGCCGGAGCAATGGACCCACCTTCACTGTGGCCCAATAGAAAAATCTGTTTCGAATCTATATCAGATCTGCTCAGTGCATATCTAATTGCACTATTCACATCTGTCGCAAAGTCCGCTGAGGTAGATGAGGCAAAGTCACCTTCAGACTTGCCCACACCCCGGTCATCATATCTCAGCACCGCATATCCCTGCCTGGTCAGATAATCTGATATCACCAGAAAGGGTTTATGGCTCAGTATTTCTTCATTTCTATCTTGGGGACCACTGCCGGTGATTAATATCACCACCGGATACTTACCGGCCTTTTGGGGAATGGTAAGTGTACCAGCCAGCTGGATCTTTGCTGCCTGATTCATAAATAAAATTTCTTCTGATCGGTAAGGGAAGGGTTCATGCGGTTCTTGTGGTCGCTTTATTTGCACTGTAGCTTGTTTACTTCTTGTAAACTTCAATGGAAAGCCATAGCCCCGTTGTGTGAAAGTACCCATGATCATCGTATCTTTTACCTTACCCTCGTAGGTTGCTCCCAGTTGGAGTAACGTTAGTTTTAATTCACCCTGTTCAAATGAGGTAGTATCCACCTTAATGCCTGTAGCACCCTGATCAGGACTATCCATAGTGGAGGTGTATCCGTCTGCAGTTGCAGAAATATGAATTACAAGCCTGATAGACATTCCGGGCACACTAAGCATTCCATTCCACTCTCCGGAGATATCTTGTGCCCTGATCTGATTGAAACTCAATAGACCCAATATACATAGTGTCCAGCGTCCAAAGATTGATTTCATAAGGAGGTATTTTTTAGTGCAGTTACTTCTATTTCTATCTTCATTCGTTTATCAGCCAGCCCGGCAGAGATCATGGTAGCAGCAGGTCTTATCTCACCAAAAGCACGCTTCAGCACCGGCCAGCAGCGCTCGAAATCAGTGACTTCCGGTAGTATATATTTGACACGTATTATGTCTGCCATTTTGCTGCCAGCCTGCAGTAATGCCGCGGCTATATTTTTGAGCGTCTGCTCCGCCTGTGCTACTACATCCTCCTCCATAGTCATGCTTTCATAGTCATATCCCGTGGTACCCGACACGAAGACCCAGTCTCCAGCCACTACTGCCCTGGAATAGCCGATTTCCTGCTCGAAGGACGAGCCTGAATTTATCAAGATTTTTTTCATAGTGAATTAATGATTAAGTGGTAAATTTAAAGACAGTTTGGCGTTTGTTGTTTGTCAACGACTTATAAACAATCTGATTAACTTGCAAAAATAAGACAAGTGGGTCAAACTGATTTCCGTTTAGTATAGCTATCGGCACTATCCGGCCACCTAATATACTTCCATCCAAATATTGTTGATACAAAATCTGACTTTCAGTCTCGGATCGAAAGCTGGCATGCGGGTACAGCTAAGTGAAGTAGCAGGTTGAGACCACAATATGTTGCATTCTCGCGAGCAAACCAGTATTTGCATCGGAGCCGGAAATCTATAGCTGGCCCGAATGCTAATTAGCTGAAAAGATAAAATTGAATATTTTGTCCGCTCAGGACAACTGTCTCTCGACTCCGGGTGTGCGGGAAGTCAACCCAACGTAAATGTGAATTCCTCAGCTATATATCCGAATCCTTAAAATAATTATACCTCATTCTACTTATCGTATTTTCAGAAATTTAATCGGCTCACTGAGTTCTGCTCCTTCACACTTCACTATATAGATACCCGCCGGGAGCCCCGTAATATCGATTTTATGAAGTGACTCACCTCTGGGAATCTGACCCGACAATACTGCACTACCGGCAGCATTCAGAATAGTATATTTTGATTTGTAGGGCGAATCCAGCTCCCTTTGGATATAGATATACCGATCCGCGGGACTGGGATATACCTTCCAGGCCGGAGGCAGATATCTGGTCAGGACAGACGATCTACATGGGTCTCCGGGTAGCGGACCCATATCATAATCCACCATAGTGGGCAATAAGTAGGGGGGATTGAATGGCAGTCGGTAATAATCCTGCTGGAAGCCCACATCCGGGCCTTTTCGATCCGGATATTGTATTCGATGTACCCATTGAACGGTGTTCCCACTCCAATAATAGAGCTTGCCATCAAGGCCGCGAAGTGCACTGGAAATGTAGCCTTTTATGCCCGGCGGAAACTTGGGATTATACTGTGCCGCGCTATCGAAATGAGCCACTAATACCCGACTATCTGCGAAATCAGCCGCAGCGAGGTCAAACTGGTATATATTCCAGATAGAATTCAAATAAAAAAATCGGCCTCCGGGTGCAAATTCGCCTGACCTATAGAAACTGGTCGATTGAAAATCTTCGTCATCCGGAAACTTTCCTTCAGTAGAATAGGTAAACTTACCGGTGCAGCGGTCAAAGTCGAGAATAAAAATGCGATTGCTATCAGAGGGAACATAGGCATATTTGCTACCATCCGGCGATACAGCGGTCTGAGCATAAGTAAGGGAGCGATAAGTCCACTCCGGTATAGTACTGATGACCGGTTCATGCAGTCCGGTCTGATCATACAGCATACTACACCAATTGGCTGATTGATTTTGGGCAAAGGCTATGTACCAATCCCGACCGTTTGCGTGGCGGATGGCCTGGATACTGCCTACGGTGATCGGCAGAAAGGTAGCAGGGAGGCTATCTCTTTCGGTGACAATCGGCCCTCCATCCCGGCCACCGGTGAGATCTATAGTTGCAGTGTGCATGTACACGGTATCTAAATAAGGTAAATTCCACATACGATAATAGACCAGCATAATCCGGTGAGGGTCTCCACGATCGATAAAAAAGCAAGAGTAGGTAACGGTGTAAAAACTTACCAAGGGGTAGCCGGGAACCACATTGTACTTCTTGCAGAAAAAGTGAGGGAATTCATTGGCGCCTTTGGTGTGTGTAAAATCTCCATTTTCGATGGGACTCAGATTTTTAGCATCCAGCAGATAGCACCCCTGCCAGACGATCAGTGGCTGACCGGCGCTATCGCAGTAAGTAGCAGATTGCGTATTAAGGAAATCATAATCACTGCGCAAATAATGTGAGAAGTGTAGGCCGCTATCCATGCGCTCCACATATACATTGTTGTAGTACTGAGAGTCAAATGTTTCGAATATTCCTCCAAAGTACCCACTCAGGAAGGCACGGGAATGGTCGCGCTGAGCTGTCAAAGTAAATGATAACAGTACACATAACAATATAGATCCGTAGGAAATTGATTTCATAGTCTTCATGTCAGGGTTCAATTAGGAGTTAAAAACTGAAGAAATGAAAATATTTTAAACCAAAGAAATGACGATAGATTACGCTCATAATAGTTTATTATATGGTTAAAGATAGTGTAATACAAATATAATCTATTATATTGTACAAACTAAATAATTATTCATATTAACATATAAACTAAATATTTAATATTAAAATTTAAGTGCCGGCGTGATCTACAATATTACTGACATGATGATGTAGAATATAGAGAATTTAAATACTGAAAATGAGTATATTTCTTTTATATTCACCCGGACTCTACTAGGTAATACTGAAAAATTCAAAAGGCTACTTCCTTTTTGAAAAGATAATAATTCAATAGACTATCAATATAATGGCGATATCAAAGACAATTCTCCTACCCAGCGGATGGGAAAAGCGAATTTTTATACTGCTACTGTGGATACTTTGCGTGCAGAGTGGTCATGCTCAACTATTCATAGCTAAGCTTGTACCGGATCAGCCCTTCAATAGTAAGAATTATATAGGTGGAATGAAAGTCATAGCAAAGACAGATGGTAGCGGCTTCTACGTATCCACCTTTA
>DAOLZQ010000125.1:0-2761 GCA_035426385.1 Saprospiraceae bacterium
TTCACTACATACTTTTACAAGGTAATTGTTTGCTAATTAAATGTTGTTATCATTCGGTCGCCCTTCTGATCATTTATCAAATATAGAAATACAAATGCAATCTATTTGCATTTCTTTAATTTATTAATTTGGAATATTGAATTTATCCGACGGAAGGGATAATGGGAATGTATTTGATTATCCCCCCCTCATTCCCCCTCCACCTTCTTCAGATACGACAAGCCAATCATGCCGATACCGAATAATATAAACAGGATTCCACACCACAGATTGACTGACTGACTCAGATGAACGGGAGCCGCTCCGACAAAATGATATATGAATAGTAGTAAACCCACAAGGGCAAAAAATACGCCTATTACAAACCGCAAGTCGAGTAATTTTCTCATCGATATTTAATTTATGGTTAGTAGAAAATTATATTCAGTATTAATGTTGCCACCAGTACGATAACACCCAGTATAAGCGGATTTTTATACCACACCTTCTCTCTGTCTGTCTGCCTGGGTGTCAGACTGTACACCAGCCCCACCAAGGTATTTTCCGGTTTGGGTTTTGTAACCAAACTCACCGCCACCGTCACGACAAAACAAATCGAAAACGCCATCCAAGCAATATTAAAGGCATGACTGGTACCCGAATAATAGGTGTGTAGATTGGCTATCCACCCGCCCTTGCCCTCCGCTGTCGTGAGTCCATGCGCCAGTGCAGCGCCCGCCGTACCGCTCAGTAAACCATAAAAGGCACCGTTGGCAGTGGTTCGCTTCCAAAACATACCCAGTAAGAAAGTTGCAAATAAAGGTGCATTTACAAAACTGAATACCAGTTGCAATAAATCCATGATACTGTTGTATCCCCGGGCTACATAAGCAGTAGCAATCGAAAGAATAATTCCGATGACTGTCGTCGCTTTTCCCACGAGTAAGTAATGACGCTCTGAAGCTGTCTTCTTTAAATACGCCTGATAAATATCAAAAGTAAATACGGTGTTAAAGGCAGTTACATTGCCCGCCATACCTGACATAAATGAGGCGATCAATGCAGTGATGCCCACACCCAAAATTCCGTTTGGATATAAATTTGTCAGCAAGGTCGGTAACACCATATTATAGTCGGTTTCTCCATTTGCATTTACCGGCAATTCAAATCCGGTAGAGGTCTTTTGTAGCGCAAGAATGATAATACCCGGCAGAATAACAATTGCCGGCATCAGTATCTTCGGAATACTGGCGATAATGGGCGTTCGCTGTGCCGCATTCAGATTCTTTGAGATCATCGCCCGCTGTACGACCAGGAAATCGGTGCACCAATATCCAAAGGCGAGCACAAATCCAAGTCCGAAGACGAGGCTGAAAGCATCTACGCCCATCGGATTAGTCTCAGCACTGGCCATTCCCTTCCACACGTGCAGTTTCGCATTTTCAACATTTAGTAAAATACCCTCTATACCACCCGCCTTATGCAATCCCAAATACACCAACGGCGCTATACCCAATACAATCAGAAAAAATTGCAGCACTTCGTTATACACCGCACTGGTCAGCCCGCCGAGGTAAGTATAAGCCAATACTATGCCCGCTGCCATCAACACTGATACATCAAAATCCCAGCCGAGCACTACATTCATGAGCATTGCCAATGCATATAAGGATACACCTGAAGAAAAAATCGTCATTGTTGCAAAAGTGATCGCATTAAAGCCGCGCGTCTTCTCATCAAATCTCAGTTTGAGATATTCAGGTACAGACCTCGCCTTGCTTCCATAATAGAAGGGCATCATAAACACGCCCAGAAAGACCATCGCCAGCGCAGCGCCCAGCCAATAGAAATGAACCGTATAGAGTCCGTATTTAGCGCCATTGGCCGCCATACCAAGCACCTCTTGGGCACCAAGATTGGCAGAGATAAAAGCAAGCGAAGTGATCCAAAGTGGGATACTCTTATTGCTCATCAAAAAATCATTACCCGTCTTTATTTTCTTTTTTAATACAAAACCAATGGTTATTACGAAAAGAAAATACACTGCAATGACGGCATAGTCGATAAACTTCAAGTGCATAGATCAGTTTTTATTTGGGTTACTTATTATCTCGGTTCCGTCCTCAATGGTGGCTACATACCAGCTCAATTGCAGGCCCGTCGCCGCTTCATACGCCGGCTGAATAGTGGCAATTAATTGTTCGATTGCTGCTTCTCTAACGAGGTTGATGGTACAGCCACCAAAGCCGCCGCCCATCATCCGGCATCCAAGTACAGCCTCATTATTCCTCAGCGCTTCCACCAGCCAGTCCAACTCCACGCAACTGACTCCATACATGGTACTTAGTCCGTCATGCGTCTCAATCATTTTCCGGCCCAAGGCAGCAATATTACCTTGCTTCAGATCTTCACAAGCCTGCTCGAGGCGAGTTATTTCCTGCACCACAAAGCGCGCCCTCCTATCGATCAACTCGTCCTTCGGACGTACATATAGATCCAGCATCTCCTCCGTAGTATCCCGCAGTGAATGCACATGGGGCAATTCTGCATTGATCCATTCGACTGCTTTGGCACATTCGAGTCGTCTGGTGTTATACTCTGACGCAGCGAGTGAATGCTTTACGCCAGTATTAAGCAGAAGAATTTTTATTCCGTCCAGTCTGAAGGGAACATATTCATAATCCAATGAACGACAATCCAACTTGATCACGTGATCTCTCCTGCCCATCATAGAAGCAAACTGATCCATGATACCACACATCACACCCGCATATTCATGCTC
>DAOLZQ010000125.1:2861-4510 GCA_035426385.1 Saprospiraceae bacterium
TTTGTTATGGTCTTTATTTCTCTTTTATAATCACCGGCATATCGATCGGCGTTTATACCATCCTTAAATATCTCAATGGAATAACTGCCTGCCTCCAGAAATGAAAAGTCGATGTCCAATTCTCTGACTTCCTGATCATTCATCACGCCTACATACCACTTATCGCCATTCTTCCGGGCCACGGCTAAATAGGTGCCAATCTTCGCATGCAATACTTTTGTTTCATCCCACACGGTGGGTATTTGCGCTATAAACCTCACCGTCTCTTCCTCTTTCATATAATTACTTGGATTATCGCACAACATCTGAAGTGGACTTTCGAACACAGTGTACATGGCTACCTGGTGCGCGTGTCCCCATGCTCATCGGGCGGCTCCAATTAATGACAAAATCTTTCTTGTGTGCATTGAGCATCGCTCCCGGCGTATAGTCCATCGGACCAGCCACCATTCTGATAAATGGCAGTGTAAGGTTGTGTTCCGGCGTCATAAAAGTCGCCCACTTATTGTTTTCAGCGCCTTTAACTCCTTCACTCGTCAATACATTGGGATAAGTCCGTATGAGGCCGGATGGTTTGTAAGCTCCGTGGAAATCTACAAGCAATTCACGCTTCGCACATTCACTGGCGACTCGTTCGTAGTAATTGACCATCCACTGATCATCTCGCTGCATGAAGTCAACCTTGAGCCCTTTGGCTCCCCAGCGCTTAAAAGTGTCCAGAGCTTCTATCATTTTATGATCCAGCGAACTCCAGGCTACCCAGAGAATGACGCCTACATTTTTGGTTTTTCCATAGTTTATTATCTCCTGAACATCGATATCTGGAACCACTTCGAGCACATCGCCCAGCTTATACCATCCCTCATCCAATATGATATATTCCAGGCCATACTTGGAAGCAAAATCAATATAGTATTTATAAGTAGCCGTATTGACTCCGGCTTTGAAATCGACGCCGTAGATATTATTGTCATTCCACCAGTCCCAGGCCACTTTCCCGGGTTTAATCCAAGCTGTGTTTTCAATCCTGCAGGGTTTCGCCAATTGGTAACTCAGTTGATTGGTTATCAGCTCCGCATCAGTCTTTGCAATTCCTATAATGCGCCAGGGGAAAGTTCGCTTTCCATTTGTTTTAGCAATAAAATCAGCCTGTTTTGACACCCGGATGTTTCTGTCATCAGATCCGTGTCGGTTGTCCACTTTTTGCTCCAGTGCATAGGGTGGAAATTTTGCTCGAAGTGTATTTCCATCGCCCCCGGTCAACCACATACCAGGGTAATCCAAAAGCGCAGTTTCAGTAATCAGCAATTTTATCTGACCTGAGGCGACTAAGGTGGGTAAGCTACATAAATCTTTTTCATCTAGTGTGTCCAGTTTGCAATATTCATACAGTCTTTCATTGTGAGATTGAAATTCACTTTCTCTTGGAAAATAAATAGTCGGATCTCCCTCAAAATTAAAAATAGCGGTTTCATTAATGACAGTAATTTCATCCTCATAATTTGTCTTAAACCGATAAGCTACTCCATTTTCATACACTCTAAAAATTACAGCGTATCCACCTCTAAATGAAAAGGTAACTTCATTAAATGTGTCATCGATTAATCTTGATTTTACCCTCACTTCCGGTTGAAGAATCTGATGGACAG
>DAOLZQ010000126.1:0-4240 GCA_035426385.1 Saprospiraceae bacterium
ACTTGTCTTCTTGTATATATTCTTACTCTATTTTTATTTTCATGAGGTATGACCTCAGAGTAACACGCATAGATCACATCGCATTCAGGATACAATTGCATTAATTCTAATTGATGATTGATTTTTTCAGGGAGTATTTCGTCATCGGCATCCAGAAACTGAAGCCAGTCGCCTTGTGCATTTTTTAGACCTGTATTTCTGGCAAAATTCGAGCCGCTTTTACTTTCTATTGATAGCTTTATCTTTCCCGAATGTCGCAATTCATTTTGAGCTGCGATTTGAGCACTTTGGTCAGTTGAATTATTATCCACCAAGAGAATTTCTATAGCTGGATAAGTCTGAGCAAGTGCACTGTCAATAGCTCTCTGCAGTGTCTTCTCTGCATTATAATAGGGTATAATTATACTTACCGTCGGAAGTGTCATTCGATCATTTTATCCTGATACTTTGCCAGGTTTCTAAATTCTGTTGAATTTTGTAACAGTTCCTCATATGTGCCGGAGTGTAAGACTCTTCCATCTTGTATTAAATAGATAATATCTGCATTCTCTACCGTACTCAGTCGGTGAGCGATGATCAGCATGGTGATATTGCCATGGAGTCTTTCAATATTCTGTCTGATCAGGTTTTCGGTCTCAGTATCAAGTGATGAGGTAGCTTCGTCCATGATGAGTATCTGTGGACTCTTATAGAGTTCACGTGCAATAGACACTCTTTGTTTCTGTCCGCCTGATAAAATAATGCCATTGTCTCCAACAATGGTATCCTCTTTCTCTTGATACCCGTGAATTAGTTCACGTAGTTGAGCAATTGCAATGACGTCTTCAAATTTCTGAATTGTGGCTGAATTCTTTTCTGCCCATAGAGAGATATTATTGAAGAATGAATCATTGAACATCACCGGTACCTGGGATACATAACCAATATTGCTTCGAAAAAGCGCTGAATTAATACTTCTGATATCCTGGCCGTCCACAGTTATATTTCCATCGTCCGGGCTGAGAATACCGGAGAGTGTATTGGCAAGAGTAGTCTTACCAGCACCGCTCCTACCAACAATCCCAACTGTCTGGAATTTATTGAGGGTTAAGTCTACCTGATCTAGTATCAGTTTATCCTGAAGTTTTAAAGAGACATTATTAAAAACCAATTTATGTGCAAAGTTAAAGTCGGTACCGGTGGTAGAGTCTTCCTTATTAAGATCAAGCTCCTGCTGGAGCATTAGTATATTGTCTATACTGCCTTGGAATGAAGTGAACATCTGAAAGTTAGTTTGGGTGAGTATGATGTAATTGAGCGTTCTGTAGAAAAGAGCAAGGCTAAATAGTGCGCCCGTTGTTATCTCACTATTTAAATAATAATATAGGACTAAAATCCCCAATACAAGTAAAAGTAGGATGGGTTCTCGGAGTGAAACTGAGATTGCATTTGTTTTCAAAATAGTATAATTCTTATCCTCAGCAGCCTTAATAAAATAATTGATTTTTTTGATGAAGTGGGGAAAGCCATGGGTTAATTTTAAATATTTAAAATTCTGCAATAGCTGAATGAGTAGGCTATTGTATTTATCACCACTGGCTGAAACCTTCAGTGATAATTTATGGTAATAGGCTTTAATTTGCTTTAGAAAAAGTAGAAATATACCGGAAAAAATGACAATGATCAAAGATATTTTATAATCAACAATGAATGAAATGGCCAGATAAGTGAGCGCCATAAATAGAAACTGAATGGCCGAAAAATAATTGATCATTGCAGAATTGAGTTTCAATACTTCAAGTGTGGTCACATTTTGTATTCGTCCGAAATCCATAGAAATGAACTTCCCATAATTTAGATTCTGCAAGCCTTCTACTAAGCTAAGCCTGCTCTTACTTATAATGGTATTGGTGTTTTTAGCCTGATATAATAGTTGGAAATAATATAAAAACGATTTTAATATAAACGCCGAAATCCCCATTATCAAAATGACATATACAGAGGAAAAATGAATTCCTAATTTGCTCAGGAAGGAAGTAAATTGATTATCAAGAGGCTGAGATAGCTCAACTTTTGAATTGAAAATGGAAGAAGTCAAACCGATCAAAAAACCAATACCGATACTATCAAACAAAGTGACAACAATAGATAGCAGGATAGTCACATACAGGTTTGACCCCAGTATCTTATAGAACGACTTGAGATACTTAAAATTTATGGAAGAGTCTGCTGCCATTATAAATGCAACTCGAAATAGTCGATGATTTTTCTGATGAGGTGTATTCTGTCTTTGCCACCTACATTGTGCGGATGGCCGGGATAGACAAAATAATCTACTTGTTTTCCTTTGTCAACACAGGCTTTAATATAATTTAACGATTGCTGCCACACAACTACGTCATCTGATGTGCCGTGTATGAGGAGCATAGGTCCGTCGAGGTTGTCGATATAATTGAAGGTATTGGCGGTGGCAAAACCCTCCGGATTTTGCTGAGGAGTATCCATATAGCGCTCAGTGTACATGATTTCATAATAGCGCCAGTCGGTCACCGGACCACCAGCCACTGCGGCTTTAAATTTTCCTTGTTGACGGGTCATCAGGCTGATGGTCATGAAGCCACCAAAACTCCAGCCATGTACGCCAATGCGCACCGGATCAACGTATGGTTTAGAAGCGAGTGAGTTATATCCAACCATTTGATCTTGCATTTCAATTGTGCCCAATTGTCTGAAGGTGGCATCTTCAAAATTCATACCTCTATTGCCTGATCCTCTATTGTCCAGAGTATAGACGATAAAGCCTTCGTTGGCCATCACGTACATCCACAACTGAGCCTGTGCCAGACGAGTATTTTTTATCATCTGTGCGTGTGGACCACCATATACATAGATGACTGCCGGGTATTTCTTAGTCGGGTTGAAATCAGCCGGGAAAATAGTACGTGTGAAGAGTCTTGATCCATCAGAAGCAGATAGCGTGTCAATTACGGTCCGACCTAAATTGTACAGGTCTAATGGTTCGGGTGAGATTAGCAAAACGCGACTTTTGCCTGATTTTAAATTTTTCAGAGTATAAGTCAAGGGTTGATTGATACTAATAGCCTGTTCGAGCAGGTACTTTCCATCTGCGGACGCAAACCCGGTATGAGCACCTCCGCCGCTGGTGAGTTGAATAGTCTTGCCTGTTGCCAGATCGGTACGATAGAACTGAAGGTCAATAGAGGCCGGTGGAATAGCCTGGAAATAGACTACTTTATTGTCCTTGTCGAAGTTAGAAATAGAGGTTACTTCCAATTCTCTGGTGAGTTGGCGTTGCAGCTGCCCCGATGTATTGTAGAGATAGAGCGAGTTCCATCCATCTCGCTTACTCTGAGCAATGAACAGGTCGGAATTCTGGGGGATAAAAGTAAATGGCTCCAATGGTTCGGTATATTGAGTGCTTTGCTCTTCGTATAGCGTGAGCACTTTAGCTCCGGAAGTGGGATCATATGCATTAAACCAGGTGTGATTTTGATCTCGGTTGACCTCTGCTATATAAATTAATTTTCCATCAGGTGACCAACAAATGTTTGTTAGGTAATGCTCAGGGTCACCTCCGGTCTGCAGCCAAGTAATTTTTTGAGTTTGTACATTGTAGATGCCCAGCGTGACGTGATGGCTTCTATCACCCGCCATGGGATAGAAGATCTTACGGTCCATGGCCGGTGTGTCAGATAGTACCAAAATGGGGTATTGGGTCACCATAGTTTGATCCATACGATAGAAGGCCAAAGATTGTCCGTCATTACTCCAGAAGAGACCCTTATTTATGCCAAACTCTTGTCTGTGCACCGACTCGCCATAGACGATTGAGTCACTCCCCTGAATGATGAGTCGGTCCTGCCCCATCGAGCGGATGTATAGTCCATTCTTAAAGGTATACGCCATATTACCTGTTGCTTCATTGAGCTCCAGACTGAGGTGATCAGTGGGAATATTCCAAGAAGTGATAAATTTGTTTTGTACCAGGTCGTAAACATAGTGCACATTGCCGGTTTCAAAGGAAAATCGGTCATTGTCCACCTGCTTCATCGAAGGCATGGCGGTGAGCGGCTTGTTGAGGTTGGGTATAAGTTTATTCAGTTTACTGACCAATTCCACAGAATCCAGCTTATTAGTGGCTGCATTCAGCTTGTATAGCCAGGCGCCCCGCTTATGGTAATACAGTATATTTTTATTTTTATCCCACTGCATGCCAGACCAAGAGGTGAGGCCAAACTTA
>DAOLZQ010000127.1:0-3961 GCA_035426385.1 Saprospiraceae bacterium
AAGGACTATCGCTGGGTAACGGCTTTTTCCCTCTGGCATGCGCGAATTGCAAATGCCTTGTCCAGACTCCATGAGTATACTTATTTAGATTTCTCCTGCTGGCGGGGGTCAGGGGGTGACCGAACGCAGCCCTGCCTTGCAGGGCCAAAGGTGTATTCACACCTTCGGCGAGGGAACTGACCGCACCTGCGGTCAGCTTACTTGAATAAAGTAAGCGTAAAATAAACCTTTGGTGAGCTATTTTAAAGGCCATACTATTTCTGCAGCATACTAACGCTTCTTACAAATATTAGTCTAAGGGCTACCGCCTTCGCGCCCCTGCACGCTGTCGCTGCTGCCCTACGGGTTCAGGCGCTCTCTCTGCGGACTATCGCTGGGTAACGGCTTTTTCCCTCTGGCATGCGCGAATTTCAAATGCCGTGTCCAGACTCCATGAGTATACTTATTTAGATTTATCCCGCTGTCGGGGTTCAGGGGTGACCGAACGCAGCCCTTACCTGCAGGGCCAAAGGTGTATTCACACCTTTGGTGAGGGAACTGACCGCCCCTGCGGTCATATTACTTGAATAATCTTACCGAAATGTTTATCGTCGGTGAGTGAACTGTGAGCCCCGCGGACAGCTCACATAAATAAAGTTAGCGTAAAACTAATCTTTGATGAGGGAACTGCGAGGCTACGCACGTAACCTTCGTGAGGAAAGTTGGCAGGCTTTTTAAATGCCTGATTCCAAAGTATTAATAGTTAATTAATTATCACCTTTGAGAAGTAATTCTCACCACCGAGCGTTAGCGTGAAGATATACATTGCCGGTGGTAGGGCGCCGATATTAAATGACTCCACAGCTTCACCCAATACATTTTTCTGTGCGGTATAAATCTTCGTGCCCGACATCGAGCTTATGGTCAACCTTGTAGTTCCACTTACACTAGCCTTAACGTAAATGGTGTGATCAGCATACCAACTCTCAATGGTCGATTTCACTGCTGGACGATTAGCCACACCCCGAACTACGTAGGCGATGGCTGGCACCGTCTCACTGAGGCAATATCCTTGTGGTGTACTCACCAGCCAATCAAAGAAATAGAAATAATAATCGGCTCCCAGGCTTGAAGTGGTCAGTGTGATAAGGCCATCTATATTGTAATCACCAAAATGAACACCCTCCCGGTCTCGTGTCAGGTTAGGACCTATATCGCCGGTATGAGGTAGATTGTAAACCGGATCTGTAGTCAGGAAATAATTTTTGCCCGCAGGAATTGTGAAATCCAGAGGCAATAGTTGAGTACCCGAATCAATGAGTATCACTTTAGAAGCAACCACATTGGCCAGTACATCCATTAGAATAATATTTCGTTCGAATGATTGAGTTGTTTGGACCGTAACACTATGCAAAACCAAGTCTTGCTCAGCATCAAAGAATATCCCACCATTGAGGCTGGTACTGCCAAATCCAGGATTGCTCTCGGCCAGTCGCTTGCCCGTAGTGTCTATTGGTGAACCTGTTATCACAACATTTCGCGCATAAAAAGTATCTGTGCGACTTAGATTTTCAGTCTCCAATTTCGACCCCATGTAATAGGGGATTAGGTCCGTTGGATTTTTATACCACCAGATGCTATCGCCAGTAGCCAGGAGATGTGCTACAGAATCCTTTGCTATGGTGTCGGCATAAGTAATTGGTAGTGCTGGAATAAGAAAATTTAATTGAAAGGTATCCGTTGTTAATTCTTGACACAATCCTTGTACCTGTGCATATACGGTCTGATCCTCAGTAATGTTCTTCACTCTTGCAGTAGAGCCGTCGTTCCAGGTGATTATAGGCAAGTCGCCGGAAACGGTAACTTCTATATTATCACCATGACAATAGAGATCTGACCTGTGCAGCTCTAGTGAGACTGATTGCTCAGGATTCAAGTCGAAGGCATACAGTGGTGTGAATGTTTTACATTCCTTGAAGATGGCAACCGCACCCAGGTATTGGTCTGATTTAACTACTTTTTTAAAATCGCTGAAAACAGTATCGGTAGTGAAGAGATAGGATCCATTTCCATCTAAATAAGCAATCGCTGAATCGCCTTCGCAGAATTGATATTTGTCATCGACTACAGAAAAATACAAACTTGGAGATTGGCACTTGTCTTCTGCATAAGTCCAAAAGTAGCCGGTATTAAGAAATTCTGATTCATAGAATTTTTTTCTTGTAAGTGTATATTCATACCCACTGATCCAACGAATCCTGAGTGAATCAATGGTTTCATCTTTAGTCAACCTGAAGATAAGCAGATTTGAATTGACAATGCCGTAGGAGTCGCCAGCTCGCACCTCTCGGATGTAAGTGTGGTTATTCGTATAGAGAGTGACTCTTGCACCTATAGCTTCATGATGATAATAGTCAAGCACTCGCAGGCCATAAAAACTGCCGCCATGCTCCGGAGATGTATTCAGAAATAGTCTGTCAGGAATAGTCGACGACTGCGTAATCGATGAGCCATATGTTGCATACACATCTGTCTTGCCATCGCGATTGAAATCACCCAGTCCAAAGCTGAGCATACGATACAGACCGAAGGGATTTGCTACCCGTTTGAAACCCGCTGCTCCCTCATTATGATAGATGACGTGCTCCTCTCCGGTAACCAGAATATCCAGCAGACCATCATTGTCGAAGTCCACCCATTTTACCTCAAGTGCGCTGGTAGTCTCACCCAGTGAGATCGAATCTGACATATCTGTAAAGATGCCACCGTCATTCCGGTAGAGTTTGTGCTGACTACCGTGATTTACTACTACGAGGTCCATATCCCCATCTAGATCATAGTCACCAAAGTCAGCGGCCCAACTCTGATCGTCCGAATTGACTCCCCATGAGTCCGGTGCAATATTGTAATGTCCGGTACCATCATTGAGATACAAGATATTGATACGTGACTTGTGGCCAGCAGGGGCATTTGGATTGCACTTGGTGATAAATAGATCCATATCGCCATCATTGTCTACATCGCTGAAGACACTGCCATAATTTCCTCGTTGTTCCTGAACATCATCTGAATTTTTTGCAAATCGTTCTATCTCATTAGTAAAGGTTCCATTTCCATTATTGATAAGACAGACATTTTGACCCACATCATTGCTTATAAATATATCATTCTGGGTGTCACCGTTTATATCAATGGCATTCATGCACTGTGGCAGTATATTTGTTTGAATCTGTTGTATTGAATAGGTGGGAAATACATTGATCAGATAAACACCCGAGGCTGTCCCGATCACTATTTCCAACTGAGCATCCGGATCCAGATTGGCCACTAGAATAGAGTAGGAGTGTACCGGCAAGCTATTATATTTTGAGAAGGTATAGCTCCCATCCAGCTTCTGAAACATGATTTCCAGTCTATTATTTGAGATACGCACGATGTCATCGAGACCATCTGCATTGACATCAGCAATAGCAACAGGTACGGCACCAAAACCATCATTTGCGCCAAAATAAGTGGTCGATTCATTACTGAAGCTGATCTGACCTGACAACGAAGTTGAAAATAGGCATATCGTAAGGAAAATGTAAATTTGGTATTTCATATATGGATATTTTTCATTGGCTAAATTTACAATAAATTATAGTACTGATAGTCATACGATAATAAATAAGAACTATTCTGCATAAGTATTTAAATTCCGACCTATGGTGATCGACATTATCGCGGTGATTCCCGAACTGATGACTTCATTCTTTGAACATTCTATACTCAAGCGTGGCGCTGACAAAGGTCTACTTGAAGTCAATCTAATCCCACTTCGACCATATGGATTGGGCAAAAGCAAGCAGATAGACGACTATTCCTACGGTGGTGAGGCGGGTATGGTCCTGCGACCCGAACCACTGGCTAATTGTATCGATGAACTCAAATTAAAAAATGTCTATGACGAGATCATCTACCTCACACCCGATGGAGAGACCTT
>DAOLZQ010000128.1:0-3874 GCA_035426385.1 Saprospiraceae bacterium
CTCCAGGTTACCCAGTGAGCCATCATGCATATAAGGAGCGGTAAGCGCAACATTGCGAAGTGAGGGTACTTTGAATTTGCCTATATCAATATCTTTGAGTGAGATTTCATATCTACCTTTATCAAAAGAAAATGAATTCTTGAGTCCATTATTACGAAAAGAATTATCGGAAAATAAATCGCCCAAATGACAGGAACCACACTTCTGTTTAAATAGCTGCAATCCTTCAATTTCAACTGATGTCAAAGTACCCTTTCCGGTCACATATAGATCATATCTGCTATGATCAGAGATCAGCATTTCCATAAATTGACTTATGGCATTTAAAAAAGTAGCGGTGCTTATTTTATCGGAACCAAAAGCGTTCTTAAAACTTGCTTTGTACGCCCCATTTTTATTTAATTTTTCTAATACATTACTCAGCGTTTCATCCATTTCCAAATGATTCTGAATGGGATTAATTGCTATCAAATCCAAATTATTTACACCACCATCCCAAAAATAGTTTTTCTGCCACAGTAAGTTCTGAACAGCAGGTGCGTTGCGCTTACCCAATCGATCATCTATACCGTGGCTGACATCGTGGCCATGATGAGTGAAAGCGGAGCCCTGAATGTGGCAACTGCCGCAACTGATGGTATTATCTCTGGACAGGATCGGATCATAAAATAATTTACGCCCCAGCTCAAACCCTGCCTGTGTCACCGGAATAATTTCTTTTTCTGCCACCGGAAAATGAGCCGGAAGTCTTAATCCCCTCCATGAATCAGGCCTTTTGATCTCTTCTTTATTGCAGGATAGAAGACCAAAAATGAGGAAAATACATACTGAATATTTCATGAAAGAGAATTAAAAAAATGGGGGAAGAACAGAAAAAAAGAAAATCATTTTTACTCTTGAACTTCCCCCAAACGAATAAATATTAATACAATATAAAAACGCTTAATTGTGTATATGAGCGATCTGAAACATTTCTTTATAATTATCCGCGATTACAGCTGAGTAAGGTGTCACCATTACAGTGGGATGCTCAGCTACACTTACTACAGTAGGGCTTTTAAACAACTGCATTACATCAGCTTTTAAATGCACCAGTGGACTGAGATTTGTACGGACTTTAGCAATATCTCCATTATTTAGTTTTACCTGCTTGATATTATTTATAGTGGCGCTATTCAAACCACCAAATAATCCGATGTGATATCTAAACTTATTGGTACTCGATACGCTATCCAATGGAGCCTGAGGAGAAGTACCTTCTGTCTTTACAAATATATAACCGGAGTTCCAGGACCAATACATCCCCGCACCTTCTGCCGCAGGATCCAGGACGCCTGTACGTTCAGAGATAGGAGCTACATTCTTGGCGCTGTCTATTCCTATTATGAAACGAAATTCCTTATAGTCGCCGGCAGGAATATTCTTTATTTCAAATTCCGGATTTTCCCCCAACCCTGAATGTATCAGGAAATAACAACTGTCCTTAGGGATTATATATTCAGAACCATCCGATTTTATAAGGCTGAAATTACTGACATAGTAGTCAAACTGTGTGAACGACATCTCATCACCATTGGCATTAAGGTATTTATCACCAAAGACTAATCTATTGCCATTGGCTACATTTTCAAATTCAAATTTAATGTTACCATTGCCGATGATACCAACATCATCCTTTGTGCAGGACATTACAGAAAGTGAAAATATACTTAGAATTAAAAGAACTGATTTGTTTATAAAATTCATCTTAGTTAAATTTATTTATTGATTAAAAATAATAATTTGCGGCAAGTTGCCATCTTGGCTTTGCGGTAGTCTGGCCCTGATTTAAATCCTGTGTGAGAGGCAATTGGGTATTGATACCAACTGAAATATCTCCCAGATAGACGTCCACCCCGGCTAGCAGTCCTAGTGCACTTCCTCCGGTAAATTCTACCGGCTTATTTCTTTCAGAGTCGGCATCACTCCATTCGATGGTTGCACCTACATGTGGGATTATCATTGCTTGATTTATCCCGCTGACCCAGAAAAATTGGGAATTCACAGTAGTCTTATTTCCAAACCGATAGTCATTTCCATTAGTACCATTCAGTCGATAATTGAAGTCATTGCTCCAACCAAACTTTTTATATTTAATAATATAAATGAGTGAAGCAATCTCATCTAGTGAACCGGTACCGGGTTGTATAGCAGGTGCAAGTGTATTTTTATTGACTTTAACATCATACTTACCGGTGGGCAATTTCAGGCCAAGGCCGGGCTGGATAAAATGTTTCCAGTCTCCCTCACTATTACTTTGGTCTAATAAGGTATAATGCGCGAGCACCGATATATCACTGAGCCCGCTCACTTTGTTTTCGGTATTATCTTCTACCCTGCGATTAAAGTGATAAGGTATGACTCCGTACAATTGAACTTTCTTCCACAGCACGGTGCGTCCCCATAGTTCCACATTGTGGAAGTAATCATCTCCGGTAGAGTTTTCACCTTCGTGAATAGAGTGAAATTGGGCGTACTGGTAGCGCAGTCCGACATAATGATATCTGTAATTGGGCAAGATCCCAAAATGATATCCGCCTATGGAGCACCCGCATATATCGCATGCAACCATCCTGACTGATCCTGTCATTAAAAACAGGATAATAATATATTTCATTTTAAATATTTGATTGAGTTGAATTAAAATATGAAATAGAATGTATTCAGCTTAATGCAAGGTGAGTCACTGGGTTCGCCTTCACATTTACAGACAAAATAGTCTGCTGAACTACAATTCTAAATAATAAATAAAATGCTCAATCAGGAGGGTGGAAAAATTCGAAGGCGAGAATACTCACTGAGAAAAATAAGGATGCAAAATTTTGTGCAAGGTATACCTTAAAATCTATTATACTAAAATTAGTTGCTTCTTTAACTGAAGTAAATGGGTTAAATTGAATCTTGGATATTTGCTCATGAGGGAAGGGTGTATCTGCAGGTGTTTCCTGCTTGCTGATACTATGCATCCATTTGCTGAACTGACATTTTCCATCACAGTGCATTTGAGGCTTATCCTTATTGATACAAGACTCCGCAGCGATAGTCTGCTGATTTAATTTCCAATGCACAGCTACACCCAGTTTCATGATCAGAGGAAACTGCAGTAATATTATCAAGCAAAATGCGATATATCTCTGCATATAGCACAAAAGTAAGTATAAAAATTGAGCACTGCGTTCTTTTAATTCCGAATACTGGTGATTTATGTTATTATTTAAAAAAACAAGCAGTGATTAATCATAGAAGTCACTCAATTCATTCCAGGGCAAATAGTTCCTAATGTTCCTACCTGTACTAATTAAAAATCAGAAAATGCCTCCGATTTATTAGGTTTGCTTAACTTTCTTAAATAGCTAAACTACGATGATACAGCCATTAGCATGGTATCCTCTGCAGAGATCTTTGGGCTGCGCCAACTTTATGACAGCACTATATTTAAAATAATGAAAATCTGTCCAACCTTCACCCTATCAGCCCATCACGAGGATGTATTTATTCTAAATAATGGTCACATCTCACCTGTGCTGTATAGTGTCCTAGCTAGAAGGGGATTTTTTCCGATCAAAGAATTGTCCTCCTTTAGATAAATCAACAGTCGATTGCAAGGGCATCCTACTACACATGAGGGTCTGCCCGGAATACGCACAGCTACCGGTTCATTGGGCAAGAGACTGGGCATGGTCGTCGGCTTTGCGGTAGCAAGGAAAATTGACAATGATCAGGCCAATGTATTTGCAATGACTGGTGGTGGACCGGGTACAATGGAGGCGGCCAACAGGTGGGCTCAGGAGGGCGGAGGCTTGTCGATCGGATGCAATATTGTACTCGACCATGA
>DAOLZQ010000129.1:0-2056 GCA_035426385.1 Saprospiraceae bacterium
ATGAAACAAATAGTCCAAGACCTTAAATCCGGAAACACAATCCTGGAAGATGTGCCGGTACCAGAAGTCCGGCGTGGGAGTGTGCTGATCAAAACACACAGATCGCTGGTATCTCTGGGTACTGAAAGGATGCTGGTGGAGTTCGGCAAGGCGGGCTGGATCAACAAAGCCCGTCAGCAACCCGATCGCGTAAGACAAGTAATCCAAAAGATAAAGACCGATGGCCTCAAGCCGACTATGGAGGCAGTGTTCAGAAAGTTGGGTGAACCACTGCCACTCGGTTATTGCAATGCCGGTGAAGTGGTAGCAATAGGTGCCGGTGTAACTGATCTGGCTGTTGGTGATCGCGTCATTTCCAATGGCAATCACGCAGAAGTGGTCTGTGTACCAAGAAATTTGGTTGCGAGAATTCCGGAGGGTGTTTCTTATGAGGCGGCAGCCTTCACCGTCATCGGCGCTATAGGACTGCAGGGTATCAGACTGATCTCGCCTACTTTTGGCGAGACAATCGTCGTGACCGGTCTGGGACTTATAGGCCTTATGGCAGCACAATTGCTTAAAGCCAACGGTTGCCGGGTCATCGGCCTGGATTTTGACGGATCGAAGGTAGAGCTGGCAAAATCATTCGGCATAGAAGCTATTCGACTGGATGAAAATGCAGACCCGGTGGCAATCGTATTGTCTATGACCGACGATATCGGCGCAGATGGTGTATTGATCACCGCTTCCACCAAATCAAATGAGGTCATCAGCCAGGCAGCTAAGATGAGCCGTAACAGAGGCCGCATCGTATTGGTTGGTGTGATCGGCCTGGATATACAGCGTGCAGATTTTTATGAAAAGGAATTAAGTTTTCAAGTTTCATGTTCGTATGGACCAGGAAGATACGAGGACGACTACGAACAGAAAGGAATGGATTATCCCATAGGATTTGTGCGGTGGACAGAGCAGAGAAATTTCGAGGCAGTATTGCAAGCGATTTCTAACAAAAGTATAGATGTAAATTCATTAATTACTGAAGTCGTAGAGCTGGATAATTACCTGGAGATTTATGGTGAAATGTCCGGTAGCCGGTCGATTGCCTCCATTCTAAAATATACAGGCGAGGTAAACCTAGGTGGTACAACAATTCCAACCGACTCGAATGAATTTCAAAAAACAAGCGGCATCATCGGAGTAATCGGCGCGGGTAATTTTGCCGGCGCTATGATTGTGCCTTTATTAAAAGAATTAAACGCAAATGTAAAGTACATCGCCAGCGCTAAGGGGCTGTCGGGGACTACATTGGCAAAGAAATATAAGATTCCATTTTCAACGAGCAGATATCAGGACATTCTCGAAGACGCAGATATCGATGCTGTCATCATTACAACCAGACATAGTGCACACGCAAGTCAGGTTATAGAATCATTGAAAGCAGGTAAAGATGTATTTGTAGAAAAACCATTGGCGTTAAATCTGGAAGAACTTGAAGCAATAAAGTCTGCTTATTCAGCAAGTAGTAAGACAGTTACTGTAGGTTTTAACAGACGGTTTTCACCTTTTTCAATTGCAGCTAAAGAACTACTCAGCGAAGGACCCGTGCAGATCATTGCCACGATGAATGCAGGATTTATTCCTGAGAATAGTTGGGTCCATGACCTCGAATCAGGAGGTGGAAGGATCATCGGAGAAGCTTGTCATTATATCGATCTGATTTCCTTTTTTGCCGGAAGCATAGTAGAAAAGGTCATCATGAATGCAATGGGAAATCACCCGGATTCACGGACCGATAATGCAACAGTCCTTTTGAAATACAAAAACGGTTCTACAGGAGTAATCAATTATTTCTCCAACGGAAGTAAAGCATATCCAAAGGAAAAAATAGAGATCTATTCGCAGCAAAAAACTATACTCATAGATAATTTCCGGACTGCTGAATTCTACGGATATTCTAAAGGCAAAATGAATAAAACGCAAGACAAAGGACACAGAGAACAATTCAAAAAGTGGAATGAAAGCATCAAAAATGGTGGCGCTCCAATTATTACATTTGAAGAATTATACAATACTTCGA
>DAOLZQ010000129.1:2156-3738 GCA_035426385.1 Saprospiraceae bacterium
ATCAAAAATGGTGGCGCTCCAATTATTACATTTGAAGAATTATACAATACTTCGAGAGCTGCAATATTAGCTGTGGAGTCTTTGAAAACGGGGAGCTGGATGGAACTGTAATTGTTAGTTGTTAATTATTAATTGTTATTTTTTCTGTATTAAAAAGGATAGTATCGATTTTATTCTTACTTCCGTCATTTTAACCTCCTAACCTCCTAACTTCTTAACCTCTTAACCATTTTCCGCCAGCTACAATTATATTACAATACCCTTCGCTACCTCAAGGAAAAGCAGGTCCGTTACAGGATCTATTATGTGATATTACGTAGATTGGGATGGAAATTTAAAACGCCTGAATTTAATAAAGGATCGGCAAATTATGACCTGATTTTTGAACCATTTATTAAATTAAATAAGACTTATTTAGGTGATAATAAATTCAGTTTTTTAAACCGTGAAATTAATTTTATTGATAATATAAACTGGAATTACTCCGACAATGGGAAACTCTGGACTTACAATATTAATTATTTTGAATTTCTGATGCAGGAAGACATTAGTGAGTCTGAGGGTAGAAAATTGATCGATAATTATATTAACTCCTATGATAGACTAAAAGATGGATTGGAATCATTTCCTACCTCATTGAGGCTTCTTAACTGGGTCAAGTTTTTAATTAAATATCAAATCAGGGACGATAAAATAAATCGATTTATTCATGAAGATGCTTACAGGCTGTACCATCATCCGGAATATCATCTGTTGGGAAATCACTTGCTGGAAAATGGATTTGGTTTATATTTTGCAGCTGTCTATTTAAATGACCCTAAGTTATACAAAAAGTCTAAATCGGTCTTGACCGCTGAACTCGAAGAACAGATCCTATCTGATGGTGCGCACTTTGAATTGAGTACCATGTATCATCAGCACATGCTGTTCAGGGTATTAGATAGTTATCAGTTGGCCTCACAGAATGAAGCAATTGGCTCAGAGCTTAAAGAACTATTTCTAGCAAAAGCTGCCTTAATGTTATCCTGGCTTAAGAATATTTCCTTCAGTAATGGCGACACTCCATTGCTCAATGACAGCGCAAAAAATATAGCTCCGGATAGTGAACAGTTGTTTGAATATGCTACTTACCTGAAAATTGAATATGAATTGAGTCCTCTTGATCATTCAGGCTACAGAAAATATAAAGCAGGTAATTTTGAATTAATAGCGGATGTGGGTGACATTGGGCCTGATTACATACCCGGACATGCTCACGCTGATACGCTTTCCTTTGTTTTGAATTTAGGTGATGATCCAGTATTAGTTGATTCGGGTACTTCTACTTACGAATCCGGAGAAATTAGACAGGCAGAGCGATCGACTTCGGCTCATAATACTGTAGTGGTCAATACTGATAGTTCATCAGAAGTTTGGGCAGCATTCCGAGTAGGAGACCGGGCAACTACACAGATACACATCGATACTGAAGCCCACTTACAGGCATCGCACGATGGATATAGTAAATTTCATGTAACCCATCATAGAGACTTTGTATTTAAAGAGAAATCAATTGAAGTAACAGATACACTGCACGGTGATA
>DAOLZQ010000130.1:0-3719 GCA_035426385.1 Saprospiraceae bacterium
CCTATCCGCCGGGTGTCTATATCTTGACTACCACGTACAGTGATCATTCTTCCGCCGTAACTAAGTTGATCCGGGTGGAGTAAAAGTGGGATTTTTTTAATTAAAATGAATGAGATTCATATTTCCCTTGTTATCTGGAATTGGACAAGAAACTTCTAAATCAGCAAAAATAATCTCCGACCATACTTTTCTGCAAACGTATGTGCGAGCAGGCAGTGGAGGTAGAGACAAAGAAAGAATTATCAGGATGAATGCGTCAATTAACTTATTGATTATTAGGCTTAGATAAATATATAAAACAAATATATGATGGCATTCTTGTTTAAAAAGTCGAATCACCTTATTATTACAACCAAATTAAAATGAACTTGCGCTATGATGAATGAACCATTATCAACGATAATGATAAAGAATATTACCACTATTTCTCCGGATGACAAGTTGGACGTAGTTAGAGAAATTTTCCGTTCGAAGCGCCTTCACCATCTTCCCGTGGTTGAAAATGACAAATTAGTGGGTCTGCTAACCACCGTCGATCTGCTATGGCTAAATAGACCACTTGAGACTTATAATGAAATAAAAGTCAGCGATGTCATGACCACCAAATTGGCTACGCTCGAATCAACCGATAAGATTGGTTCGGCGGCTGAACTGTTTTTGCTCAATAGATTTCACGCAGTTCCTGTGGTAGAGAATGGAAAACTGATCGGTTTGGTGACTTCATTTGACATCTTAAAATACGGCTTCAAAAAAGCGTATCCTACTCAGGATATCGACTAAGATTTAAATCAATTTTCAGAGAAATATTTCGGGGTGCTTCCAGTAAGCCCGGTCTATAAGTATATTCCCTATTAAATACATTATTGAGATAAATCCCTGTGGTCAACGTTTCGTGGTAGAAACTTCTGGCCACTCTGAGTCCAAATACATGGAATCCGGTATTGTGGTCGGCTCTGAAATTATGCACGCCGGGAATCACCAAGTCAAATATCTTATCAATAGCCAACATCGAACTATTGTACACGTAATTGAAGCCAAATTGCCAGCTCTGCCAGCTTACGCTAAGATCTGCTCGAACGGCGTGCTTCATTCGGTATTTTAATATATTGGCATTTGAGGTCGATTTGAGCGTATCGATTTGTTCAAAATTACGATAGGTAGGGTCTATATAGGTATAACCGGTTAAGAGCGTCAAGCCCATGTTGCCGAGTGTGCCTCTTCCTTGCAGAGTGGCTTCAAATCCCTGCACGCGAGTATCACCCACATTGAAGGATTGGAAGCCCTTGCTGAAGTCGAGCAACAGAAATTCGATCATATTGTCATATTCAGAGCGGAAGACACTCAGGTCAAGGTATCCCATCCAGGACCTGACCTTAACCCCTTGCTTGTAGCCCAGCTCTGCAGTCCAGCCATTTTCTGAAGCCAGTGCGGCATTGGGTGAGATCCGGATGGCGCCGGCAGTTGTGCTCACGAACTTCTCGGCGATAGTAGGGTAGCGATAGCCCTGCCCCCAGTTGGCTCTGACTGATGAATATCGGCTGAGTTGATAATTCAGGCCTACTTTAAAGACCGGTTTGCTCTCAGTCGTTTTTCCTTCCGGGATTCTCACTCCGTCAATTATTTCCGGGCTTCGCAATTGGTTGTACTCATACCGACCTCCTGCTGAGACAGTTAATTTATCGAAAAATACCTTATCCAGTTGGATGAAGGCGGCCAGATTTGTCGAACTGAAAGCGGAGTCTCCATATAGTGCGGCTTTGACCTGAGTGCCGGTATAGACCACACCTGAAGTGAGTTGTAACTCCAAGTCTTCAAAACGCTTTAAAAACCGATATTCTCCATATTCCATCGCCGACTTCTGAGCGTAAGAGTGATCACTGTCATTGTTGACAGAATAGTATCTGCCGATCAATTTGTGTTGGGTATTATTTTTTCCAAGAAAAGTGAGTACGGGATCGATGTAAAATCTGGTTTTATTATTGGTGGAGGTGGTGGAGGTATCCCCTATATAGGCGCCCGTAGAATCATTTGACCAGTAGACAAAATTTTCGGAGCGACCCTTGTTTATTAGCGCATTGAGCTGCAGACTAAGACGAGAGTTGAAGTGATACAATGTATTGGCAAATAAACGGCCGGTATGATCTGACATGCCTTTGTTGTATCCATCTTCGTGATTGTACGAGCCGCCGGCTACCAGCTCCAGTGATTTGAACTTTTGTGCGTGGCTGATACTGGTCCACGATTTAAAGGGTAGGCCGGACCACCATTTTTTTCGTGCATCTGTAGGCGAGAGGTACCCGGTGAACTGTGTACTGATTCTGGTACGGGGAAGAGTGCCGGCATAGGCTGTCCGAAAATTAATCACTCCATTCATCGCAGCGGAGCCATAGAGTACCGAACCTGCGCCTTTCAGTACTTCTATCTGAGACATATTTTCAAGCGGTATGTCACCCCAGTTGGGCAGTCCGGCATCTGCCTGCATAGCGGGCACATCATCTACGGTGAGCAATACTCTGCTGCCGGCTCCATAAGAATAGCCGGAGCCTCCCCGAATATTGGCCTGTCCGTCGATCATTTGAATACCCGGCACCTTATCAAGTACCTCGTCAAGGCTATAGCTGGCGGTAGATCTGACAAAGTCCGGCTTTAGAACTTCCACAGTCGATGGATCATTGAGCAGACGTCGTTCGAACTTTCCGCCCACTACTGAGATTTCCTCGAGGATATGTTGGATCGGTCTCATTTTGACCATTAGTACATCCGTGGACTGGTCTTGGGTAGTGAGGTTCAATGATTTCTTCTGATAGCCGACTGAGGAGATGGTGATCAGTAGGGTTGGCTCCTCAGACTGCAATATGGCAATACCCGAATCATTGCTGATCGCAGAGGCGTGAGCGGAATATAGGGTAGCATAGCTGATGGGTTGAAGTGATATTGAATCTACGACTTGTATAGTCCACTGCTTGCTCTGAGCCTGTAGGAGAAAAGACTGGCTGAGTATGAAGATTAAAATGAAGAGTCTGTGCAAGATATTGGCCATTTAGTTTAAATTTGTAGATTGATACAAGACTTGATCGATGACTTTTCGGCTGAATTGATAAATTTATAAATTAATTTGTTGAAACCCATTTAAAATTGATTTTTAAATAATTGTTATGAAAAAAATTCTACTTGCACTTCTTTTGATTACACCATTTGGGTTTTTATCTGCTCAGATCTGCAATCCGGATACGACCCGACTTTCTGACTCTACTATAATTGATCCATTACCGTTTCAGGTGGCTAAGCCGGGATCGGGCATCCCGACTAAAGCGTGCCTGAATACTCCCTATGCTCAGACATTTTCAGTACAGGTGCCAGAATCTATTACACTTCCCGCTATCGGTGCCATTGCGCTGAATTATGTTCAGCTCATTTCCATTGATGGATTACCTACCGGTCTTACTTTCTCGTGCAATCAAGCTGATTGCAAAATATATAAAAATACCTTCGATTGCTTTCTCATTCATGGCACACCTGCCGGAACCAATGCGCCCGGTAATTATGACATTAAGATCAATTTTAAAATAAATACCGTTTTACTGGGCGACATTAATTATTCTTTCCCGGATCCCAACTTAGCCCCGGGTACATATACTATCACTTTGTTTCCTGAGGGTTCTCCGGAGTGCATCTCTGCTGTGCGTGAGGTCGCCGCGCCTGACATTCAGATAGATTGT
>DAOLZQ010000131.1:0-3414 GCA_035426385.1 Saprospiraceae bacterium
TCACCCAACTATCATTCCCGTCATTACAACCGGGGTACTCGACCAAATCGCCACTAGTAAAGTTTAATCCAGTAGGCCCTGTGCATTGAATCCATGAGGCTTTAGGAGCGCCAACATTTTCCCCTGCTGCACCACATCGTAATGTTTTTTTATTTGGACAATCATTCAAACCACCCGGCAATTCAAATAATGCGTAATCCAGATCGTCCTCTTCCTTTAAAGGTGTCAATTTTATAACCAAAGTACCTGATTTACTGCAAGTCCAGCGATACCAAGAGGAAGCATTTTCAGAATTTAAACAAGTTCCTGGAGGGATCTCATTATTTAGATCGCCCGTACCTAATAAATTGGCAATAAAGACAGATGATTTGTCACACAGTATCTTACCGGTTGGGCAGTCACCATCAGGCACATAAGTTAAATTGTAATTGTTAAGACACAATTGGAAGCTACCCGTGACATCATTTCTGGCACTGACGTTAATATAGTACTCCTGCCCTATTGTCAATGGCCCTGCATAAGCATCTACTTTATGTTCATCAAATGCATCTGAAAAACATTGAATTTCAACCAGAGCTGAACATGGGCCTGAAAATAGAATTATTTGTGGATTTTTCAAAGTACCATTATCATTGCCTATAGCAGCTCCTGTAACTTTTAGATTTATAAAATTTGCTTCTGCTGTAAATTTGAACCACACATCCCTGGCTGTTTTATCATTCGGAATACATGTATATTCAGAAGGAATAGAAGGAGTAGTCCCAAAAGTATTAAAAGCACCATAAGTTGAACAATAATTGGTAACGTCTGAAATGTTAATGGCGTCGATACAGTCATCGTTTGGAGCCTGTGCGTTGGCTCGAAATGATAAAGTAATCAAGACAAGTATAGAAAATAATCTCATATGATAATTTAAAATAATATAGATTCTCTGAATTACTCCAAGATATATCTAAACAACTTAAAGAACGAATAAAATACTTATAATGTTAGTTAACTAGAATTTGTTTTAGCAAATTTGTGCTTTAAAACAAAAAAGGCTGCATGATAAAAAATATTCCTAACGCTCTTACCCTATTGAATTTATTTTGTGGAGCACTTGCTGTGGTAAGCATCTTGAATTTACATATTGAAGAAGCACTTGTTTTGCATGGAATTTGTTTGCTTGCTGATTTTCTTGATGGCCTGTTAGCAAGAAAATTAAAGGTGGATGGTCCGTTAGGCGTGCAGCTGGATTCATTGGCAGATGTCGTTTCTTTTGGAGTTTTCCCATCTGCGATTGTTTACGTTTTCTTGGCTCAATCGTGGGATATAGATCCAGCTATGAGTACATTAAGTGATAGAATGTATCTTTACCCTGCCTTCTTGTTGGCGGTATTTGGAGGTCTGAGATTAGCCAGATTTAATATATCTACAGAGCAAAGCGATAAATTTATTGGAATACCCATACCTGCCATGGCGATGTTCTTTGCGGGACTACTTTTAATCCAACAAGATGGAAATATTGCACTTATTGAAATCATTGAAAAGAAATGGTTCTTGTATGGAAGTGTAATTATTTTCTCATTTTTAATGAATAGTAAATTCGATCATTTTAAAATAAAACCTACAAAAGAGTTTCTCACTCAACCGTTTATTATCCTTTTATTGGGTTCAATTGTAGGCTTAGTCATTTTCTACCCAGTAATTTCACTCTCCGCAGGAATATTATTGTATTCATGTCTTTCAATAATTTCTAACTTTGTGAAAATTTGATTACCCGCTATACAGTCTAAAAATAAAATTTACAAAATACAATGAAGTATATCGCAGAGATAAATATCATGCCACTTAAGGAATTATTGGATCCACAAGGAAAGACCATCACTGTCAACCTTCCCCATATCGGAATACACGGCGTGGAAGACCTTAGAGTTGGAAAACATTTGACGATGACTTTCGAAAGTGCTGATGATGCAAGTGCTGAAAATCTCGTTACAGAAGCTTGTGATAAACTATTAGCTAATAAGATCATGGAGTATTACACCTTTACGATCTCCGTCGCATAATGGATTCTACTTTTGCCGGACAACTGCATGTAGTGCCAACACCCATTGGCAATCTTGGTGATTTTACTTTGAGGGCTATTGAAATCCTAAAGTCTGTTTCTTTGATTTATGCCGAGGATACGAGGACATCAGGCCATCTCATGAAAAAATATGAGATTACTACTCAACTGCGACCATATCACTCATTTAATGAGCACAAGGCTGTCGAGCACATACTTTCCACTGTCCAATCAGGCCAGGATATCGCATTGATATCGGATGCCGGCACGCCCGGTATATCAGATCCCGGTTATTTACTTATTCGGGCATTGAAACAAGCAGGCGTCAAAGTAACTTGTTTACCCGGGCCAACTGCTTTTGTTCCCGCACTAGTAATGAGTGGATTGCCTAGCGATAAATTCTTTTTCGAAGGCTTTCTGCCCCACAAAAAAGGTAGACAAACACGTTTGACTGAAATATCACAATTGCCTTGCACTGTAATCATGTATGAGTCACCATTCAGGCTGCAGAAATGTATCGAAGAACTCATCCTTCATTGCGGAGAAGAGCGCTTGGCGTGCATAGTTCGGGAGATCTCTAAGATTCATGAACAAGCAGTTACTGCGTCACTTTCAGAATTATTGTCACAACTCAATACTGCAAAGATTCCACAAAAAGGAGAAATAGTCATCTTGTTGGGAGGGAAGGAAAAAGAGAAAAAGGTAAAAAAGGAGCATAGTATTATAGTTTAAAAGTATTAGAGTAGAATAGTATTTAATTTACGGTCTACTGCCTATAGCTTACAGCCTAGAAAAGGCCTGAAAGGTCGCATCCCATGGCGAATTGCGAAAGCTGCTCGCGAATAAATGAAGCAAATTCCAATTTAATCGACACAATCCGTGCAATCCGTGTAATCCCTTTAAATGCCTGCCTTATTTGGCAGGCAAGCGTGATTCAGACAAAATCCAAATACGTGATTCCGTTAAAGACTCCCCCTAGCCCCCTCAAAAGGGGGAAATCAACTCATTGCACCTTTAGGATTAAACATTACGACTACAAATTTCATATTTTTGTAAAATCACTGTTAATAAAAGTATAAAATAAAGTCAAATCCCGACTTACGGCTTATAGCTTAATGCCTACCGCCAAATGCCTGCAGCCATTACAATAATCTTTAAACATCATTACTTTCCCCTCAACTCTTCCTCAAACAACTTAAATATCCTTTTATACTCATCTGTCCACGATTCCGGTTGGGTAAATCCATGGTCTTGAGTAGGATAAGCAGCTACTTCCCAATTGTCCTTTCCAAGATCAATAAGTCTTTGTTGGAGGCGCACCACATCTTGAAAATGCACATTGACATCTATCATACCATGGCAAATCA
>DAOLZQ010000132.1:0-3029 GCA_035426385.1 Saprospiraceae bacterium
GAACAAGCTCCGTAGGAGTGAAGATGGATTGCCATCTTCAGTGAGCGAACTGCGATCCTCGCGAGCAGCCTACCTGAGAGTATTTCGTTCTAATTTTAAAGTTAATTCTTAAGTATTAATATCGTTTAACCACTCAAATTCAGCACTATGGATCCTTACCATCTCACTTTCTCACCTTCGCACCTTCCCAAAATATGTGCCGAGCCCACGGCTCTCCTTTCTTGGATAATCAAGTTCAACGCTCTTTTCCACATCCCCCTGCCATCATAGATATAATGAGATAAATCATCTTCATTTTAGGGTATTAAAGGTTTGGTATAAAAAAATTCACCAACATGTCCATCATAGAGATGATTGAGCGCTATTCTAAGGTTATTATCATTGCGCATTTGCATGTGGGATGAGCCGGATAGTTTAGCAATATAAACATTATTGACTTAGAATTTATTCCCATTTATCCGGCAATTTCAAACAATAAGTCCCCCAGAAATCACTGCAATATAGCAGGCGGTGTACCCTGTCCACACTGCACCGGCCTTCCATACCCAGTATGGACTGTGGAACGAACATGGCTAGGGAAAAATTCTGAAAGACTATTTTGTTACTTTTTAAACTAAAAACAAATAATTTATTACTCGGATTCACTGCATAAATGTAATCTTCAAAATATTCCATGTGCATTGGTGCGAAATATTCCTCATTCTTTATTCTTTGAATTATATTTAAATCTTTATTAAATACTACAATATCTCCATCAATTCGACCAATAATTCTTTTTGAATCAATATCAGTAATATCTATTCCCGCATAAACATTTTTCCGAATAATATTCCCATTATTCAGGAGATCTACAATAGTAACACCCATATCTGTCTCCATATATAAACGATTGTTCAATATATGCATTGATTCATTTATTTGTGACACTTTACAAATACTGTCTATAGTCCATTGTACCTTGCGCTTGCTGAGATTGTATGCGATCACATCACTGCGTTCCAGTGTGGACGGATCAGCTCCCTGTGCTGCTCGCTCCCAGTGATACAGTCGTGCATTGAGCAGTAATATGCTATCCTGAGTGCGTGGATCGATCCATATGGTGATGTTTTTTATATCTGGGGAAAAACCATCTACTTTATTTTGCCATAATGTATAAATTTTTTCCCATCCAGATTCTGAACTTAGCTTCATTCTTATCAACTGAGCATAGTCTCCCGTATCGGTTACATTTTTTTGTTCTTCAAAGACTGAGGTGTAATAATAATCTCCAATAATAGCACCTTTGGTATTCTTATATCTTAAATAAGATGGCTCTATTTCAAATAGAATATTATTGCCCTTATTACAATCTATTACAGCATCATAATCTCTGTTTTTTACAAAAGAAATGTTACGGTCAGAATAGTAGCCTACATCCGTGTAATGGTCTAAAGGTATTTTATCCCAGTACCACACTTCTTTTCCGGTCACTCTGTCGAGTTTTCTTACGTAGGCTCTATTGGGGCCAAAAGAAAGCGGGCAGACTGTGATCACGCCGTCATCGGTGGCATAGCACCAGTCGCCTGTCTTAGAGGTATCTGAGGTATGACCCAGTGTGTACCAGAGTATAGGTAGCAGCCCCAGGCTGTCCGGCCGCTTCCATACGTACTTGATCGTATCACTGCAATCCGGCAGCTTGCAGTGAGATGGCAAGGGTTCTTTTGTGCAACTCCCTGCCATCATCAATATTATGAGATAGGTCATCTTCATTTTATGGTATTAAAAGTTTTGTTTCAAAGAACTTACCAACATGTCCATCATACAGGTGATTGAGTGCTATTCTAAGGTTATTATCATTGCGCATCTGCATATGAGATGAGCCGGATAATCGTGCAAGATATGTACCATCAGGCAATTTCATATTATGAGTACTAAACGGAAGGTCCCTGGCTGATTCTGCCAGTGCCACACCGTCGTATTCTTTTCGTGTGACTACTTTTTTTAAGTTTTCTTGCCAGACATTTGTTTGTTCCCATACATGCCAATCGGGCTCGGGCGATAAATTGTATTGGATATTAGTACCACACGGTATCTGCCTGTCTATGGGATAATAGAGAAATTGCTTCTCCTCACCGGTATTTAGGTTTTTGATGGTGCACTCACAGGTATTTCGTACGGTTTCTTCTTTCAGTGCGCCCATCGCAACTTCCCACATGGAGTTGGCCTTTGAAAACCAATCACTGCCTACCTGGTAGGCAGCTTGAATTTCACGCATTTCCCAGATTTTCTTATGTCTGTTATTTTTACGACAGACTTTCCTATTAAAATTTTTAGCTACTTCCATTTTGGTGAGGAGGCGTACTTAAATATATCGATGATAATCTTGTGCTCATTGCGATCCCACAGCTCACCTCCATTGAAGTAGGCTGCTATCTGCCCCTGCATATTGCAGATCTGCGCCGCTTCATTTATGGTATAGTAGAGGATGATGGCCTGCGACACGAAGGTATCTACAGCGATCATCTGCAAGCTATCGCTCCGAAAGTCAAACCGTACTCCATTGATATATACGTGATTGGAACTATCCAGATTAAGACATCCACTACCAAGTGCGGGCATGATTATTCTCTGCCGGTCGTATCTCTGACTGATATAGTCCTGCGCCGATAGTGACGATAAAATCGACATAAGATAGATCATCAGTAACAGGTGAAAGTATCTACTCATGAGGTGCGTTTTTTTATTCGTTAAATTATTTTAGTGTTGCCTATTGTCGTCAATTTCGTTGATTCCAAATATAAGATAAAGAACTCAATTCGTCACCTTCTAACTAAACGTGTAGAACGACTCATTTGCTATTACCTTAGATTGACTATTGAGCCGGCAGGACTTTTACTTTCTTTCAGTCGCCAAAAAAGTAAACTATGAGCGAACAAGCTCCGTAGGAGTGAAGATGGATTGCCATCTTCAGTGAGCGAACTGCGAGCGTCGTGAGCAGCTTCCGAGAATAAAGTAAGCGTAAAATAGAAAATGGATGAGCTTTTTTAAAT
>DAOLZQ010000133.1:0-2914 GCA_035426385.1 Saprospiraceae bacterium
CTTTAACCAAATTGTTTGTCAGATAGAAACCAAAGACTAAAGCGTAGCGACCCAACGACCAAAGCGAAGCGAACCATTAATCATTCACAATTAACCATTAAGTGTCCTACCGCTTACGCCCTATAGCAAGGAGCGCAGCGGCAGCGAGCGCGGCGTCCAACCTCGGTAAATAAAGCAAAGGGGGTATAGAACTATACTGACACGCTCGCCGCTTTCACTATTCAAATAGTGTACTCTGTGCTCCATCGAAATTGATCTCTATTGTATCTCCTACGTGGATGATGGTACTGTCTGATGAGGATGCAGTGAGCGGTATAAATTCTTTAAAGTTCCTCAGTTTCTCTGCACTCAGTTTATTTCCCTGTGCTTTCCAACCTTTTACGTCGATCATTGTCGCCAGATTGAGCTCGGAATGTACCCAGTTGTTTCGGACTTTAAGGTCATAGGTGACGTGTGGCTCAGCAGAACTACTGATAAGCAGTAGTGCAGAGTCAGGATGGTCTGTGATAAAGGAAAACTTATTAAATAACTGATCATTTTCGACTATAAATCGCTTCACCATAGTCCAACCCTTGATGCCATCATAATATACCGTACTCAGTATTTTATCAGCATCAAAAATTTCAATCAGTGCAACGTCTTTATTGTTGATTTTCATCGCCATATCGATCGGCAGTAATTCAAGTGTGCCGTTTTGATATATGACCAATAATTTACTATCAAAATCTATTTCTCCGAGTTGCAGACCATGCCCATCTATATTCAGTCGGCCATTATCAGCATCATAGTGCAATTTCTGTGCACCGAGTGTAGAGCCGCCCCTTTGTTCTAAAGTGATTTTTTTGACCGGATATTTGGTCACAATATTACCCTTCGAATCTCTTCCCTTGATCGCAATCTCACTGAAATCGAAATCAAATATCTTTGTCTTGGCTCGGGAAGCAGGATGCAATACCACTTTTACCATCTCTGCTTCGCCATTGAGGTTGGCAGAGAAGTAAAGTAATTTTGGCTTTGTCGCACCCTTAGTAAGATCATACTCTTTGTCTCTCGTGATGCTCTGGACATTGAACCGCTTGGCAAAGGTGATGCCGTTTGGACCGTCAGAATAAATGGCATTGTAAGTAGTGCGGTCATCATTCTTATTCCATACGGCGACGTGGATGATGTCTTTACCTATAAATGTTTTTTCGGACAATCGAGTTACCATAAATTTCCCCGCTGAGGTAAAAGCGATGATATCATCTATGTCAGAACAGTCTGTGATGTATTCATCTTTTTTCAACCCATAGCCGACGAAGCCTTCACTGCGATTGACATACAGTTTTGCATTGTTCTGGACTACTGCTACAGCCTCAATGGATTCAAAAGAAGATAGCGCCGTCTTGCGTTCCCGTCCCTTGCCATATTTGGTCTTCAGGTGGACGAACCATTGGATGGTGTAGTCATTGAGATGTGCGATATTGTGGAGAGTCTCATCGATCTGAGTGAGTAGATTCTTTAGATTTTCATCCGTTTCATAAGAACTGTATTTCGAAATTTTCTTAATTTTAATTTCAGTCAGTCTGATGATGTCTTCATCGCGAATGTCCCGATGCAATTCTGCCATTTTTTTCGACGGTTTTTTATTTCCGGGTGTTTTTACAAACTTTAATAGGCCGGTATGGATGATTTCTTTTGCCATGTCAAATGATTCAGCTACCTCTATGTCTCGGTAGATGCGTTGCTCTATGAAGATCTTTTCCAGACTGGTATTAAACCATTTTTCTTTCAGCTCATCGTGTTGAATATTTAATTCTTCGCCCAGCAAATATTTGGTCTGGGCCACATTCATCCTGAGAATTTCTTCTACCGGTAGGAAGACCGGTTTATTATCTACTATCACACACGCAAATGTGGACAGAGAGGTGGAGCAATCAGTAAAGTGGTACAGCGCATCGATAGTCTGATCCGCAGAAATACCTGGTATCAGGTCGATATTGATTTCTACATTTTGCGCCGTATTATCAGTTATCTTTTTGATTTTTATTTGACCCTTATCATTCGCCTTCAGTATGCTCTCGATGAGCTTATCACAGGTCACACCAAATGGCAGATCACGGATGACTATCGTATTCCGGTCGATAGTCTCTATGCGAGCTCGGCTGATGACTCGACCTCCTTTCTGACCCGAGTTGTAATTGATGACATCCGCCATTCCACCCGTCGGAAAGTCCGGGTACAATTGGAATTTCTTTCCCTTCAAGTGTGCAATGCAGGCGTCGATGAGTTCGATAAAATTGTGTGGCAGTATCTTGGTAGCCAGACCTACTGCTATGCCTTCTACACCCTGCGCGAGTAATAGAGGAAACTTCACCGGCAGATAGACTGGTTCTTCCTTACGGCTGTCGTAAGTCAGTTGCCAGGTGGTGGTGTCCGCATTAAATAATACTTCAAGTGCTAATTTGGACAATCGCGCTTCGATGTATCTGGGTGCAGCCGCTGAATCGCCGGTGCGGAAATCACCCCAATTGCCCTGTGTATCTATGAGCAAATCCTTTTGACCCAGGCCCACCAAGGCATCGCCGATGGAGGCGTCGCCATGCGGATGGTATTGCATCGTCTGGCCTATGATATTGGCTACTTTATTGTATCGCCCATCATCCATCACTTTCATACTGTAGAGTATGCGTCGCTGCACCGGCTTACACCCGTCCTCCATCATAGGCACAGCACGCTCCAGGATCACATAGGACGCATAGTCCAGAAAGTAATTTTCGTACATCCCATCGAGTGGTATGATGGGATTGGGTTCTCTCTTAATATCCTTGGCCATATTTCGATTTGAGCAGAGGTTATGATAGGCTCATCAGCACTGCTTTGAAGGGCAAATTTAAACTTTTATATAGAATATTTTGATATATGTGGGTTTAGG
>DAOLZQ010000134.1:0-2748 GCA_035426385.1 Saprospiraceae bacterium
TGAGCTTCTCCCCCCGAGAGGGTAGAAGATGCCTGCCCTAGTCGTACATATCCGAGACCTATTTCATCCAGTGGTGACAGACGCTGAATAATCTCGGGTGAGTCATTAAAAAAATGAATTGCACTATGAATGTCCATTTCCAGCACATCAAAAATACTTTTCCCCTTGTACGTAATTTCGAGAATTTCCGGTTTGAAGCGTTGTCCTTTACATTCTTCACACACTAAGGTTACATCTGCCAAGAATTGCATGTCTATCACCGTCACACCTTCACCCTTACAGGTTTCGCACCGACCTCCTTCTACATTGAAAGAGAAATGTTTCGGTTTGAGCCCTCTTAGTTTGGAGAGGGGTAGGGTAGTGAATAATTCCCTAATATAATCATAGGCTTTGACATATGTCACCGGATTGGAGCGGGAGGATTTACCGATGGGTTGCTGATCGATCAATTCTATCTGTGTGAGATGCTGAATGTCACCTGATAGCAGCGCCAGATTATTTGTTGAGATGGTCTTGCTTTTACTTTCTATGGCATTATTCAGTGCGGGATACAAGACACTTTTTATTAGTGTACTTTTTCCGGATCCGGAGACTCCTGAGACACACACCAGGCTGCGAAGTGGAATTTTAACATCTACGTTTCTCAAATTATGCATATTGGCGCCCTCCATATAGATGAAATGACGTGTCTTTCTTCGAGCAGCAGGTACCTCTATCTTTTTACGACGGGTTAGATAGTCGAGAGTCAGGCTATTTTTAACTTTAGAAGTGGCTATTTCATCAAAATTGCCCTGAAATACGACTTCACCTCCATATGTGCCAGCAGCAGGACCCATATCCACCAGATAGTCCGCTTTTTTAATTATTTCTTCCTCGTGCTCCACTACGATGACGGTATTACCCAGGTCTCTGAGGTGCTTGAGTGCTTCCACCATAGCACCTGTATCTCTCGGATGCAGTCCTACACTGGGTTCATCCAGCAGGTATAGCGAACCAGTCAGATTACTGCCTAGGAGGCGTGTAAGATGGATCCGCTGGGTCTCACCACCGCTCAGTGTCGATGAGAGTCTCTGTAGTGATAGATAGCCCAGACCAAGGGTATATAATATATTCAGCCGGGTATTGATCTCTAATAGGATTCGTCCTGCTATCTGCTCTTCTCGTTCCGTAAGTTTTAAATCTTGAAAGAACTGCGTTAGTTGTTCTATATTCATATCTGCTACCTCACCAAGATCCCTGCCATTTACCTTCACATAAAGGCTTTCAGGTCGGAGGCGCTTTCCATTACACACCGGGCAAGTAGTTCGTCCGCGATATCTGGATAATAAGACGCGGTTTTGGATTTTATATGAAGCTGCTTCTATCTCACGGAAGAAGTCTTTGATGCCCTTGAATAATTTAGTTCCCTGCCAGATTTGATTTATTTCATCTGAAGTCAGGTCTTTATAGGGAGTATGAAGCCTAATGCCCGCTTTTTCAGCATTTTTCAATAGACTTAGGAAAAAAGGAGAACCTTTCTCACCTACCCAAGGTGCTATTGCACTATCATACAATGATTTTTGCTTATTGGGTACTACTTTATCGGGATCAATACCTATCGCCATACCATATCCTTCACAGGCGGGACAGGCACCCAGTGAATTATTGTAATTAAACATGGCCGGTGTTGGCTCGATAAAAATAATACCATCCATCTCAAGCCTGGTATTGTAATTGAGTACTTCCCCAGATTCGAGAATGAATTGCATCCTTCCGATTCCTGTCGCCAGTGCTGACTCTATACTATCGCTGACCCTTACTGTATTGTCATCATTTGCAGGATCGGCGACTACCCGGTCAAGGACCAAATATATGGGCTGCTTCGAATCGAATGAAGTCCCATCCTCCAGCGCATCTTCTAGTTTTATAGTTTCACCTTTATGCCAGATACGAGTATAACCCCTCTGTATGCTGCGCTCGAAGATCTTAGCCCAACTGTCACCTTCTGGCTTACTGAGCAGTGACGTGATAAGAATCCGAGTTTCCTTTGGAAAATTGAGATATTCATTGATGATGTCAGTGACTGTCTGTTGAGTAACTTCACGTCCACTGATAGGTGAAAAAGTTTTACCAACACGGGCATATAAAAGACGCAGATAGTCAAAGAGTTCTGTCATAGTACCCACTGTGGAACGGGCACTGCCGGTGCGAACTTTCTGATGGATGGCAATAGCGGGACTGATACCCTTGATATAATCCAGGTCCGGTTTTTTGATCCTGGTCATGAACTGGCGTGCATAGCTGGAAAGACTTTCTACGTAGCGTCGCTGACCTTCGGCGTACAGCGTATCCATGGTAATCGAGCTCTTCCCACTACCCGATACCCCGGTAAACACGATAAGTTTGTTCTTTGGGATATCCAGATCTATGTTCTTCAGATTATTGGTTCTGGCTCCTTTGATCCGGATATATCCGAGAGGTGTAGTATTTTCTTTTTTAGTTCGTGCCATTCTCCGGTCAAAATAAGAGGGCAAATATACCAAATAACCACTCATCAGAATCTATTAATCAAATAATTGATGGCTATTAAGCATTAATCTCGGATTGCTGGCAGACTAGTGGATATTTTTTTAAAATTGCCGTTCTGAAGTGGAATAAGCGTATATAAAATATAAAATACTATTCAATGTTAATAATAAGTTAATGACTCTTCTTTCTTTCTTTCTTTCTTTCTTTCTTTCTTTATCTTACCTTAATTCATCCGGAGGA
>DAOLZQ010000135.1:0-2694 GCA_035426385.1 Saprospiraceae bacterium
GATATTCATTTAGTATTAAATGAAGTTGAACACTCTGCGGCTTATCATAACGATCATGAATCACAAGATAACCATGACCACAGTGAAGATAGTGATAACCATTGCAGTCCTTTCTGTACATGTACTTGTTGTCACACTTCTGTTAATTTTGAATTTGGCTCTAAAAATGTACTAGTTTCTACAAAATTCGTGCAAGTGAGTAGAGTTGATAATACATTTTTATACTATGACAGTCCTTCTTCTACCTTTTTAAATACGATCTGGCAGCCACCCAAGGTTAATGCTTAATGTATTGTGATTAATGAATGTTTTTTTAATTGGATATTACTGTACAAGTAAAATCTAACATTCTCTTAAAAAATATTTTATTTCCACCCATTTGTCCGAGATTCGAAATAATCCGGACTAAAACATTATTCATTCATCCTTAATCATTTATTGAATGCTAGATAAAATAATATATTTTTCTATAAAAAATAAGTTTATAATAGGGCTGTTTACTGCTGCTATGGTACTTTTTGGTATCTACAGTTTGTCAAGATTGCCCATCGATGCTTTGCCTGATATTACAAATAATCAGGTGCAGATTTTGACTTTATCACCTACTCTTGCAACACAGGAAGTAGAACAACTGATCACCTACCCCATAGAGCAAGCGGTCAAATCTGTACCGAAAGTGGTAGAATTGCGGAGTGTATCAAAATTTGGTTTAAGTACAGTCACAGTAGTATTTGAAGAACATGTGGATTTGTACTGGGCCAGAGTTCAGATCAATGAGCGACTTAAAGAAGCGGAAGACAATATTGGGCCAGGATTAGGCACACCTGAAATGGCACCTATTAGTACTGGTTTAGGCGAGATATATCAATATACCGTTTTTGCTAAGCCGGGATATGAAGATAAATTTCATGCCACAGAATTAAGGTCTGTCCAGGACTGGATCATAAAACCACAACTGATCGGTATTACCGGTGTGGCTGAGGTCAATACTCTTGGAGGCTTACTTAAAGAATATGAAATTGCCATCGAGCCGGATAAGCTAAAAAGCATGAATACCAATATCATTGAGATATTTGAAGCTTTGCGTAAAAATAATGAAAATACGGGTGGTGCTTATATCGATAAAAAGCCCAATGCCTATTTTATCCGGGGCATCGGCATGATTAGTTCATTGGAAGATATAGGTAAAATTGTCGTAAAAAATATGAATGGCATTCCTATTCTGATCCGTGATGTAGCACAAGTTCAGTTAGGATCTGCGGTCAGGTATGGCGCTACCACTAAAGACGGAGAGGGAGAAGCAGTGGCTGGTATGGTCATGATGTTGAAGGGTGAAAACAGTGCTGATGTGGTCGAAGTAGTTAAAGAGCGAATGCTTCAAATAGAAAAAACATTGCCGGAAGGGGTAGCTGTTGAAGCTTATCTGGATAGGACTAAGATGGTAAATAATGCCATATCAACCGTCAGAACCAACTTACTGGAAGGTGCATTAATCGTATTGTTTATTCTGGTATTGCTATTGGGAAACTGGCGGGCTGGGTTAATAGTAGCATCGGTGATACCGCTGGCTTTATTATTTGCTGTCATCATGATGCACGCATTTGGGGTCAGTGGCAATTTGATGAGTCTTGGCGCCATCGATTTCGGTTTGATAGTAGATGGGGCGGTGATCATTGTTGAAGCCATAGTACACCGGCTACAGACCATCAATAAGGGAAAACTCACTGCTGCACAAATGGATACTGAAGTGTATGGAGCTGCATCAAAAATAAGAAGCAGCGCAGCTTTTGGAGAAATAATTATACTCATCGTATATCTTCCGATTTTAGCTCTGGTAGGTATAGAAGGTAAAATGTTCAAGCCGATGGCTCAGACCGTATCGTTTGCGATATTAGGTGCCTTTATTCTTTCTCTTACTTATGTGCCCATGATGTCTGCTTTATTTTTAAGCAGAAAAACGGAACACAAAAGAAATATAAGTGATAAAATTATTGACTTTTTATACAGAATCTATCAACCTGTACTTGAAATGGCTCTAAAGGCCAAAGCAATGATCATTGTTTTGTCAGTAGCGTTGTTTGTATTTGCACTATTTGTATTCAGTAATATGGGAGGAGAATTTATTCCGACACTCGAAGAAGGGGACATTGCTACCCATATCATTACTCCCCCGGGTACATCACTGGCTCAGGAAATAGAAACTACTACAAAAGCTGAAGCGTTACTTTTGAAAAATTTTCCTGAAGTAGAACAGGTGGTATCAAAGATCGGAAGTGCGGAGATACCGACGGATCCTATGCCTATGGAAGTGGCTGACGTAATGATCATATTGAAACCAAAATCTGAATGGACTTCTGCATCGTCCACACAAGAGATGATGGCTAAAATGGACAAGGTGCTGAATGATTTACCAGGTGTCACCACAGAATTTACGCAACCTGTACAAATGAGATTTAATGAATTGATGACGGGTGTCAGAAGTGATGTCGCCATCAAGATATTTGGTGAAGATATAGAGCTATTATCGGGACTTGCTGACGAGGTGGTGCCTATTATACAGAGCGTGAAAGGTGTAGAAGATGCAAGGGCAGAACAAGTGTCAGGATTGCCACAAATCACTATCCGGTACAATAAAGATAAACTTGCATTGTATGGACTCAATGTAGGCGATCTCAATCAAGTGGTTCGGGCAGG
>DAOLZQ010000136.1:0-2653 GCA_035426385.1 Saprospiraceae bacterium
TATATGTGCCGGGAGCAAGGTCATAAATATCTTTTGAGGTGGCTCCATTTGACCACAAATAGGTAAATGGTGCTTGACCTACCGTGGGAACATTAAGCAAAATAGAACCATTATTAGCGCCAAAACAGCTAAGTGGTATTGGAGCTCCGGTGATTACAAATGTAGGACATTGAGGCCCACATACACCAAGGCATTGCTTAGCTATGACTCGTTCTCTGATTTTGTTTCCTGGTAGAAGACCGAATCCATTTGCAAAATTAATACCATAGTTTGTCAAATGGCAGTATGACATAATAGTACCTCCATTCACTGGTGCAGGTCCGGGGCCACAGGAGCCTTCTGTTTCATAACAATTATCAATAGCACCTCCCGGCCAAGAGCATGAATGTGTATGTTGTGATCCAATATTATGACCTAATTCATGGGTGACCACCTCAACTGTCCATGAGTAATTAGGGAAATTACTATAGGTCATATTTATGTCTGAATATGAATACTTTATGCTATTGTTACACAAAGCATTTAGCCATGCAATTCCACCATTTCCATTATTAGTTTTTGCCAATAGCTGGGCTAGATCGCCATTGAAACTGGTCCTATAGTCTGTATAAAAATCAAGTGCATCTCCTGAGTCATTCGTCGGAAATGGATCCTGTGATGTCCAAACGAATATCTCAGAAATAGCTACCGGCACATCTTCATTATCATACAATGTCGCAACAACATTGAAGAATCCATTTATATAAGTTTCTACGTTGGCTACACTGCCTTTGTTCTCATATATTTTGTAAGAAGCTTCCATGAAGATCTTAACACAATCACCTGCATCTCTGGTCTCCAGCTCACCTTCAATATTGTCCATCACAGAAGACTGCTCATCGGTAGTGCCACATTTGAAATTGTTCTTGTATGGTAAGGTTTGAGAATCATAGCTTACATGAATACCATCTTTATCTGTTTTGCCGATGTCATATTGCCCTTTATCAATAGAAGAAACAATTCCTGACATTTCACCTTCAAAAAAGCTCAATGCTACAAGACTTTTTTCCTCTCCTTCGATAACACCTCTATAGTAAGCTCCCTTAGTCATCTGGTATTTGCTTCCATCGCTCGTTCTAACTATAGCATTATCCACATATGGATTTTTGTTATACAATACCACTTCAAATTCAGCACCATCTATTCCATAAGGTATTTTCAACCTTAGTAAGTCCGGATGCTCTTGAATGATATCGTGTATTACAACTGGATCAATTCTGAAGAAAGTAGCATTTCCTTCCTTTCTTAGACCAAGTGCATTTAATTCAGCTTGATTCGGTTTGGAAAGAATTACATTTCTATCACTTACCGGGCTTAGTGTCTTGCGGATATTTAGCTCTCTAACTAATTTATCCTGGGCTGCCATCGGTGATGTAAATATTGTAGAAAAAACAATTAAAAATAACAAGGAAAATAATCGCATAAATTAATATTAAAATTTAAAACAGATAGTTAGTGGGAAATAATGATAAGTTACAAAATATTATTCTTTCAATTTTCTTCGAAGTATCTTCCCAACATTGGTCTTTGGAAGATCATCTCTGAACTCGATTTCACGAGGATGTTTATAGTTGGTTAGATTGCTTTTCATGTGGCCCATTAACTCTTCCTTTGTCAAGGTGGGATCTCTTTTAACCACAAATAATTTTACATGTTCTCCGCTCTTTTCGTCAGGTACCCCAATGGCAGCAGCCTCAAGTACCTTAGGATGCATGACAGCCACTTCTTCAATTTCGTTTGGAAATACATTAAATCCAGAAACCAGGATCATATCTTTTTTTCTATCAACAATTCTAAAATAACCATCAGCCTCCATAAGGCCGATATCACCTGTACTGAACCAACCATCTTTAATTGAATTAGCTGTTTCTTCTGGCTTATTGTAGTATCCTTTCATGACTTGGGGACCTTTAACTTGTATTTCACCCGTTTCACCTTGTGCAACCTCATTCCCGGCATCATCCACTAGTCTCATATCAGTAGATGGTACAGGGTATCCAATACTTCCAAGCCGTTCAGTTCCATCCAAAGGATTAACACAAGCCACCGGAGAAGTCTCCGTTAGTCCATACCCTTCGACGATCCTTACTCCTGTTATCTCTTTCCATCTTGTTGCCACGGCAGACTGCAATGCCATTCCTCCTGCAAAAGGCACTTTTAAGTCTGAGAAATCTAATGATTTGAAATCTTTATTATTCATCAATGCAGTAAATAAAGTATTGACTGCAGGAAAAATTGATGGTTTGTATTTTTTCCAATCTTTAACAAGTGATGGAATATCTCTTGGATTCACGATCAGTACAGAAGGGCAGCCGAGGCTCATTAGTGCAAGGCAATTCACAGTAAACGCAAAAATATGATACATCGGCAGTGGACACAAACTCAATTCCTCATCTTGCTTTAAAACGGAAAGGAATATAACTCTGATTTGCTCAAGATTGGCCAGTAAATTTCTATGTGTTAACATGGCACCTTTGGCAATCCCGGTAGTTCCCCCCGTATATTGCAAAATTACTGTATCATCGAGTTCACTTTTAAATTCAGGTAATTCTTTTCCCACACCCAATTTTAGGGCTTTAGAAAAAGAAATGGTATTTGTTAACTGAAAGGATGG
>DAOLZQ010000137.1:0-2559 GCA_035426385.1 Saprospiraceae bacterium
ATTTCAGAAGTATAGGTGGCAGAGGATAAAATTAAAATACTTTTTCTCTCGGACAATTATCCGCCGGAAGTGAATGCGCCCGCTTCTAGGACTTATGAACATATACAGCAATGGATCAGAAATGGAGCTGAAGTTACTATCATCACCTGTGCACCCAATTTTCCACATGGTAAGGTCTTTGAAGGCTATCGGAATAGGCTATTTTTTAAAGAAGTAGTGGATGGCGTTACTGTGATCAGAGTATGGAGTTACATCACTGCAAATGAAGGTTTCGCAAAACGAATACTGGACTATATCAGTTATAGTATCACTTCTTTTTTCTTTGGCTTATTTCAAAAGTGTGATATCATAGTGGCTACTTCACCTCAATTTTTTACCGCGGTGAGTGGTAGCTTCTTATCCATTTTTAAGAGAAAGCCCTGGATTATGGAAGTACGTGATCTGTGGCCCGAATCCATCAAAGCTGTGAGCGCCATGAAACATGATAGCCGGGTATTTACATATTTGGAAAAGGTCGAAAGATGGCTTTATAAGAGAGCTGCTTCCATCGTAGTTGTGACCGACACATTTAAAGAAAAGATGATTGAATGGGGAGTAGAACCAGATAAAATACACGTAGTAAAAAATGGTGTATTGCTGGATAAGTTTATGTTTATTCCAAAAGATAAGGCGCTGTGTGAGGAATTAAATCTGACAGGAAAATTTGTCATAGGTTATATTGGTACTCATGGTATGGCTCACAAGCTTGACTTTATCGTAGAGGCTGCAGCAAAAGTTTCAGATAATGAAATACATTTTTTATTTATCGGAAATGGAGCTGAAAAGAATAAAATCAAAGACTTGGCAAAATCACTCCAATTAAAAAATTGTACATTTCTTGATTCAGTCAGCAAGGAGAAGATAGGAGATTATATCAGCTTGATCGATGCCGCTCTGGTGCCATTGCGGAAATCAGATACCTTCAAAACGGTAATACCTTCTAAGATCTTTGAAAACGCAGCTATGCTCAAACCTATTCTGCTGGGAGTAGAAGGTGAGGCAAAATCAATAATTGAGCAATACAAAGCGGGTATTTGTTTCGAACCAGAAAATGAATTGGATTTTATTAATTCAATATATAAGTTAAAACAAGATAAAATATATTATGAAGGATTGAAATTAGGATGTAGTGAACTAGCTAATTCATTTGACCGGAAAATACTAGCCGGAAATATGCTTGATATAATCAGAAGTACACAAAGAAATTCGATTAATTAATATGATCATAGATATAATAGCAGGTGCCAGGCCAAATTTCATGAAAATAGCGCCTATCATTGCTGCCATTGAAGTGGCAAAGAAGGGTGGTCATAAAATTGACTATAGATTAGTCCACACCGGTCAGCATTATGACCGTAAGATGAGCGGTGACTTTTTTTCTCAACTGGGCATTCCTGAACCGCATCTTAATCTGGGTGCAGGAGGAGGCAGTCAGGCTGAACAAACGGCCGCTATCATGATCGGTTACGAAAAAGCCATCCTGGCTCAGAGGCCGGATCTGGTACTGGTGGTAGGCGATGTAACCTCGACGATGGCTTGCTCCGTCACCGCAAAGAAGATGAATAATATAAAGGTTGCTCACGTAGAAGGTGGTATCAGATCAGGTGATCTGACTATGCCGGAGGAGATAAACCGTATGGTAACCGATGCTATAACGGATTATTTTTTTACTACCTCTGAGACAGCTAATAATAACTTAATTAAAGAAGGTAAATCAATAGAGCAAATATACTTCGTTGGTAATTGTATGATTGATACCCTATTGAAGAATATGGACAAGCTCAAGAAACCGCCCTTTTACGATGAAGTCGGCCTTAAGAAGGATAATTATATAGTCATGACACTGCATCGGCCGTCAAATGTAGATGAAGAGAAAGGGTTGGCAAGCTTAATTAACACTATTATAGCACATTCAGCGGGGATACCTCTAATTTTTCCGGTTCATCCGCGTACGGCCGGGGTATTGAAACAGACCGGCATTTCAGCTACCAATCTATATCTGATAGAGCCGTTGGGATATCTCGAATTTAATTATCTGGTGAAGAATGCCAAAGCGGTGATTACAGACAGTGGCGGCATCACTGAGGAAACTACCGTAATGGGGATACCGTGTATGACACTGAGAGACAATACGGAGCGACCGGAGACAATCTCGATGGGTACCAATGAATTATTGGGTACCGATCCAAGTGCAATTCCACCCGCTATGGAGAAGCTTTTTGCCGGCAAATGGAAAAAGGGTTCAATCCCCGAGATGTGGGACGGCGAGACAGCTGAGCGGATCATAGAGATACTAATAAAATTAGGTTAAGGCAATTACCCATTTATAACGGTATAAGTAGGAAAAATTTAACCTATCCCTACACAAATGGGTAAAAGTATAATACTTTTCCTTCGATCAATGGCTTTTAAATGGGAATATATTTCTAGGATGATCCAAGGTATAGTTTGATCTTCTAGTAATGTCTTAGTTGGCCATAGAAGCATCTTTAAAATTGTGACAAACAACAAACAACAAAC
>DAOLZQ010000138.1:0-1620 GCA_035426385.1 Saprospiraceae bacterium
ATGGAGGAAATGACCTGCAGGTACCTGCTACTGAGAATCTCGCGGCTATCGAAACGGCACTGAAGAAGGGTGGAAATAAAAACATAACTATCAAGAGATTTCCACATCTAAATCACCTTTTTCAGGAAAGCGATTCCGGCCTACCAAGTGAATACGGCACAATCGAGCAAACTATCTCAGCTGAAGTATTGGAGAGTATTGTAAGTTGGCTACAGCGTATTACAAATGGATAATAATGACTAAGTCTTTATTACTAAAATAACCTGCTGGCCACATATCTATCGGAAAAGATCGGGTATACATCCTCGGTTAGCAGGATAATTTCTTCACTTTCTACGACAGCCTCGGGTTTTGAATTCAACCTATACGAAACAGTAAGGTCGATGTTCTTTTCTATGGCAGTGCTTGCATTCCCAAAGAGAATCTATCTAAATAAATCAATAATTAGGTATGAGAAAGACCAAACCAAAAAAATATTTTTCGCTGGATATTTTAAGTTTGTTAGATTTGAACAAGTAACATGCATTAGCATGCTTACAATTTGAAAGGTATCACCAGAACCTTACTAGTCAAGCACAGCAGCTATTTTTGACTGAATACTGTTCCGCCTATTACTTGCACGGAATTATCTCTTTTTTTTGTTTTCCCTTTTCGTCTGCATTAAAAAATTAAAAATTGTACTATGATTGATCAAAGACTCATCAAATCAGGATACCATATAGAATTCCTGATGACACCCGAATATATTCGGAATATGCTAATGACTCTCTTTGAAACCGGCACTTTACCGATTTGGTCTATCAATGAGATTAAAGAAAACAACAGTGAGGTAGTTATCAGGACGGACGCAGTGATTCTGCACCCACCAATGGATTTGCCAGCCAAACGACTATATGAGGTGAATGAGCTCTTCTCAGGCAATGAGCATCCCTATCTCAATATAATTCCTACCGTCTACTCAGACCATGACGACGAACTCACTGTAGAAATACTCACTGGCTCTGATGCAGATATTAGAGTAAAACTATATCCTAGTTACCTAATGAATGTGGATGAAAGTCCCTCTGCGTTAATCAATGGGAATTACAATATTTTCATAGATGTTACTTTTAGACTAGGATACAACACACGTCCAGATGGACTGATAGATGATATTTCTATAAATATTGATCTTGTAGATATCTCAGGGCAACTTGTTGATGCTGTGGTTGCACTTCCAAGCGCAAATGTTACAAAGGAAGGTTTGATATCAAGATTGAGTGAGCTGATCAATAAGTCCATTGCATTTCCGCTCACGTCTGGGGGTGCTATACAGGCCATTGAAACAAAGAAATTCGTCAACGAGGAAAATAGACCTGATGCAATTGGATTTTATATGAACCTTGCTCTTCAAGATGGACCGGAAATAGATTCCATCTTAGAAATGCAGGTCGACATCGCATTAGCAGAAAACTTTCTTCCCGCTGAATCCATCATGGCATTTGCATTCCATAGTAATCTATACAACCATTTGGGTAAAGATTTTAAATTCAAGCTGGCCAGACTAAGTGACGATGGTTCAGGAGAATATTACTATCCCATTGTTCAGGATGGAGAGAAGAAAGGAAGCATTAAAGACAT